>CAJTZN010000048.1 GCA_910584065.1 uncultured Eubacterium sp.
AATTTACTGGCAAAATAGAAGTTTTTGACAAGGGGTTTTAGCCCTTGCATCATTAGATGAATTAGTTGCAGAAAAAACACAGATAATATTTGATGGCAGTTATAAACCGAACGAAGATGAAATATTAAAAATTGAAAACTATCAGTTGTCTGACGAAATAAAAGATGTAATAAGAGATCCATTGGGAATGCCGAGTTTCAAAAAAGATAATGATACATTTCCAGAAATAAAAGCAATATTGGTTGGAGAGAGGACAGAAGATGGAGAAACAGAAAAATTCAATGTAGTTTTTCAAAGATTTAGAAAAGAACAATATATTTCAACCAAATGGTGTAATTTGATTTTTGAGAATAATACTTTTTTTCAGGAAAAAAGATTTGGAATTAGTATCGCAGATGGAGTTGATTGTTATTATACTGATAAAGAGTTGCAATTTTCGACATTTTATTATGCTAGACAGATATTTGATTTAAGTGAATGCTATCGTTCCGCAACAGATAGTGAGGTTGAATCCTTTACGACAAGTTCGAAATTAGCACTTGATAATTCAGAAGCGTTTAAAAGAATGGCTAATACTTGGATAAGAAGAAAAATTGCTATGATTAATGATTCTCAAGTTTTGGACAATTATTCGGCAAAAGAGATTAAATCTCGTGCGAAGCTTGTTGGAGTAGATATTGATGTAAAAGATAAAAAAATAGTGATTCCGAAAGATAAAGAAAAAATCAAAATAATACTTGGATTTTTGGATGAAGAAGCCTATAAAGGACCATTTTCATAAAAGACTTTTTTGGCAAATTCAAAGAGACAAGTACATTAAATAGTATGTGAATAATTCATGAAATTTTAAATGGAGTCATTATGTAAAGGAAGTGATATTTATGGACATAAAGCAACTAATCGGTGAAGCCACAGATTACGATAAAAAACTTGCACTTGAAGAGAAGAAACCTAAAAGCTGGTGCAAGAGTATCAGTGCATTTGCCAATTGTTTTGGTGGCAAGTTGATATTTGGCGTGTCGAATGATAATGATTTGGTGGGGCTTGTAGATGCTGAAGGTGATGCAGAGAAAATTAGCGAAGCAATAAAAACACATTTGAATCCAATACCGGAGTTTAAGTTGTATTTTGAAAAAGATTGCGAAAAGATTTTTGTTATTGTGGAAGTTATGAAAGGGCAGCAGACACCATACTATTATGATGGTGATGGACAACTCATTGCATTTATGCGTATAGGAAATGAAAGTGTTCCGGCAACTCCTTCACAGCTAAGAGAATTGGTGCTTCGTGGCAGCGGCGAAAGCTACGATAGTCTGAAATCAAGATATGATTTTGATAATATGTCCTTTACAAAATTAAAATCAGTATATAAACAGAGAACGGGGAATACATTTGAAGATACAGATTATGAATCTTTTGGACTGATTGATGAAAAAGGAAATCTAACGAATGCTGGAGCACTTCTGGCAGATGAATCACCGGTACGTCATTCCAGATTGTTTTGTACAAGATGGAATGGACTTACTAAAGCCTCAGGAATAGTGGATGCGCTTGATGATAAGGAATATACTGGCAGTCTTGTCACATTGTTGCAGGCGGGAACTGATTTTGTGAGAAATAATTCCAAGAAAGCATGGCGTAAGGTTGGTGACGGAAGAATTGAAATGCCTGATTATCCGGATAGAGCAGTGCTTGAAGGTGTAGTAAATGCATTGATTCATAGAAACTATATGGAGATAGGTAGTGAAGTCCATATAGATATGTTTGATGATAGAATTGAAATATATTCACCTGGCGGAATGGTAAGTGGGATATCTCTAGAGGGAAAAGATTTGTTGAAAATCCCGTCAAAGCGGAGGAATCCGATATTAGCTGATATATTCAGCCATTTAAAATATATGGAGCGTAGAGGTAGTGGATTTAAGAAGATATTGGCAGATTATGAGGGACAAGTAGAATTTGATGAAACCAAGATGCCGGTCTTTGAGGCAGATAATGATGATTTTACATTGATTTTGTATAATTTGAATTATGGTTCTAATTATGCAACACATGCAAACAAAGAGAAAATTCATGGTGATACCCAAGATGATACTCAAGGTGATACCCAAGATGATACTCAAGAAAAAATCATCAAAATGATAAAGGAAAATCCGCAAGTATCAACGGCAGATATGGCCAAGGAATTAGAAATTGGAATTGCAACAGTAAAACGAAAAATCAAAAAAATGTCTAATGTATCATATGTCGGAAGTGGTTACAGTGGACACTGGGAGATTAACGGATAGAAAGTGCATTATTTTATTCAAGCTATGAAAAGAGAAAAAATAGCTTTTGAGCTAAATTAGTTCGAGTAATTATATTTTAGTCCAAGATGAAAGAAGAAAATGCTGATAAACAAAGGTTTTTCTTCTTGAACTGAAGCTCAAATTAGCTCAAGAGTGAAACAAATAAGTCGAAGAAATAATATTGGAAATGTGTGAATCCGGTGTAATCCAAGAGTATTCTGGAGTTAGTCTCAACCAAGTCTCATGAGATTTGAGACTTGGCGAGACTACATAATATGGCAGAAAAGCGATAAAATCGGCATTTGTGGTTGACTTGTATGAGTACAGTCTCAAGTCAGTCTCATTTTTGACACTGTTTGTTGAGACTAACATGAGACTGAGGAGGTTTAAAATCATGGACATAAGCAAAAAAGACTGGAAATTATTTCGAGAAAGAGTATCAGACTGGCAGGAAAACTATATGAAAGGAATAAAAATAAGGAGGCGGAAGATGAAACAGAACATGATGATACATCGGTTGGAAACAGTTATTATGGCATTTGCCATCATCGTTTCGTTTGTAAACGGTTTGAATGTACAGGCGGCAGGCAGTTCTGGCAGCATATCCCTTAGTAAAGCCAGTATCTCAGTGAAAGAAGGAATGACTGGGAAAATCACGGTAAAAAATAAACCAGCAGGGGCAAAAGTTTTGTGGAGCAGTAAAAATAAAAAGATTGCCAAAGTAAAAAAAGGAATCATAACTGGTTTGGAACGGGGAAAAACAGTAGTAACCTGTAAAGTTGCCTACTGGCAGGGACAAAAAAAGAAAACAAAAGAATTAAAGGCAGCAGTTACAGTAAAGAACAATAAACAGGTTTATCCAAAACATAAACCATATGGTAAAGGCGTAGGGGCAAAACCGGGGCGGGTTGTCTGGAGTCATAATCCCCAATCGGTTCAATGGAATGGAAAAGGATACTGGTGGCAGACAGGTCATTTTGATGAAAAAGTCATTACAAAGATGTTTCAGAATAGTATTGCCTCTCTGGGTGGTGCAAAAAAGGCGAAAACAGGCTGGGAGAAATTATTTCAGGCGCAAAATAAGAGACGGGGAAAGGAAAATAAAAAGTATATAAAGGGTGAGAAGATAGCTATTAAAGCGAACATCAACGGCTCCGGAGTATTTGATGATGATGACAGCGGAAAGACAAACATGAGTTATACCAATCCGGTTCTGCTAAAGGTACTGCTGACTTCCCTTGTAAAAGACGCAGGCGTGGCGCCCTCGGATATTACCGTTTATGATGTATCCCGTATTTTTCCTACTTATATGGTTGAAATGTGCACCAAAGGAGAATTGAAAGGTGTTCACTTTGTAGGGAGAAATAATGGGGCGGCAGACAAGAAAAAACCGATTCACTGGTCATATTCCTTCCGCGGTGCAGTGAATTACCTGCCAACCTGCGTGACAAACGCAGAGTATGTCATCAATTTTGCCAATCTGAAGGGGCATAGTTACGGAATTACCCTCTGCGGAAAAAATCATTTTGGTTCTTTTATCAATGGGAATGAAATGCGTCCGCCGGAGGGGGCGAATCTTCATCAGTTTCTTACTATGGATGCGATGGGGGTTTATAGTCCGCTGGTTGATCTGATGGCAAATGATGAACTGGGAAACAAGACTGTCCTGTATATGTTAGATGCCCTTATTTGTGCTCCATCCGAGGGGGATGATATTACAGGCAGCAACGCGAAATGGGAACAGAGTCCTTTCAATGGGTATTATACATCCAGTATTTTTGTTTCACAGGATCCGGTGGCGATCGATTCTGTCGGAGCTGATTTTCTGATGAATGAGCCGGTAGTGACGAATCATAACGACAGCCTGAACAACAATGCCACGGTAGAGAATTATCTGCACGAGGCGGCGCTGGCAAAGAAAGCACCATCCGGAAATGTATACAAAAACGGCGACGGAAAAAAAGTATCAAATCTGGGCGTTCATGAACACTGGAATAATCCGGTCAGTAAAAAGTATAGCCGCAATCTCGGAAAAAAAGAGGGCATTGAATTAGTGAAAGTATAGTATGTCAGATGGCAGGTGTCTTGTTTTATGTTTGATCGAGAGGAAATCTGATTCGCAGATAAGATCAGTGTTTGGTAGAAAATGCCAAAGGTGACAGCGGATTTAACCGCATCGTGGAAACAGCATTTTTGAAGGCTGGCAGGAGCAGCGAGGTTTTCGGATGAGTACAGCCAATATGGGGAATTTACCGGAACAATGGTGGGGATGACATGTGCTGACCGGGTAAAGCACCAGCATTATGCGGACTTTGATTTTTTTGAGTATGTCGCAGAGGAACAGAAAGACAGGAGTGTGAAATAGCCGACAGGAAAGGGCAAGGAGATTCTTATGAATGAAAATTTTCCGTAATTTGTCACCTTCATATTTTCAGCATCACATCGACAAAGAATTCCGTACCGCTGTGCGAAGCCTGTGCCGAGCCGCCGTACTTTTCCGCTGCCGCTGCAATAGCAGTAAGCCCAATCCCATTCCCGCTGTGCTTTGTGGAGCGGTAGCTGTCCTTCCCTTTCCGCACCCTGCCGTCAAAGTTGTTGGTGGAAACGATATACAGCCTGTTGCCATGGCGGATCTCCGTGGTCAGGCAGAAATACCGTTTGTCCTCCGGCACGGTGCGGCACCCGTCGATGGCGTTTTCCATCAGATTCCCGAACAGGGAAACCATGTCAAGCTCGGTAGTGGGCAGCGGTTCCGGAAGCTCAATGTGCCAGTCCGTGTCGATGCCCGCACAAACAGCCATTTCGTAGTAATAGCCAAACAGTGCATTCAGTGCGGCATTGGCGCAGTAGTTTACGGGAGTGTTCTCCGCGAGGCGGGCTTCGTATCCGGCGAGATGTGTCCGGATGCTGCCGATGTCACCTTTTTCCGCAAGCGATGTAAGCAGGCGCACAGAGTGGCGGAAATCATGGCGCAGTCCGGCGGTCTGGCGCATGTGATCCTGCAATGCCCGGTACTGGCGGGACTGCATTTCAAGAAGATGGGTATGTTCCTTCAGTTCTGCGTGCTCCAGTATAACGGTTGTACCCAGGTAAAAAAGCAAATAGATTGCTGTGAGGATTGCTAGCATGCATCCCTCCATCAGAAGGAAAAGGAAATACATACGCCCTGTATGGATCGTCTGGTAGGACTGGGGGACAGCCACTACATTGAAGATCAGGAAGACCGAGGACAATAGGATGGTAAAGTACCATATTTTTGGGATGTCCAAACAGTCGATTATCTGGAAAAAAAGCCCGCAGGCAGGCCATGCAAAAGCGGCGGCAACCACGCAGGAAAGTACAAGCTGGAAAAAAGCCGCTTCTACGGAGAAGTCTGCCGCGCCTGACGACGGGTGCAGGAAAGCGTCAAAGGCATAGGCGAACTGCGCCGGAAAGGTTTGGACGGCACAGACACCCACATAGACGGCAAGGCACTTTGGCAGACTTGCCGTCACAGTGCAGCGGTATGGGAAAAAGAGCAGGAGGAGGGACGGCAGGAGAATGATATTTACATCGATCCGCAGCAGGGCACACAAGGCGGAGCAAAGAAAAGCGTATGGGAGAAGGACAGCCATGCATAGTGCGGCCGTCCTGCGCAGCGTGTACTTCATCTGGTTTTTCATTGTATAATAGCAGGATGCCGCCGAAGGCAGAAGTACCAAAAAATGCAGCAGCGCCGATAACCATCTGGTCATATCCATGTTCCGTCCCCTTTCTTGATGCCGTCCGCCGCAGTACGTCTGGCAAAGTGTGCCTGACGCTCCCGTATTTTCCCGAAATGGTAATCCTTCGCTGCCTGCTCGATCTGCAGGCGGCTCCGTACACGGATCGGGAATTTCGCGCCATTTTCCATGACGCAGCAGTTGTTTTCAAACTCAAGGATGTATTCGGCGTTTACGGTGATGCCTTTGTTGACCGGAAGAAAACGGGAATCCCCGCCGGTAAGCTCCACAAATTCCGGCATGGTCAAGCGGCAGTGCAGCGTTTCCCCGCCGCTCAGGGCGATGTCAAGATAATGTGCGTCCGTGATGACAGAGGTGATTTCGTCAAGGAATACCCGGACCGTTTTTCTGTCGCTGACCACCTCTATGTATTTTTGCAGCGGCGGAACCACGTCCAGAATGTCCGTGAGGACCTGGAAGATGCGCTGCGGGGAGAGCGGCTTGGTGATGTATTCAAATGCGTGGCAGGAAAAGGCCTCCGGCATGAAGTCCATGCTGGAGGTCAGGAACACAAGGACACACCTGTTGTCCATGCCCCGCATTTTCATCGCGGCGGTAACACCGTCCATGCCATCCATGTAAATGTCCATAAAAACGGCAGAGAAACTGCTATTGGCAGAAAAGCCGCCATTTTCAAATGCTTCAAGAAAATCCTTCCCGTTTAGGAATGGGACGGTTTCAATCTGACAGCAGTGCTGTATGCAAAAATCGCGGACAAGTTTTGACATCTCATCCAAATACTCCGGTTCATCATCTACTAAAGCGATCTTCAAACTGTTTCCCCCTTCATTTCATATAAAATTCAATCTAATTATATCATGGTATAAAGGGATACGCTACTAAAAAATATCTGTTGACGTTCCTGCCAGAAAATTGACGTTCCTGCTAAGGTAGACTGCATAGCTTTTGTGGATGCGTAAAAACTGTGGCGGCTATGGAAAAATACCGCTAAGTTTTAATTTTGATATTGACTTTTGGAAAAGATACAATATAATATAGTTAAAATATGATGTGAAAGTGCAGCAAGTTTTAATTTGGAGGGGAATATGGTGGAAAAACTCATCAATAGAGACGCCTATTTAAGCAGGCTGATTGATAAAAAAGAAAATGGCCTGATTAAGGTTATTACCGGAATCAGACGGTGCGGCAAAAGTTACCTGCTGTTTTATTTGTTCCGTGATTATCTTATCGAAAGCGGCATTAAAGAAGAGCAGATTATATCCATAGCGCTGGATGATGATATCTGTGAGCAGTATCGTAATCCTGATGAACTTTCAAAATTTATTCGTTCAAAAATCGTGAACAGGGAAATGTATTATATCCTTATTGATGAGGTGCAGTATGCCATTACAAAGAAAGAACTTGAAAATCCGGAAGATATTAAGCTCTATAATGTTTTGAACGGGTTAATGCGTCTCCGTAATGTGGATATCTATGTTACCGGAAGCAATTCCAAGATGCTCTCTCAGGATGTGATGACAGCATTTAGAGGCAGAGGCGATCAGGTTCAGGTGTTTCCGCTGTCGTTTATAGAATATTACGATTTTGTCGGCGGGGATAAATCGGAAGCCTATGAGAATTATGCTCTTTATGGGGGAATGCCGCAGCTCATATCTTTCAGGCATGACGAGGAAAAGGTTAAATATCTGAGGAATCTGTTTTCAGAAGTCTATTTCAAAGACATTAGTGAGCGGTATATGGTGAAGCTTCCCGAAGTGTTGGCTGAACTTACAGACGATTTATGTTCCACGATAGGCTCCCTTACAAATGCAAAGAAGATTGCCGATACTTTGGGCACGGTAAAAAATATCAAGGTATCCACAAGTACAATCGCAAAATACCTGGAATATCTGATTGAGTCGTTTCTGTTCAGCGAAGCGAAAAGATATGATGTAAGAGGAAAAAAGTATTTTGAGTATCCCCTGAAATATTATTGCACGGATATAGGACTCCGCAACGCAAGGCTTAATTTCAGGCAGCAGGAAGAAACTCACATAATGGAAAATATCATTTATAATGAACTGATTTGCCGGGGATATTCTGTGGATGTCGGTGTTGTCGAAGTTGCAGAAAGCAATGAGGGAAAAAAGACAAGAAAGCAGTGCGAGATTGACTTTGTTGTAAATATGGGCTCAAAAAGGTATTATATTCAGTCCGCCCTGTCCGTCAGCGATCCTGACAGAATGACAACCGAGTTAAGGCCGTTAAAGAACACGAAAGATTTCTTTAAGAAGATTATTATATCCAAAACCCACGCAAAGCCGTGGACGGACGAGGATGGTATTGTGCATATTGGATTATATGACTTCCTGTTAAATCCGAACTCCTTAGAAGCATAAAGGCAGCCTGGTGTCTGCCCCTGCCGCTGAAACATTATCGGAACAGAATGCATTTTCAGTATCTTATTATCTGCTAAAGTAATCTTTAGATTTCTAATCTGTTAATACCTTCTCTTTAAAAAATTGTTGACGTTCCTGCCAGAAAATTGACGTTCCTGCCAAATGTATTGTTAAATACAAAAATCTATAGTAAAATAAAGGAATAGTCTTAGTACAAAAAAGTAAAGGAGAATGAAAAGAAGAATGAGAGCAAAGAGACGAATCATAGTATTTTTAGCGGCAGGTCTGCTTACAGCCGGCTGCCTGACTGGCTGCGGAGAAAGTTCCGGCGAGCCGGATGATTATGTGACAAACGATGGTTATGAGTCGTCAGTACCGGCAGATACTGTCCAGACAGAAACAGATACATCGAAATCCATTCGCAGAGAAGATATGAAAGTGGGAGTTTTGTACATTTCCGATCCGTCGGAGGGAAGCGGATATTCCTACACACATGATCTTGGAATCTTGGGCATGCAGAGCAATCTGGGTTTGTCGGATGACCAGATCGAGCGTAAAATAGTAGATGATTCAGATACGAAGGGGACGGAGGCTGCCATTGAGGAATGTATTTCCGATGGCTGTAAAATGATTTTCAGTACGAGTTGGGGATATATGAAGACTACGGCAAAAATGGCTGAAAAATATCCGGATGTGTATTTTTCCCATGGGACAGGAAATATGTCGAATGGCACGAATTTCAATAATTATTTCGGCCGGATCTATCAGCCGAGGTATTTGAGCGGGATTGTGGCAGGGATGAACACGACAAGTAATAAAATCGGGTATGTGGCAGCGATGGACACCAGCAGTTCAGAGGTGACGGGCGGCATTGACGCGTTTGCCATCGGAGTGGCATCTGTCAATCCGGATGCGAAGATTTACGTGAAAGTTACCAATAGCTGGTATGATCCGAAAAAGGAGAAAGAGGCAGCGAAGACGCTGCTGGATATGGGATGTGACGTGATGGCACAGCACTGTGATACGCCGTATCCCATGACGCTGGCGCAGGAATACGGGGTATATGGAATCGGATACAATTCAGATATGAGCAAGGAAGTTCCGGAAGCGTGTTTATGCAGTGTGATCTGGAACTGGAGCGCCTATTATACGGCGGCGGTAGATTCTGTAATGGGGGGAACGTGGGACGGCTCCAATTATTACGGAGGCATGAAGGAAGGGCTGGTGGGAATCACGGAGCTGGCTTCGTTTTGTGCCGAGGGAACGCAGGAAAAAGTTACAGAGGAAACGGAAGCGATTTTAAACGGAAGCAGTAATGTGTTTGATGGGGAACTGAAAACAAACACAGGCGAAGTGATCGGAAACGCGGGGGCAACACTGGATGATGCGGCAATTACCGGTAAAATTGACTGGTATTATGAAAATGTTGTTGTTGTCGAGTGACGAAAAGGAGGAAAATGCAATGAAACTGACGATCCGCAAAAAAATATTATTATGTGCATTGCTGCCAATCAGTATTCTCGGAATGATCATCGTGATCCTGGCGGCAACGTCCCTGAGAACTTCCATGATCCATCAGGTGGAAAATTCCCTGCGGGGAACGGCGTCTGCGACACTGGCGGCCTATGATCAGAATTCCGGTTCTTATACGGTGGCTGCCAATGGGGATACATGGAAAGGCGGGTATAATATTTCCCGGTCGGAGAAACTGCTGGATACGATCAAGGAAGAATCCGGAATGGAAGTTACGTTTTTCTATGGAACGAAAAGAATCATGACATCGGTGAAAGATGGGGATGGAAACCGTATTCTGGGAAGTCCGGCGGGGGCTAAAATCGAAGAAGAAGTTCTTAGGAACGGGCAGGAATATTTTAGCAAAAATGTGTCTGTGAATGGTGTCATGTATTATGGATATTACGTGCCTGTATTCCAAAATGGGGAGCCGGTCGGCATGGTTTTTGCAGGCGTAAATAAAAATGAAACGGTAAAAAGCGTTCTAAGCATTGTGTTTTACATGATCGTTATTGTTGTGCTCATTGCATTGGTGGGAATGGTCAGCGCCGGTCTGGTGGCAAATTCCATATCGAAGGCAATGAACAAAGAGATTTCCTGTGTCGAGGAATTGGCGACGGGAAACCTGAATGTGCGGCTGGATGAGAAACATATGAGACGCAAGGATGAGGTGGGCGGCCTGACGAGGGCGATCGGCAAGCTCCAGTCGGATCTGCGGAATATCATCGGGGGGATCAGTGACAGTACGAATCAATTGATAGATGCTTCTGATACGCTGGAGCAGACATCCCATCAGACCGTAGCCAGTATGGATCATGTGATGAAGTCGGTAGATACCATTACGGCAGGGGCGGTTTCACAGGCGGAGGATACCAGGGATGCATCGGAAAATATTATGCATATGGGAAACCTGATCATTGAAACCGGCAGTGAGGCGGCTGTATTAAATGAAAGCGCGGACAATATGCTTTTAGCAAGCGATAGGACCAATACTACTATTGAGGAGCTGAAGAGCAGCAGCGAGGAAGTGGGAAGGGCGGTCGATATGATCGCGGAGCTGACCGAACAGACCAATGATTCGGCAAAGACGATCCGCCAGGCGGCAGGGTTTATTTCTGAGATCGCGGAACAGACAAATCTTCTTTCGCTGAATGCGAGTATCGAGGCGGCAAGAGCCGGGGAAGCGGGAAGGGGATTTGCTGTTGTGGCAGATGAGATCCAGAAACTGGCAGAGCAGTCGAACGATGCCAGCACAAGCATCGACCAGATCGTAAATACGCTGATCGCCAATGCAGGACATGTGGTGGAAGCAATGCAGGAAATGCAGTCTGTGATCGGCAAACAGAACCAGTATATTGTAAGTACGGAAGAGTCTGTCGGTAAAGTCATGGGAGAAATACATACATCCATTCAAAGTATAAGAAGCATAGAGAGCAGGACACACGAACTGGAAAAGGCGAGAAAAGAAATGATAGGTACGATCGAGGGCTTATCCGGCATTGCAGAAAACAACGTGACAAGTACAAAGGAGACGGGCGGAGTCATTACGAATGTGTCGCAGCGGTTTAGGGAAGTAAAACAGTCTGCGGCAGACTTAAAATCAACAGCGGATATACTAGAACAGAATATACGGAATTTTAAAATGTAACGTAACGTAGGGAACGGCACAGTACATCAGGGATGCCTGTATCGTATTTTGAAAGGGAAACTTTTATGCGAAAGATCGTGAGAAAAAAGGGGGAACACAATGAGCGATTGGATATTGGTGGTTGATGACGATACATCAAATTTACGAATGGCAAGCCGTATTTTAAGTGCGGAGCAGATGCGGGTAAGTTGTTTGAAATCGGGGGAGGATGCACTGGCGTTCCTGCATGGTAACCGACCGGATCTGATACTTTTGGATGTACATATGCCGGGGATGGATGGATTTGAAACACTGGCAGCCATTCGGTCGGATCAGGAGATGGCGGATATTCCCGTGATCTTCCTTACTGCAGACGATGACAGCAATACGGAAACGAGAGGGTTGGAAGCCGGTGCAAAGGATTTTATAAAAAAGCCGTTTGTTCCGGAAGTGCTTCTTTTGCGGGTAAGGCATACGATCGATCTGTTCCGGCTTCAGACGGACTTATCCCATGAGGTAGATAAAAAGACGCAGGAGGTTTTGCGGCAGCGGGAGAGAATCGAGCGCATATCCATGCAGATCGTGACAGCGCTCTCGGGCGCCATTGATGCAAAGGACACTTATACGAACGGGCACTCCACCAGAGTGGCGGAGTATTCCGGAGAGATCGCCAAACGGGCAGGGTTCGCGCCCAAAATGCAGAATGATATTTATATGATGGGGCTGCTGCACGACGTGGGTAAGATCGGAATCTCGGATTCCATTATCAATAAGCCGGCAAAACTGACGGATGAGGAATACGGGGTGATCAAGAACCACTCGGTCATGGGGGCAAAGATTCTGCAAAATATTACGGAGTTTCCGCAGCTTACGGTCGGGGCCCGCTGGCATCACGAACGATATGACGGCAGGGGATACCCGGATGGCATAGCGGGTCAGGACATTCCGCAGGAAGCAAGGATCATCGCTGTGGCAGATGCCTACGATGCCATGAGTTCGAGAAGGAGTTACCGGGATGTGCTTGCGCAGGAGATTGTCCGGGAAGAGATGGAGAAGGGGAAGGGCACGCAGTTTGACCCTGTGTTTGCGGACATTATGCTGCAAATGATCGAGGAAGACACCGGATACCAGATGAGGGAAAAGCAGGGGGAGAAGTGATGTACGAGCAGGAAAACCAGAGGGTTACACATCTTATTATATTGCTGTGTTATACCATTTTTACGATTGTGCTCACAGGCGAGTCAATACTGCTTGGATGGGATATGGAGGCAGTGATGCTGCTTTTGGTAGGGCTTGTGGCGAGCTGGGTGCTTCATGTTTCAGGGAAACTTGCAGAAACAGTCAGACAGTGGGTGTATGTTATTTTGACGATGCTGGCTTTTTTCTTTTATGGCATCCATGATACCAGTATCTATGATCTGGCGCCTGTTATGATCGTGGTTATCATTATGTATATTTCCACGGAGATGTACAGCATTATCAATCTCTGTATGGCAGCATATTTTTTCACAATATGCTATGATTTTGTATTTATTGCGGGTCATTCCTTGGAATTTACATCCCTTATGATCACGAGGACGCTGCTGCATCTGATGCTTGTCTATATGGCGGGACGGCTGGCAAAAATCATTATCCGCAGACGGAAACAGGAGCGGAAAAATACAAATGACATCGTTGCTGCGTTAGAGGAGACAAATCGCAGGACAGAGGACTTTCTGACGAATGTTTCCCATGAACTCCGTACGCCGATCAATGTGGTTACCGGTCTTACGGCGGTCATGCTGAAAATGGAAGAGGAGAGTGAAAAAAGAAAGAATATCCGGTCAGTGCAGATGGCGGGGCACAGACTCTTCAGCCAGATCGAGGATATTCTGGATTATACAGAAATCGATACGGGGAGAATAAAGGTAACGGAAGATAACTATATGATCTCTTCGATCATAAATGATATTGTTACGGGAAACCGTATGCAGGAGCGGGAAAAGGCAGCGGAATTGATTTTTGATATTGACGCCGGGATCCCCTCCCTTTTAGTTGGCGATAGGAGGAAGATTAAAAAGATCATCAAACACCTGGTGGATAATGCAATGAAATTTACGAAGAAAGGCGGAGTATATGTAAGGATTCATGCGCTGCCGAAAGAGTATGGCATCAATCTGTGTATCCGGGTGAGCGATACGGGGATTGGGATCGATGAAGAAAATCTATCGAAGATCAAGGAACGGTTTTACCAGTTGAACGGCGGGAGGAACCGCCGGGCCGGAGGGCTGGGGCTTGGGATACCGATCGTTTGCGGCATGACAACTGCGATGGAAGGGTTTCTGCAGATCGAAAGTTCAAAAGAAGACGGTACGACAGTGTCTGTCAGTATTCCGCAGAAAGTTGCCGATGCTTCGCCCTGCATGTCAGTCACCAACCGGGAAAGCCTCTGTCTGGGCTGTTATTTAAGACCGGAGAAATATACGGTTCCTGAGGTGCGCAGCTATTACAATGAGACGATCACCCATATGGTACGCGGACTGGATCTTGTGCTCCACCGGGTATTCAACCTGGAAGAGCTGGAGAAGCTGGTTTCTGTGTACCAGCTGACTCATCTGTTTATCGGCAGAGAAGAATATGAGGAAGACGAGGAATATTTTGAACGATTGGATAAAAAGATGGAGATCGTGGTAATCGCAGATGACGGCCTGGTCCTGCCAGAGGGAAGCCACATCAAACAGATCCGAAAGCCGTTCTGCTGCCTGTCAGTGATCAGCATGCTAAATGCCGGGTCGGTAAAGGGCGCGGACGGGTTTGAGAGAGAATGTATGGTTTGTCCGGGAGTCCGGGCCTTGGTGGTCGATGATGAACCGATGAATCTTTTAGTTGCAGAAGGGATATTACGGGATTACCAGATGCAGGTAAAAACGGCGGAGAGCGGTATGAAAGCGCTTGAACTTTGTGAAAATGAAAAGTTTGACCTCATTTTTCTTGACCACATGATGCCGGAAATGGACGGTGTGGAAACGTTAAAACGGCTTCGGAAAATGACGGAGGAAGGAGAGGCACTTACGGTCATCGCGTTCACGGCGAATGCGGTCAGCAGCGCAAGGGAGATGTTTTTACGGGAAGGTTTTGACGAATTTGTTTCCAAGCCGATCGAAGATCTGGAGCTGGAGAGGGTTTTAAAGAAAGTGCTGCCCAAATCTGCCATTGTATTTGTCGATCAGGACCGGCATGATGGGGGCCAGTATGATCATGACCGGTATGCGCAGGATGGACAGGATGTCGGTACGGCGGGGAAATACCCCGGAGAGCGGGAGGCAGCTGCCGCCGCAGAAAGAAATGTGGAGATCCAGACAGAAGAGGATATATTCCGCCGGCTTGAGAAGTTTGGGATCAACATATCTGCCGGACTGCAGTACTGCCGCGGCGATAAGGAGTTTTACAGGGAACTTCTGGAAAAATTTGCACAGGATGCGCCGCAGAAGGAGCAGGCAATCGATGCGTTCTGGAAGAAGGAAGATCTGGAGAATTACCGGATCATGGTACATGCGCTGAAAAGTACAGCGAAGATGATAGGGGCGGATTCTTTATCCGAATCTGCCAGAAAGGCGGAAGAGGCGGCAAAGAATCAGGACATGGCCTATATCGGCGCACATCATGAAGAACTTCTTACCGCGTACCGGGAGACAGCCCTTGAGATGTCGGAGACACCGGATCCAGACAGTGACAGCCCGGAACCTGCGGGGAATGGGAACGGTGCGCACATAGGCGCAGAGGAATTTCTTCAGCGGCTGAATGCGTTAAAGGACTGTTTTGACACGTTTGAGGCTGACCGGGCAGAGACCCTGATTGCGGAAATGAGCGGTATGGTGTATGAGGGGAAGCCGGTGGAGGAACTTCTGCGTGGCATAAGAGAAGATGTTGACGAATTTGAATTTGGGAAGGCAGCGGAGAAAATGCAGGTATTGATTCAAGGTATGGAAGGCGGTGGGACAGATGAATCCTAGGAAAATGTTTCGGGTAGTATGGGACCAGACGTTGGAACTGCAGGAGCGGCGGTTTCGGCTTTTCGTATCGATCGGGCTGGCCGGGCTGGCAGCCGGGATCGCGGTCAGTGCCATTTCAGAAAAAAGCAGGATAAATGTTATTACATTGTGCATCGCATTTTTGATTTTTGCGGGGATTGCCTGGTATGCCATTCATTATCATAAAATACATACCGGAGCGGTTATCATTGCCGCTATCATCATCTACTTTTTAGCGCCTTTTAATTTTGTGACGGCGGGCGGAATCCATGGCGGCGCGCCAATCTGGTTTTTGCTCGGGGTGATGTATGTGTGCCTTGTCGTTCAGGGGAAGATCAGGTATGTCTTTTTGATAAGCAGTTTTGTGATCGTTTTGGCATGTTATTATGCCGCCTATCGTTATCCGTCGATGATCGGTCAGAATACGCTTGAGATGGTATATGCGGACTCCCTGATCTCGCTGATCGTCGTCGCGGGCCTGACCTGCAGCATGATTTTGTTCCAGAATGCGATTTACCGGTCTGAGAATGAGATTGCACAAAAACAGAAGAAGGAGATTGAGGAATTGAACCGATCACAGAACCGGTTCTTTTCAAGCATGAGCCATGAAATACGGACGCCGATCAATACGATCATCGGACTCAATGAGATGATTTTGCGCGAAGATGTGTCAGAGGAAGTGGCAGCCGATGCCAAAAGTATTCAGGGAGCCGGAAAGATGCTGCTCACGCTGATCAACGACATATTGGATATGTCCAAGATAGAATCCGGTCGGATGGATATTGTGCCGGTTACCTATGATGTGGGCGCCATGCTCTCCGACATCGTGAACATGATCTGGATACGCGCCAAAGATAAAGGCCTTGCCTTTCATATTGATGTGGACCAGGCGATGCCTGCACAGCTTTTTGGCGATGAGGTGCGGATCAAGCAGATTTTGATCAATTTGCTGAATAATGCGGTCAAATATACGCAGGAGGGTTCCGTGACGCTGTCGATCCAGTGTAAGACGGTGGAACAGGGACTTGCACAGGTTTCCTATTCCGTGACGGATACCGGTATGGGAATGCGCAAGGAAAGCATTCCTCATCTGTTCAGCGCTTTTAAGAGGGTCGATGAGGAGAAAAACCGTTATATTGAAGGAACCGGACTGGGGCTTTCCATTGTAAAACAGCTGGTCGGGCTTATGGGCGGCGAGATCGCGGTCAATAGCGTATATACGAAGGGATCAACGTTCGTCGTCACGCTGCCGCAGGAAATCGTCAGTGAGGATGAGATTGGCGAGCTCGATCTGGAAGCGCGTCATGCGACGAATGCAAGGGAGCATTATAAACAGAGTTTTGAAGCGCCGAAGGCGCATATTCTCATTGTAGATGACAATGAAACAAATCTGATGGTGGAGGAGAAGCTGCTGCGGGGTACAAAGGTGCAGGTTGAAACTGCTGCGAGCGGTGCGGAGTGCCTGAAGAAAACACTTCAAAACCGTTATGATGTTATCCTGATGGATCATCTTATGCCTGAAATGGACGGCATAGAGTGTCTGCATGCCATACGGACGCAGACTGGAGGCCTGAATCAGAGTATTCCCATCGTAATCCTCACGGCAAATGCGGGCGGGGAAAATCAGGCGCTTTACCGGAAAGAAGGATTTGACGGCTATCTGTTAAAACCGGTCAGCGGCATACAGTTGGAAACGGAACTGTTACGGCATCTTCCGGGAGAACTCGTGCATATTATGAATGCAGCAAGTTCGGCCGGCATTACAGAAACGCCTGTTCTGGAACACAAAAAGAAAACGGCAGTAATGATTTCCACAGACAGTGTATGTGACCTTCCAAGGCATCTTGTGGAGAAATACCAGATTGCCGTCATGCCCTACCGGATCATCACAGAGGGCGGAGAGTTTTTAGACGGCGTGGAGGCAGAGACGGACGGCGTTTTGTCGTACATCGGCGAGCGGGGGAAAAAGGTACGGTCGGAAGAGCCTGCGGTGGCGGATTATGAAGACTTTTTTGCGGATCAGCTTTCGGGGGCGCAGCGGATCATCCATATCACAATGGCACAAAAGGTCAGCAAGGGGTACGCCAATGCGTTGGAGGCCTCCAAGACGTTTGACAATGTTATGGTGGTAGATTCCGGACATCTTTCGAGCGGCATGGGACTTATGGTGCTCCGTGCTGCGGAGTATGCGGCGGCGGGCATGACGGCAGATCTGCTCGTGGCAAAAATGAATGGGATGAAACAGTGCGTGAATACAAGCTTTATTGTAGACCGCACAGAATATCTGGTGCGTTCGGGCAGACTTTCTTCCAAAATCAATACAGTCTGCAAAGCATTTCTGCTCCATCCGGTACTTACGTTGAAAAACAGCGGCATGAAAGTAGGCGCGATCCGGATGGGAACGAGGA
This sequence comes from uncultured Eubacterium sp., assembly GCA_910584065.1. Taxonomy (GTDB): domain Bacteria; phylum Bacillota; class Clostridia; order Lachnospirales; family Lachnospiraceae; genus Eubacterium_F. The sequence continues at coordinate 17,946 of CAJTZN010000048.1, forward strand.
ATCATGTGTGGAAGAAATACATTACCTCCACGCTGCGGACAGCGCGGGAAATTGATACGAACACCCTGTTTATCACTCATGCCGGCCTGACGAAAGAAGAGCTGACGGAGATAGAAGAGCAGGTCAGAAATAAGGTGTCATTTAAGAATGTGATCCATCAGAAAGCCTCCCCTGCCATTTCCACGAATTGCGGGCCGGGGACGTTTGGGCTGCTGTTTATGATGCTGGATGGGAGGTAGAGGGGTTAGGAGGTACGCCCTAAATATTTCCCCCAAAATTCTTTTGTAGTCAGTTCGTGCGCATGTTTTTGAAAATCGTCCACGACGCGATCATAATTTTGATCGATCAGACGGCGTGCTTTCATACAGCGCGCCAGTGTGATAAAGAGTTGTGGATAACGTTTTCTGACCGGGAACCCCTTGTTCGAGTCCGGGTCAAATAAAAGGGCTTTTTTGCAGCGATACCAAAATTTCGGGTGTGCTCCCATTGCGATGGGGATACACCCTTTCTTTCCGGGAAGAAGCCAACCGTTTAGCGTGAGTTTCTGTATTGTGGAGAATGACTGCGGTGTATAAAGTTCCTCCTCGGTCGGTTTTTTATAATATGTGTCAACGTTGCATTCCTCTAAGAGGGACGACACGTCTTCCTGTCGGTATCCCATCTCCATGATCTCGCCGTGGATCTGTACCGGATCCTGTTCCTTTAAAAAATTTACCCCCTTGCAGAAATCCTCGACTCCGCGGAGGATCAGTTTTTGGTCTTCGTATCTGAATTTCAGCAGTTTTGCGATCAATTGGTGGCAGATCCGGTTTTTGATGTCCTTTTTTGAGTATTCAGGATGATGGATCGCGTCGCAGATCAGTCCGTTCCGCATCTCATAATATTCCATCGACGAAATCCGGCGGTTAAAAAAGCCGCTATGCCAGACGGAGATGCTATTTAATGTAATGATGTTGGTATGGAAGCGCAGCGAATATTCTACGTCATCAATGTGGATAAAAAACGGAAGAGGGAACGATCTCCTAAAATCTTTTCCCATGGGGATACAACAGTACCACCAGCCGTTATAATCAAAAGGAAGCCGGTTTTCATTGACAACGACATATTTTTCTTTTCGCAGATCGTATCCGGACTTGAATGTATCAAATACTCCATTTCTCCAATTCGCTCCATTTTCATTTTGGATATAGGGCACATCCAGGCGAAGCAGACTTCCGCCGAGCAAAAATTTCTTATACTTTTTCTGTAACAAGGAAAGAAACATATAGGTGCGGAAAATCGTTTCCGGTTCCAGAATGATGTCGTCATCCATCAGCAGGATATGCGTGAAATGATACATGTTCTGCGCACGGAGCGCTTCGAGCATGCAGCGGCCGAATCCGCCGGAACCGCCGGCATTTTTATTGTAGACCACATGGATGTAGGCCCCGTTCAGTTCGTCGAGCGGGAGTGTGTTTCCGTTATCGGATACGTATACATGGACGTGGCCGTACAGGGCAGATTTGGGATTGTCGAGGATCCATGTACGGAGCGTCTGTAATGTTTTTTGTACGAACGGCTCGCGGCGGTAGGTGCAGATCCCGATGGCAAGATTGACCAGGTTTTCCGCGGCGGCGGGCGTTTCGTAATAACCGCCGGAAATACGGGTCTGACGCACTGTTTTTACCGTGAGATAGTAGGTCCATGCAGGATCGTCCAGCGTAAACGGCATGAAAAATGTACTGTGTCTCCGCTGGGGTTCGAATGCTTCGCACACCAGCTCATGGATGAGCTCGTTGCCATTCATTTTTGTGCGGTATAGCGAAACATGACACTTTTTGTTTACATGCAGCACGGCGTTTCCCTTGCGTACTTGTGTATATTCGTACCATTTCCCGCCGGAAAAGGAATTGAAGTATGTCAGAAAGCGGATCACGGTATCGGGTTCTAAAACCAGTTCTCCCTGTTCTAAGCGGGCCGAACCGGATGTTACGTGATAATACAGATCATTTTCTTCACATATTCCCTCTTTGGGAAAGATCATATTTTGCAGAATCATGATTGCCTCCATTTTGCGCAGACAGATTTGGGTGTGCGCGTACATAACCTTATTTTTTCGTCATTGTTTCCATATAGGCGTCGCATACTTCGTTTACTTCGCCGCATTTTTGTATGACGCCCTGATTGATCCAGACTGCGTGGTTACACAATTTGCGCACCTGGTCGATCGAGTGGGAAACGAAGAGAAGCGTCGTGCCGCCGCTCATCATTTCATCCATGCGCTTCAGGCATTTTTGCTGAAAGGCGTAGTCACCGACGGCAAGTATTTCATCGACGATGAGTATGTCCGGTTTGACGATGGTGGCGACAGCGAAGCCGAGTCTTGCCCGCATACCGGAGGAGAAATTTTTGACCGGGGAATCCAGAAATTGTTCGAGTTCGGCAAAAGCGACGATCTCGTCGAAGTGTTCTTCCATATATTTTTTCGAGTGTCCGAGAACGGTTCCGTTCAGGAATATATTCTCCCTTGCCGTCAGGTTCATATCAAAGCCGGCACCCAGTTCCAGCAGGGGCGAGATCGTGCCGTTGACGACGACTTCGCCTTCGTATGGTTTGAGGATGCCGCAGATGGCTTTCAGTAATGTGGACTTGCCGGAGCCGTTGCTTCCGACGAGCGCCCAGGCCTCTCCTTTTTTCACCTGGAAGGAGGCGTTTTTGACAGCTAAAAATTCCTGAAACAGCAGTTCACGTTTGACCAGTTTGACGAAATATTCCTTCAGGTTATCTATTTTTTCCGATGCCAGATTAAACCGGATCGTCACATTTTTTACGTCGATCGCTATATCATTCACGTTTTTTACCTCCATCAAATGTACAGGATAAATTTATTCTGGGTTTTCGTAAATACCCAGACGCCGATCAGAAGGATCAAAATGGCGTCTACCGTTCCGTAAATGACCATACTGAGGTCGGGCAGCGTGTTGTATAAAGTCAAGCAGCGCAGCTGCGTGACATAGGCGTACATCGGGTTGCAGTGCACGACGATATAGCGCAGGGGATCGGGCAGAAATTCGATCGGGTAAAACATCGGCGTCAGATAGAGCCACGCCGTGGTGATCGCGTTGTAAATATACTGGATATCCCGGAAAAATACGTTTGTCGCCGCCAGAAACATTCCCAGTCCTAAATTAAATACAAATTCCTGCGCGAGGACGATGGGAAATAAAAGCAGATGCCAGGAAAATGTCCCGCCGGTAAAGATCATGACGATCAGAAGCGCGCCGAGAGAAAAAATGCAGTCCACGAGTCCGCTCGTGATCTTGGAAACCGTAAACACATATTTGGGCAAGTATGTTTTCTTCAGCAGGGATGCGCTGGCGTTGATCGACTGGATCGCCGATTTGGTGGACAGGTTCATAAAGTTAAAGATGACCTGGCCGCTCATGAGATAGATTGGATAATTCGGAATATTGCCGCGTTTAAACATATGGGAAAATACGATCGCCATGATTATCATGATAAACAGCGGGTTCAGTATGCTCCACAAATAGCCGAGCACGCTGCGCCGGTATTTTAATTTCAGGTCGCGGCTGACGAGCTGCCCCATTAAATCTTTGTATTTGATAAATCCTTGTATTCTTGCAATAAATAAATTCATATTACCTCATTTCTGCTAAGTGGACAGATGCCGCCATGTCAGCAGTATCCGTCTTTTCCGTACAAAAGCTGATAATCAGTCGTTACAGTGATAAGCGTTCCGGCAGGCAGCCGATGCTGCCCGGTAGAGATGGTATCTGCTGGTCCTGAGCATTTTGACGGCCCGGTTTGCCACGCTGTGATACACTTCGGGATATTCTTTTTTTATTTTCTGATCCAGGCTGCGTATTTTTTCCTTATAGGCGGCACCGGGTGGAAAGCTCAGGTAAATTTTGATCTGGCTCACGAGGATGCGCGCGATCCCCCCTGCGATGTAGGAACGTCTGGCAGGCGATATGTCATGCCGGCATTCCCGGTAAAAGTCGAGCAGATGGGAGAGTACTTTTTCGTGGTGGCCGCAGTTTTTCTGCATGTTCCGGATATCCATGCTCTGGGTCGTCATTCCCAGGCGGTACATGTAGACGGGCTCTTCTAAAAAAACTATTGTCTGGAGCCACGGTACCGGATACAAAATGTATTCGGCATCGACATAGAAACAATGTTCATCGAGTTTCCGGCCCATATTTTTCAAAATGCCCGTGCGGAATGTGGCAGCGTGCATATTGATGTACACGTGCTGGCTGACTGCTTCCCAGTCATAGACGTACCTGTACTCTTTTTCGCTGAATTCGTAGTGCGGCGTTTCGTCGATCTGACCGCTTTTATCGTCAAAGCACTGGTAGTCCGTCACGACGAGGTCGGCGTCTGTCTGTTCCAAAAAGCAGAGGAGTTCGTGAAAGCCGTTCTTTCTTACCCAGTCATCGCCGTCTACGGTTTTGAAATATTTCCCGCGGGCTTCTTCAATGCCCCGGTTTACGGTAGAACCGTGACCGCCGTTTTCCTTGTCGATCAGCCGGAATATGCCGGGATATGTTTGTTCATATGTCTTGGCAATATCATTGACGCCTTCTCCAGAGCCGTCGTTGATGATCAGTACTTCCAGCCGGTTTTCGGCATCCGGAACCAAAAAGGATTCCAGGCATTGTGCCAGATAATCTTCCACGTGGTATGCCGCGATGGAAATCGTCAGAATCTTGTCCATTATTTGTTTTAAGCCTCCAAAGAAATCTAAATAGATTATATACCAGTGCCGACTGATTTTCAAGTTCTTTCCGGCAGAATCGTCTTTTGGTAGATATTTCTCATCTGTTCGGTCGTCCGCTCCGTTGAGAATAGTCGGATGCGTTCCCGATTCCATTGTCCCATCTCCCGCGCGAGTTCTCCGTGTTCCCGGATGTATCGGATGGCCTCAGCATACTCAGCGGTTTCACCCTTTTCTACGAGGACGCCGCCTTTCTCGTTTTCGATCAGGTCTACATTTCCGCGGATCTGTTTTGCCACGACGGGCAGCCCTGCCCGCATCGCCTCCATGACGGCCACAGACAGGCCTTCGCGCAGCGAGGGGAACAGGAACAGATCGGAGGCGGTGAGGATCTGTTCGACGTCGGAGCGATAGCCGGCGAATGCGACCTGTGCGTCCAGATCCTGTTCGGCTGCAAATTGTTTTAATTCTTCCATTAAGTTCCCGGTGCCGCAAATGATGTATTTGAGGGCGGGATCGCGGCAGGCGGCGAGCATCCGCAGTATCTGGATGTGGTTTTTGTTGGCGTTGAGTTCTCCGACGCTGACCAGTACAAAATCCGTGTCGCGGAACCCGAATTCCTGCCGAATCCTGTGGCGGATCGTTTGTCGTTCCCCGTCTGTGGCAGGATCAGAAGGGGCGCTTTTTTCGGCGGGTAACTCAATGCCGACGCCGGATATTTTTTCCACCCGCCCGCGTACGGGGAACGTGCAGGCCCGCTGGTAGTCTTCTTCATTGATGGTGATGAGGCAGTCGGTACAGCGCGCCAGCCAGCGCTCGGGGAGGTAGTACAGCCAGTTTTGTAAGGGAGCTCCGGTGTAAAAGTGGAAGCCGTGGGTGGTGTAAAGGACAGGGACGTGCCGCTTTTTTTTCCGCCTCACGGATTGTGCCGCAATCCTTGTGATCACGCCGGTCATCGGCATGTGGCAGTGGATCAGGTCAAAGGACTCGTCGAGCATGAGTTGTTTTAAGGTCCGGTAGGATGAGCGGACGGCTGGAGAAAAGGGAGAGCGGCAGAACGGGATGTGGTGGCAGACGATCCCGGTGCCGTCCAGACGGCTGTTATCCGGGCCGTAAACGACGGTATCAAAATTAGCAGCATAGTGAACTTCGTAGCCAAAATGCTGCAGGATTTTTACGTTATTCATTTCAAACTGCGGGACGAATCCGCTTACCCGCGTGACGATCAGTGCTTTTTTCATAAGTTTACCCGCTTTCGTTATCTGTTTTATTTTTATAGTTTTATTGTACCCCGGATGAAGGGGATTCTTCTCATTATTTCGACCACGAGCAGGGAGAATAAACACAAAATGACAAAATTAAATACGCAGTGATCCGCTGTCCATACTCCTAATCTTCGTAGAACAGAACTGAGATATGGATGCATGATATATATCCCTAAAGAATCGAGACATAATGCATGGAAAAGCTTATTTTCAAGTATTTTGTAAGTCTTTAAATTGAAAATGCATTCAAACAACAAAATGTTATATAAAATGATGATTGGATTTGAATAGCAATACTCTTGTGAAGTTACATGGGTGACATAACAAATGCAGTATTGTACCATAGCAATTCCTATCGAAAAGAATAGCATTACTGAGAGAATAAAACGGCTATGTTTTTGAATGCAGCTTTTAATGAGGTCAAACTGACAGTACCGGAAAAGAATACCGCCTAAAGAAAAATATAACAAATGGCTATACATACGCATGGATTGTGGTACGAGTGATTCTGGATTTTCCCTGCCGACAATACCTGCATATATGCAGATTAAAGAAATCGTACAGTTAATAAAAAACAAAACTGCTATATAAATTTTGGTAACGCGCTTATTTTGAAAGATCCTCCAAATAAGCGGAGAGCAGAGCGTAAGGAATAGTAATGGCCATAAATACCAGAATTGCCAAAGTGGTTTTTGCTGGAAAAAAGAGCTGGTAAAAAATGTGACAAGATTGGGAATGGTCCTATTTATAATACATATGGGAATGAGAAGTAAAAGACTCCACATAAAAATAAGTCTAAGTAGGCGAAAACTGCGTGTGAAAACGTATTTTTTTGATATTTGATCGGAACGTCCTAAGATTAACGCACCTGATATCATAAAGAAAATAGGGACGGCAAAACCGCACATATATTGAACGATTTTGTCGGTAAAGTTCCAGGTTCCGCTATGTAATTTTATGACGGCGAAAGTGGCTAAAACCCTTAAAAGATCAAGTTGTTTGTTCCTTTCTTTTTTGTGATCAGACATTAAGATTCCTCCTGTTTTTATGTATAGTCTCTCGGATTCTCCAGCCCCTATTTTCTGCGGCTTTCAAATCCAGTTTTATAAAAATTCCCCCACTTTTTTGCCAAAAGTACTTGACAAACCAGTCAAAAAATGCGGCGCTTCGCGCCTCTTAATAAAAAAGCACTTTTCATTCCGGCGCAGCCGGTTATCATTTTTGATTGGAGGCGATTTTTATGTTACCTGTTAATTATGGCGGCCATGCCGCCTACCAGGACACCTTCGTGTCCAGGTTCCTTGATTTATTCCCGGATCCCTTCGCTGTCCCTAAACAAACATGGGGTGTCATTGTGAAATTCTGGTATCTTGATCTCTCTGAAACAGATACCATCATGCAGGAGTTTTATTCACTGCTCGGCAAACCCGCCACACGTTTCCCTTCCTGCCTGCTCCGTTCCTATCTTCTCTCAATCGTACTGAAAGCAGATTCCATTACCGAATGGTGCAGGATGCTTAAAATAACCCCGTTGTACGCCATCCTCAGTGGTTTCCCTGCCGGCGACACTCCCGGCGTCGGTACTTTTTACGATTTTTTCAACCGTCTGTGGCAGTCTGACAGAGACAACTACGTCAGCCAGATCAAACATAAAAAAGCAAAACCGGATAAAGGGAAAAAACGGGGGGCTAAAACTCCCTGCGACACGGACAGCGCTGCCGCAAAACTCCTCCCCCTCATGCAGCGGATCCACCTCCCAAACAATAAGAGCGATCTCGGAAACTCCCGAGCCTTGATTTTTCTGACTCTTTTCATC
>CAJTZN010000049.1 GCA_910584065.1 uncultured Eubacterium sp.
AGCTGTTCTTTTTTGACTGCTCTGAATCTGATACTTTCCTTAAGTATTATATCATGCTTTCATACAAATGGCAATTTACAGCAATAAATTATCAACAGCCCATTATCCACAGAGCAAAATTATTCCCTAAAAATTCCCCAAAATATTTCCCTCAGATTTTTTCCCTTACCAACAGTCGCCCGGACACATATTTTTCCGATTGATCCATGCGACAGAAAGATCCATAGCGGCGCGGCATGCCTTTGTCTGATCCAGCGCATTCAACATGACAAAATCATGTATCATCCCCTGGAATCTCACCGCCGTCACATCCACTCCGGCTTCCCGCAGCTTTCTGGCATACGCTTCCCCCTCATCCCGCAGGACATCCGCCTCTCCATTTAAGATCATCGCCTCCGGAAGTCCCCGCAGCTGTTCTACATCCGCCCGGAGGGGAGAAGCCGTAATCTCATTCCGATCACGCGCCGACCTCGTATACTGATCCCAAAACCACATCATCCCTTCCCGGTAGAGATAGTATCCTTTGGCAAACTGGCGGTAGGAACCGCTGCAAAAACAGGCATTCGTAACAGGATAATATAAGAGCTGTTTTTGAATATACGGCTCTCCCCGTTCTTTTGCCATGAGCGTCATGGCGATCGTCATATTTCCTCCCACACTATCGCCGGCCACGGTAAACGTGCACGGATCCATTTGAATGCCCTCTTCCTCCAATAAACCGGGAAGCCTGCATAATACATCGTAGCATTGTTCGATCGCCACCGGATACCGCACCTCGGGTGAACGGCTGTATTCTGGAAATACCACGGCCGAATTCGTCCTGGCCGCCAGTTCCCTTACCAATTTTTCGTGAGTGTGGAAACTTCCAAATACCCAGCCCGCGCCGTGAATATAGAAAATGACATTGTCGGGGGATGAAATCTGTTCTGGGCAGATGATATAGACCGGGATCTCTCCCCATTTGCCTGTATTTACTGCGATTTTCCTTACGTCAGCCGGATACATGCACACAGGCGTGCTCTGTGCCTCTTCCAGTACCTGCCGCCCTTTCCACGGCGGAAGCTGGAAGATCAGCGGCGGTTTTGAATTGGCCGCCGAGACTTCCGCCGCCTCCGGTTCCAGAGATATTCTACGTTCCATCCTAAACAATCCTTTTTCATGTTCTCACTTCATAATATTCTATTTCGGGAATGCGGATACAGAAAAAGGCATTCAAAAAGCGGCACAGCTGACTGCCATACCGCTTTCTTATCTCACTTTTTTATTATACCAGTTCGATCACGACTTCCATCGCTGCATCGCCCTTACGAGGCCCGATCTTGATGATCCTCGTATAACCGCCTTTGCGGTCTGCGTACTTCGGCGCGATCTCGTCGAACAATTTGCTTGCCACATCCACTTTCTTTGTTCCCTTTTTGATCTCTTTATCTACCGTATCAAAAACAGTACCTGACGCTTCAAACGCTCGTCATGAACAGCTACTTTGTCAAAGGGAAGCGCTTTAAGGGAAACGTTTCGAGCATCTATTCCCATTTTGTTTTAATCTGCGTTTGCCATTTTTTATTTTCCTCCTATAATATGATGCCAGGGTCAAAAGAAAAAGAAGCGATTTACGTAGTAAATCAGCGGATATCGTATCTCATATTCAATGCGTTTTGAAAACACATTAATCTTATTTACTCCTATAATACCTCGCCATACGGCCTTTACCTTCCAATCTCACTATTCCTTCAGACCTCATCTTTTCTAACGTAACTCTCGCTTGTTGTCTTGTAAACCCACACAGTTCCCGAATTTTTTGATTTGTAATATATTCAGCAGACTGCAAATACTCCTCTATCAGACTTTTTGCTTTTACATAGTGCATCACGTTATCTTGAGTGTACTCTACGCCTGATTTAATTGCGTCATAGACTTTAGCTGTCAACATATACTCTTTAGCAGATAATCTAATCAAACCGTACCGCACAAGGTTGTTGCAACTGCTCTGAACCTCCGTTACCGGAAGCTGTGTCAATTCTTGAATTTCAGACAATATCCCCCTTTTATGATCTGTCAAGTACCGTAATATCATTAGTTCCGGCAACGTCATAACCTTTTGCAGCTTGTCTTGTTCACCAGCAATATATTTAACAAAATTCACATCATCTATCTTGCTAAATATAGTCAGCGTCACAGCTTCATTATATACGTGAAACTGTGGATAGGGTTTCCCAGAAGAAATCATCTCACGAAAGATGATATCAACACCTTGCCCCGTTCTTTGCACATACTTCAACCGCTGTAATGTCTCCGCTATTAACTTATTTCTTGGCGTAGATGGGTGCGTAATTATATTTTTCTCATTCACTCCCTCCGGGAAAGCACCCGGACTCTCGATTACGATCCGATCCGGATAATGCTTTACATACACTGCTCCCATGCTCAAATATTCTCTGTGTGACAATGCATTTAACAATGCCTCCTGAAAAACCTTTTCCGAAAAATCCTCAATCTCCAATCGAAACAGCCCTACCTGTACATTTACAATTTTATTGGCATTTTGGATCTTTTCTGTCAAACGATCAATCACAGATATAATCGGCTGTTTTAAGTCCAATCGGGAATCATATTCTTCCATATTGTCCATTGAATAATGTAAATATATAACTTCCGCCTGAGGCAGCAACCGTTTTATCGCTGTCTCCTTTCCTACAAAAAGCAATCCCGCAACAGTAAGTTTGTCAACACCTTCATCTTCTTTAATCAACCCTAAATCTCTCAAAAAAGACTTGTCATCCAACTCAGGCAGAGACGATTTCGGATCATGCACTTTCAGTTTTTCCTTGTAATCTTCTGTAACTGAAACTCCCTGTTCCCATAAGTCTTCAAATTTTTTCAATGCGAATTGTACATCTCGGCTACTTCTCTAAGTCTTTTCGCATAATATATACTTTTGCGAGAATAGGCACTTCCATGTACATACAAAGTTCCCTTTTACCAGATTTAAGCCACTCAATAAAAGTCCTTACACCTTTCTCTACTTCTAACTCCGGATCAGTTGTTTCAAATTCACTTTCTATAGAATCTGCATAAAACTCTCTCTTTATATTTTAATGAAGCGGCATAGCCTACTGCCATACCGCTTCCTTATCTCAATTTTTCATTATACCAGTTCGATCACAACTTCCATCGCTGCATCGCCCTTACGAGGCCCGATCTTTATGATTCTCGTATAACCGCCCTTGCGGTCTGCGTACTTCGGCGCGATCTCGTCAAATAATTTGCTTGCCACATCCACTTTCTTTGTTCCCTTTTTGCGGCCTGCTGTCGCGGTCGGAACTTCCGTGATGCCATAAAGCATTTTGTTCATCTGACGCCTTGCGTGGAGCCTGGATGGAGTTTCCTTTTTGATCTCCTTATCAACCGTATCAAAAACAGTCACTTTCTTACCATCCACAACTTCCTTTACCCGTTTTCCGTCTTTATCTTTCTGTGGCACTTTCGCTTTTACCGTAACCATCTCATAGCTATCTTTTTCACGAACTGCCAACGCGATCATATGCTCAGCGATCTTGCGGATCTCTTTCGCTTTCGCTTCCGTTGTAACAATTTTTCCGTGATAAAGGAGATTTGTCACCTGGTTACGAAGCAGAGCTTTTCTCTGGCTGGAAGTTCTTCCAAGCTTTCTATAACCTGCCATTTCTATGTCCTCCTTGCTTATTCTTCACTCGACTTCAAAGATAATCCCAGTTCTTTTAATTTAGCCAGCACCTCTTCTAACGATTTGCGTCCTAAATTACGAACTTTCATCATATCATCCGCTGTCTTATTGGTGAGTTCTTCCACCGTATTGATCCCTGCCCTCTTCAGGCAATTAAAGGAGCGGACGGACAACTCAAGCTCATCAATATTGAGTTCAAGCACCTTTACGGTTTCGTCCTCTTCCTTCTCAACAATGATCTCCGCCATCTTCGCTTTTTCTGACAAGTCAATAAATGTATTCAAATGTTCACTCATGACTTTTGCCGCCAGGCTGACTGCCTCATCCGGCTCCAGCGTCCCATTTGTATATACATCCAGTGTGAGCTTATCAAAATCCGTGATCTGGCCGACACGCGTGTTTTCAACTGCAATATTTACCCGCTCGATCGGAGTAAAAATGGAATCAATCGGAATGACGTCAATCGCCATTTCTTCCCTCTTGTTCTTTTCCGAACTCACATAGCCACGGCCGTTTACAACGGTCATTTCTATATAGAGTTTACAGTCAACTCCACCGTTCAATGTCGCGATGACCTGATCCTTGTTGATGATCTCCAGATCGGGATCACATTTAATATCTGCTGCTGTAACAACCCCTTCACCACTTGCATCAATATACATCGTCTTCGTCTCATTCAGGTCAGAACTGTCATTTTTGATCGCCAGGCTTTTGATATTCATAACGATCTCCGTAACATCTTCTTTTACCCCCGGAATGGCGCTGAATTCGTGAACGACGCCGTCAATCTTTATATGACTGACTGCGGTTCCCGGCAAGGATGAAAGCATTATTCGTCTCAAAGAATTACCCAAAGTAGTTCCGTATCCTCTTTCAAGTGGTTCTACTACAAAACGACCATATTTTTTATCTTCCGAAATTTCATCAATTTCTATTCTTGGCTTTTCAAATTCAAACACTCTAGAACCCTCCTTTTGGGCTACCATGATTACTTGGAGTACAACTCGACGATCAGCACTTCATTTACCGGCACATCAATCTCCGCTCTCGTCGGGATCTGCGTTACCGTTCCCTTGAGCGATTCATGATCTGCCTCTAACCATGCCGGAACCATGCGCGAACCAGTCACCTCCAGGATGTCCTTATAGCGCTGTGCCCCTTTGAATTTTTCCTTGATTTCGACCACATCACCAGCTTTTAACTGATAAGATGGGATATTGACAGCCTTTCCGTTTACAAGCACATGCTTGTGGTCAACGATCTGTCTAGCCTCTTTTCTCGTCCTGCCATATCCGAGACGGAACATAACATTGTCAAGTCTCAGTTCAAGAAGGATCATCAGGTTTTCACCTGTCGTACCATATTTCAATTTCTGAGCCTTCGTAAAGTAATTACGGAAAGGCTTCTCCAGTACACCGTATATAAACTTCGCTTTCTGTTTTTCTTTCAACTGCATGCCGTACTCGCTCAGTTTTCTTCCCGTTCTCGCATTTCTCTTCGATTTTTTATCAATCCCGAGATAAACCGGATCCAAATCAAGCGACCTACATCTTTTCAAAACAGGCGTCATATCTCTAGCCATTATAATACCTCCTAATCAATTAAACTCTTCTACGTTTCGGTGGTCTGCATCCATTGTGCGGAACAGGTGTTACGTCCTGGATACTCGTTACCTCGATCCCGCATGCCTGAATGGCACGAATAGCAGCTTCCCTGCCGGATCCCGGTCCCTTTACCATTACCTCTACCGACCTCAGGCCGTGCGGCAATGCCGCTTTTGCAGCCGTCTCCGCTGCCATCTGTGCAGCGTACGGCGTGGATTTTCTCGAACCCCTGAATCCAAGTCCGCCTGCACTTGCCCATGATATTGCATTTCCCTGCATATCGGTCAGTGTTACGATTGTATTATTAAAAGATGACTGAATGTGCGCTTGTCCTCGGTCAATATTTTTCTTGACACGCTTTTTTGTCACTTTTTTTGCAACTTTCTTAGCCATTGACAAAACCTCCTAAATTATTTCCTTAATTTGAAACTCCACAGAATTCCTATTTCTTCTTATTTGCTACGGTACGTTTCGGACCTTTTCTCGTTCTGGCATTTGTTTTCGTCTTCTGCCCGCGAACCGGAAGTCCTTTTCTGTGACGGATTCCCCTGTAGCATCCGATTTCCTGCAGTCTTTTGATGTTTAAGGCAACTTCCCTGCGGAGATCACCTTCTACTACCTGTGTTCTGTCAATAACGTCACGGATTTTCGCAACATCATCGTCGGTCAAATCCTTACAACGAATGTCAGGATCTACGTTCGCCTCGCTCAAGATACGTCTTGAACTAGCAACGCCGATACCGTAAATATAAGTAAGACCTATCTCTACACGTTTTTCTCTTGGTAAATCTACACCACTGATACGAGCCATGTGTACTTTACACCTCCATTAGAATTTTAAAAATAAATAGTTTCGGGGAAGGAGCATAGCTTCCCGATCGGAATGCAGCCGCGCGGAATCCGCAAAAGGGTTTCGGCGGAGCACTCGTTAGCCGCTTTAAATCATGACTGAAACGCAGCCATCGTTCCAGACACCGCAGATCAGAACCATGAACTTTCTCTATACACCTCATCGTTATGATGTTATATTATTATAGAAGAAACTGTTTCATGGAGAACACCGCGCTGCCACCGCCATGATATCACAACTTCCCATAATGACGGAATGAGAAGTCTGTAACACAGAAAGCAAGACTTATATAAGCACGAAAAGAACCTAAAGTTTCCTCTAGGTCTCTCTGATATATTCTCAGCCCTGTCTTTGCTTGTGTTTCGGGTTTTCACAGATCACTCTGATACGACCCTTTCTTTTAATGATTTTGCATTTCTCGCAAATTGGTTTTACTGATGATCTGACTTTCACAGTAATAACCTCCTTTCACATGATCGACATGTTATCTTCGAACCCGCTAAAAAAGGCGCATTGCCTTCGTTACTTCGCCTTCTTTTTGCAAAAGTCCATTTACGAGTATACCACAAACAGGGGGAGAATGCAAGAACTTTTTTCCAGTTTTGGTGAGAAATTGTGGATCAGATTTTTTCATATCACCGTAATCTTCTTCCTCTTCGCCGCCTTCATCTTCCTCACAAACTTCCCGCTTTTCACCACCGCGCACCCCCACTTCTTCTTCGTAAACGTCCGGCGGATCCAACTAGATCTCACTTTCGCTTTTGTCGTCTTTAGCGTCTGAAAATCCTCCAATTTCGTAAGCATGGATATATCGATCTTTTTGTCCTTCGTAAAATAATAAAACGTCTGGATCTGATTCTTTTTCGGAAATATCACCTTACAATTCTGCCCCTTTTCCGGCAGATAATAATAATAACACGAATACGACTGGTAATACCCATTGTCCTCATAATCGTCACTTTCGCGATATACCACGCTGCCATACCTCTGCCCGTTCTTCCCTTCACCGGAATAAAGCTTCAAAGTTTTCAATTTCTGATTGCCCCGCAGATCCAGCCTCCCCGGCAGAATATGTCCGAGTTCCAGTTCTTTCAATTTCTTATTCTTCGAGAGACGCAACGACGACAAACGGCGGTTACTGCCGTCCGGCAGGATCACCCGGAGCACCTGAAGGTCCGGCATTTCCTCCATATTGAGTTGATCCGTGAAAATATTCTGCAGATGGATATAGGTCATTTGCGAGACAGGAAAAGACTGGCGGATATTGTCATAGTTTTTCTGGCCAAATTTTGAAAACGCAGGATCCGTACATCCCACCCATATCTTTTTCAGTTTAGCGTTACTTTGAAACGACCCGGAGAGCATTTCATATTTGATCGCTCTGACTTCCTCTAAATTAAAGAAATATTCAATCCCTGTTACATCGAGAATCTTTTCCGGAACAGTGTCATTCCAGATATCTTCCCGATAATCATAGCGTAATTCCAATGTAAATTTGTCTTTCGATAAAACCTCATTTCCCTCTGCCCCCTGATACTTCATATCCAAATACCAGCCTTTTGTCAGTCCGCTACCGTTGCAAAATTCCACATAATATATTTTCTCCCGTTCTTGCGCTGTTAAAATACCATCCTTGTTTGTATCGACATATCTTGCCAGCTGCATCCGAAACCGTTCATCTGGAAAATGTGCGGCGTCCAATAGCACATCCTGCATATACTCCGGTTTGACTTCCGCCTGAACACATCCGCCTTTTCCTGGGATAAGCAGAACTATGGTGAAACAGTAGAAAATGATCCCCAATATTTTCAATGTAAGCTTTCTCATACCCATCCTCCCTTTCCAGCCTGTAGCATAAGTGGACTTTGATTATGTTTTCATTATATCTCACACTATCGGAGTAGTCAATAGGTAACGCTCTTTTTCCTGTACTAATCCATCCAAAGCTTGACCTTCCGTTCATATAAAATATCATACTTTTATTTGGCAATATTGCCTCCACTCTTTCTTTATCCCCTCGATGGCATCATTTTTCGCTTTCGTATTTGATTTCAAATCCTTCGCATTGCTCTTTTTGATGCCTTTTTCCGCACAATCAACCCCTTTTTCCAGCCATTTTCTAACCTGCTCTGCCATTGTTTTGGGAACCTTACAGTTCTTAGTAAGAAATCCCCTCTGCTTTTTCCGTAATTCCTTTAACTGGACATTCGATAATTTCTTATTTTCGCTAATCTCCACTTCACTTACTTCTGCTTTTTTCTGCACCGCTCTCCGCTTTACCTGAATACCAGCTTCCCTATACAACTCAATTGCCGTATCAAATCCCGTGTCATTGCTTACAATGGTAAAGGATTCCTCCTCATTTTCTTTCGCCAGCACCGCAACCATCGCTACGATCTGAAAATCCAGGGCATTCACTTTTCCACACTGACACTTTCTCAGGACGATATGCTCCGAAAAGTGATCGAACAGAAGAGCAACTTCATCATAATTGAGTTTTGGCGAATGGTTCGTATACATTATCATAATCTCGTCTTTTGCATTTGTAATCCCTTCCTCTTCCGTTATCAGCGCCTCCAACCACGTATTTCCCACATTCTCCGTATCGATTAAGTATATCATATATTTTTCCCCCTGTTCTATATCCCGGCAGCACACTACATTTTACCATCCCCGCCCACCTAAAAACACAGGCGCCCCAGCTCCCCGCTGCACGCCTGTGTTCCAACCTCGTACCATTTTGTTCTTATTTATCTCTCCAAACGATACGCCCTTTTGTAAGGTCATACGGAGACAGTTCGAGCGTTACCTTGTCGCCCGGCAGGATACGAATGAAATTCATTCTCAACTTGCCGCTGATGTGGGCCAAAACTTTATGCCCGTTTTCCAGTTCAACCTGGAACATGGCGTTTGGCAGCTTCTCAACAACTGTTCCCTCAATTTCAATAACATCTGCTTTTGACATATACAACTCTCCTCTTACTTAATAAAGCGATAAAATCTCCGGTTCCCCCTCGGTAATCAGAATCGTGTTTTCATAATGTGCCGAATTTGAACCATCTCGTGTAACTACGGTCCAGTCATCCTCTAAAATCCAAATCTTCCAGTCACCGGCATTTACCATCGGTTCAACGGCAAGCGTCATGCCCGGCCGCAGCTTCGGGCCTCTTCCCACCGGTTTATAGTTCGGGATCTGCGGCTCCTCATGTAACTGGGCGCCGACGCCGTGACCGACGAGATCGCGGACAACAGAGAACCCGTTCTTTTCCACAAATTTCTGAATGGAAGCGGATATGTCGTGCAGATGGTTCCCCGCATAGGCATTCTTGATGCCCTCATAAAAACTCAGCCTCGTAATTTCGATCAACCGCTTCGATTCCTCACTGATCGTTCCCACGCCATACGTTCTGGCGGCATCGGAATGATACCCTTCATATATCACACCGGCATCCAGGCTGACAATATCGCCTTCCTGCAGCTTCCGGGAATCGGTCGGTATGCCGTGGACAACCTCGTCATTCACCGACACACAGATCGAAGCCGGATAACCTTCATAATTCAGAAACGAAGGGATACATCCCGCCTTGCGGATCAGTTCCTCCCCTTTCCGGTCAATGTCAAGTGTCGAAATGCCGGGTGCGATGATCTCTTCCAGCTTATCATGCACGTCAGCCAGTATCTTTCCCGCTTCGCGCATCCGCGAAATTTCACGTTCTGATTTAATTGTTATAGCCATTGTCAGCCTCCTACTTTTCCAGAAGCTTTACGATCTCGTCAAACACGACTTCCAAATCCAATGTTCCGTCAACTTCCTGTAAAATGCCCTCTTTTGTGTAGTAATCGATCAATGGCTGTGTCTGTGAGTGATACACTTCCAAACGCTGTTTTACCGTCTCCGGCTTATCGTCGTCCCTCAGGATCAGTTCGCCGCCGCACGCATCACACACACCTTCAGCCTTTGTCGGGTTATATTTAATATGATATGTTCCGCCGCACGATACGCATGCACGTCTCCCCGACATTCTGTTTATGATATTTTCATCCGGTACTTCCACATTGATGGCATAATCCATTTTTTCCCCGATTTTCGCCAACGCTTCCGTCAGTGCCTCGGCCTGTGGGATCGTACGCGGAAAACCGTCCAAAACATATCCGTTTTTCGCATCATCCTGCGCCAGACGGTCTACGACAAGATCGACCACGAGTTCATCCGGCACCAAAAGTCCCTGATCCATATAGGTCTTTGCCTTTTGCCCAAGCTCGGTGTTCTCTTTAATGTTAGCACGGAAAATATCCCCGGTGGAAATATGGGGAATTCCGTATTTTTCAGAAATCTTCTTTGCCTGTGTACCCTTTCCGGCACCAGGAGCGCCTAACATGACAATTTTCATAAGATAATCTCCTTTCACACACGCAAAAACGGCCCGGTGCAGAAGTTCCACCTGCACCGCCGGCCATTTTTACCTATTCTCCCAAAAATCCTTTGTAATTGCGGACTAACAGCTGGGACTCCAACTGCTTCAACGTCTCGATCACGACGCCGACAATAATGATAAGCGACGTACCCGTAAAGGACACACTCGCGCCAAATACTCCCGCAAAAATGATCGGAAGTACACATACGACAACCATTGCCACGGCGCCGATGAAAATAATACTGTTCAGCACATTGGTCAGATAATCCGTCGTCGGTTTTCCCGGACGGATACCCGGAATAAATCCACCCTGCTTTTTCATATTGTTAGCAATCTCAAGCGGATTGAACGTAACAGAAGTATAGAAATACGCAAAGAAGATTACAAGTCCAATGTACACAAGCAATCCCAATGAATATTTGAATTCGCCCCAGGACGAAACATTGCACCAACTGCTCTGGTTACACACCTTGATCAGCTTCTGCATCAGGGACGCACCGTCACCAGACGCCGGCTGTACTCCGGCAAATCCGGCGATCACAACTGGAAGCTGTAACATGGAGCTGGCAAAGATCACCGGAATGACTCCGGCCGTATTGACCTTAAGCGGAATATGGCTTGACTGCCCGCCAAACATTTTCCTTCCCTGCATTTTCTTTGCATACTGAACCGGGATCTTTCTCTCCGCATCCTGAAGCCATACGATGAATACAAACATCGCGATGATGATAGCAAGAATGATCGCTGCTGCGAGCACCGCGTTTGTTATATTTCCCGCACCGCCTACAAACTGGTTGTAAAGGGCGATCAGGTCACTCGGAATACGCGCAACAATGTTGATCAAAAGGATTACGGAAATACCGTTACCGATTCCTTTTTCCGTGATCTGCTCACCGAGCCACATCAGGAATGCCGAGCCCGCAGTAAGCGCTACAACC
This sequence comes from uncultured Eubacterium sp., assembly GCA_910584065.1. GTDB lineage: Bacteria > Bacillota > Clostridia > Lachnospirales > Lachnospiraceae > Eubacterium_F. Next base: position 11,511 of record CAJTZN010000049.1, read on the forward strand.
GCCACGATGAGCGGCGTATAACCTGCTTCGGTAAAGAAATTCTGGTTGCGGAATCCAATGATGATCGCTACGCCTTCAATGATCGCCAATACGATCGACAAATATCTCGTGTACTCATTGAGTTTTTTTCTGCCATCCTCGCCGTCTTTCTGCATTTCCTCAAGCTTCGGAATCGCAATCGTAAGAAGCTGGATGATAATGGATGAAGTAATGTATGGCGTAATGTTCAACGCGAAAATAGACATTCTCGTAAAAGAACCACCGGTCATTACATCCAAAAAGCCAAGTGCCTGGTTATTATTCAGAAATTCCTGGATAACATTCGTATTGACACCCGGGATCGGAATATTACATCCGATACGGACAACAATGAGTCCCATAAATACAAACAACAATTTGTTACGGATCTCTTTTGTCTTAAACGCATTTCTTATCGTTTCAAGCATTAGATCACCTCAGCTTTTCCACCAACTGCCTGAATCTTTTCTGCTGCACTCTTACTAAAGGCATTTACTTTCACATCAAGCTTTTTGGTTAATTCTCCGTTTCCAAGAATTTTAACTCCATCCTTTGGATTTTTTATAATTCCCTTGTCCATCAGGGTCTCTACTGTCACTTCCGCGCCATCCTCAAATACGTTGAGGCGGTCAAGACCGATCGCAACAATTTCCTTACTATTTATATTTGTAAAACCTCTCTTCGGCAGTCTTCTGTACAATGGCAGCTGACCACCTTCGAAACCAGGACGCGGTGCACCGGAACGAGCCTTCTGTCCCTTGTGACCTTTGCCTGCCGTTTTACCATTTCCTGAACCATGTCCACGGCCGCGTCTGAACGCATTGCTGTGTTTGGAACCGGCTGCAGGCTTTAACTCTGATAAATTCATGGTTTGGCACCTCCTATTAGATTTCTTCTACCTTTACTAAGTGTCTCACTTGCTGGATCATTCCCCGTACAGCGCCGTTGTCAGGCATCTCAACTGTTTTGTTCAGCTTCCTCAGTCCCAGAGCCTCGACCGTTTTGCGATGCTTTGGAATGGCACCAATCGTAGACTTTACTAATGTAATTCTTAATTTATTCGCCATGATCCGATACCTCCTATCCTAAAATCTCTTCCACGGAGAGTCCGCGAAGCCTTGCAACTTCTTCCGGCGTCTTAAGTTCATTCAGACCGGCAATCGTAGCAAGTACAACGTTCTGCTTATTACGTGATCCAAGAGACTTTGTACGGATATTTTTGTATCCTGCAAGCTCCAGTACGGAACGGGCCGGGCCGCCGGCGATGATTCCAGTACCTTCCGGAGACTTCTTCATCAGCACCTGAGCGCTGCCGAATTTTCCGATATAATCATGCGGGATGCTTCCATTCTCATCGATCGGTACTTCAATGAGTTTTTTCATCGCATCTTCTTTCCCCTTACGGATCGCTTCCGGGATTTCCGTTGCTTTTCCTAAACCTGCACCAACATGTCCGTTGCCGTCACCGACTACCACTAAAGCGGTAAAACGGAAATTACGGCCGCCTTTTACAACCTTGGTTACACGTTTAATTGATACTACTTTATCTTCCAATTCAAACTGACTAGCATCAATAATTTCACGTTTCATGAGTTTTCCTCCTTGCTTAGAATTGAAGACCAGCTTCTCTTGCTGCCTCTGCTAATGCTTTTACTTTACCCTGATAGATATAACCGCCGCGGTCGAATACGACTTCATTGATGCCATTATCCAATGCTTTTTTCGCAATGACTGTGCCAAGTTTTGTGGCAGCATCTATATTATTCGTCTTTTCCAATCCTTCCTTTACATCACCCTGGAGAGTAGATGCAGAAACGATCGTATTTCCAGCAACATCATCGATCACCTGTGCGTACATATGGTTGTTGCTGCGGAACACTGCCAAACGTGGTCTCTCAGGAGTTCCTGACAAACGGCTACGTAATCTTCTGTGTTTGTTTTTGCGAACATCGCTTCTATTTGCTTTACTAACCATTCTTATTTACTCCTTTCTTATTTCTTACCAGTCTTACCAACTTTACGCCGGATCACTTCGTCAGAGTACTTGATTCCTTTGCCCTTATACGGCTCCGGTTTTCTCTTCTCCCTGATCTCAGCAGCGTATTGGCCAACCTTCTCTTTATCTATTCCCTTAACGATAATCTTGTTCTGACCATCTACCGTAACTTCCAATCCTTCCGGATCTTCCATCTCTACCGGATGTGAATAACCAAGAGATAATACCAGTTTCTTTCCCTGCTTCGCAGCCCTGTATCCAACGCCATTTACCTCAAGTTCTTTTGTATATCCCTCGGTCACGCCAACGATCATGTTATAAATGAGCGTTCTGGTCAGTCCATGAAGTGATTTCATTTTTTTCAGGTCATTCGGGCGGGTAACTTTGATCTCCTCGCCGTCTTTCTCAATCGTCATTTCCGAAGGCAGCACCCTCTCAAGAGTCCCCTTCGGGCCTTTTACTGTCACCTTATTATTTTCTGCAATATCCACAGTCACACCTGCGGGTACCGCGATAGGCATTCTTCCAATTCGTGACATTTTGCCGTACCTCCTATATTATTTCCTTGCTAAGAATTTACAAAGTAAATTTTATATGGCCTGATGCAATCAGGACATTCTACCACACAAACGCCAGTACTTCGCCGCCGACATTCATTTTACGCGCTTCTTTGTCCGTGAGCACACCCTTGTTCGTGGAAACAATGGCGATGCCAAGTCCGCCGAGAACTTTCGGAAGTTCATTTGCGTTGGCATATACACGGAGTCCCGGTTTGGAGATCCTCTTCAAACCAGAGATAATCTTTTCATTTTTGTCCTTGCCATATTTCAATGTGATGTGGATTGCCTTGAATCCATCAACATCAATCAACTCAAAGTTTTTGATGTATCCTTCCTTCAAAAGAATTTCTGCGATCGCAGTTTTCATTTTTGAAGCAGGAACATCAACGGTATCATGTTTCGCAGTATTCGCATTACGGATTCTTGTAAGCATATCTGCAATAGGATCACTCATTGTCATTTGATTTTCCTCCTTACCAACTGGCTTTCTTAACACCCGGGATCTGACCTTTATATGCTAACTCACGGAAGCAGATTCTGCAAATTCCGTATTTTCTCAAGTAAGCATGGGGACGACCACAGATTTTACAACGGCTGTACTCTCTCGTGGAGAACTTTGCCGGACGCTGCTGCTTAATCTTCAAAGACTTTTTAGCCATGAAAAACCCTCCTAACTATTTCTTGAACGGCATACCAAACTGTGCCAACAATTCTCGTGCTTCTTCGTCCGTATGGGCAGTTGTCACAAAGATAACGTCCATTCCTCTTACCTTATCTACCTTGTCATACTCGATCTCCGGGAAGATCAACTGCTCTTTAATGCCAAGCGCATAGTTGCCACGGCCGTCAAATGCGTTTGGATTCACGCCTCTGAAGTCTCGAACCCGCGGAAGCGCCAGATTGATCAGACGATCAACGAATTCATACATTTTCTCCCCGCGGAGCGTCACTTTGCATCCGATCGGCTGGCCTTCACGGAGCTTGAAGTTTGCGACAGATTTCTTAGCCCTGGTAACGACAGCTTTCTGTCCTGTAATGATCTCAAGGTCACTGATCGCTGTATCCAGCACCTTTGAATTTTCCTTTGCTTCACCAACGCCCATATTGATCACAACTTTCTCGAGCTTTGGTACTTGCATTACATTTCCATATTCAAATTTTTTCTGCATACTCGGAACAATCTCGTTCAAGTATGTTTCTTTTAATCTACTCACCTAAAAGTACCTCCTCTCTCCATTAATCAATCACTGCACCGGTAGCTTTTGCATAACGGACTTTTGCCTTTCCGTCCTCGGTTTTAAATCCAATCCTTGTAACCTTCCCATCCACTACATACATGACATTAGAAATATCAAACGCTGCTTCCTCTTCAATAATTCCGCCTTTTGTATTTGACTGGTTTGGCTTCACATGTTTTTTCACCTTGTTTACGCCTTCTACCTTTACTTTTCCATTCTTTACTTCCAGAACTTTTCCTTCTTTACCTTTATCTACACCGGCAATAACCCGAACGGTATCACCTTTCTTGATTTTTGATGTTGCCATTTCAGGAACACCTCCTTATAATACTTCTGGAGCCAGAGAAACAATCTTCATAAACTGTTTGTCTCTCAGCTCTCTAGCTACAGGTCCAAAAATACGGGTTCCCCTCGGGGTCTTGTCATCTTTAATGATAACTGCCGCATTCTCATCAAAACGAATATAGGAACCGTCCGGACGACGGATCTCTTTTACTGTACGAACAACAACGGCTTTTACTACATCTCCTTTTTTAACAACTCCGCCTGGTGTTGCATCTTTGACCGTAGCAACGATAATATCGCCGACTGCTGCATATCTCCTGACAGAACCTCCGAGAACACGGATGCAGAGTAATTCTTTGGCACCTGTGTTATCAGCAACTTTCAGTCTCGTTTCCTGCTGTACCATAATAACCTCCATTCTCGCCTTCGCGAAAGCGATCACTTTGCTTTTTCGATGATCTCCACAAGACGCCATCTCTTATCCTTTGACAACGGTCTTGTCTCCATTACCTTTACTCTGTCACCAATGTTGCATTCATTCTGCTCATCATGAGCTTTTAATTTATAAGTTCTTTTTACAATCTTTCCATAAAGCGGATGTTTTACGTTGTCAACAACTGCTACAACGACCGTCTTATCCATCTTGTTACTTACAACTTTACCTGTACGAGTCTTTCTAAGATTTCTTTCCACAACAAAATCCTCCTTTCTTGGCCTTTCTAGTTAGCGGCTTTGCGTTCCAGGGACATTGCCGTCTGAATACGGGCGATGTTCCGTCTAACTTCTTTGATTCTGCTTGTATTATCAAGTTGGTTTGTTGCGTTCTGGAATCTCAAATTGAACAATTCCTTCTTAGCAGCTACTAACTCGTCATTTAATTCCGCAAGTGATTTGCCTTTCAAACCATCCAAAAATTCTCTACTCTTCACTGCCCGCACCTCCTTCTAAGTCTGCGCGTGAAACGATCTTGCATTTTACCGGCAGCTTATGTGTGGCAAGGCGAAGCGCCTCTCTCGCTACCTCTTCCGATACGCCGGCGATCTCGAACATAACGCGCCCCGGCTTTACTACTGCAACCCAATATTCCAATGCACCTTTACCTTTACCCATTCGAGTTTCAGCAGGCGTCTTCGTAACCGGCTTATCCGGGAAAATCTTGATCCAGACTTTACCGCCACGCTTAATATAACGGGTCATGGCAACACGGGCTGCCTCTATCTGATTGGACTTGATCCAGGCCGGCTCCGTTGCGACGATACCATATTCACCATATGTGATCTTGTTTCCGCGCGTAGCCTTACCTCTCATAGAACCACGAAACTGTTTACGACGTTTTACTCTCTTAGGCATTAACATTATTTATCGCTCCCTTCCTTTGCACTAGCTTTAGCTGGTGAATTGTCTCTAGACGATTTTTCACCTTTGGTTGGAAGTACTTCTCCATGATAGATCCATGTCTTAACACCGATCTTACCATACGTTGTATTTGCTTCTGCAAATCCGTAGTCAATGTCCGCACGCAGCGTCTGAAGCGGGATATTTCCCTCGCTGTAGAACTCCGTACGAGCCATGTCTGCACCGCCGAGACGTCCGGAACATGCGGTCTTGATCCCCTGCGCGCCGGCTTTCATCGCCCTGCCCATGCAGGATTTCATCGCGCGGCGGAAGGAAATACGGTTTTCTAACTGCTGTGCGATATTCTCAGCTACAAGCTGCGCATCGCTGTCCGGTTTTTTCACTTCCTTAATATCAACAAGGATCTTCTTCTCCGAAAACTTGACGAGTTCGCCTTTCAGCTTCTCAATCTCCGCGCCGCCTTTTCCGATGACGACACCAGGCTTCGCTGTATATACGATCACTTTAATGCGTTCGCTCGTTCTCTCGATCTCGATCTTGGAAACACCTGCATGATACAGTTTTTTCTTCAAGAACTCACGAATTTTATAATCTTCCACAAGATTATCAGCAAAATCTTCCGGTTCCGCAAACCATCTGGACTCCCAGTCTTTGATAATGCCGACTCTTAAACCATGAGGATTAACTTTTTGTCCCATTGTTTTCTCCTTTCACTATCTCTCATTCAAGATCACTGTAATATGGCTCATTCTCTTCTCAATGCGGTAAGCCGTACCACGAGCTCTTGGGCGAATTCTCTTCATCGTCGTTGCTTTATTGGCAAAGCACTCCTCGACATATAGAGTTTCCGGATCCATTCCATTATTATTTTCAGCATTTGCAATTGCAGATTTTAACAACTTCTCAACTACAGATGACGCATACCTAGGATTGTAGGCCAATATACCGAGTGCGGTCTGAACGTCCTTGCCGCGGATGGCATCCAGTACGAATGCCGCTTTCTGCGCGGATATTCTGGCGTACGACAACTTGGCAGATGGTCTGGTATCTTTATTTTGGTTTCTTTCTTTCTTAATCTGTGATCTATGTCCTTTAGCCACGGATGAAACCTCCTTTCAAAATTTCATAAAATCTGTCAGAAAGAACGCTGATTTTGCGTTCCTTGCTGTGTGAATAGCTTTCTTATCCACACTAGCGACCTTTCTTTTCATCTTTACCATGTCCACGGTAAGTTCTCGTCGAAACAAACTCTCCGAGCTTGTGTCCTACCATATCCTCGGTAATATATACAGGCACATGTTTTCTTCCGTCATGAACCGCAATGGTATGGCCTACCATGCTCGGGAAGATCGTCGAACGACGTGACCATGTTTTAATTACTTGTTTATCTCCACTTTCGTTCATGGCATCAATCTTCTTCAGCAGATGCGCATCAGCGAATGGGCCTTTTTTTAATGAACGAGCCATTCATTTACCTCCTTTTATTTGGGAAAAGCCTACTTCGCAAGTGCTTTTCCGTCTCTCCTACGAACGATCATCTTATTTGAATGTTTATTTTTCTTTCTCGTCTTAAGACCAAGAGCAGGCTTGCCCCACGGGGTACATGGACCCGGACGCCCGATTCCGGTCTTACCTTCACCACCGCCGTGCGGATGGTCATTCGGGTTCATAACCGAACCGCGGACCGTAGGACGGATACCCATATGGCGTTTACGTCCTGCCTTACCGATATTGATCAGGTTGTGCTCTGCATTTCCGACCTGTCCAATCGTAGCCCGGCACACAATCGGCACCATTCTCATCTCACCAGAAGGCATGCGGAGCGTCGCGTATTTTCCTTCTTTCGCCATAAGCTGCGCGCTGTTTCCAGCCGAACGGACGAACTGTCCGCCATGTCCCGGATGAAGTTCTACATTGTGTACGAGCGTACCAACCGGAATATCTTTCAGTTCCAGGCAGTTCCCGACTCTGGCTTCTGCCGTCTCGCCATTCATAACCTGCTGGCCGACTTTCAAGCCTGCCGGTGCAAGGATATAAGCTTTTTCTCCGTCTGCATAGCAGATGAGCGCGATGTTTGCCGTTCTGTTCGGATCGTATTCGATGCTCTTAACAACTGCCGGAATCCCATCTTTATTTCTCTTAAAATCAATAATCCTGTATTTTCTTCTGGAACCGCCTCCGCGGTGTCTTACTGTAATCTTACCCTGCGCGTTACGCCCTGCGTTTTTCTTCAGGGACACGGTAAGGGATTTCTCAGGAGTAGACTTTGTAATTTCTGCAAAGTCTGAACCTGTCATCTGTCTCCTGGAAGGTGTATATGGGTTAAATGTTTTAATTCCCATGAGTTACACTCCTTTCTATAATCCTTCAAATATTTCAATATCTGCACTGTCCTCTGTCAACTGGACGATGGCTTTTTTCCTCTTCGCCGTCTTTCCTTTTGTCATACCACGTCTGCGCGTTTTGCCCTCGCAGTTCATCGTGTTCACCCTGGCAACTTTTGTCCCGGCGAACATTTTTTCTACCGCGTCCTTGATCTGGGACTTTGTTGCGTCCGTGTGTACATAGAATGTGTATTTTTTGTATTCCATGCCCGCCATCGATTTCTCGGTGATAACCGGTTCGGAAATAATGTCATAATATTTCAGATCTGCCATTATGCGTACACCTCCTCGATTGCTGCAATGGCACTCTTCGTCATGATCACATTGTCATACTTGAGAATGTCATATACATTGATGGAGTTTGCAAATACTCCTCTTGCTGTCGGAATGTTGCGGACGGAAAGCGTCACATTTCTTCCCTCCGTATCTACAACAACCAGTGCTTTTTTCATATCAAGGCCGTCAAGAAGTGTCTGGATCGTCTTTGTCTTCGGAGCATCCATCTCCATTCCCTCTACGACGATCAGCTTGTTCTCGCTTACCTTCGAAGATAACGCCGCTTTCAGCGCTGCCACTTTTTCTTTCTTATTCATTTTAAACGAATAATCTCTCGGCACCGGAGCAAATACCATTCCGCCGCCTTTCCACTGTGGAGCACGGATCGAACCCTGTCTTGCATGGCCGGTTCCTTTCTGTCTCCACGGTTTTCTTCCACCGCCTCGAACTTCGGAACGGGTTTTCGCTTTCTGTGTTCCCTGACGTTTGTTAGCGAGTTGCAACACAACTGCCATATGAACCAAATGTTCATTTACTGGTGCAGCAAAGATCGAATCGTTCAATTCCATTTTTCCTGTTTCTTTGCCTTCCATATTATAAACAGATACGCTTGCCATCTGTGTCATCCTCCTTTCCGAAAGTTATGCCTTTACGGATTCTTTAATGATTACGGTTGATTTCTTCGGCCCCGGTACAGCGCCTTTTACGAGAAGCAGATTGTCCTCTGCATCCACTCTTACGATCTCAAGGTTCTGAACCGTAACTTTTACTGCGCCCATCTGGCCAGGCATTTTCTTGCCCTTAAATACTTTGCTGGGATCCGATGCAGAACCATTGGAACCCGCATGTCTATGGAATTTGGAGCCGTGACCCATCGGTCCGCGGGACTGTCCGTGGCGCTTGATGGCGCCCTGGAATCCTTTACCTTTGCTCGTGGCCGTTACGTCGATCTTGTCACCGGCTTCAAAAATATCTGCTTTGATTTCCTGTCCTAATTCATACTCCTCTGCATTGTCAAACTTAAACTCTGTGAGGAACCTCTTATTCTCCACTCCTGCTTTCGCAAAGTGTCCCTGTTTCGGCTTGTTTACCAACTTCTCACGAATGTCGCCAAAACCAACCTGTACTGCGCTGTATCCGTCCGTCTCCTCATTTTTGATCTGAGTTACGAAAACCGGGCCAGCCTCGAGCACAGTAACCGGTGTCAAAACACCGTCTTCGTTGAAAATCTGTGTCATTCCAACTTTTTTCGCTACGATAGCTTTTTTCATCTGATAACCTCCTTATTACAAGTTTGAGCGCCCTTGCGCAAACTTGCAAGCGAATGAGTTCACTTTGTGAACTTGTTCGCTTTCTCCTAAAATTTCTACAGCGGATTGTTTTCATAATTGTCCGTTCCTTCTTATCTATATAGAAAGGCAACCTGGAGCAAAAAGCGGAAAGCAATCATCCTAGATGGTAACGCCTCGTTCTGAACCGGAAAACGGGTTACCTGTTAGGACCGGGGGACTGTCTTACCACCCCGTATGTTTTTGGGTATTATTTCATTTTTATATCAATTGCAACCCCAGCAGGCATTTCCAAACGGGATAACGCATCTACTGTCTTCTGTGATGGCTTCAACACATCGATCAGTCTTTTATGTGTTCTCTGCTCAAACTGCTCTCTGGAGTCTTTGTACTTGTGTACCGCACGAAGGATCGTGATAATCTCTTTCTTCGTCGGAAGTGGTACGGGTCCACTCACCTTTGCTCCTGTTTTCTTCACAGTTTCGATCAGCTTTGCAGCTGCAAAATCGATCAGTTGATGATCGTATGCTTTTAAAATGATCCTCATTGTCTGTTGACTTGCCATAAAAAAAGCCGCCTCCTTTTCGTACTTATAATATGATAGTACGACAAGTGGTGACTGTACACTCATCCGTGTGTGTCATGCCGGTTCTTACAAAAGTGCCATCCTCGGATGACATATCACAGGCTTGTGATCCTCTTTTCCTGCACACACTTATATGGTTCGTACAGTGACTTGCCGTCAGGTTTACCGACCCCGGCATCTCCGGCGCTTCTTCCACACCGGTCGGAATTTTTATGTTCCTGCCGAAATCTCTTGACATTCGCTCCACGGAAAACCCATCCGGAATCTCATCCTCGCAGATAAGAGCCGCTACGATGGCAACCTCACGCTTCTTCGCTATCATGTCACAGCACTAGCCATTATACACCAGGTTTCTCGAAAATGCAAGCACTTTTTGGAAAAAGTTTTGCGTCCTGCACCTTGGTTCTCAATTGCCAACCTAAAATCCATCCCCAATTCAAGAACTGTGGGATTTACTCTGGCAAACCACCCCGATAGAAATTTATCAACACTCCGTTATTTTATTATAATCTTCCTAACCCTGCGAATGTATTGCGTCATTTCTTGATAAAAGATATAAGCAATACTGGTTCATGCTGATCCCTTCCCGTTTGGACTGTTCGGAAAGCTGACGGTGCAGGCTTTTGGGAATCCGTAACTTAAACTGCCCGGAATAATCATTCAGGCCGTCCGGCACCGGAATCTCCTGTCCTTCCTCCAGTGCAGCCAAAATCCACTCTTTCTTTGCGTCCTCCGCATTATTTAATGCCGATTCCAGAGTTTCCCCACAGGTCATGCAGCCCGGCAGTTCCGGGAACATTACGGCATAGCCCCCTTCTTCCTTATCCGGCACAACCTCCATGCGATAAGGCAGCTCCATATATTCATTCAGCGTCATCGGTATCCACCTCACTCTCTATTGCTTCCTTAACCATTTCCACATATACTTTCTTTATTGGTTCGTGTTTTGGTATCGTAACCGGCCTGCACCCTTCTTTTCGAAAAGTACAGTGGCTGCTGCCGCCTTTTGGCTGGCTCATCCTGTAGCCGTAACTCTCCAACACCTTCCGCAGCTCATCAAAACGCATGTCATTTGACAAAGAACATATCTTTTCTAATAGTTTATCCCACTTTGACACCAGAATACCTCCCTTGTCATTATTATAAGTGGTGTCATATATGGTGTCAATAGATTTTTAATACCGCCTGGCACAAAATACGACACTGTTTGTCCGCAGCGGGTCGTTAATTTGTTATTTGATGACCGGATTCAATCCGATTTTTCATCCTCCAGACTAACACCATAAATATGTATCGTCTGCTCGGCCCCTTTATCAGATATCGTTTTTCCCATAGCAGCCTCTATGACAGACATGATGGCCTTTGCCCGATCAATGAAATATGTTTCAAAATCATCGTTGATAAATGCCTGAAAATTGATCAGATGGGACTCCACCCTAGCTTTCAGCTGCGCTTCCTCTATCTGTGCTTCTTTCATTATTTTTTGACAATACTTACTCGGAGCATCCCCGCCAATCTGACGATTTGACTCCGGCAATAACGGAGTTTTATTGATAATGGAATTCCATCGTTCTTTCGGATAATCCAGTTTTTTGCAATATGATTCAGGAAAAATGTGATGTATATCCGGAGATTCATCCATGCTTTTCACAATATCCATCGTGGTTCCCTGCACAAAATCGCGACATTTTTCCCGATAAACCAAAGCCATGATCCCCTTATATGCTGCACTGTTCCTCGTTTGAAGTGACACAAGCCTTGCAGCTGAAAAATACGCGGCACTAACCGTTCTGCTTTTGTCCAGACTCTGTTTTCCCTTTATCGCGTCAACAACATCCTCTATATCGTTCGCGTATCTTGTTTCATTTGCTGCTCCATACATTTCACCCAAAATCCCACACCAAAACCAGCGAGTGAGAATATTCTGTGTCCTCGGCAAATGAAACGTACTCTTTCCTATAACAGCACATATTGCTGCCAGAGGGATCAGCTGAGTCGTGTATGGAAGATCACGCATCCTGAAAACATACTGGCTGAACAGGAACTTTCTCGCCATTTTATAGCCATCGAGTAACGCCGGCTTATTCGCTTTATACGAATCAAAACTCAATGCCAAAACATCCTTTTTCTTACAGGTTGTCATCGTGTCTGCAAGATAATTTGCATAAAGTGTGATTGCTGTCAAAAACGCCGTTTTATCCACACCGTGCATAACATCCGTATTAAGCGGATCATCCATGCCCCATATGATACGCTTGCACTCTTCCCAGTCTTTTCTAAGATCAAACTCATATGTGGCAAATGTCGCTGTCACAAGTTCAAATACTGTCAGCGCGACCCCGCCGGTATTAACATTTTCAAACACTTTACATACGGCTTCCCGAGGCGTTTCCTTTCCCAGTATTATTACCGGAAGTTTATAGCCTATAATAATTTCGATCACATTTGTTCGAAACGTTTTGTACCGCTCCCTGAATTCTTTGTCGTACTTATGATATTCCTTATAGCCATCTGCCCAGTCCTCACGCGCGCTGCTGTCAAAAATGATGTTTAAGGGGAACATCTCATGCTCGTATTCCAATTCCCTCGTAGACAGGTCAAGTACGATTTCCCTGTTAAAGTTCTTCTTTACGCATTTATCTTCCGGCACGGGAATAATGGCATCATATCTGTCTTCATTTTCATCGAGGCACTTTTTCATATCCAGATAGTAAAATCGTTTTATCTTTTTTCCTTTTTCTGTTTTTGTTTCCACCGGCTCCTTTGAACAGGTAGCACGGTACATGGAAGTCAAACGCTGCTGTCCATCCAGCACAAGATGGTCCGGTATTTCTGTCACATTTTTTACGCCTTCGATAGGCCTATACTTGAATTTAACCTCTTTATTCCCGTATTCAAGACACATGACCGCCCCCATTGGAAAACCTTGGGATAAACTTGCCAGAATCCCTCGTATCCTTCCATCATCCCAGGTCCAGCTCCGCTGGAATTCGGGCAGTTGCATTTTCCCCGCTGTAATATTCCTGATCAGTTCGCTAAGTTCTGTATCTGATGATTTTGGCGCTATGTTTATTGACATATTTTTTTCCTCTCCTTTAAATTTTTTCTCCTTCGCAGCAAAAGCCGCCTTCTTATTTTACATTTTGTTACTCTCTAAATTAACCTTCAACATTTCCCTTCAATCACCTCGTTCATGCTTCCTAATATGAAATCATTTATCGCCTCTTTAAATTGGTCAAATTTTGTATTATATCAAACGCAATTATAAATTTCCATAAATAACAGCAGACAACTTATTTCAATCTACTTTTTTCAATAATTAATTAAACCCGGTATCAAAAGAAAGTATAGCTTTTATTTCTATAACATTCTTTACAATATATTATATACGATTATTCGACGAAAATCTATATGATCTATAGTTCTATTGCGGGCCCGGAAATCAGGAATTTTAAACCAAGGCAACAAGCTTACTTTAGTTTAGAATATTACCTTTCAATACTCACATTTTATTTATAGGGTACTGCTAAATCTTAACAAAGTAAAAATTGAGCGATGTCGCAACACTGCCCTTACAAAATCACCGAAATGTTTTATGTTATTTGGTCGAAAAAGTATACTGCCTTTTTTGGCATTATTCCACAAATTTTAAGATTCCGGGCTGTTCAGAATATTTTATTAAATTGCATAGTCTGCCAAGAATGCGTCCAATCAGACTTCTTACTTTTCGCATAAATCCCGCTCGAAGCGTACGGGTAAGAGCCCCCTTTATTGTCCAGTGCTGCTATCGTTTTCGAGTTCTTACAGGCATTCTTTTTCAATCCTCAACTCTTATGACATTTAAATGCACATTAAAACTAACCACTCCAGATCAAATCCCCTCCTTCAAAAGCCCGCCCCCTCCCACCCTGTATTTCCCCCCATAAAATCGCCTTTTCCCCGCCCTCCCGTCCGAAGATGGCGACTCTCAAGACGACCCTCTCCCCGAAGAACGCGACCCAG
>CAJTZN010000050.1 GCA_910584065.1 uncultured Eubacterium sp.
AGAATGATGTAAAAATGTATGGTACTCAAACTGATATGGCGAATACGATTCAACAGCCGGGTTTGAGAATGATGTAAAAATGTATGGTACTCAAACTTCACCAAATTCCCACTGTCACTCCTCGTAGTTTGAGAATGATGTAAAAATGTATGGTACTCAAACAACAAGAGATAGAGTGTGACTGGGTTACAGGTTTGAGAATGATGTAAAAATGTATGGTACTCAAACTCAGCGCGTGACATGTTAAATGCGCTAGCCGTTTGAGAATGATGTAAAAATGTATGGTACTCAAACCTTTATTTTGTATGAATTTGATGAAAATGTGTTTGAGAATGATGTAAAAATGTATGGTACTCAAACTGGGTCTTGCATCATACCAAGCGGTATCTCGTTTGAGAATGATGTAAAAATGTATGGTACTCAAACGATCTGGTAAAAGACTGGGTTATAGATGAGGTTTGAGAATGATGTAAAAATGTATGGTACTCAAACGGCATAACATGCTGAATCTGTTCCACTTTAGTTTGAGAATGATGTAAAAATGTATGGTACTCAAACCAATGTGTATCCTTGTATATGGTTATAAGAGTTTGAGAATGATGTAAAAATGTATGGTACTCAAACCAATTTGCCACGAATGTGACAAACACAACTGTTTGAGAATGATGTAAAAATGTATGGTACTCAAACGCATGCACAAGCCAATTATCACGGCACGGAGTTTGAGAATGATGTAAAAATGTATGGTACTCAAACTGAATCGCCTGTGTTGACGTGTTCTCGACTGTTTGAGAATGATGTAAAAATGTATGGTACTCAAACTCGATCATGATCGGTATGATCAGGTCGTCAGTTTGAGAATGATGTAAAAATGTATGGTACTCAAACCTGGAGAGTTGAGTCCCGTGTCTGATGTAGGTTTGAGAATGATGTAAAAATGTATGGTACTCAAACTTTGTCTGCCGATACATTGTCATTTCCTCCGTTTGAGAATGATGTAAAAATGTATGGTACTCAAACTCAAATGCTGAGGACACTGTAAAAGATACTGTTTGAGAATGATGTAAAAATGTATGGTACTCAAACCGTAGTAGTGATACAGGGAAATCTAGTTTCGTTTGAGAATGATGTAAAAATGTATGGTACTCAAACCCTGTTTTATCCGTTTTTACGTTGTGGCCGGTTTGAGAATGATGTAAAAATGTATGGTACTCAAACGATAAAAGTGTTACTATAACAGCAAACGCGGTTTGAGAATGATGTAAAAATGTATGGTACTCAAACTGGAGAAACTAGTGAGATTGAATATCTGTAGTTTGAGAATGATGTAAAAATGTATGGTACTCAAACGGTAACAAGTCCACCTCTCTAGCGTCAAGGGGTTTGAGAATGATGTAAAAATGTATGGTACTCAAACATAAATGCCACAGATTGTCAGTCCGCTAAAGTTTGAGAATGATGTAAAAATGTATGGTACTCAAACTTGAAACATATGCTCTTTGGAAGTTTAATTGTTTGAGAATGATGTAAAAATGTATGGTACTCAAACCCTTGTTTCTTCCGTTCTTGATAGTGTACTGTTTGAGAATGATGTAAAAATGTATGGTACTCAAACGAGACAAAGGCTGGAACGATACGGACATTGGTTTGAGAATGATGTAAAAATGTATGGTACTCAAACCAGAAGGAGGCATAACATGAGTGAGATTAAGTTTGAGAATGATGTAAAAATGTATGGTACTCAAACGGGAATGGAACGATCACGATAAAACAGGCGGTTTGAGAATGATGTAAAAATGTATGGTACTCAAACTCTTGTATTCCCTGATCGCCTGCTGTTTTAGTTTAAGAATGATGCAAAAAATGTCACAATGACAAACGGATTTAAGAAATTTATTCCTCACCTCTGGGGTGAAAAAAGATGGGTTTTCAATATTGGGAAAATTCCTTATAATATAAGTGTTTCAGAGGTTCGTGCAATTTGATTTCACGGATTCGAAAAGTTATTGTAATCAATTATAAAACAGGCCAGTACAGACGCCGGTATAAAATAACCGCAAAACAGAAAGCCATATTTTCGTATCTTGCTTTATCTGAAAATGATTTGAATGAATATGCAAAATCCACCTCATCGAGTTATAAATCTTGAAAAGTTAAGGAGATATATAGTATAAAAGTGATGAATCAAAAGTGCAACGGGCGTTGCACAATCTAGAAGTGAGCTGTATGATTATTTATTGATCAGATGGCTGAATTATTTGAATGAGACAAATCAACGATTTCAAGGCATATAAAAAATGTCCTTTCTGAGGGAGAACTGGTTAGAGAATCAGATGATTGCAAGCGGGAAGGCGATGTAGGAAGCATTTACGGCGTATGGGGTGGAAAGAACCGTGTACAGACTGTTGTTTATCCGGATGGGGTGAAAATGGAGTTCGTGGTATTGCTCGATCTGGATGTGCCAGAGATCTATTTGTATTCAGTTTCTTCGGTGTTTTCCGAAAAATTTGAGGCTACCGTTTCTCTGAGAGACGCCAAAAACAAATATAAAGACTTCTATGATATTATAATTTAGATTGAGGCTTCAAACTGTACAAAATAAATTTAGAAAGGCAGAGCTATGAGTGAACTGAAAAAGAAGATAAATTACACGGTTGTCTGTGTAGATGAGTTTGCAGATAGATATCACTTATCTCCGAAAGAGGCATTTATTTATTTGTATGACCACAAAGGGATAGAATTTATAAAAGAACATTATGATGTTGAGCATACATTGAGTTTTGATGATGCAGTTGATGACTTGACGATCATATGCAGAAACAACGGAGGTGTATATTGATGCTTTTATACCATGGAAGTAATACGGACATTAAAGTTATTGATCTGGCAATGTGCAGGCCATACAAAGATTTTGGAAAGGGGTTCTATCTTACTGTTATGAAAGATCAGGCAGAATTGATGGCCAAAAGGGTTGCAAGGATATATGGTGGTTCACCAGTACTTAATGTATTTGAGATGGATGATTCGATTATATTTTCAAGCGACTTGTGCATAAAAAATTTGGGGGATGAAACATCAGAAGAGTGGGCAAGATTTATCATGAATAATCGCAATAGAAAGTATGATGATTTTTCTAATTTGGAATGCAACTTTGACAACAAGTATGATATAGTAATAGGTCCGATAGCCAATGACGATATGGCTGTGCTTTTTCGACAATATGAAAATGGCTTGATCACGTTTGCCAATATGGTAAATGGAATGATATATAAGAAAACTACAAATCAATATTCTTTCCATACGGAAAAAGCAATCTCTTTTTTACAGAAAGTAGGTGTGTGACTATGACGAAAGAGAAGCAGATGATAGAATATATGATTCAGGATGTAATAGAGATCATTGTTGAAGACCAAAAAATAGAATATGATGCTGCGATGGCAATATTATATACTTCGTCCGTCTATGACAAGATAGCGGATATAGAAACGGGGCTTTATCGGGAAAGTCCTGCCTATGTATATGGATTATTTCAGGATGAGATGAACTTTGGGAAGATTGTTCAGACGGAATTGTGAAGTGCGCAAAAATAAATTTGTAAGGATAATGATTAAGGTTTCAGGATGCCGGCACCTGATTGGTGAAAAATTATGGGTTACCAATATCGGTAAAAATCCTTATAATATAAGTGTTAAAAAGGTTTGTGCCAATTTAAGTCCACGGATTCAGGTCCATCACCTGCGAAGACGGCAGACTGGTGATCACACCAGACGCCGAGAGAGCCGAATATAGACATGTTAGACAATCACGATCCGGGAAAACCGAGAAGCGCGAATATGACCGCCTGCTCTGGATCAGGGATAATTATCCCAAATATGTGCTGCGCACAGATGCGTTTGCTGCTGGAAATTACGAGGGAGTGAAAACAATGAATGTCGCGGATTTTCTTCTGAGTGGGGAATTCTAAATGTGACGATACAAAGAAAGTAAAAATAAAAATATCCTTGACAAACAGCAACTATCATGGTAGTCTGTATATAACTACTTTGATAGTTGCTGTTTGCGCGATAAACCCCGCGTCAGCTGGAATGGAGGGAGGGCCAATATGAAACCGATAAAAAAGATCCTGTTTTCTATTTTTGCCTGCCTGCTATTTGGGATTTGCCTGCCTCATACCCCGGCATACGCTGCCGATACGCCTGTCAATGAAACTACATTTCCCGACAACGATTTCCGTCAGTACGTGCTGGCGCAGATCGATCGAAATAAAGACCGCGTCCTGACCGACGAGGAAAAGAATAACACCCGGAAAATCGTAGTGGATGCCAACAGCGAAGACCGGTACGAGGTGAAAAATTTTCAGGGGATCGAAGTCTTTACAGAGCTGGAAGAATTGCAGATCCTGCAGTTTGTCGAAGCGGAAGGGGAAGATGAGTGCGGATACAGCGTCGATCTCACGCTCGATCTTTCGGCAAATAAAAAACTGAAGATTTTTGTTTGCAAGGCTGGCGAAGTGAAAAATCTCGATCTGTCGGGACTGGTTTGTATAGAGGAACTGCAGCTGGACTGCGGATATCCGGTACAGGACCTCAGCCGGCTCGGCGCATTGAAACGCGTCGATATCAGGGGAAGTGCCGCTGTAAAAGAGAGTGTGGTACTTCCGAATGAAATGCTGCATATCACCTCGCTGAAACTGGGAAGCAACATCCATATCCCGGATCGGATGCCGGCGCTGCAGACGCTCTCTCTGGATACTCCCAATGTTCCGGCAGATGAGTTCTCGATCGACTTCCACAAGTATCCGACACTGACAACCCTTTCTCTTATGGGGGTAAATATGACGGAACTTGACGTGAGCGAGATGAAGAACCTGAAATCGTTCCACTGCGGCGGATATCGTGTCAATACAATCAATATGCGCGGCTGCTCGGCGTTAGAGGAACTGGATGTGTCATCGTCAGCGCTGCAAAGTAACATGTTACTGGATGGATGCACGAACATCCGGCGCCTGAAATACGGGTTTACGGGGGTGACGATCTCGGACATCCAAATAGGGGAACTGGCAGACCTGGAATATCTGGATTGCAATAGTACGGGAGAGAAAGTTTTAGATCTGAGTAACAACCATAAATTAAGAGAAGTGCAGGCCAGCCTGAACGAACTGACCGAGGTGAGATTATCATCACAAGCTTCTTATGAAACATTAAGTTTGATCGAAAACAAGCTGATAAAACTTGATCTGCGAAACATCAAAGTACGGACGGTTCTCGCAGACCTGAACAGCTTGAAAGAGATCGTATTTTCGCCAGATCAAATGTACAAAGAGATCAGCCTGAATGGCAATAAACTCACAAAGCTGGATTTGCGGAAGACCAACGTGCAGACGATCCGGGCAGAGAGGAACAAACTGAAAGAAATACGGCTCTCGACGAAAACGCCGTACAAAATGATCAGCCTGGATGGTAACCGGCTGACAAAACTGGATCTGCGGAACGTGAAGGCCGAGACGGTGTTGTGCCGGCGCAACGACCTGAAAAAACTGCTTTTATCCGCTAGGGGAAAATATAAAACAATATCTGTAGACCAGAATTTTTTGACGAAACTGGATCTGCGGAATATTAACGTTCAAACTGTCACATGCAGGGATAACCAGATACGCTCACTTAAAGTGAGAAAGAATAAGACGATCCGGAAGCTGGACTGCCGCCATAACAAACTGAAATCGCTGGATGTGCGGCAGTGCAGGAAACTGAAAAAACTACTGTGGTATTCGGGGAGTAAAGGATTAAAAAAGAGCAAGATTCGAAGAAGATGATGTTTCAATCTTTCAATCCCTATAAAACTTTCCATGAAAAACAGTTTTTTTCGTTGCAATTTTTAAGAATAAGGTTTATAGTATACAAAGAGGTGCTGGCAGCTGCACCTCTTTTTGTGACTGAATGGTATGTGCGGGGCGTGCTGCTCCGCGTTTTTCGGCGGATCGTTTTTGCCCCTGATTTTATGGATGGTATGGATAGGAGAAGATAATGAACGAGTGGAAAAAGAAATTGATCGGAGACAAGAAATTTTACCGGCGGCTGTTTGCGATTGCCGTGCCCATGATGATTCAGATGGGCATTACCAATTTTGCCAGCATGCTGGATAATATCATGGTGGGACAGATGGGAACGGAGCAGATGACTGGCGTTGCGATTGCGAACCAGCTTATTTTTGTGTACAATCTTCTCGTATTTGGCGCGGTGTCAGGGCCGGGCATCTTTACCGCGCAGTTTTACGGGCAGCGCAACCACGAGGGAATCCGCCACACCGTGCGCTTTAAGCTGATCTGCTGCGGGATCATTACCGTGATCGGCCTGGTCGTGATGGGACTTTTAGGAACCGAACTGATCACGCTCTACCTGAGTCAGGGGGGAGAGGCGGGAAATGCCGCCGGTACGCTGATGTACGGTCTGGATTACCTGCACATTGTCATGTTATGCTTTATTCCGTTTGCGGTCATCCAGGTCTACGCCGGGACGCTGAAAGAGACGGGAGAAACGCTGGTTCCGATGAAAGCGGGGCTGATCTCGGTTCTGGTGAACTTGTGTTTAAACTATATACTGATCTACGGAAAGTTTGGCGCGCCGGCGCTCGGCGCCAGCGGCGCTGCCATCGGTACCGTGGTGGCAAGGGTCGTGGAAATGCTCATCGTCGTTGTGTGGACACACCGCCACCGGGAACGGAACTTGTTTGTGGAAGGTCTTTACCGCGGAATGCGCATACCGAAAGAACTGGTTGTGAAAATGATCCGCAAGGGCACGCCGCTCTTATTGAACGAGGGACTGTGGTCGGCCGGTATGGCGATGCTCATGCAGTGTTATTCGGTGCGCGGCCTGGATGTCGTGGCAGCGATGAATATATCCAATACGTTAAACAATATGTTCAATGTCGTATTTTTGTCCATTGGAAACAGCGTGGCGATCATCGTTGGCCAGCTTCTGGGAGCGGGGAAGATGAAAGAAGCGAAATACAGTGCGTATAAGATCATTTTCTGCTCGACGACGATCTGCGTCGGGATTGCCGCTTGTTTGGCTGGAATGTCGTTTGTCTTTCCGGGCGTTTACGAGACGTCGGAGGAAATCCGCAGCCTCGCTTCCCGGTTCATACTCGTGCTGGCGCTGTATATGCCGCTGAACGCGTTTTTACATGCCGCCTATTTTACGATCCGTTCGGGTGGGAAGACGATCATTACCTTTTTGTTTGACTGCGGATTTATGTGGTGCGTCTCGATTCCGTTTGCCTACTGTTTATCGAGATTTACATCGCTTCCGATCGTGCCTCTTTACCTTCTGTGTTCCGGTGTGGACGCCGTGAAGGCGGTGGTGGGATTTGTGCTGCTTGTCAGGGGGAAATGGATGAATAATCTCGTGGAAGATGGGATGGGATAACGCTTAGGTTTAGTTTAAGGTTTTATGGAGGGGTTTGCTATGAGAACATTCACAGTCGGAAGCTGCAGGATGGAGGATTAACATTATGCTAGAAGAATTAGGAATAAGCGGCGGGACGGCAATTATCGTTCTGTTCGCCTTATATTTTATCGTCAAGTGGGCGGTGAAAAATGGAGTGAAAGAGGCTTATGAGGAGATTACAGGTAAAGAGATCAAAGATGATCTGGATGAAATTTTAGAAAAAGAAGCTGCGGAAAAAAAGGGGCGAGACAATGATTGAATTCGTGAAGGCAGGTACATCGGACGCGTTGGTGATCAATGGGATCTCGAAACGTTCATTTGATAGTGATGTAGAAGTAGGGGCGCCTGACAAAGGTGGTCCTTCGGGGTACATGTCGGTAAAGTTCCACACAAAGATGGCAAGATCAAATCATTTATACAAATTGATAGTTGATGGATTTATCATAGGCGGTGCCATTCTTTTTATCGATGGAAACAGGCTTACCATAGGAAGGATCTTTATTAGTCCGGAACACCATAGAAAAGGGTATGGTGTTTATATGATGCAGGAAATCGAGAGGATGTTTCCTGCGGCAAAGGAGATCTATCTGGACACCCCTGTTTGGAACATCCGCACAAATTCTTTTTATCAGAAGCTGGGATATATCGAATATAAGAGAGATCGCGAGATTGTATATTATACAAAAAAATCATCAATGGGAGGATAACACATGATTTTATATAGACCTGTAGGTACAAAAGAGTTGAAGCTGATAGAGAAGATTATCAGTAAGTTTTCAGATGATTAATATGTCAGACGTACTCTTGCCCTGACAGAAATACAAGGTCCGATCGATAGTAACAGATAGCGACGGATGCTTGACAACAACAGGTAAAAATGATAAATTCATATTGAGTATTTTTAATTTTTTTGAAGCACTGTCAATAAAAAAGGGGAGGTATTTTAACATGAAATTCACCAGAAAGTGTACAGGCCTTTTGCTGGCAACTGCATTAGTTGCGCAGGTGGCCATGCCGGGAGCCCAGGTAGAGGCGAAAAAGGCAGCAAAACCGGTACTTTCAACAAAGACAGTTAAAGTCAAGGAAAAGGCAAAGAAAAAAGTTACGGTAAAGAAAGCGAAAGGTTATAAGTTAACGGTTAAGTCTAAAAACAAAAAGATTGCAACTGTTTCGAAACAAGGTAAAACGGCATTCGTTGTAAAAGGCGTAAAAGCTGGAAAAACAAAGGTGATCTGTACCGCGAAAAAGAAGAAGAAAAAGGTAACATTAACATGTACGGTAAAAGTGGAAAAGGGGAGCAGGAACGTGATACAGCCTACCGCATCGCCAATGGCAACAAACAATAATGCCGCGGTTACGGCTACGCCAAATCCTACGTCCACACCAGAACCTACCGCTACACCTGTACCTACGGTTGGTCCGTTCCCGGAGACAGATCAATATTCTTATGTTCCATATGAATTTGCAGATGCTTCGGAGAATGTGGAAAAGGGAACGATCGAAGAGATTACTTATACATCAAAGACTACAAATAAGACGCATAAAGTTCTTGTACAGCTTCCTGCAAACTATTCACAGGATAAACAGTATCCGGTATTATATCTGTTCCATGGTGAAAATGATACGGAGGGCATATGGAAAAATATGGCGGCAGATCGGATTATCGACAATGCCATTGCATTTAAAGCTGCCAAAGAGATGATCGTAGTTATGCCAAATATCAGTGGTGACAAAGATGAAGATATTATGAAGGATTTTGTTGATGCTCTAAAACCAGAGGTAGAAGCAAAATACTCTGCAGCAAAGGAGCGTCATAACATAGCAGTAGCCGGATACGGTCTGGGCGGACGCATCGCCTTGAACATCGGTCTGTCGCTTCCTGAACAGGCAGCATATACGGGCGCATTCGCTCCGGTGGAAGGTTTGCTGCCATCCGGTGGAGCAGACGGTTACTTCAATAACTCCAGTTTTCGTATTGATGAAAAATATAAAGATTATACTTTCCTTATGATCCAGAAGGGGACGAGTGATGATGTGGCAGGCGAAGCTCCGGATTCCTATCATAAGGCATTGACAGATAACGGATCAGAATGCCTGTATCTTGAGATGGAGGGAGCGCATGATCAGGAGTTATTTAAAGCCGGTTTATACAATTTTGCGAGACGTATCTTTAAACGCGGCACACAGGATGAAAGTATCGTAAACGGATTTGTTACAAAAGTACCTGATTCCGCAATTAAACCAACGACTCACAGAGGTAAAATTGAGAAAATTGAGTACGATACGGAGACGTACGATCCGGACAATTCACAGAAGATCCATAAGTGGGCGAATGTTTATCTGCCATATGACTATGATCCGGAAAAGAAATATAATGTCTTATATTTGATGCATGGCGGCGGCGAGAATGCGGATACATGGATCAAGGGCGATAATATATATGGTGACTATACTCACAACCGGGATATGCTGAACCGGCTGTTTGAGGAAGGATACTGTGAGCCATGTATCATTGTAAACCCTACCTTCTATCGTCCGGAAGGTGTGTCTAACCCTAAAAATTTAATGGATCTTACCATCCTGTTCCAGCACGAATTGCGCAACGACCTGATTCCAGCTGTTGAGGCCAAGTATTCTACGTATGCGGGCGGCGATGTATCAATAGAAAGTCTGAAGGCGAGCCGTATGCACCGTGGTTTTGCAGGATTATCAATGGGTTCTAACACGACATACCACTCCGCATTCTTCGGAAATTATGACTTGTTTGCATGGTATGCCCCATATTCCGGTTACTTTGGAACCGAGAACGGAAATGATGCCGACGCGGATCGGTTCAATAAAATAATCGAAGAGGGCGAAGCAAATGGCATGCCGCTTGGGTATATATACTGTGGGAATGGATCCGATGACTTTGCGCTGTCAGGACAGTTGGATTTAATGCAGAAAGCATTAGTTCGCTCCGATATTTTGGTTCCCGGCCGCAATTTTGATTTTGTCATAATCCCAGGTGGAATCCATGATATGAATCAGTGGCATATCCATTTCTACAATACATTAAAGATTTTCTTTACAAAAGAATAGCAAGGAATAACCGATCAATAAAAAATGGGGCTGTCACAATAGCGGATGAAAATTCGTGAAGCGGCGGCTTCATTTTTGCCATCGGTTAGATCAAAAGCAACAGCCTGTTGCTTTGATTTCAAATGTATCCATGATATAATGTTTCGTGAAAGGAGATGATTCGTATGGAAACAAAAACGATCATATTTGAACTGCGAACGAAACATGGATTATCCCAGGATGATCTTGCCGAAAAACTCTATGTGACCCGCCAGGCGGTATCCCGGTGGGAGACGGGTGAGACCGTACCAAATACGGAAACCCTGAAACTGCTGTCGAAACTGTTTGACGTTTCGATCAATACGCTTCTTGGTTCTCCAAGAAAACTGATCTGCCAATGCTGCGGGATGCCGTTGGATGAGTCATCGATCAGTAAAGAGGTTGACGGAACATTCAATGAAGAGTATTGTAAGTGGTGCTATACGGATGGAGCGTTCGTTTATAGCAGTCTGGAACAATTGACAGATTTTCTTGTGGAACATATGTCAAATGAAGAATGGCCGCCAGAGCAGGCGCGTGTTTATTTTGAATCACAGCTGCCGAAGCTCGGCCACTGGAATAAATAATATAAAGTTACCGTGGAGGTGATTGTATGGATGCCTTGAGTAAAGAAGAAATTTATACGATAGACGACATTTATGCTTCCATGTTCAAAGTTAGATGAAAAGGGGTGTCACGGTGCTCCGGACTGGGTGATAGAGGTTGTATCACCCAGCAGCAAATCGAGGGATTATATGGAAAAATTGTTCAAATACCGCATGGCGGGCGTCCGGGAGTATTGGATCGTCGATCCGGAAAAACAAAGGATAATGGTTTATTGGTTTGAACATGATGTCGTCGAGCAATACGATTTTGGAACCGATATTCCGGTGGGAATATATGAGGGATTTCATATTAACCTATTACTCTGAAACGTCGTGCGGAACCTTTCATCAAACGGATCCTCCGTAAGAACGGTTTCATCAAACTTACGGATCATTTCTACACATTTGGCGATACTTTCCTTATAGATCCGTTCCAAGACCGGATTGGTTTTTGAAGCCGTCCGTTTTGGAATGAGATCCATCATATGGCCTTCTAGTTTTTCATAGTAGCCGGACAGGAACATGAGCGTTCGGATGCACATTCTCCGAACGGATTTCCCCGTAGTAAAAAACCACTTCGCGAGCGACATTGATTTCAACGATTTCTTGATTTTTTTCCTCGATACTTCAAACGACCGGTAAATGCCGTGGACGGCGTCCAACGTCTGCTTATCCCAGCGGATGTATTTCCAAGCCGGGTAATGGAGCGGGTTTTTGCCTGCTTTTTTCAGTAGATACCGATCAAATTCAATTTCCATGACCAGATGGTTATACCCGGGTTCTTTTGATTTGGGGATCACGAACGTATGGCTCTCGCTGTCGAGCATGAAATGACAGATGAAGCCGAGTAAATAGGCGTATTCGCCGCAATCCTTTCCCTTTTTGCGAATGGTGGGACGGATCTGTTCGAGAAATTCCTCGAACGACTGCCGGTGCTGGGCGTGTCCGAGCTTATTCGTATGGCAGCGGAAAAAAGGGCGGTAGAAAAATAAAAAATCCGGTCCCTGCAGCCCCGCTTTGAACGCTTCCGGATATGTTCGGATGATCTTTTTTAAATCTGCCGGTAAGTCCCGGAAGACTTTTGTTCCAAATGAATGGTGCGCGTATAAAGATGGCATACTTCCTCCATTTCTGCGGGGAAATTGGAACATAATACTTCCAAAAAAACTCCCGCGGACGTAAAAAACTTGTTCATTTTATTCTAATTGTAGTATACTATAATGTGGAAAAGTTATTCAAGACAAAAAAGGAGATTCTTAATAATATGGACAAATGGATCGAGAATAATAAACAGATCACATGGGTAGAGCGGGAAGGCGTGCCGTTCCTGCAGTTTCCGTTGCTGCAGGAATATCCGCTCGTGCACGGTTTTTCCACGAAACTGGGCGGCGTGAGCAGCGGGGACTGCGCGACGATGAACCTCAGTTTTACGAGGGGAGACGCGGTATCCGACGTGAGGGAAAACCATCGGCTTTTTGCGCGGGCCGTCGGCTATGACGTGTCAAAACTCGTGCTGACCGATCAGGTTCACAGCACGAACATACGGCGTGTCGGCGTCCGGGACTGCGGGGAAGTATTCAGAGAACAGCGGAGCATCCGTGAAACCGATGGTCTGGTGACAAATGAGAAAGACGTCGTTTTAATGACGTTTTTTGCGGACTGTGTGCCACTTCTTTTTTATGATCCCGTGCAACAGGCGGTCGGAAACGCCCATTCCGGCTGGCGGGGGACGGTACAGAAAATGGGAGAGAAGATGGTGGCGCGCATGGCGCAGGAATTTGGTTCCGAGCCGGAGAATCTGCGCGCGGTCATCGGCCCTTCAATCTGCCGGGCTTGTTATGAAGTCGATGAGGCCGTCATACGGGAGTTTGATCTGGCGTTTGATGAAAGACACTGGGATGCCATCTATGACAAAAAAGAAAACGGACACTACCAGCTCGATCTGTGGCAGGCAAATCGCATCATTTTAGAGGAAGCGGGCCTGCGGCCGGAGCATATTTGCGTGAGCGGCGTCTGCACGTATGAACATGCGGAACAGCTTTTTTCCCACCGCTATACGAATGGCCGGAGGGGGAATTTATGCGCGGTTATCGGGCTTCGCTAGAGGAGAGAGTGATGAACAGAAGAAATTATCAGCGGGAGTTAGACGAGATATTATGCCGGATATCGCAGAACGGAACGGAGCAGACGTTATTCCTCCACTGCTGCTGCGCGCCGTGCAGCAGCTACGTACTCGAATACCTGTCCGGTTATTTCCGTTTGATCCTGTTTTTTTACAACCCTAACATTACCGAGGCGGCGGAGTACGAAAAAAGGAAAGCCGAACTCAAACGTCTCGTCCGGGAAAAGCCATTTCCCGGTCCGATCGAATTTGCCGATGCCGATTACGAAGACAAGCTGTTCTTTGAAAAGACAAAGGGACTGGAGCGGGAACCGGAGTGCGGCAGGCGCTGTTTCGTCTGTTATGAGATGCGACTTCGAAAGACGGCCCAGATGGCGGTGGAAGCGGGCGCGGCATACTTTTGCACGACGTTATCGATCAGTCCGCATAAAAACGCGGACAAGCTGATGGAGATCGGGGAGTCGCTTGCCGCCGAATACGGCGTTTCCTATCTGCCGTCGGATTTTAAAAAGAAAAACGGCTATAAGAGAAGCATCGAATTGTCCCGGGAATATGATTTGTACCGCCAGAATTACTGCGGCTGTATTTATTCCCGCAAGGCAGCGGAACGTGACAATGGATGGGAGGCGAGACGATGAGACGGCAGAGGATCGTTTGCATGATCAGTCTTTGTATCGTTATGCTGGCTGGCTGCAGCGGGGCGGAAGTTCCATCGTCAGACCGGACGCAGACGAGCGGGACAGGAGCAGAGGAAACAAAACAGACCGCGGAAATATTCGCGATGAATACGATCATGAACCTGACTGTATACGGGGAAGAGGCCTCGCAGCTGTTAAAAGAGGCGCGGGCACTGATCCAGACATATGAAGAGCGGCTTTCCGTCAATGTGGAGACGAGTGATGTGGCGAAATTGAACCGGGCAGGCGGACAGCCGGTCCAGGTGTCAGAGGAAACATACGAGCTCATACAAAAGAGCATGGCCATATCGGAACAGACCGATGGCATTTTCGATATTTCGATTTACCCACTCGTGCGGGCGTGGGGTTTTACGGAAGAAGAGTACCGCGTCCCGTCGGAAGAAGAGCGGCAGAAAATCGCAGGTAGCGTAGATTACCGCCAGATTCAGTTGAGGGAGGATCATACGGTTGTCATGCCGGAGCAGATGCAGATCGACCTCGGCGGTATTGCCAAAGGGTATGTGTCGGATAAGCTGATGGAATTGTTCCGGGACCGGGGGGCCAAAGCGGCGGTCGTCTCTCTCGGCGGAAATGTGCAGACATACGGGACAAAGCCGGACGGGACGCCATTTACGGTGGGGATCACCGACCCCGCCGACGGCGAGAGCATGCTCGGAACGATCGAGGTGGGGCAGACGGCCGTCATTACGTCCGGTTCCTACCAGCGCTATTTTGAAAAAGACGGCGTCCGCTATCATCATATCATGGATAAAAAAACGGGCGCGCCTGCAGAAAGTGACCTGACGAGCGTGACCGTTTTGTGTGAACACGGGGATATGGCCGACAGTATCGCCACGGCCATGTTTGTCATGGGAAAAGAGCGGGCGATCGCTTTTGAGCGGGAACACGACGATATTTCCTGTATTCTGATTGATAAAAATGGCGGCATTTGGATGTCCGAGGGCATTCACTTAAAATTAATCAAATCTTAATCTTCCTTCAATGTCCGTTTAATGGATGAACGGTATGATAAGAAAAAACGAAAGGAAGGATACGATCATGGATGATTTGGAAAAAGTAGAACGCCTGCGCGAGCGGGCAGATGTCAGTTATGAAGAGGCGAAAAAGGCGCTCGACGAGTGCGGCGGCAATATGCTGGACGCCATGGTTTACCTGGAGCAGCAGGGCAAGGTGAAAAAGCCGGGTAAAACAAGTTATACGACGCAGTATGAGGAACCGAAGGACTTCAAAGATGTGGGAATGGAAAAGAAGAACAGCGGATTTCGTGATTCTTGCAACCGCTTTTTCAACTGGTGCGGAAGGGTGATCCAAAAGGGGAACCAGACGTATTTCCGCGTGGACCGGAATGAGGAAAATATCATCCGCGTGCCGGTGACCGTCTTTGTTCTCCTCACCATCCTGTTTTTCTGGATTCTCTTTTGGGTGTTGGTGGCAGGGCTGTTTTTGGGATGCCGCTATTCATTTGAGGGAGTGGATGAGGTTACTGTCGATGTAAACAAAGCGATGGACCGCGCGGCTGAGGCGGCGGACTCTATCAAAAAAGAGTTTACGGAGAGGGACTCGGAATAAGATCCTGCATCGCGAAGGGAAAAATGGAAAGGGAAGGAAGCAAATGGCAGAACGGATTTTAATTGTCGAAGATGAGGAAAAGATTGCCCGGTTTGTGGAACTGGAGTTAAAGCACGAAGGCTATGACGTGGATAAGGTGACGAACGGGAGAGAAGGCCTTTCTGCCGCACAGACGGGAACCTATGACCTGATGCTTCTCGACATCATGCTCCCGGAGCTGAGCGGATTCGAGGTACTGCGTCGTCTGCGCCGCACCTCCGGCCTTCCCGTCATTTTGCTGACCGCGCGTGACGCGGTGATGGATAAAGTGGCGGGACTGGACGGCGGAGCCGATGATTATATCACGAAACCATTTGCCATTGAGGAACTGCTGGCGAGGATCCGCCTCGTGCTGAAGAAATCGGCAGGACAGCAGGCGTTTCGAAAGGAAGCCGGCCCGGATGCGGACGCGGAAGAAAAAAAGCTGACGTTTGGGAAACTGACACTGGATGAGAGGCGGTATGAAGTACTCTGCGGCGGGGAGCCGGTTTCCCTGACGAATCGGGAATTTGAACTGCTCAAGATTCTGTTGGAAAATAAAAACATCGTGATGACCAGGGATACGCTGCTCGATCGCGTGTGCGGGTATGAATACGCGGGAGAGACGAATGTGATTGACGTGTATGTCCGCTATCTGCGCAGTAAGATTGATGAGCGGTTTGGCATGAAAATGATACAGACGGTGCGCGGCGTAGGCTACGTGATCCGCGAGGACAAACAGGGATGACCGAGGAGGAAGCCCGTGATATGAATACGAATAAAACAAAAAAAGAGGGGGCCAGGACGTCCTCCATCGCGCGCAGGATTAACCGCGGTTTTGTGTGGCGGCAGTTCTTTTCTTACCTCAATATAGATCTGTGCCTCTCGATCATGGCAATCGTGAGCTGGTGTATCTGCGTGGAAATCAACCGGTTCGGCGACTTTGTGTGGAATCGGGGCTTCCGCTCGCTGCAATGGGACCGGGCGGAAGAAGTGATCTTTTATGTCGTAAATGACGGAAGTGGCAGGCCTGTCCGTTTTGACAGCACGCTGTTCGTCATTTTTTTTCTCATCTGCCTGTCATGTATCGGCATCGCGCAGGTTTTTTCGTTGTTGCGCGGTCTGTTTTTTGGCGCCAGAAAGGTGAGGGAACAGCTGCTTCCGCTAAATGAACTGGCAAAAAAGGCGGAACAGCTGAGCAGCATCGCCTTTGACGAGAGTAAATTCCACCGGCTGGAGGATGCGATCTCCAATGTGAACCCGGGGAGCGGGGATGAGCATTTGAATATCGGGGACAAAGAATTAAAAGGGCTTGAACTGGCGGTGAACAACCTGATCGACCGGATGCGAGAATCATTCCGCCAGCAGTCCCGTTTTGTATCGGACGCCTCCCATGAGCTGCGGACGCCGATCTCCGTGATCCAGGGTTATGTCAATATGCTGGACCGGTGGGGAAAGGAAGATGAGACGGTGCTGGCGGAAGGGATCGAGGCGATCAAGCACGAGTCCGAACACATGTCGTCTCTTGTTGAACAGTTACTTTTTCTCGCCCGTTCGGATAGCGGGCGCCAGAAACTCGTGTCAGAGAAGATCTCCTTGAATGAGCTGATGAACGAAGTGTACGAAGAATCGGTGATGATCGACTCAGACCATGTGTATACGTTTCAGGAACCAGCCTCTCATGACCCAGAGCAGGTTTTCATTTTGGGCGATCCGACGATGCTAAAACAGACGATGCGCATCTTAGCGGACAACGCGAGGAAATATACGAAAAAAAATGACGAGATCATGTTTGCCGTCGGCGTACAGGGAGAGGAGTGTTTCTTTTCGGTGCAGGATACGGGGATCGGTATGATCGAACAGGATATCTCCCATATTTTTGAGCGGTTTTACCGCTCGGATGAAGTGAGGAACGGCAGCATTGGTGGTTCCGGACTCGGACTTTCAATCGCCAAATGGATCGTGGATAAGCACCGGGGGCATTTTGAAATCCTATCCCGGGAGGGACTGGGCACGAGGATCATCGTCTGGCTGCCGTCTCCCGACTCAATCGTTTGATACGTTCGCAGAAACGGAAACCTTACAACATCTGTAAGTGGTTTTTCAATCCTTCTGCTGATATACTGGTGCTCATAGGGAATATTCCCATGGGAATATGGGGCTGTCGGGAAATGACAGCCCCAATCCTGATACAATGCAGAAAGGAAGGAGTAACCTGCTATGAATACACAAAAAGAACTGTTACAGGTGGAGAGCCTGACCAAAACGTATGGAAGGGGCGAAAATAAAACGGAAGCGCTGAAAGGCATTTCCTTTCGTGTGCTGGAGGGGGAATTTTTAGGCATTATGGGCGCCAGCGGTTCCGGAAAAACGACGCTATTGAACTGTATCGCGACGATGCGGAAGCCGACATCGGGAAAGATCGTTCTGCACGGGGCAGATCTATCCGGTTTTCGCGGCGGTGAGCTCGCGGACTACCGCGGAAAGGAGATTGGATTTCTGTTTCAGGAATTTGAGTTGCTCGACAACCTGACGGCGAGGGAAAACATCATTCTTCCGCTGTTGTTGCACGGCGTTCCGGCAGAAAGAGCGGGAGCGGATATGAAAGAGATTGCGGCGATGCTCGATATTACCGATGTGTTGGAGAAATTTCCATCCCAGATGTCCGGCGGGCAAAAACAGCGCGTGGCGGCGACCAGGGCGCTGATCTCTGACCCGAGCCTCGTGCTCGCGGATGAGCCGACCGGGGCCCTCGATTCCAAAAATTCCAAGATTCTGATGGATAAATTAGCTGCGATCAATCGCGAACAGGGGAAAACGATCATGATGGTGACGCATGACGCCAGTGCGGCCAGTTACTGTTCGCGGATTCTGTTTATCCAGGATGGAACGATCTTCCATGAACTGCGGCGGAACAGGCAGAACGAAACAAATGCCGGATTTTACGAGCGCATCGCGGCCGTGATGGCGCAGATGGGAGGAGGCAGCGCGCATGTTCTTTAAACAGGTACGGCGAAACGCCGCAAAAAACCGCAAGGGGAACGGATTGTTTTTCGGCTCTCTGGTGACAGCCATCATCGCGTTTTACACGCTGCTTTCCCTGGGGGAACTGGATGTCATGCACTTTCTTTCCACGATCGAGAGCGATGCCGTACAAAAACTGATGGCATTGCTGCCGCTCGTGTATGCGATTTCCCTGTTCTTTGTATTTTTCCTCGTGTACTTTGCCTGCCGCTATCAGATCGACAGCCGCAGGCGCGAACTCGGCATGTATCTCATGCTTGGGATGAGACGGAGGCGCCTGTTTCTGCTGCTGTTTTGTGAAACACTTTGGAGCAGTATGGTCTCTTTGCTGATCGGACTTCCGGCGGCGCTGTTTATAACGGAAGGGATCAGTCTTGCCACCGCCAGAATCGTGGGGCTCGGGATTCTCGGACACCGCTTTTCCTTTTCGCCAGGCGCTGTTTGCTGGACGATGTGCGGGTTTGTCCTCGTACAGCTTTTATCGATGTTCATCCTCTGTATCGGCATCGCTAAAAGGGAACCGGCAGAATTTTTCCAGGACGGGGATGTAAAGAAGCAGGCGGTGGCTTCCGGCTTCCGCAGCACGTTATGTTTTGCAGCGGGACTTGGATTTCTTTTGTATGCCTATGGTCTTGGCATGTTCCGCCTTCATTCTCTGCACATTACGGTCGTACTTTCCGTATTTGTGTTTGGAATTCTTGGTACATTTCTTCTGTATCGCGGTCTCGGAGGCATGTTCGGGCTTTGGATCCGCGCGAAAAATAAACATGCGGCGGGGTTACAGATCTTTACAGCCAGACAGGTGCAGGAAAACGTATTGTCCCAGCACCGGTCGCTGGCGGTTTCCTCGCTGCTGCTTTTGATGGCGCTGGCGTGTATCTCATACGGCATATCAATGGGATTTGGGCGGTCATCTGACAACCGCAGCGTGGATCTGTCACTGTTTGGAACAAAAGAGCAGGTGGACGCCGTACTGGAACAGGACGGCGTGCAAAAGATGGTGCAGGATAGTTTCCCCATGTACCTTTCCATGATAAAAGACAAGTATTTCCGCGGGGGGGATAGAGAGGTTGACATATCGGGATTAACGGATGCGCTTGCCGCGCTTGAAAGTTCGGGTGTGCACACATCCGATGAGGCGGATCTGATTGAAAATATCATTGAAAACCTCCACATCGAGTACGTGATCGCACAGAGTTCGTATAATGATATGCTGCGAAGTATGGGCAAGGAGGAACTCCAGATTTCCGACGGGCAGGCGGCCCTCTATACATCGGTGGCCAATGACGGGGATTTCGGCCGGATCTGGCAGGAGGTACTGGAGGGAAATGCATCGATTGGCATAGATGGAGAGGCGTATGAGCTCCTGCCACAGTTGTGTATGGACAATGTCGTGGCAGACCGGGCAATCACATTATATCTCGCGCTGATCGTACCGGATGACATGTATCGGAAGCTGGCAAGCGAACCGGAGGAGTATTGCAGGAATATCAGGCTTTCTGACCGGGTTGTGGAAGACGTCGGACTGATGCGGGCCATTCAGGATATGGAAGGGCTGCTCGACCAGACGGAAGAGTCAGCGAAGGAACCGACGGAAAATCCGACGGGGGTCGAATATGACAGCTATCTGGGCGGCATCGGCCGGAATCTGTTTTACACGGTGGCGGCAAGTTATCTGACGATTTATCTTGGTGTGCTGTTCTGGCTCATTGCCAACACGGTCATCGGGGTGAAATATCTGATCGGACAGCGGGAGACGAAACACCGTTACGAGACGCTTTCGATGCTGGGAGCGCATACGTCGTCCATGTGCGTTTCGGTAAACCGCCAGATCCGGCTCTATTTTTCACTCGTACTCGTTACCGCCATCGTCAGCAGCGCGGCCGCCATTTACTCGATGTTTACAAGCTTTACCAAACTGCCGATCGGCGTGTCCGTCGAGAAAGTGGCCCTGATCGCGGCGCTTGGGCTGGTGATTTTCGCGGGACTCGAAATTTTTTATATCGGTATCGTGCGGCGGATGGCAGACCGCGAGATCCGGATGCTTCAAATGGCAAAGGAATAAGCCGCATCACAGACAGGGGGTGACAGGTTGGACAGGATCGTTATCGTGGAAGATGACATGTATCTGCGGGAAGAATTGATCACGACGTTTCGGCGGGCCGGATATGATGCGGCCGCGCCGGACTCGTTTGAACAGGTAGAGGATGGGATCGCGTCGCTGCGTCCGAAGCTCGTCGTACTGGATGTAAACCTGCCGGGGACATCGGGGTACGAAATTTGTAAAAAACTTAAGAAGAGGGATTCGTTCCCTATTTTGATCCTGACGGCGCGGGATACGCTGTCGGATGAGCTGACGGCGCTGGGACTGGGGGCGGACGATTTCCTCACAAAGCCGTGCCACCCCGACCGTCTGCTCGCCAGGGCGGAGCGACTATTGCAGACGTATCATAAAATCCGCAACATCGTCCAGGCCGGCGTACTTGTCCTGGATACCGACACGCATAAACTCGTTTGCGGCGACAAGGTGCTGATCCTGCCGGAAACCGAGGGAAAGATCATGCGATGCCTGATGGAGCGCTATCCGGAGCTTGTCAGCAAAAGCGAGTTGTTTTCTGCCGTCTGGGGAACCGAACAGTTTGTGGATGAAAATATACTCCAGGTCAATGTGAGCCGGCTCCGGAAAAGCCTGTCGGCGATCGGCATCGAACAGGTCGTGCACAATGTGAGGGGAAAGGGGTATTTGTTAAAGGTGGAATGTCTATGAAGCAAAGAGGGAAGCAAGTGATCAGACGGTCGTGGTACTGGATCGTATTATTTTTATGTACGGACATTATTTTTATTTTTGTAACCTGGATCGTGCGCCGGGAGGCAGTTCCATCGATATCCCTGTTTCTAGTTCTTTTTACGGTATTGATGCTGGCCGCGGGGTGGTGGACGGAGTGGCGCCGACTGAAAAAGGACGAAGCCGTGCTGATGCGTTTTTTAGAGACGCCAGATGAGAAGACAAAAGCAGATGTTCTGACGCGTTTTGCGGACAGTGAGGCGGTGCAGGCACTAACTGCACGGCTTTTGTCCCTGTTATGCCAGATCAATGAAAAAACGGTGGATCTGTCCGCTTACCGCGAATATATCGAAACGTGGGTACATGAAGTAAAAACGCCTTTGTCACTTTCAGCGCTTGTACTCGGCAATCACAAAGACGAGATGTCGCCCTACGTATACGACCGGTTTCAATATATCTGGCACCGGCTCAATGAGGATGTGGAGCGGATCCTTTATTATGCCCGTCTGCAGACTGGGAATACCGACATTAAATATACGGCGTTCCGGCTCGATGACTGTGTCCGCGACGTATTGGAAGAATACCGGCCATTTATGGAGGAAAAAAAGATTTCACTCGATGCCAGGTTGGAGCAGGTACAAGTCGTCTCTGACCGCAAGATCGTTTCCTTTATTTTATCGCAGTTTATGAGTAATGCGGTGAAATACGCAGACAGCAGGGAGGGGCGCATATCGGTTTCCATCGGCCGGAGTGGGGATAAGATCAAACTATGCAGTTACAATAATGGGGACGGGATCCAGCCGGAAGACGCGCCATTTGTATTTGATAAGGGGTTTACGGGGAATTATCAGGGACAGTCGAAGGCAACCGGGATGGGGTTGTATCTCGCTAAAAAATATGCGGAAAAGCTTTGTGCGGATGTCGAGCTGGATGATGGGGTTCCATACGATACGGGGTTTGGCGTGGCGTTGTTTTTTGGGGTGTAAGGGTTTTTAGTCAAAAATGAATACCGTTATAAAGAGAAAACTTCCCCATCCTTTAAAAGCAATATCGGGCATTTTAATCCTAATTTTTTGAAAGCTTCGCCATTCTCTGTATGGATGGGAATGATACCTTTTCCTGGCATTACAGCATTGCAGATCCGTTGTGTGTCCATCAATGTTGCATGACCGCTTGAATGTAAATACCGTATATTTCCTGTTTTTTGAAATGGCAAAACAAACTGGGAGAGTTCTGGTGAACGTCCGTCCAAATAGCCCTCCCACATGGAATAGATTAAAACTGCTTCTGGATACATGGAAATGATTTTTAGGAAACTTCGGTTCGCCCGAACAGGCATGACAAATCCTCGCTCTCTTAATTTCAGGTTTTCTCCATAAACAAGTGCTTTATCAAATTGATACCATCTTGAATCGGATTTTGCTGCAATTACATCTAAAAGTTTTTTCTGGTATTTATCGCATACGAAATACTTTCCTTTGGGAGTGGCGTTGTAAAAAGATGCTAAACGGTCAATGTTCGTGGAAGCGCATAGTGCAAATACATATTTATGGGAACGTATTTCATTGGAAATCTCCTTTTGCAATGCCAACTCTGACATTGTTTGCCTGGTATCTCTTAAGAGCTGTGTTCCTTCAATGATCAGAACATCTATGTCCTGTGCATATTGGTATAATAATTTAGGAGTGGCTTTTCCACGGAAACCATGTAGGCGGAAATCGCCTGTATGCAGTATCCGTTTTCCCCCTGCCTCAATGAGAAACATGTAGGCATCGTAAGCAGAGTGATCAGCAGGGATTGGCGTAACCTTCATATCGCCGATCGTTATTGGTTTTAAAGCAGTAAGCGGGCGAAGTCTGCCAGATATGTCTTTATAATTGTTTTGCGCTCTTTCTGAAAAAGCGGACAAAATATCTATAGCTGTCTCGCCCAAAAAGATTGGTATTGGTTTCATTATTTCAGAAACCAAGCCGATATGGTCACCGTGGTAGTGAGTTAAGAACACACCATCAAAATCAGCCTTTCCACAATTAAGGCCATTAATTTTAAGCGTGTCTAAAGATACATTTCCTTCCGCGTCCGGTAACTCTGCTCCGAAATCAATCAAAATCCGTGCGCTGTCCGTTCTTATTTCCGCAGCGCATCCACCGATTTGGTGCGTGCCCCGATGAATTATAATCTGCATATTTTATACGCTTTCTCCCCTGCTTTTTCAAAACGGAAAACGGTGATGTTTGCTTTTTCCAGAAGTTCTTTTATTTCCGGTGCAGCATTCTCAAATTCAGCAGCCTGATTCGTTCCCTCAAAAAAAGCGATTGCTTTTGTGTATTTTCCTGCCGGATATCCAATCGTGTAGGTCATGATTTCCGCAATCATCCGAAGCAGTGTTTCCTCATTTCCTTTATATGGTTTCAGTTCTGTGGCATATTGTGTTTTTCCATCGCTGATAATTAAGTCAATTTCGCCGATTCCTTTTCCATAGAAATAAGCAGGAACCTCATAGTCCGTTATCCGATAGTTGCCAGTGATGTCAAATCTGTCTGCAAAATCACATTTTCGGCATTTTTCCGGATCATGGTATTTTCCATTTCTGTAATACAGGCATTTGCAGAACCGCTTTTCCGTGAATCTACTTCCGGTTAGTCCATCACATTGATTATGGTCTCCCTCGCGATATGTTCCGTGTGAAGAATATAATTCCGGATTTTCACAGCCAATAAGAAGTTTTTTCAGAGCATCCTCTCCCATATCAATGGCATTCAGCAGTTCCTTTGCCAGAATAGTATATTCCTTTTTTGTTATCTTGTTGTCTTTAAACGGTATGTGTTCTTTATTTGTCATATCAGATTTCTCCTTTTTCTTTTTGTTACATCCATTCCTGCTGGAAGGGATGTATTTATGCAAGATGCAGTTGTTCCTTCAAGGCATCTTGTAAGACTTTGGACAGGCTGATGTTTCTTTCTTCTGCTTCTTTTGCAAGCCATGCCGGAATGGATAGCATTTTTTAAACAGCTCTTGTGTCGCGGCGGTATGCGTTCATGTCAGTAGAAATATAAGTTGTTTACCCGTGTTCTGTTGAGAGGCTGGCAATATTGGACGGGACTCGAGATCATACTCCTTTATTATATAAATTTTGTAACATCAAGATAATTATATAATGAAATCCTGAGTTTATGCAAGGAGAAAATGTTTAACAGGATGATGTGGACTTATATACAATAGTATGGTATACTGTTTATGTTGTTTTAAGAGATAAATCGGAATTTGAGGGGAGACAATAAAAATGATAGAGCTTAGGAGATTATCAGTAGATGATGGAATGGATGTATATGTAATGTTACAAGAAATTCCCAAAGAAGAGAACGGGTTAATGAACAATGCTAACGGGTTATCATTTGAGGAATATAAAGACTGGTTGAAGAGAAAATATGCAGATTCCGAGCAGATTGGACTTAAAGACGGTTGGAAAGTGCCGTCTACTACATATTGGCTTTATGCAGATGAGAGGCCAGTTGGTTTTGGCTCTATCAGGCATTTTCTCACAGATGCGCTTCGTGAAGCGGGGGGGCATATAGGGTATGGAATAGCTCCTA
This sequence comes from uncultured Eubacterium sp., assembly GCA_910584065.1. Classification (GTDB taxonomy): domain Bacteria; phylum Bacillota; class Clostridia; order Lachnospirales; family Lachnospiraceae; genus Eubacterium_F. The sequence continues at coordinate 24,959 of CAJTZN010000050.1, forward strand.
AGTACCGTGGGAAAGGATATGGAAAGAAAATTCTTGAGCTTTTACTTGAGGAAGCCAGCTGTCTTGGAATTGATAGAGTACTTGTTACAATTCAGTTGGACAATGCTGCATCAAAGGCAGTAGCATTTGCAAATGGTGGTGTGATTGGGAAACAAACAGATGAACGTATATTTGTTTGGATAGATACTGTGCGGAAATGCTGAAAATTTATTGATAATGATTCTGTCAAATTCCTGTTTATTGAATTGAACAAATTAGAAATTTGTGAGGTAATAAAGATGTATGAAATACGAAAAATACATAGCAATGAAGTAACGGAAGCCCTTGCTTTGGCATTAGAAGTGTTTTTAC
>CAJTZN010000051.1 GCA_910584065.1 uncultured Eubacterium sp.
AAGGGTAAAAATTTGATGAAAGCTGGCCAGCTGCCGCGTAGCGGCTTGGTACAATTTTTGAAATAGCACGATCAGGAAGGAGAGTTGGCGATGCAGCACATATTGATTGCGGATGATAACGAAGATATAAGGGAAGTTCTCGGGACTTATGTCGCGAAAGAGGGGTTTGAACCGGTTCAGGCGAAGGACGGGATCGAGGCGTTTGAATTGTTTAAAAAGTGCAATCCGGCGGTGGTGCTTCTGGATATTATGATGCCGGGAATGGACGGTTATAAAGTGTGTAAAAAGATCCGTGAGATGTCCGATGTGCCGATCATCCTCATCACGGCGAAGGGAGAAGATTATGAGAGGGTGATGGGACTGGATATCGGAGCGGACGACTACGTGGTCAAGCCGTTCAGCCCGAGCGAGGTCATGGCGAGGGTGCGCGCCGTGCTGCGCCGGATGGGGCGCACGGAGGAAAGCGCAGATAAGAAAGTGATCGCCATTGGCGACCTGACGATCAACATCGAGGCGTACAGTGTATTTGTCGGGGCGGAGAAGATTCCGATGACGAAAAAGGAAGTGGAGACGATGTGGATCCTGGCAGAAAATCCGAGCAAGGTGTTCACGAGGGATAACCTGTTGGACAGCTTGTGGGGACAGGACTATTTTGGCGACAGCCGCACGGTGGATTCGCATATCAAAAGGCTGCGGGCAAAACTGGACAAGGTGGAGCATCCGGGCTGGGAGATCAAGACGATATGGGGGCTCGGTTACAAATTTGAAATAAACGTCTGAGGCGGGATTGGAGTTTGTTTTGAGAAAGATTTTTTGGCGGGTCGGGATTTATTTCGCGCTTGCGCTCGTGTCGCTGACAGCGGTTGCCGGCCTTGTATTTACGCGGTTCAACAGACATAATATCATGGGCGTTTATAAGGAAGAACTGAAAAGCATTGCCCAGAGCGTGTCGGAGCGGGTCAGCGACGCCGTGACGGGGGATGACAGTAAGGATTTTTTTACGTATCTTAGCGCGCTCAAGGATTTTGGGGAATTCCGGAATACGGATATTTGGATTTTGGCGAATCCGTCGGCGGATGAGCCGCTCGACGAGGCGTACACGAATGTGGACGTCCGCACGTGGACGGTGGAGGAAGAGGCCATGAAGGCGCTGATCCAGGCGGCCTGTGACGGAAAGACACGGAGTTACAGTGGATATGACAGTATTTACGGGATGGATATGATGCATCTGGCGACCCCGGTCAAAAACGCCAGAGGGGAAAATGTCGGCCTTGTTCTCGTAAACGGGGAAATGGATTACCGGCAGGGATCGGTCGTTCAATATCAGAAATATATGTTCTTGAGCGTGATCACCGCGCTGCTGATCTCCCTGCTCATAGCCGCTTTTTTCTCCCAGCAGCTGGTGAGGCCGATCATCCGCATCAAGGAGATCGCGCTGCGGATGGCAGAAGGGGAATACGCGCAGAAAACTGAGATCCGGCGTAAGGATGAGCTGGGGATGCTGGCGGACAGCATGGATATATTGTCGGAAAAGCTCGTCGAGGCGGAGAAATTCCGTGACGATCTCGAGCAGAACCGGCGGGATTTTTTTTCCAATGTTTCCCATGAGCTGCGCACGCCGATCACGGTCGTAAAAGGGTATGCGGAAACGCTGGCTGATGGCTATGTGGAAGATGAGGCGAAGCGGAAGGAGTACTACGACCGGATCCTCAACGAGTGCGCCGGGATGGAGCGGCTCGTGTCGGATCTTTTGATCCTCTCGAAAATGCAGAACCCGGATTTTGAACTGGATAAAGAGGTGCTGAATGTGATCGCCGTCATGCAGGACGCGCTCCGCAGCATGCGGATACTGATGGCGGAAAAGAACATTGTTTCCGTACTGGATTACGAGGACGAGTGCTCGCTGATCGAAGGGGATTATGACAGGATCCGCCAGTTGTTTCTGATCCTGCTGCAAAACGCGGTCAAATATGCCGATGACGATACGGAGATCCGCGTTGATATAAGACGGAGCGAAGAACTCATTACCGTGTCCGTGGAGGATACGGGGATACCGGTGCTGAAGTCGGAGTGGGATACGATATTCGAAAAGTTTTACCGCGGTAATAATAACGGGAATAAGGATGGATCCGGTCTCGGGTTAATGGTGGCCAGGCACATTTGCGACCGGCATCATGGGAAAATATGGGTTACGAGTGACGAAGTGGCGAAAACGTGCTTTTATGTGCAGCTGCCATGTGTGAAAGAGTAGCTTGACGGCGTGCATTGATATGTGTTATTCTGATACAAACATAAGACTGAAGTAAGGATAAAGGAGAGAGAAGCATGAGAGGAATTGAAACCCCGATTACAAAAATCCGCAGACAGGTGTTTACGGAGGTGGCAAAGGTGGCGTTTGAGTCGGACAATATCAAAGATGATATTGAGGCGATTCCGTACAAGATCACGCCGTCCGATGTGCCGTTGTACCGAGATAGTATTTACCGCGAGCGCGCGATCGCCGGAGAGCGTGTGCGTCTGGCGATGGGTATGTCGCTGCGCCCTGAAAACCAGCCGGTACATATCACGAGCGGACTCAGCGAGAGTAACATCGCGGATAAATATTATGAGCCGCCGCTGATGCAGGTCATTCCGTCTGCCTGCGCCATGTGTGAGGATAATGCGTACGAAGTGACGGATCAGTGCCGCGGCTGTGTTGCGCATCCGTGCCAGGAGGTCTGTCCGGTTGGTGCGATCCGCATGGAAAACGGCCGTTCGGTGATCGATAAGAGCAAATGTGTGAAATGTGGTAAATGTAAGGCCATCTGTCCGTACGACGCTATTGCCAAAAAGGTTCGCCCGTGTGCGGCGGCCTGCGGCGTGAAAGCGATCGACAGCGATGAGCACGGACGCGCCCGCATTAATGACGATAAATGTGTAAAATGCGGCCAGTGTATGGTGAGCTGCCCATTTGGCGCGATCGCGGACAAATCCCAGATCTTCCAGCTCGCCCGCGCGATCAAACAGGGAGACGAGGTTATCGTGGAACTGGCGCCGGCTGTGATCGGACAGTTCGGCACCGATGTGCGGCTTTGGAAAATTAAATCTGCATTAAAGGAGATTGGATTCGCGGAAGTATACGAGGTTGCGCTCGGTGCGGACATCGGCGCGATCACGGAGGCGAGACATTATGTACACGAGGTAAAGACAGGAAAGCTTCCGTTCCTTCTGACATCGTGCTGCCCGGCCTGGTCGGTACTGGCGAAGCAGACGCTTCCGCCGGATATGCTGGAGGCGGTTTCGAGCGCACTGACGCCGATGGTGGCTACGGCGCGTTCAATCAAGCAGAAACACCCGAACGCGAGGGTGGTATTTGTCGGGCCGTGTGCGGCGAAAAAACTGGAGGCTGCGCGCGAAACGGTGCGAAGCGACGTGGATTTCGTTATTACGTTTGAAGAGCTGGCGGCGATCTTTGCGGCCAAAGGGATCGATATGGAAACCTATGAGGCAGAAGAGCCGATCCATGACGCCACAGGAGCCGGCCGCGGTTACGGGGTAGCCGGAGGGGTGGCAAACGCCATTGAGAAATGTATCAACGAATATTATCCCGACACCGAGGTGCTCATCGAGCATGTCGAGGGACTCAGTGAGTGCCAGAAGATGCTCCTTATGGCGAAGGCCGGAAAGAAGGACGGCTGTCTGATCGAGGGTATGGGATGCCCTGGCGGCTGTGTGGCCGGAGCGGGAACGAATATACCGGTCGCTAAGGGAGCGCAGGCGGTGAGGAAGTTCGTGAAGGATTCCACCAAGGCGCTTCCGCCGAAAGAATATTCGGAGATCGAACTGCCATAACCCGGGCGATTGCAGCATAAAACGCAAAGGACGAAACAGTTAGCGGTTTCGTCCCTTTGTTTGTGGAGAAAGTTACATGGGAGTCACTGTTTATGAAGTCGAAACAATGGATCGGGGCGGTACTGCTGGCTATGGTGGCTGGCGTCGTGCCGCTGGTCGTCAGCGCGTGTTATTACCGCATCGGGTTAAAGGAATTTCCATGGTTTGCTGATTCCGATGCGACGTATGATTTCTTTTTATACTGGAAGGGGCAGATGCTCATATTATTGTGCGGTCTTTTGGCACTCTATGTGGCTGTCAGGCAGCTGGCGGGGAAAGAGCGCGGATGGCAGGGGCGTATTGAGGCAAAGTATTTTGTCCCCCTATTGCTGTATTTCCTTTTGGCCCTTCTGTCAGCCGTGCTGTCAGAGCACGGTGATATGGCAGTTTGGGGTGGATATGAACAGTGGGAGGGCGTGATCATCATAACGGCGTATGTGGTCGTTTTGTTTTTCGCCATTTTTCTGCTGGAAGGCAGGACACAGATCCGCGTATTCCTGTGCGTGTTTCTGTCCTGTGTATTTGTTATTGCCGTTTTAAGCGTCTTTCAGTACTGCGGGCATGATTTTTTCCGTACCGGGGCTGGGCAGGCGGTAATGAATTTCATGATAAAAAAGAAGCTTAAATTTACTTTTAATTTTGAAATAGGCCGGGTTTACGCTACTTTATACAATCCCAATTATGTCGGTTCCTATGTGGCGCTCGTGCTGCCGGTCGTGCTTTCCGTGATCAGCCGCGGCGGCCGCATGTCCCGGATGCGCAACCGATTTGCCATCGTAACAGCGGCGGGGCTTCTGCTCATGCTGATCGGTTCCGAGTCTGTGACAGGGTGCATCGGGGTGGCGGCGTCGCTTTTGCTCGCTTTCGCATTTGTGCTCGCGGATCCAGGCGTAAGCAGGAAAAAAGTGGTGGTCGGGGCAGGTGTCTGTGTGTTGGCGGCGGCGGTCGTTGTCTGCGTGAACCGGCCGATTTTTACATACGCTTTGAACAAGATCTTTCATCCGACCCCGAACCGGTTTGCAGTCCGGGGTATGGAATCCCGGGAGGGGGTGCTGGCCGTCACGACCGCGGGAGGCGACGTCCTGAAACTTACGTGTGAGCAGGGTGACGGCCGTTGTCATTTTACGGCGGCGGACGGCAGCGGGTCGGCGGTCGAAGTGTACGAAGAGGGGGAACTGGTGAAGTTCGGGGACGCGCGGTTTGAGGAGATTCAGCTCCGCCCGGAACAGGTGGACATAGACGGGGAAAAAGTCGATGCGTTTATCGTGGAAACACCGTCTTTTGGGAGGTCCTATACGGTCATACCGTCGGTCGAAACGTATACCGGGCCGGGACTTTCGCAGCGCGTGTTCTATATAAAAAATCCGTTTGGCAAGAAGGATAAGCTGCGCCATATCGAAAGTGTGGGATTCGAACAAAACCAGCATTTCGGGAGCCGCCGCGGGTATATCTGGTCACGGACATTTCCGCTGCTAAAGGACCATATGCTGATCGGGTCGGGGCCGAATACATTTGTCTTTGAATTTCCCAATGATGATTATATCGGCATGAAAAATGTGGGTTATGACGGATCCGTTGTCACGAAGCCGCACAATATGTTGATGCAGATCTGGGTGCAGACCGGATTTTTGTCCCTGCTGGCATTTTTGGCGCTGTATGTGTTCTATTTTGCCGCCAGTATGAAACTGTATTTTCGGAAAACGGGATACCGCCGCGGCGAGCTGCTGGGGGTCGGCATCCTGCTCGGCACGTTCGGCTATCTCGTGACCGGACTGGCTAACGACTCTACCGTTGCGGTGGCGCCGGTATACTGGTGCCTTTTGGGGGCCGGAATCGCCGTAAACCGGTACAATAAGTTGACAGGAGGGATCGCGGATGACGAACGGGAACGTACTGCTGACAGCCATTAACGCCAAGTATATCCATTCAAACCTGGCCGTGTACTCACTCAAGGCCAATGCGGGGCCGTATGCCGGGAAGGTCGGGATTGCGGAGTATACGATCAATCACCGCCGGGAGGAGATCTTACGCGGAATTTATGATCATTCGCCGGCGGTGGTCGGATTTTCCTGTTATATTTGGAATATCGGGTATGTGCTCGATGTGGCGGCCGATCTGCGCAGCATTTTACCGGATGTAGTGATCGTGCTCGGAGGGCCGGAGGTTTCTTACGACGCCCCGGATGTTCTGCGGCAGAACCCGTTTGTTGATGCCGTTATGATCGGCGAGGGGGAGGAAACATTTCGGGAATTTCTGACGTGCTATTTTGAGAAGGGCGGTGGAACGGACGATTACCTTCAGATACCGGGACTGTGCCTGCGCACGGAAAGCGGCATATGCTGCACGCCGCCGAGACAGGCGCTTCCGATGGACCGGCTTGTATTTCCTTACGCCGATGTGAGCGAACTGGAGAACCGCATCCTCTATTATGAAACGATGCGGGGCTGCCCGTTTTCGTGCAGTTACTGCCTGTCGTCCATCGAAAAGGGCGTGCGAAGACGCAGTCTTTCCCTCGTTTTTCAGGAACTGCAGTTTTTTCTGGAGCGCCGCGTGAAGCAGGTCAAATTTGTAGACCGCACGTTTAACTGCCATCACGAGCACGCGTATCGGATCTGGCAGTTTATCGGAGAACATGATAATGGGACGACAAATTTTCATTTTGAAATAGGGGGCGATCTGCTGCGGGAGGAAGATTTTCAGTTGCTTTGCACATTCCGCCCGGGACTTGTCCAGTTTGAGATCGGCGTCCAGTCAACGAATCCTCATACCATCCGGGCGATCCGACGCCAAATGGACATAAAAAAACTGGCGGACAACCTGTCAAAGGTCCGTGAAAACCATAACATCCACCAGCACCTCGACCTGATCGCGGGTCTTCCCCATGAGGATCCCGCCTCATTTCGCCGGTCCTTTAACGATGTGTACGCGATGGCGCCCGACCAGCTGCAGCTCGGTTTCCTGAAGATCCTCAAAGGTTCCTATATGGAAGAAATGGCGGAAGAGTACGGGATCAGGTATGGAAACCGCCCGCCGTATGAGGTGCTGAGCACACATTGGATGTCCTACGATGACATACGGGCACTTAAGCGGGTTGAAGAGATGGTCGAAATATATTATAATAGTTTTCAGTTCCAGGCCACGATGGTGTTATTGGAACAGTGCCACAGCGACGCGTTTTCCATGTTCGAGAGCCTGGGGAACTATTATGAGAGAGAGGGCGGGTTTGGCAGGAAGCACAGCCGGATCGCCCGTTATGAATGGCTGTGGCAGTATGTCACGGAGTATTTCGCGGACAGGGAGGAAGCGTTCCGCCAGACTCTTGCGTTTGATCTGTATCTCAGGGAATACGTAAAGAACCCGCCCGCGTTCGTGCGGTTGAGGGAAAAAGAATATGTGCGCTCTGTGCGCGAGTTTCTGGAACGGGAGGCCGAGCGGCCGGACATTCTTTCCGGATATGAAGGCTATGCGGCAAAACAGCTGTTCCATATGGTGTATGTGCAGAAGTTTTCACTCGATTTCAAAAAGCTTTTTGAGGAAAAACAGGTGCGGGAAACGGCGCCGTATTCGCTGGTGTTTGATTACCGTCACCGGAATCCGTTAAATCACAGTGCGAAAGTCACGGCTCTGCGCCGCGGAACATGGCCGGGCTATTCCGGATAACCGCAGGCTCCTATATGAAGCACAGATGGATAAACCACCGGCTCATTCCTCATAAACCGCCGGGTCATCCAGGATGGCGCGCAGCGCTTCGGCGAGAGCCGCCCCCTTTGGCAGGTCAGATCGCCCGACGGAGGCGATCAGTTCCTCGAGTTTTCCCCGGTTTCCCGTCATGGCATACGCGTAGGCGAGGGACTTATAATCGGTGGACTTATCCGAACCGGCTGCGAGGCACTGCTCGTACGCGCCGGCGGATTCTGACAGCATGCCGGCCGTGCGGTACGCCTTTCCGAGATTTGACAGATTCATTAAGAAAACATTAAAATTTTCGTCATATTCGGATAAAGTCTTGAAATTTCCCGTGCCATATGCTAACTTTAAATCGGTGTTTGTATAGGCGGACAGATCCATCATTGGTTTTGTCAGGCTGCTTTTGACTTTTTCCTGATAATAGCAGATGTTTTCGTCATCGGTTTCGGGCATGGGGATACGTTCCGCATCCGGAGCGATCAGGGGGAGGTCCGAAATATCTTTATTTTTTGTGTGGTTTGCCTCGTCTTCGCGGTCCCAGAACTCGCGGGATCTGCGCTCGTATTCGCGCGTGGATTTGCGCCTTTCATAGTGGATCCAGGCGCAGAAGATCAGGAAGCATATAAAAATTGAGGGAATGGGAATATTGGAAAACATGTTATTCATCCTTTCAGTATATAAATATTTTTAGTAAGGAGGTAAGGAACCATGATGAACCGCAAAAAACAGCGGATGGTAGCTGTTATTATCTGTGCGTTGCTCATTCTGGCAATGCTGGCAGGAATTTTATTGCCTTATGTGGACTGATGCTCCTTTTTATAGTTTAATACAGGTTTAGAAAATGTGCAAGGGAGGACTTTAATTGCAGAAAAAAGGATTTTTAACAGCTGCGGCTGTTATCGTATTTATGTTTGCCCTGATCGCGGCGTATGTATTCATTAGTTATGGACGGATCAAGCCAGAGGACGGCGTGATCTGTGACGGGGTAAAGGTCGGTCAGATCGAGATCGGAGGAATGTCTGCGGCGGAGGCGCAGCAGGCCGTCAATGCCTATGCGGAAGGCCGGCTGAACCGGGTCGTGGAAGTGGACGTGAGCGGACAGACCGTGTCTGCCACGGTTGGCGAACTTGGATATGCGTTCTCGGCCGGCAATTTTCTGGAAAAGGCGATGTCTGTCGGGAAAAGCGGAACGATGATAGAAAATTACAAGCAGATCAAAGAGGCGTCCCAGGGGAAGATCAGCTATCCGATCGAGGCGACGTTCGACGATGGCGTTTTGAAAAAATTTGTAAAAAAGAAATGCCGGAAACTTTGTAAAGAGGCGAAAAATGCCACGGTCAAAATGAAAGATGGAAATTTTGTCTATACAAAGTCGAGGGAGGGCGTCAGCCTCGATGTGGATGAAACATGCCAGCAGATCAAGCAGGCGATCGATGAGGCGCAGGGCGAGGACGTGATCCGCGTCACGGCGAATGTAAAAGTGGAACAGCCGAAGGTTTCGTACGAAGCGGCGGCCAAATGTAAAGACAAGATCGGTACATTTTCCACGAATTTCAGCGCGGGAAATGTAAACCGCTCGAAAAATCTTGCCAATGCGGCGCGGCTTATAAACGGGTCGGTCATCTATCCCGGCGAGACATTTTCGGTGCACGATACGATCTCGCCGCTGACAGAGGAAAACGGCTATTACGAAGCGGCGTCCTACAACAACGGTAAAGTGGAAGACAGTCTCGGCGGAGGCGTCTGCCAGGTGTCGACGACGCTGTACAACGCCGTTTTGCGGGCGGAGCTCGAGATCGCGGAGAGAAGTCCGCACTCGATGGTAGTTAGCTATGTGCAGCCGTCGATGGATGCGGCGATCGCCGGTGATTATAAGGACTTTAAGTTCAAAAATAATACCGATGTACCAGTTTATATCCAGGGCGGTACATATGGCGGAACGATTTCGTTTACGATATACGGAGAGGAAACGAGAAGTTCCGATCGCGAGATCCGCTTTGAATCGGAAGTGACCGATACGATCGAGCCGGGGGCCGATAAAGTGACCTATGATAAGACAAAACCGGAGTCGTACATGACGGTGACGCAGCAAGCGCATACCGGTTACAAGGCTAAACTCTGGAAGATTGTGACGGAAAACGGGAAAGAAACGAAGACACAGATCAATTCCAGCACGTATTCCGCTTCGCCGCGGTATGTGACGAAGGGATCCATGAAAGCGCCGCAGAAGACGCCGAAACCGGCAGCGACGAAAAAACCGCGCGAGACGAAAAAGCCAAGTACGAGGACACCGCAGCGCGGCAGCACCTCCGGCAGAACGGGAAGCAACGGTAGCAGTGGAACCGGCGGAAATTCGGGAAATACGGCGGGGAACACGACAGGAAATACCGGCGGCGATGCTTCTCAGGCAGGCCAGGGCTCCCAGACCGGGCAGGATCCGGGAGCGGCACAGGATCCGGGAGCGGCTCAAAATCCGGGGAGCGGGCAGGATGCCGGGACGACACCGTGATGATGTGACAAAAAAGGACGGAGGCACCATGCGGACAGGAAAGATTTCAGAGACGGTTCTCAAACGTTCCGTTCTCAAACAGATCACGTATCGAAGCGGAACTCTCGCGCTGGGTCCGGCGGCCGGCGAGAGTTTTGGCAAACTGGCACTCGCGGTCGGGGAAAAGGCCGGAGAAAAGAACCATTTGCTCGCCGCGTCTGTTTCCGTGAAAGGAAATGCGGAACGGGCGGGAAAAAGGGCGTTTTACCGGCTGGCAAATGATATGGCGGCGGCGGGCGGACGGCTCGCCGGTATGCTCGTCAACCTGTATCTGCCGGTAGCGGACAGTGAACCTATACTGAAAACAGTTATGCGTGAACTGGCGCAGCTGTCCTCGGCGTATCAGGTGGACGTACTCGGCGGCAGCACCGAAGTGCTGGAAGAATTGTCAGAGGCGGTCATTTCCCTGTCGGGAACCGGGTTTGCGCCCGTGGAGACCGATGTGCGCAGCGGAAATCTGGAGCCGGGATTTGATCTGGTGATGACGAAATGGGCCGGGCAGACCGGAGCGGCGGAACTGGTCATGGGAGAGGAGAGGAGCGGGCTTCGCGCTCGTTTTTCCCAGGATTTTCTTGATCAGGCGGCGTCCGGCGTCCGGGAAATGAGCTGCGCCGCAGAGGCGCAAGCCGCTGTTTTATACGGCACGGCCGCATTATGCAGCGTTGGCGGAAAAGGTGTCTTTGGCTCGCTGTGGGAGATGGCCGAGGCGTCGGGGACGGGCATCCGGGTGGATCTGAAAAAGATACCGATCCGTCAGGAGACGATAGAAATCTGTGAATTTTTTGACAGGAATCCGTATCTCATCGCGTCGGACGGCGTTCTTTTGGCGGGAACGAAAAACGGCGCGGGACTGGTGGAACATTTGACCGCTAGAGGTGTACCGGCAGCAGTGATCGGGACGGCGACGGGCGGGCGCGACAGGGTGATCGTCAACGGGGACGAAACGCGATTTTTAGTTCCGCCTGCACCGGATCAGCGGTAGATAGCATATAGAAAGGAAGGAGCCTATGCTTCAGGAAAAAATATTAAGAAATATATCTAAAAATGCGAGGATGACGGCGGAGGATCTGGCCGCCATGCTGGATTCGACGCCGGAAGAAATAAATGAGACGATCCGGAGTATGGAACAAGACGGGGTGATCTGCGGCTATCCGGCGCTTATCAACTGGGAGAAGACAGACAACGAAGTCGTGACGGCGCTGATCGAAGTAAAAGTGACGCCCCAGCGCGGGCGCGGGTTTGACAAGGTGGCGGAGCGGATCTACCAGTTTGATGAGGTCGCGAGCGTGTACCTGATGAGCGGGGGATTTGACCTGACCGTCATGATCGAGGGGAAGAGCATGAAGGAGGTTGCGAGGTTCGTTACGACAAAACTCGCGCCGATGGAGTCGATCATGAGCACGGCCACGTATTTTGTTCTCAAAAAATATAAAGAACATGGACTGCCGCTTGTAAAAGAGCGTAATGAAGATGAGAGGATGTTGATCGTGCCATGAGAAATCCACTGTCAAAACTCGTTATGGAACTGGAACCATCCGGTATACGCCGCTTTTTCGACGTTGCCAATACGATGGAACATGTCATTTCACTCGGTGTCGGGGAACCGGACTTTGATACGCCCTGGCACATCCGGGAGGAGGGCATCTATTCGCTGGAAAAAGGAAGGACTTATTATACGTCAAACGCAGGGCTTCTGCCGCTGCGCGAAGCAATCCATACATATCTGTCCGAGCGGTTTGGACTGCCGTACGGGCCGGATGAAATACTGGTGACGGTCGGCGGGAGTGAGGCCATTGATATCGGGTTCCGCGCGATGCTCGACCCGGGCGATGAGGTGATCATACCCGAACCGTGCTTTGTTTCCTATGTTCCCTGTGTGAAAATGGCCGGCGGCGTGCCAGTCCGCGTGTCGCTGGAGGAAAAAGATGAATTTAAGCTGACGGGGAAAAAGCTGAAAGAGGCGATCACGGATAAAACGAAAATGGTCGTCCTGCCGTTCCCCAACAATCCGACGGGAGCCGTCATGTCGGCGGGAGAACTGCAGGTGATCGCGGACATTGTAAAAAAACATGATCTGTTTGTCATGTCGGACGAGATTTATTCGGAACTGAGCTATCAGGGAAAACATGTGTCGATCGCCAGTCTGCCGGGAATGGCGGAGAGAACGGTCGTGATCAACGGCTTTTCCAAATCGTTTGCCATGACCGGGTGGCGTCTGGGGTACGCGGCCGCGCCGAGGGAGATCATCGCCCAGATGACGAAGATCCACCAGTATGTCATCATGAGCGCGCCTACGACGAGCCAGTACGCCGCCATAGAGGCACTCCGCAACGGCCTGGGGGATGTGGAGCGGATGCGCGAGTCCTATGATCAGCGGCGGCGGTTCCTCGTCCGGGAGTTAAATGAGATGGGACTGCCATGTTTTGAGCCGTATGGGGCCTTTTACGTATTTCCTAATATTAGCAAATACGGCATGACGAGCGAAGAGTTCGCGACGAAACTTTTACAGGAACAGCGGGTGGCTGTCGTGCCGGGTGACGCGTTCGGTAAATGCGGCGAAGGATTTCTGCGGATCTCGTATGCGTATTCGATCGATGATCTGAAAAGGGCGTTGGAAAAGATACAGAAATTTATAGACAGATGGCAGTAAACATGCTATACTTAAAATTAGGATTTTTAGCACTATTTATTGTTGGAAGCGAGGGTGGAAAGCAGTACGATACTACAGAAAGGGGAAAGGGAAACTATGGCTACACTGAATGCAGAACATATAAATCCTTTTTTGATGGCGGCCAAAAAAGTACTTCAGGATATGTGCTTTGTGGATGCATCGATGCACAAGCCATCATTAAAGGAAGCAAAGTTTGATCCGGATACATGGGTGATCATGATCGGCGTGACGGGAGAGATGCGCGGTCAGGTGATCATGGCGATGTCAGAGAAGAGCGCGTGCGGGATCGCTTCTAAGATGTGTATGACGGATGTAAAGGAGATTGATGAATTTGCAGCCAGTGCGCTCAGTGAACTGGGAAATATGGTGATGGGAAATGCCGCTACCGTCTTTTCATCAAATGGGATCGGTATTGATATTACGCCGCCCACATTATCCCACGGACATGTGAGTTTTACAAATACATATGCCAAAAACCTCTGTGTCCCGCTTAGTTTTGAGGATACGACGGTGGAATTGTATCTGGCGCTCAAACAGGGTTGAGAACGATGCTGAACATTGTATTATTAGAACCAGAAATACCGGCGAATACAGGAAATATAGGACGGACATGCGTGGCTGCTGGTGCAAGGCTCCATTTGATCGAGCCGATGGGGTTTCAGATCACGGAGAAGCAGGTGAGGCGTGCCGGACTTGATTACTGGGATCAACTGGATTATATCATATATGATAGTTATGATGATTTCAAGGAGAAAAATCCGGGGGCATGCGTCTATATGGCTACGACGAAGGCACGTCGCGTGTATTCGGATGTGAGATACGAAGATGACTGCTATATTATGTTCGGGAAAGAAAGTGCGGGGATACCCGAGGATATATTAGTGGAAAATGAGGAAAAAGCGATTCGGATTCCGATGCTGGGGGATATTCGTTCCCTGAATTTAGGAAATTCGGTGGCGATCGTGCTCTATGAAGCGCTGCGCCAGCAGGGATTTCAGCAGTTAAATACGGAGGGGAATCTGCACAGGCTCTCGTGGAAGAGAGAGAATTAAAGGGGGACGCCTATTATGGGACGGAATACGGAGAAGGTAGGAACTGAGAACAAGCAGCGCAAAGAAACGAAGGCAAACCATGTCGGTCTGCCTTTGAAGTTTAAGAGTATTATTTTTGTAGCTGCGATGATCGCATTGACCGCAGCCACTACGATTTTAGTCGCAATGCCGAAGATCCGCGAACTTATGGAGGATACGACTAAGAACTATATGTATGACCTCGCGGAAACGAATGGCCGGGTTTTGGATCTGGAGGTCTATTCGTATGGCGTGAGCGTAGGTCTTTCTGCGGAAAAGCTGGAAGAATTGTTTCAAAATGTGGAAGTAAAAGGCGTGTCAGGCAGTTATGCCTACGTTGTGACGCCGGATGGCAACATGTGTTATCATCCGAATAAAGAGAAGATCGGGAAGCCGGTGGAAAATGAAGTGATATCCCAGGTGGCTGCGGATCTTCAGGCGGGAAAGGATGTCAAATCCCAGATCGTATCCTATGAGTTTAAAGGCGATACGAAATACGCGGCCTATTATGTAAATCCGAACGGATGTTTCTTGTTTATTGTTACCGCCGGTGAGGACGAAGTGATGGCAACCGTTAATTTTGTAGGAAAGGTGATGTTCGTATCGGCGCTTATCGCTACGGTGATCGGATTAGTGATTGCGTTTTTCGGCTTTCATTTTATGTTCCGTCCGCTCCGGAAGATTGCCGACATTGTGTCCCGTATGGGGAATCTGGATTTTACCCGGGTGCCGGAGATTGATAAGCTGATGAACAGCCGCGACGAGATGGGACTGATGGCGCGGGCGGTATGCAGTGTTCAGGATCAGTTGAGAAACGCCGTGACGGAATTGCAGGATCAGAGCCGGAAGCTGTTCCAGTCCTCGGACAATCTGAGTGGAAACGCGGCGGTCACCGCGCATACGATCGGGCAGATCAACCACGCCATCCACGATATGGCGGATGGGGCATCATCCCAGGCCACGAATACGCAGGCGGCGACAGAAAGCGTTCTCGTGATCGGGGATATGGTCAAGGAAACGAACGAGGAAGTCGCGAGACTGCGTGCCAACGTAGAGAATATGCACGAGTCCGGTACAGAGGCTGTGAAAACGCTGAAAGAGCTGGAAAGTATAAACGCGGAAGTGAAATCATCGTTTGAGCAGATTTTTGAGCAGACAAATACGACGAATGAATCCGCGATGAAGATACAGGACGCGATCGAACTGATCACCTCGATCGCGGAAGAGACGAACCTTCTTTCCCTGAACGCCTCGATCGAAGCGGCGCGTGCCGGGGAACAGGGAAAAGGATTTGCGGTCGTGGCAAATCAGATCCAGAAACTGGCGGAACAGTCCAATGAATCTGCCATGAGAGTACAGCAGATCACCAATTCGCTTATGGAAGATGCGGCAAAAGCGGTAAAGACGATGGATCAGGTAAAAGAGGTCATGGATTCCCAGGTGCAGAAAGTGGATCTGACGGGAAGCATGTTTGCCAAAGTCCAGAAAGAAATCGACAACTCCATCAGCGGCATTACGAAAATATACGAAAAGACGGAAGGCATGGACAGCGCCAGGGTAAATGTGGTAGATGTCGTCCAGAGCCTGACGGCGATCGCGGAGCAGAACGCGGCGGGAACGGAAGAAACTTCTGCGTCGGTGCAGGAAGTCAATCAGGTCATTGATGATATGTCGGATAACGCGAAACAGCTTAACGATGTGGCGCAGACGATTGACGAGCATATGCGGAAATTTACGGTTTGATCCGTAATCAAGAGGAAATGTCATAGGACAGACTTCTTTTCTAATATATTGATAGAAATGGCAGGGAAAGAGGATGTTGATCATGACATGCAGAGAAGCAATATATTCGGAAAACGTATTGGATTATATCGTGAATGCGTTCAGTGGCAACGAAGTCATCGAACAGCGGTATAATCCTCTTTGCATTACAGAAATTGATCGTTTCCGGGCGATCGCATATAAACAGGAGGAGAAGATCAATAGCGAGAGCATTGGCCGTTTTGGATACGGAACAATCCCTCACGTCTACGGTTTGATGGCGGATGAGGCGCTGGAGGCTTCCGGTGTCTCCAAGATACGGAGGCAGCCGTATTTGGATCTGTATGGGCAGGGAATCTTGGTGGGGATCGTGGACACGGGGATTGACTTTACGCACCCGGCATTTCTCAACGCGGATAATACGACGCGGATCCATTCTATCTGGGATCAGACGATCCGTGAGGGCGGTGATGTGAAAGGGTTCCAGTACGGAAGGGAATTTACGCAGGAGGAGATCAATGAAGCGTTGCGGGATGAGGAGCCGCTGTCCCTCATTCCGTCCAGGGATGAAAATGGGCACGGTACGTTTTTGGCGGGGATTGCCGCGGGAAATGAGATGCGGCAGCAGGATTTTTCGGGTGTTGCGCCGTTGTCCGAACTGGTCATAGTGAAATGCAAGGAAGCAAAAAACAGTTACCGTGAGTTTTACCGGGTTCCGAGCGATGTGCCGTGTTTTCAGGAAAATGATGTCATGTGCGGGATCTCTTATATTCTGCGCGTGGCGCAGGAGACGAAGAGGCAGGTGGCAATCTGTATCGGGATGGGAGGAAATTTGGGAAACCACGACGGGGAGACCCCGCTGTGCAGCATGATCGATTACATGAATATGCTTTCCGGTGTGTGCATCGTGACCTGTGTCGGAAATGAAGGGAACGCGAGACACCATTATCATCTGACAAAAGAACGTGAGGAAATCGATATCAATGTGGAATTGTCCAGCCAGGGATTTGTATGTGAATTATGGTGGAGAACGCCCGGCATCCTGCGGTTTGATGTTGTGTCCCCTGCTGGCACGACGCTGGGGATCACCCGGGCGACGACACACACGAAGATAAGGAAACTTTTTACGGTAGAAAATACGCTGTTGGAAGTACTCGGAGGGGAAGAACAGCAGCAGACGAGAGACCAGGTCGTCATGTTCCGTTTTGAAAACAGTAAGGCAGGTATATGGAAGATCCTTGTAGATTCAGAGGAAGCCGAGGTGGATTTTCATATGTGGCTGCCGATCACCCAGTTCCTTTACGGAGAAACGACGTTTGTCAGGCCCGATCCGAACGTGACGATCTGTGAGCCGGGAAACAGCAGGCGAGCCATCTCGCTTTCCGCTTACGATCCCGCGGATGGGGCGCTGTTTCTTCAGGCGAGCAGGGGGTTTACGCCCAGCGGCATCGTCAAACCGGATGTGACGGCTCCCGGGGTAAAGCTGTATGGCCCGCTTCCCAAAAATAATTATGGGAGTATGACCGGAACGGGGGTGGCCACTGCACTGACGGCGGGGATTGCGGCTTTGTATATGCAGCAGTATTCTAATTTTGTCATCAGCGGTAATTCCGTACGTGAACTCTTGATCCGCGGGGCAGACCAGCGTGGAGAGGGGTATCCGAACCGGGAATGGGGATATGGTACAGTAAACGCGTTCGAAAGTATTTTTTATGAGTGACCGGGTACGCGGATTGTGATAATTCCCAGATAAAAAACGATTGTTGCGCGCTTCTATATGAAACAAAAACTGCCATTGATTTTATACCGGAACTGGTTTATAATATTATCCATAAATATGTGCCTGTTCAGGTACAGAGTGACGAAAAAAAGAAGGAGGTATTGTAATGATACACGATAAGAAGCACCGGCTTTTGCGTCGTGGTATGGCAGTCTTGCTAGGGGGTGCACTCGTTCTCGGGTCCGTTCCGTACAGTGAGGTACCGTTCGTACTGGCGGCCGAGGAATCGGCGGAAAGTAAGGTGGCGTTCAACGAGGATGTGAGTTTGTTAAAATTTAAGCACAAACAAGTCATTTCGAACCTGGAAATGCCAACGGAAGGGAAAAATGGAAGCAGTATTTCATGGAGTTCTTCCAAGGCGGGGACGATCGCAACCGACGGAACGGTGAAACGGCCGTCTGCGGGAAGTCCGGATGAGGAAGTTACACTGGAGGCTACGATTTCAATGAATGATTTATCGACGAAGAAACTATTTTCGTTTACTGTTTTGGCAGAGGATTCGATTTCTGGCCTCAAACAGTTTGACCTGGATGATGTAGCGGTTACGGATCCGTATTATTTGGCAGCGCAGAGTTCTGATATCGAATTTTTGAAGAAATTTGACAATGACCGCATCTTATCCCGTTTCCGTGAAACGGCGGGTATCGATACGCAGGGCAAGAGTCCATATAAAGGATGGGAAGACGGCCTGCTCGGCGGACACTGCGTCGGACATTATTTATCTGCCTGCGCGCAGGGGGTGAAGGCGACCGGCGACCAGGAACTGAAACAGAAACTGGACGAGATCATTTCCGGACTGAAAGAATGCCAGGATACGCTGGGCACGGGATTTTTGTTCGGAGCGAAGATCAACAATAAAGATAATGTCGAGCATCAGTTTGATGTAGTGGAGAAAAAAGGATATTCCAATGAGATCTGGGTGCCGTGGTACAATATGCACAAAATGGTAGCCGGACTGGTAGATACGTATAAATTTACCGGAAATGAGGAAGCGCTGGAGACAGCGAAGAAACTCGGAACATGGGTGTATAACCGCGTTAGTAAGTGGAACGATGCGACCAGGAAACGTGTACTCAGCGTCGAGTATGGCGGGATGAATGACTGCATGTATGATCTGTATTTCTACTCGGGTGATCCGAACCACTTAGAGGCGGCACACCAGTTTGATGAGGATCGGGTTAAGGTGAACAATAAAGGTGACGTAACAGATCGTGAATTGTTGGAAACGGTGCTTTCCGGAAATGAAAACACATTGAACGGCAAGCATGCGAATACGACGATCCCCAAATTTGTCGGAGCGTTAAAACGCTATACCGTCTTAAAAGCAAGGGGAGAGGCGACAGAGGAAGATGAGAAGTACCTGAAATATGCAGAGAAGTTCTGGGATGTGGCAGTGGATCACTATTCCTACATAACCGGAGGCGTGAGTGTAATGGAGCACTTCCGTCAGGCAGGGAAACTGGATGCGACGCGTACGAAGACGAACTGCGAGAGCTGCTGTGCCCACAATATGCTGAAACTGTCGCGTGAATTGTACAAAGTGACAGGAGAGAAGAAGTATTCTGATTACTATGAAACGACGCTGCGCAACTCGATCATGGGGGCTGTGAAATCGGAAGAAGGGGCGGCTGCCTACTTTATCCCGATGGCGACCGGGTATTTTAAGACATTTGGCGACCCGGATCCGGCGAAGAACATGTACTGGTGCTGTACCGGCAGCGGAATGGAGAACTTTACGAAACTCGGCGACAGCATTTATTTCCACAATGACAATACATTGGTCGTAAACCAGTATGTCGCTTCCAAAGTAAAATGGGAAGAGAAGAACATGGAGATCACGCAGGAATCGGATGTGACGAAATCCGACGTGGCGACGCTGAAGGTTCATATGCTGAACGGATCGTCACAGAATGCTGTGATCGCACTGCGTGTGCCAGACTGGGCCAGCGGCAAGGTGACAGTAAAGGTAAATGGGACGACGATCAAAGATGCGGCTTCTAACGGCTACATTTCCATCAGCCGCGAGTGGAAGGAAAACGATGAAGTGTCGATCCAGTATCCGATGGCAGTGACGGCTGCGGGACTGCCGGACAATAATACGGTATACGGTTTCCAGTACGGGCCGACCGTGCTGGCAGCGAAACTCGGTACGAGTCGTATGAAGGAGACGACATGGGCCGGAGCAAATCTGACGGCGCCGCTTTGGAAAGTGGTAGGACCAGAGGAAAAGGATTTTACAATCGAGTATGGCGCTTCGCAGGAGGGTACTCCGTTTGCCAGCGAGACACTTTCTATTCAGGAAATGCTTTCGATGGATGAATTTATCGAAAACATTGACAGCTATCTGGTGAAAGACGAATCCGCGGATACGCTTACGTTTAAGATGACGGGCACCAATGCGGAGGAAACATTTGACGGTGGCCTGACGTTTGTACCATTTAATACGTTAAATGATGAGAGATACGGAATCTACTGGTACTTTGAGAGTCCGTTTGACGTGGCAGATGAGGGCGCGATCCTCGAGGGAAAACAGAATGGAAGGGTTAGTTCCAGTACGCTGGACTCCACCCAGCCTGGATATGGACAGTACGAGAACGATGCCATCCATCAGATGCAGGAGAAGGATTCGATGGCAGGTACGATCGAAAATGGCGGAAGTACCCGTTGTGCCAAAGCAGGCGGCTATTTCATGTACAATTTCATCGTTGACAAGGACAAGACGAATTCCGTACTCTGCCGTTTCGCCAAAGCGGACAATGGCAAGACGATGAAAATCTCGGTCGGCGATCAGGTCATCGCGGAAAAGACGATGGATTACAAAGGCGACGATGAATTCTTCATGGAGTATTTCGAGATTCCGGCAGATGTGCTGGCGGCTGCGATGAAGACGATTTCCGTGGCAGACGACGCAGGCGTGGAAAAATCCTACACGGTTGTGACTGTGAAGTTCGAGAGCGCGTCGGCGACAGAAGACAGCGCAAGATTGGTCGGCGGTCTCTCGATGACGAAGAATTTTGATAAAAACGCGGTGCTGACTGCTGTGACGAGCAGTAACGGGGAAGTGCGCAGCGAAGGCGATACCTTTACCGTATATCTTCCGGCCGGAACAGGCAGTACGAAGCTGAAATTTGACATCGCGGACCGTTACGGACTGCTGTATATCAACGATGCCCTCGTAAATGACGGAAGAAAGCTGGATTATCTGCTGACGGAGGATACGACGACCCTTTCATTGAAAGTATTTGCCGAAGACCACGAGACTTCGAAAACGTATACAGTCAAGATTTTGAGAGGCGTGGACGCGCCGTCGAATGATACGCCGAAGCCGGATACGCCGGCTACACCGGTACCGTCTCCAACTGTACCGGGAAATGTGCAGACACCGACGCCGGCGCCGAGTATCACGCCGACAAGTACGCCAAAACCGACAACAGGTGCAAAGAAAGCGTCGATTTCCATTACGGCAAAGAAAACCGTGAAGAAAGGGAAGAGCATCACGCTTAAAGCGAAGCTGAAAAATGTTTCCGGCAAGGTGAAGTGGTCGGTGAACAAAAAGAAACTTGCTAAGATCACGGCGAAGGGCGCGAATAAGGCGAAACTGAAAGCGCTGAAAAAAGGAACAGTAAAAGTGACGGCAAAGGTGAAGAAAGTGAAGAAGACGATAAGCATTAAGATCAAATAAGTGGAGATTTTATAGATGATTGCAAAGCAGATGGAAGAGCTGGTAAATGGGAGTTCCGTGATCCGCGCCATGTTTGAGGAAGGAAAAAAGATGGCGGCGGAGTACGGAGAAGAAAACGTGTTTGATTTCAGCCTCGGGAATCCGAGTGTGGAGCCGCCGGAAGAGGTGCGGCAGGCGGTGATCGACATTATCGAACATGAGAAGCCGAATGAGCTGCACGGGTATATGAATAATTCCGGCTATGAAGATGTCAGAAGGACGATAGCAGACAGCCTGAATCAAAAGCACGGAACCCATTTTACCGAACAGAATATCGTGATGACGGTCGGCGCAGCCGGGGGATTGAATGTGATCTTGAAGGCGCTTGTGGATCCCGGCGATGAGGTGATCGTATTTGCCCCGTTTTTCGGGGAATACAGGAATTATGTGGCAAATGTGGGAGGGGCGACGGTTGTCGTTCCTCCCGATACGGAAACGTTTATGCCCGATCTGCCTGAATTTGAGCGCCGCATCACCAGGCGGACGAAAGCTGTCATCATCAATACGCCGAATAACCCGACGGGAGTCGTGTACTCCGAAGAGGTGCTGCGCGGACTGGCGGACGTTATGACGAGGAAACAGGAAGAATACGGGACGGATATTTATCTGATTTCGGATGAGCCGTACCGGGAACTCGTGTATAATGGCGTAAAAGTACCATATGTTACGAAATATTTCGCAAATACCATCGTCGGTTATTCCTACAGCAAATCTCTTTCTCTGCCCGGTGAGCGCATCGGCTACCTCGTCATTCCGGACGAGGCGGCGGATGCCGGCCGGATCATGTCGGCGGCGAACGTGGCCACGAGAATCCTCGGATTTGTCAACGCCCCTTCGCTCCAACAGCGCGTGATTGCCAGATGTATCAATGCGAAAGTGGATGTGGAAAGCTATGACCGCAACCGCCGGCTGTTAGTGGAACATCTCAGGAAATACGGCTACGAATGCGCTAGTCCGGACGGGGCTTTTTACCTGTTCGTGAAATCTTTAGAGCCGGATGATGCGGCGTTTGCGGCGAAGGCAAAGGAATTAAACCTTCTCGTCGTTCCCGGAAGTTCATTTGCGTGTCAGGGATATGTGCGCATCGCGTACTGCGTCAGCTATGATATGATCGTGCGGGCGCTGCCGGCGTTTGAAAAGCTGGCGGATATTTATTCTTTGGGTACGGAGGATGGAGGTAATGATGGACAAAAGACCTGAATGGGCTGCTCATGTGCGCCGGGTGACGCCGTATGTACCGGGCGAGCAGCCAAATGATACAGATATGATCAAATTAAATACCAATGAGAATCCCTATCCGCCGTCGCCGGCTGTATTTGAAGCCTGTCGGAATTTGGATCCGGCCGTTTTTTCCCTGTATCCGGAACTGTCGGCGGGCAGTCTGGTGAGGAGTCTGGCAGCGTATCACGGCATTTCGGAGAGGGAGGTATTTGTCGGCGTAGGCTCGGATGATGTGCTTTCGCTGGCGTTTCTCACCTTTTTTAATGCGGAAAAGCCGATCCTTTTTCCGGATATTACCTATTCTTTTTATCCGGTCTGGGCGGAGGTTTACCGCATTCCGTTTGCGTGTATGGCAGTGCGGCCTGACTTTACGATCGACCCGGCCGATTATCACCGGGAAAATGGCGGGGTTGTCATCGCGAACCCCAATGCGCCGACTTCGATCGGCATGACGATTTCGCAGATTGAGGACGTGATCCGTGCCAATCCGGGCGTCGTCGTGATTATTGATGAAGCCTATGTGGATTTTGGCGGAGAGACTGTCCTGCCGCTGATTTCGAAGTATGATAATCTCCTCGTCGTGCGCACGTATTCAAAATCCCGCTCACTGGCGGGAATGCGCATCGGTTACGCGATGGGGAACGAGAATCTCATACAGGCGTTGAATGACGTAAAAGAGTCCATCAATTCGTATACGATCAATACCGCGTCTATCCGTCTGGGGATCGCTTCACTGGGAGACGAGCAGTACTTTCAGGAAAATCTGCAGAAAGTGATGGGGACGAGAGAGCGCGTGAAAGAAGCGCTGTGCGGGATGGGATTTGACGTCAAACAATCCCAGACAAATTTTCTTTTTGCCTCACACCACACGGCACCGGCAAGAGAGATTTTCGAGAAATTGAAACAGCGGCATATATATGTGAGGTATTTTAGTAAGAAGCGCATTGAAAATTACCTGCGCATCACAGTGGGGACGGAGGAACAGATGGATCAATTCCTTGAGGCGGTCCGTGAGATTACAGGCACATTTTGAATTTTTCATCATATACTGGAATAAAGGCGGCAGAGAGGTGTATGATGAGAAGGGAACGGAGAATCGAGGGGATCGATGTAAGCCATTGGGAGGGCGACATTGATTTCCAGGAGGTAAAGCGGGCGGGGATCCGCTTTGTTTACATGAAGGCCAGTGAAGGGGTATCGTATATCGACCCTGATTTTGAACGGAATTACAGGGAGGCCAGGAAGGCCCGGCTGAAGATCGGTTTTTATCATTATGTGACCGCGGGCAGCGAAGAAGAGGCGCGGGCACAGGCGAGACATTTCGCGGATGTCATATGGGGGAAGGTCTATCACGGCTGTCCGGTCATGGACTTTGAGTCCTTCGACAGCCTGACGAAAGATCAGATCAATGATATTTCCGCTGCTTTTCTCCGGGAACTGAGAGAGGTGACGGGCAAGCGGGTTGCGATCTACAGTGACGCCAACAATGCGACGAATACGTTTGACGAGAGGCTCGCGGTGTATCCGCTCTGGATCGCCGATTACGGAGTGGCACGGCCGGATATGCGCAATCACTGGAAACGCTGGGCCGGGTGGCAGTATACGGATGCTGGAAGAGTGGAAGGGATCCGTGGAAGAGTGGACCGGGACTACTTTACCGAGGAGATGCTTACTTCTCGAAAATCGGTGCTCAGTGATGAGGATGAAGAAGAAAACTGTGATTAAATAAAAAAAGGAGTATCTCCCCCGATGAACACCCATCATTGGGAAGATGCTTCTTTTTAGGTTTTTCCAATCTTAGATCGGAAAATATCCCGAATGCTTTTATCCTGGGCTAGCTGGATTCGAACCAGCGAGTGTAGGAGTCAAAGTCCTATGCCTTACCCCTTGGCGATAGCCCAATGTCCTACATAAAACTGATAGGAGAGGGTGGGTAATGGGATTCGAACCCACGGCCTTCAGAGCCACAATCTGACGCGCTAACCAACTGCGCTATACCCACCATGAAAGATGATATTCCATACGTATATCTCATTTTGCATGGATCCGGCGCTGCTGCACCGTAACGTGTCAGGAGGGATTCGAACCCCCGACCCACGGCTTAGAAGGCCGTTGCTCTATCCAACTGAGCTAC
>CAJTZN010000052.1:0-4659 GCA_910584065.1 uncultured Eubacterium sp.
TCATCGTTATCACTTTTAAATTGTTCAGGTCAGAAAAGAGGGATTCCTTACTGACTCTCGTCACCCCTGTCATGATGGCCCGTTCCAGATAGGGGTTTGTCTTAAACGTATTATTGAACAGGTTCCGCGTAAAGGAGACCAGTTTGTTCCAGTACCCTCCGACATAGCCTTCCTGCAGCGGCGTGTCATACTCGTCCAGAAGGATGATCACCTTTTTGCCATAGTAACGGCATAGATAATCGGATAAGCGGTGGAGTGCCATCGGTGCGTCTTCCGGTTCCATATGGTCTGCCATCTGCTTAAAAGTCTTTTTTTCTCCTTCTGTCAGAACATCTGATTCCAGAAGAAAATAATTTTTTATATATTCGGTCTGCATGATCTCGCTCAACCGGCGTATCGTCATAGGATAATTGGTTTCCTTGATTCCGGCAAATGACAGGAATATGACCGGGTAGGTGCCCTGCAGTTTCCTGAATTTTTCTTCTTTCCAGATGTCCAGGCCGTGAAAGATTTCGTCCTGCCCTTGATACTTAATGCTGAAAAACCGATCCAGCATACTCATATTTAATGTCTTTCCGAAACGTCTGGGGCGGGTGATGAGCGTTACCTTATCCTCGCTTTCCCACCATTCTTTTATAAAGGTTGTCTTATCCACGTAGAAATTATTTCTTGTGAGCAGTTCGCCAAAGTCCTGCTCGCCGATCGATACTGTCCTTGCCATATTACACCTCGATAGTTTGTGAAACGGGTTTGGTTGTCATTTAGAATTATATATAGTATAACATGATATACTTATTCTGGCAACTTCCTTTTTGATGGAATAGCGGTGAAGAATAAATTTCTTCATGGGGTGAACGTTCCCCTTTTTTCTACTTTTTTGTGGATGATTTTTCTTTTACCTCCAGTGTTTCATAGCGGTATTCATACACATTCATCTTTCAGCTGTATGCTTCCGCCGACTGCTGTATATAAGAAGATGCCGCTGTCAAAGTACGTTTGTCATGTGCCTGTTGCCGGATTTTTTAGGAGGGTATTTGCAATAGCAGGTAATATGTGATAGAATAAACTTTAGCAAGGATAAAATATATAAATCCAAGAACACAGTGTCAGGAAGGAGGACAGTATATGGTAACCGTAGGAATTGGTGATGATTTTGGGGGGACGCTGGGTGTTTCTTTTCAGGGGGTTACTAGACGGATACCGTTGTTTTCTATCTTGTATATCGAGAGCAATCTGCGTAAGATTACGGTTCACACTGAGAAAGAGGATTATTTTTGTTATCGAAGGCTCGATGAAATTGAAGAGGAATTAAAGGGATACGGATTTATACGATGTCATCAAAGCTATCTGGTGTCCGCGAAAAAAGTCACTGCTTACACGAATTCCCATATTTATATTTCGGATGTCAGGATTCCGATTAGCGCCCGTTATCGGGAAAAATGTAAAAGTCTGTTGACGGAAGATTTTAATAATGAAAGCAGGGATATATCTACTTCCCCTGGTGTCCATCGCAGGAATTATGGTATTTTAATCTGTACTCATGGTACCTATCTTGGCGCTATTATTAATTTTCGTCCGGAACAGACAATACGAATCGGACGGGATGGACAGTCGTCTGATCTGGTTATTAATCTTCCCCTTGTCAGTAGAAACCACTGTTCCATACTTTATCGGTCTGACAGAATGGAATATGAGGTTACGGATTATTCAAGCAATGGAACCTTTGTAGACAGGGACAAACGCCTTTTGCCAAATGAAACCTATATTTTAAAACCAGACTGCAAAATTTGTTTTGGGGACAAAGATAACGTATATCGGCTTGGATAGTACATATTAATAAAAAACAGGCATTATTGAAATAGAGGAATCTTATGAACTTAACAAAATGTGAAAATGGGCATATCTTTGATAGTGAAAAATTTTTTTCCTGTCCACATTGTTCCAACGAACAGGCAGGTATTCAGCATGAACATCTGCTGGGGCAGGATCAGCATGATATTGATACCGGTATACCACAGGAAAAAATACCAATTATC
Source organism: uncultured Eubacterium sp. (assembly GCA_910584065.1). GTDB lineage: Bacteria > Bacillota > Clostridia > Lachnospirales > Lachnospiraceae > Eubacterium_F. The sequence continues at coordinate 2,037 of CAJTZN010000052.1, forward strand.
AGGAAAACTGTCGGCTGGCTGGTATGTATTTCCGGGGCTGTCCCCGGAGAAAGCTTCTGTCTCAAAGAAGGTGAGAACCAGATCGGACGCGCCGCCAATATGGATGTTGTATTGCGGTTTGAACCAACGGTATCAAGGAGGACACATGCTGTCATTACCTACGAATCGGAGCAGAATGCCTGTGTCCTTTATCCGCAGGGAGCGGCCCCGACTTTTTGCAATGACCGGGAGGTAAAGAAAAACAAGGTTTTAAAAAACAGGGACGTGATCACCTTTGGAACCTGCACGCTTGTTTTTATTGCTTTCTGTGGCAAGCTCTTTTCTTGGGATCAGGAAATGTCATGAAAGAATAAACATCATCATTTTTGTATGAGGAACAAGATTTATGTATGAGGATTTACTGAATATGCGTCCCGCCCTCCCGACATCTACCTGTCTGAAACAAACGTATCTTATTGAAGATGTATTGGGGGAAGGCGGGTTTGGCATCACTTACAGCGGCAGAAATAAAACCGAAGACAAACGTGTTGCAATTAAAGAATATTTTCCTTCCGGCATTGCCTTCCGCACGGAGCAGGCAGATGCTTTTTTTCTGTATCCTGTATCCTCCCAAAAAGCGGACGCATTTCTGCGTGGGCGTCAACGGTTTTTAAATGAAGCTGAAATTCTCAAAAGGTTCCAATATCTTGGGAATATCGTTTCTGTATATGATGTGTTTGAAGAAAACAACACCGCCTATATCGTAATGGAATATATTGAAGGAATTACCCTCAAACAATATGTAAAAGAAAATGGGTGCATGGGCTTTACAGAACTTCTTTCCCTGATGACTCCTGTCATTCAGGCTCTTTCTGTCGTTCATAAAAAGAAATTAATTCACCGGGATATAAGTCCCGATAACTTGATTTTAGGAATGGATAACCGCCTGCATTTAATTGATTTTGGGGCGGCGGGGAAGCAAAGCGTCATGGAAGGGGAGCATACTGTTATACTAAAAGCCGGATATGCTCCGCCGGAACAATATATCGCAGACAGTAGGACCGGCTCATGGATCGATGTATATGCACTCTGTGCAACAATGTACTTTGCACTTACTGGCAATCCCCCTTCTGAAGCGATGCGCCGGCTGGATGAGGATTCTTTAGAGTTCCCGGACATCCCTGACATTCTTCCCTGGCAGAAAGCGGCGCTGGAAAAGGGTCTTCATATCCGAATGTCCAAACGATTCTGCAATATGGAGGAATTTTATGATGCAATTACCAACGCACCAGAACTTGAGACGCAGGCTACGGTAACTGGAATTTCCCTGACCAGAGAACAAAAGTGGAAAATACATAAGTTACGTTATCGCCGGAAGATATGGTTGTTTATTTGCTTATTTCTGTGTTTGGTGGTATGTGCTTTTTTTCTTATTTCTGTTGCAAATTCCCATCTGGCGCCGACAGAAAGTCCTGTTTCAGAACCTTTAGAAACCGCATCACCACAAGCAACCGGCGCACCTGTGAAAACCTCTGTACCCGTAGTGTCACTTGTCATGCCAGATCTTTCAGGACTGCCGTTAAAACAAGCAAAACGCATTCTTAAAAAGCTGGATGATACCATAAGTATTGAAACCAATAAAGTATATGACAGCAGCATAAAAAAAGGACTGGTTATTTCTCAAAGTGTTGTTGACGGGACTCAGTTTTCCGAAGGACAGATTCCCGTTATACTACTTACTGTAAGTCAAGGGGAAATGCCGGAGGCAAGGCCCACAAGCCAGACGGTCCCGCGCCCGAAGGCAACTTCCAAACCAGAAAATAGCACAAAAAAACCATCCTCCGGATATCGTGTAATGCCAGAGGATGATGATTTTGTTACCATTCCAATGAATTAAAAATTGCTTGTTTCAGTTATTTAGCCTGTTTTATCAGCTTTTGATAAGCTTTCAATTTGTTCCTTTTTACTTTAATGACGACCTTTTCCGGCGAAATACCGGAAAAGGTTTTTTTGCCTATTTTTTTTAATCTGCTTCCTTTAAAAATAATCCTGCGCATACGCTTGTCCTGATAAAGAACCTTCTTCCCAATACGGACAAGACCTGCTCCAAATTGAATGCTTTGCAGCTTCGGACATTTGGCAAACGCCTCATTTTCAATCTCTTTTACATAGTTTCCTAGATTAACTTTTTTCAACCGCTTCATTCCCTGAAATGATCGTTTTTCTATTTTAGTTACCTGATAAAGTTTTTTATGTATTGTTATTGTCCCCGGTATTTTGAGCTTTGCGCTTTTTTTATTTACCGCCCCAGTTACCGCCACTTTGTTTTTTCCGAGAAGGCGGTACGTTAAGCCGCCGACAGAATATACAGATTTTTTTTGTGGTTTTCCGGAAGAAACAGGCGTCGCTGTAGGCAGTGTTGTCATTGTCGGCGTTAGCGCAGGGGACAATATCTGATTGGTGTTATCCGCAGGCGTAGAGGTAGGAACTGTGTTTGGTGCAGCTGATGGGGGTATCGCTGGTGTGGGGATCGGTGCGGGGGTAGCCGTAGGCGATACCATAGGCGTTAGCGTTGCCGCAGGTGAAGAAGTGGGTGGCGCCGATACCACAGGTGAAAAAGTGGGTGGCGCCGATACCACAGGCA
>CAJTZN010000052.1:4759-21663 GCA_910584065.1 uncultured Eubacterium sp.
CAGATGTGGGAACCGTAGATGGCGCAGCTGTCGGAGTTACCACTGGTGCGGGAGTCAGTGCAGGAGTAGCCGCAGGCGTTACCATAGGCGTTAGCGTTGCCACGGGTGAAGAAGTGGGTGGCGCCGTTACCACAGGCACAGATGTGGGAACCGTAGATGGCGCAGCTGTCGGAGTTACCACTGGTGCGGGAGTTGGTGTGGGAGTAGCCGTAGGTGTTACCGTAGGCGTTAGCGTTGCCACAGGTGTAGGTGTTGGAGTTTTACTGGGTTCCGGATAAATCAGATCTCCATTTTCACCTTTCTTATAAGTTAGTCCATGATCATTCAAATATTGGATTACCGGACTGTCATCCGGCAAATCCTCTGCTGTCTGGAAGGTCATGTTGTGATACAGGTCAAAATGAAATACTTCTAAATTTGTCAAACCTGCTGGTATGATGATCAGCATTCCTTCCTCAAAAGCATCGACTGCAACGCTTTCTACTGTATCGGTTGGCGGAAGCTGAACCCCTTTCAGTGTCGCCCCTTCAAATATCCTTGAACCAATACTTTGCAGGGAATTGGTTAACTGAATCACATTGTAGCTGCCAAAATAGACATCTTTAAATACGCCGTTTCCCATATGGCAGATGTCAGGAAATCTAAATCCCTTGATCTTCATACCGGCAAATGCGTAATCTCCCAGTGTATCAATTTTTCCGTTTGGATCTATATCTAATGTCCCTTGCAGTTTTATATTCTCGAAAGCCCTTGCTCCGATCGAACCATTTATTTTGATGGATAGGGAACCTGCAATATCTGCCCCGGCAAATGCAGAGTCGCCAAGTTCTGATATTTCTCCGCCAGTAATTTTGACACCTTCTGTCCCCGTTACAACGATGCCTTCAAAAGCAGATGCCCCAATCTTTAAGCCGGTAGACGCTTTGATCAATATATCCTTGAAAGTTATGTTTGGGGTAAATACCTTGTCTTCGATTTCTAACAACGGTAAAAGAGTTTTGATATTGTCTTTGCTAACCTCATAAGATGGTGCAATTCGGAGACTTTCCGTATTGTTTGTTGGTGCAACATAGTCACATAATGATAGAGAGTTGTTTTCACATATACGAAAGGAAAGGGTGCCGTGGATAGATTCATCATTGTTTGCTGCCATCGTTGTAGAACTGATACATAAAGAAAAAATACAGAGTAAGCACAATAGTCTTTTTGTCAGTTTCCTATAATATTTGCTCATAGTAGAAGCCACCTACCTCAAAGTATAATTTTGTATTATAACTTTATTATACTAAAATTTGTTTTTTTCGTCAATCCATATCTGTTCCTGCTATTTCTTTTCCCTCGTAAGTGTGATTTCTGTGAGGGAGTATTCTAATTAGGAAATAAGTTTTTTCTAAAGGTGTAATTGCGTATGGAATAAGCATGATGAGGAAACTATTTATTACATCAAACTCGCTATTTATTACATATGCCTTTTTATGGGGGGGAAGGTATGATAGAATACTTTGGAAGAAATGTAATTTGCCTGAAACACGGCGCCAATCAGGGGCATCAGTTGGGAGCAAAATCCCTTTTGACCCCGGCATCATTATATGGGAATACAGAAATTAATTTTTTGGTAAGGCTCATGGATCCAGGGTAAATTTGAATGTAAGAAAAGGGAATGAGGGAACTATGTTATCATATGCGTTTGTAACCGATCAGGGCATGCGGGAGACCAATGAAGATTCTGCAGGTTACGCGGTAAGCGGCGGAAGAAATCTCTATTTGGTGGCGGATGGGCTCGGAGGACACGGAAACGGCGATTTCGCGTCGCGGTTTGTCGTGGATTATATAGAAGCCGCACTGGATGCGGACGACAGTCTGCCGGTTGCGGACTATATTGAAGGAGCCCAGTCGGCATTGCTGGAAGAACAGAAAAAAAGAAAAGCCGAGAGTTCGATGAAAACGACGCTCACCTGTCTCGAATTGTCCGGAAAGGAAGCAAGGATGTGGCACGTAGGCGATTCGAGGATCTACTGGTTCCATAAAGGGAAATATAAGGCGCGGACGAAAGATCACAGCGTTCCGCAGATGCTCTATATGAGCGGACAGATCAGGGAGAAGGACATCCGGCATCACGAGGACCGGAGCAGGCTTCTCAAGGTGATGGGGACGGAGTGGAATACTCCCCAGTATGAGTGTTCGGAGAAGATCTGCCTCGGAAAAAATGAATCTTTTCTATTATGCAGTGACGGTTTTTGGGAGCTGATTGAAGAAAGGGAGATGCAGAGGCTTTTGAAAAAAGCGGCCGGGCCGCAGGAATGGCTGGCTTCCATGAAGGAAGTGGTCATGCAGAACGGACGGGGGACGAATATGGATAATTTCACGGCGCTGGCTGTATTTGTACGAGAATAGAGAAAGGCAGGAAGACATGGTACGGAAATGCAAGAGTGGTCACTGGTATGACCCGAACCTATTTCAGGAATGCCCGCATTGTAAGAAAGATAGTGAAAAGCTGAAACTGTCTCTCAGCGAAGAGGACGAAGATGACAGAACGGTATCCATGATGGATCTTTCGCTGGGGGCGCAGCTAGAGAACATAAAGTCCGCAACTGGAAGCGGACTTTCGACCGCAACCGGAGGCGGACTTTTGACCGCAACTGGAAGCGGACTTTCGACCGCAACTGGCGGAAACGGCAGTGCGGACCGGGGGGAGGACGGTCTCGGTGCATTTGATTTCGGGATCATCTCTTCGGAACAGTTTGGAGAGGATGACGATCGGACGATTTCGTTCTGGGACTTTGGAGCGTCGAGGATTCCTGCTGTGACGGGGTGGCTCGTGGGACTGACCGGCGCGGATACCGGAAAGGATTTCAGGCTTCACACGGGGAAGAATTTTATCGGCAGGAGCATTAACATGGATGTCGTCCTGTCGGAGGATAAACAGGTATCGAGGGAAAAGCACTGTTCGATCACATATGATCCAAAAGGGAATAAATTTTTTGTGAGCGGCGAACAGGGGAATACCATTTACCTGAATGGAAAGATAGTGGAAGGCGTACGGGAGATCGGGGATGGGGATATACTTACGATCGGGGCGACAGAGCTGGCCTTTGTACCATACTGTAAGGAGGAGAGGACATGGGAAAAAGAATAAAAATGCTTGTCATTCTGGCTGCGGCCGCCGGCCTCTTTCTGCTGCCCGGCGGCAGGGAGACGGAGGCGGCGCGGAAGAAATTTGTGTTAGAACAGTCTTGCGCGACAGCGCCGGACGTGAAGGCATATATCGGAGGGAGCTATGCGGGTGACTGGAGCGGCCTGGCATTTGATGCGACGGTTACGAACGGGGAAAATGAGATCGCGCTTTCCCAGACATCCGTCAGGAGGTTCGATGAGAGCGGCGAGGGGATCCATTACATTGTGCTGCTGGATAATTCGGGTTCCGTCGATAACAAGCAGTTAAAAAATGTAAAGAATGAACTCGTCAAGCTGGAAAAGGAACTCGGTGGACAGGATCAGCTGACTGTGTATACGGTCGGCACGAAAAAGAAAGACGGCGCCAAAACGAGGGCCAGCCGGATTCAGGCGATAAAAGGAGGAGCCAAATATACCATTTTATACCGCTCGATCAATGAAATCCTGGCCGAAGAGGCCGCGGCGCCGATGCGAACCGTACTGCTCCTGGTCACGGACGGGGAAGATGATTCCGAGGGAAAGGACAACAGCATTGAAAATACGGTCCGCAATGTAAAAAACGCGGCAGTTCCCGTATATGGGATCCTCCTGAGAAATACGCTGTCAAATCAGAATAAGAAAAAGATGAAGGCGACGGAAAATGATATATTAGCTGATTCGCGCGGGGATTATGAAAAGTGCAGCAGTCCGGGAAAGGTGGCGGACGCATTCCGCTACATAAAACAAGTCATCCGGAAAGAGACGTATGTCGTTTCGTTTCAGGCGGCAGACAATAGAAAGCTGGATGGCATTTCAAATATAAAAATAGCAACGGCCGAAAATGCGCTGGAGGGAACGATTGATTATTCAAAAAACAAACCAGATGAGGAACCACCGTATATCGCGGGAGAGATTACGAAATCCGGCGGGAGCGCGGTCCGGTTTTCGATCTTCGACAATTCCGGTATCGTCAAGGGGGCAGACGAAAAGGGAAACTATATCGTAAAGAGCAAACAGGAAGGGCAGGAAACACCGGAAGAAGATACGAAAACATGGGCGGTCAAAAACGTTCATTATAATAGCGGTACGAATGAGGTGGAAATTACGTTTGAGGACCAGCTGCTGACAGGCCGGTATGTGATTTCATTTCAGAATATCACCGACGGCTCACAGGAGGCAAATGCGCTGACGGAACAGAGGGAGTTTTCGTTGGACGGACTGGATCCGGCAGAGGAGAAGATGAAGGAACTGGCGCAAAATTACTGGTGGATCCTCGTCGTTCTGTCAGTCATTGTCATCGGTGTCATCGTGATCCTGATCATGAAACGGCGCCGGCCCGTGATCATACGGGAGGGGACATCGGCAGAAGAGGCGGCTTCGCCCGATACGAAGCGGATCAAATTAGTAATCACGGACCGGGCCGGACAGGTAAAGGAAGTGGAGTGGAACGTGGAAGGGAGTATTTTTATCGGGCGTTCAGAAATGTGTAACATCTTTTTTGATGACGACCGGCTTTCCAGACAGCATTTCGCGATCGAGGTAACGAAAGTGGCCTGTTATATTGAGGATTTGGAGACGACGAACGGGACATTTGTAAACGGCGTCCGTCTGAATACGCGGAGAATGCTTTTGAACAATGATGTCATAACGGCCGGGCGGGAAAGGATCGTATTCCAAACGGTGGCTGAACAGGAGGAGGGAAAATCGTTTGTTAGGGAAGAGGAAAAAAACGGATCTGTCTAGTTATCGTCCGGCATCGGGGCAGCCGGCGCCGGATGTAAAAAAGAAGGTGCAGATGGTTCCAGAACTGACGACGCTGCAGTACAGCGAAATGGGAAACCGCAAATACCAGCAGGATGCCGTTTACGTAACACCGTCAAAGCGCCTTGCCGCAAACAGGAAGTCGAAAGTGATGGCGGTCGTCTGCGATGGGATGGGCGGGATGACAGACGGCGGGCTTGCGAGCCGCACGGCGATCGAAATGATGCGACAGGGATTTTCCCACATCGAAAAGATGCCGGATGTCAATATTCCTGAATTTTTCCGGAGCGGGATCGTGGCGATCGACCGCAGGGTCGCCGGACTGCCGAAAGAGAACGGCAGGGGGTCAGGGACGACGATGGTGGCAGTTATTGCGGAGGATGACCAATTGTACTGGGCGTCGGTCGGCGACAGCCGGATCTATATCCTACGGGGGAATGAGATGAAACAGGTGACGCGCGACCACAATTATCTGCTGCGCCTTCAGGAACTGGTGGCGAGCGGGCAGATGACGCTGGAACAGGCGCAGGCGCAAAAACAGAAGGAGGCACTGATCAGCTTTTTGGGAATCGGGAACGTGAGCCTGATGGACATCAATGACCAGCCGTTCCAACTGCAGATCGGGGACATTGTACTTCTGTGCAGCGACGGGATTTCAAAAACACTAAGTGACGACCGGATCAAGGCGATGATGCAGAGCAGCGCGAGTTCGATCGAAGAAAAGGCACGTACACTTGTAATGGCGGCCGTGCGTGAAAATACGCACTCTCAGGATAATACATCCGTCGCTATTTTACAATATAATAATATAAACATAAAGGAGAGAAGATTATGAATTTGAGCAGATGCAGCCAGGGACATTTTTATGACAAGGAGAAGTATGCCGCATGCCCGCACTGTAATACGGGTGCCGTCAGTGAAGATGGAATTACGATGGCGTTTACCGAGGATTTATCGAATGAAGACGTGGCGCTGACACAGCCGCTTGATGAGGTGACACAGCCGGTACAGGCAACGGAACCGGTCCCGAAGCCAGCTGGGAACATGGTCACGCCGCCGGCAAAGGGCGCCATCCCGGTTCCCCCGCCTGTGGCGCCGCCGACGACGGTTCCGCCGTTTAGTAACGTAGGTGTGTCAGAGGTGGCAGCGGGAGCAGATGGCGATGAGGACTCTGATGTAACCGTGGGCTTTTTTGACAATGTATTTGATGTGGCGGAGCCGGCAAAACCGGAGGGCGCAGTTTCACAGACATCCAGGCAGGCGCCGAGGAGAGTGTCGGGAAGCCCGTGTGTCGGATGGCTGATCGCGATTGCCGGCAATCATGTAGGGGAGGATTTCCGCCTGAAAGCGGGGAAAAATTTTATCGGCAGGGATTCGGCGATGGACGTGGCGCTCACGAATGATAAGAGCGTGTCCAGAAATAAACATGCCATCGTAACCTATGAGCCAAAACAGCACCTGTATCTCGTACAGCCGGGCGAATCGAGCGAACTGGCATATCTGAACAATGAGGTCGTGCTGACACCGGTTCGGATCAACGCTTATGATATGATCACGGTGGGCGAGGTAAACCTACTGTTCATACCTCTTTGCGGGGAACGGTTTGACTGGACCGAACTTCCGGATACAGATGATATGTAGGTAAATGGCAGATAGAAATGAGGCAGAGGAGAATGGATCAGGCAAAAAGAGTATGTTTTTTTTCAGGGGTATTCCAGCTGGCGGCGGGCATCAGTTTTTTGTCCCTGCCATTGTTCCAGCGGGTGATACTGAATTATCCGGCGGATTATATCGGGGGATGGCAGATGATCGCTGGATATGTAGTTAAAATGGATGTGCTGGAACGAGCGGAGGATGCGATGGGAATATCGCTGCTTCTATTATTTCTCGGCAGCTGCATACTGGTCCTCGTCTGCGCTGCTGGGACAGTGACTTCTTGGATCCCCCGCGTTCCGCCGGTTGTTTCCGCCATTTTATCCTTGGCGGGGATTGCGGCCGGAGCGGTATTGTATGAGTATGCCGGTCGAGGGATCCCGGAGTCGGGGTTTGAGTTTTGGCGTTTTTGGTACATATCGCCCGGATGTCTTGCTGCGGCTGCCGTCATCGGTTTTGTATCGGCTGGTATGCGGGTATGTGCAAAAAAGAAAGAAACGCAGCAAACCGGGCATGAAAAACTGCCCGGTCTTTCAGAACAGATGGAACATAAAAAATATTACCAGATAGTAGAGAAGGAACCGGCGGCCGGACCGGAGAAAAAACAGGAGGAAAAACCACTTCGGCCGTATACACCGGGCAGCGCGCCGCGGGGCGTCATGGTAGGACTGACAGGCGTGTATGCCGGGGAGGAAATACCGCTCCGGCCGGGCGAGACAATCCGGGTCGGACGCGATGCGGAGAGTAACCTGGTCTTTGATAAGCGGGCACCGCGCGTGAGCAGGCATCATTGTGAGATCACATGGAATCCGGAGAGCCAGAATTACAGCATCGTAGATACATCGACGAACGGCACATTTAAAAACGGTTCGGAAAATTGTCTTCCTCAGAACATGAATATTGTTCTGGAGGTGGGGTGTACGCTTAGTCTGGGAAGTGATGATAATATGTTCCGGCTCGAGTAGTACGAAGATGGAGAAAAGGGGAGCGACATGACAAGTGAATTATGTTTAAACTGCTTTAGCGTAAAAGGAAAGTATGATGTGTGCCCGTATTGCGGCTATGTGGAACAAACGCCGCCCAGGCAGGCGCATTACCTGACGCCGGGAATGGTCCTGTATAATCAGTACATCGTTGGTACGGCAGTAGGTGATGGCGGTTTTGGCATTACTTATAAATGTTATGATACGATCCTGGGTGTGATCGTAGCGGTAAAGGAGTTCTATCCGGCCGGTCTTGTGAACCGGGCGCCCGGAGAGAAAAGGGTGGGCGTCCTGTCCGGCGAAAAGGAGGCGGAGTACGACATACAGCTAAAGCGTTTCCTGATGGAGGCAAAAAGCACAGCGCAGTTTGAAAAGGCAAAGGATATTGTAAACGTCTACAACTATTTTGAAGAAAACAATACGGCGTACATTGTCATGGAATTTATCGAGGGCGTGCTGCTAAAAGAATATATCGCCGACCGCGGGCGCATGGAACAGGATACGGCACTGGCCGTTATCACGCCCGTGATCGAGGCAGTTAAAAAAATCCACGCCAGCGGCATCCTCCACCGCGACCTGAGTCCGGACAATATATTCATTGCAGGAGACGAGACAATTAAAGTATTTGATTTTGGTGCGGCGAAGTTTAGTGAGGAGGATGATTCGGCGCCTGTCGCAGCCGTGATCAAAGAGGGGTATGCGCCGCCGGAGCAGTACCGGGCAAATGGAAAACAGGGATTTTTTACGGATATTTACGCGGTGGGGGCGATCCTGTACGAGATGGTCACGGGGATCCGCCCGATGGAAGGGTCCGAACGCCTTGTGAAAGATGAGCTGAAATCGCCGCGCGCACTCGGTATCCAGATCGACGAAAACCTGGACCGCGCCATTATGGAAGCGCTGGCAGTAAAAACGGAACTGCGGTTTCAGAGCATCCAGTATTTTCAGGAAGCTGTCGAAGGAAAGCGCATGGCAGAATATCCGGAAGATAAATTAAAGAAACGGAAGCGCAGGAGAAACTGGACGATCGCCTTGTCGGCTGCCGTCGTATTCGTCGGCGCAGTATTGGCGGGACTGTTTATGACCGTTCTCAAACCGCAGAACGAAATGATAGATTCGGTGCTGACGGAGGACAGTATCGTCGTCTGGGTTGACAGCGACGAGATGAAAGAGAAAGTGGATCAGATCGTCGAGAATAATTTTTATTCCGGCACGGGAACCGACGAGTGGGGCGACAATAAAAACATTCAGGTGACCTGTGAGGCGAAGGCGGTTCCGGAATATGAACAAGCGCTGGCACAGGCCAGGGATGCCGGGGTGATGCCGGACTTGTACATGACGGACCATATAAGCGATCCGAAAGCGTTTCCGGCGCTGGAGCTGAACGATACGGTCGTAGCAGCCCTGGATGAGGACGATTACTATTATGTGAGCGGGTATGAACGCGCATTCAAACGGGCGGACCAGATGCCGCTTGGATTCGACGTGCTGACGTACTATGCAAAAAAAATGCCGGATGGCTCGCAGGGGGCGGGATGGAATACGGCGGTGGAAAACAGGACGATCGATTTCGGGGATGTGCTGGCGGCGGCCGAACAGGAGGGAAGCCAGGAAACGCTGAAAGTCGGGGCGTTGGCAAAAGCATTATATCTGATGGATCCCTCATGGTTTTCCGAGGGGAAGGTTTCGCCAAACGGACAGCTTGTAAACAATATCGAGAGGCTTGCTAAGCTGCGGCAGGGAGTTTCCGGCTATACGGGAGAAGTCAATGCGGTTTCTTACCGCGGCGAGGTTTTCGGCGATGTCGGGGCAGACGAAAACTATGAGGCGGCGTTTGTGACGAAAAATGGAAAAATACTGATTACATTTGAGGACTGTTTTGCCGTCAGCAGTTCAAGTACAAAAAACAAGCAGACGGCCTGTGAACGGCTTTTGTATGTGATGCTCTCAACACAGCCGCAGCAGACGATCTATCAGGCGTATAATGGAAAGCACGGCATTCCGTTGAATATGGAAGCGGCCGAAGGCATAAACAGGGAGACCGGGGAAGGAGAAAATAAAGGTTTTTACAAATTTAATCCGAAGTTTGAAGCATTAGAAAAGCTGATTGCTGACCGCATCGAGTGTGAGTGTATCGGGGATGGTATCGGGGAAATGAAGCTGTTTTCGGAAGCGATCGAGGAACGGGTCATGTCATCCGGAACCGTCACGCACGATGGCATTTCTGCGTTCTGCCAGCAGTACGCAGAAGGGCAGGGATCAGGCAGCCAGGAAGCAGAACCAGGAGGGGCACAATGAAAAACGAGAATATAGGCACGCAGACGATGTATGTTCCGCCGGGAGGCCTATATGCATCCGGCACCGACCGGATGGTTGTGGTGACAGGGGGAAACGTGTGGGATTACGATCTGCACGCATTGGGTAAGAAACGGTTCACCGTCGGGAGGAGCGGCGGGCAGGCGGATATCACCATACCTTCCCCGGGAGTGTCGTCCACACACCTCCGGATCCAATATGACGAAAACGGGGTTCTCCATGTCGCGGACGTGGGCAGCACGAACGGAACGTATCTCTACAGCGGGAATGAATATCTCCGCATCCAGCCGAAAAAATATGTCCGGATGAGCGGTGCGGAACTTATTTTACGTATTGATTCTTCGACCCGGGATGCCGACAGTTCGGTACTGATCGTGATCACAAGTGAACAGGGCGGCGGAAACTGGATCCATATGCCTTTGGAACAGGGAAATACGACGCTCGGCCGCGGTACGGAGAATGATATTGTCATGGATTCCCCGGCATTTTCCCGCAAACATGCGGTGTTTTGCCGGCAGGGCGACCAGATTGCAGTCATGGACTGCAAAAGCATGAATGGGATTTACATAAATGGAAGGCGTCTGCTCGCACCCGAAGTGCTGCATGAGAAAGACGTGCTTCAGATTGCCGGGAGCCTGTTTATCCTGACGGGCCACTCGATTTTATTTCAAAAAGAGGCAAACGGCGTATCGGTCCGCATGGATAATATTTCGAAAGTTGTCGGGAGTGGGAGCCGGGAAAAGGCGATCCTGCAGCATGTGTCGTGTGAGATCGGCAGCAATGAATTTGTCGCTATCATCGGCGGGAGCGGTGCAGGAAAGACGACGGTCATGAATGCGATGAGCGGTTTTGACCCCGATGTGTTCGGCTCGGTGTACTGCAATGGGATCGACCTGCATCGGAACTTTTCCACGCTGAAAAACATGATCGGTTTCGTGCCGCAGCAGGACATCATTTATGAGAACCTGACACTGCGCAGTATGCTTACCTATACGGCGAAACTGAAAATGGCGTCTGACGTGTCCGCGGATGAAAGGGAGCGGCGCATTACGAAAGTGCTTGAGATGGTTGCCCTGGCAGAACACGGCCGGACATACATACGGAAACTGAGCGGCGGGCAGAAAAAGCGCGCCAGTATCGCTGTGGAGCTGTTAGCCGATCCGGGACTGTTTTTTCTCGACGAGCCGACGAGCGGTCTGGATCCGGACACCGAACAGAGCCTGATGCACACGCTCGCCGTCCTCTCGAAAAATGAGGGGAAGACGATCATCATGGTGACGCATACGACGCAGAGCATCCATCTGTGTGACAAGGTGATTTTTATGGGCCCTGGCGGAAAAATATGTTACTGCGGTCCTCCGGCCGGGATTGCGCAGCATTTCGGAAAGCAGGATCTGGTTGAAGTATACAGTGAACTGGCGGGCAATGCGGACGTCTGGAATGAATATTACCTGCAAAATTATGTGAAGAAAAGTGCGGGGGGGACGCAGACGCCGTCTGCAGACATACCAGCCGGATACCGGAGGTCGGGTGCTTCCCCGCTCCGCCAGCTCGCCGTTCTGACTGCCCGGTACTGCTCGCTGATCGCACACGATGTGCAGAGGCTGTGCCTGCTGTTTTTACAGCCGGTGCTGATCGCGCTTTTGCTCCTCGTTGTGGCAAATGAAAAGATTTTTATTACATATGAAGACACGCAGTCGATGATGTTTGCACTCGCCTGTTCGGGCATCTGGATCGGTATGTTCAATACGATACAGGAAGTCTGCAAGGAACGGGCGATTCTGAAACGGGAATACATGGGGAATTTGAACCTTGTTTCCTATATATTATCAAAATTTGCCGTGCAGGCGGTCATCTGTCTGGTCCAGACGGGGATCCTTGTCTTTACATTTCTCTCACTCGTTGAGAATGAAACCGGGGACGGCCTGTTTGGCAGCGGCGCATATGCGGACTGGGAGATCGGTTTGAGCGTGTACCTGACGATTTTTGCGTCTGCGGCGATGGGACTCATCATTTCCTCGCTCGTGCGGAATGCCGACCGGGCGATGGCGGTTTCGCCGTTTGTGCTTATCGTACAGCTCCTGTTTTCAGGTGCGATCTTTACGCTTCCCGAGGGAGCCGGCGAATGGTTTTCCCGGCTGACCGTCAGCCGGTGGGCGATGGAGTGTTTGGGAGACATTACGGATCTGAACGGCCTGCCGCGGCGGATGGCATATGAAGACGAGGCGCTGGCGGCGCTGATCCCGCCGCACTACGATGATCTGTATGCGCGGGGCGCGGCGCATCTGTGGCATATATGGGTCGTACTCGGTGCGGTGGCAGTCGTGTGCGGCGTGATCAGCGTGGTAGTGCTGCGGAGCCTGAAGAAGGATCAGAGGTAAGTAATGATTTTTTAAGGAGGGAAAATGGATATGAAATATGGAGGAAAATGCCTGGAGCGTCTGGTGCGGAGAAGAGTGGCAGTTATCCTTGTTCTTTCTCTGGTTTTAGGAATGCTGCCAGCGAGAGGGGCATCGGTCAGCAGGGCGGAAGAAGGGGAGGCTGGGACACCAGCTTTGAGTAATCCCCGTGTGTCGGATGATGTAACGACATGGGACTGTATCTATTTTGGAAATTACTGGCAGAGTGACACGAATGGAGATGGGAAAGCGGATCAGGATGATGAAAAAGAACCGATCAAGTGGAGGGTTCTATCCGTAGACGGGGACGATGCGTTTCTCCTGGCGGATCGGAATCTGGATTGCCAGCCGTATAGCGATAAGGACGGGGACGTTACATGGGAGACGAGCACGCTGCGGACTTGGCTGAATGATACATTTTTGAACAATGCCTTTTCGGCTTCCGAACAGACAGCGATCAAAAGCACACAGTTGAAAACAGCGATAATTCTGGATGATGGGACAGAAGGGGAAAATGACACGACAGATCAGGTGTACCTTCTTTCCAAAGAAGAGGTAACGAATGAGAATTATGGTTTTTCCGCTTCAGATGAGAAAGCATTAAACAGAAGTGCAAGGGATACAGCATACGCAAAAGAACAAAGGGAAGTATTATCATCATCCTCATCATCTTTGATTAATGAGGATGCGATGATGGGAAATGGAGCTTGGTGGCTCCGGTCGCCTGGTGGGGTTAGTAGTCAGGCCGCCTACGTGGACTACGATGGCGAAGCGAACGGGTTTGGCATTAAGGTCAGCAATGGATATGTCGCTGTTCGGCCCGCATTGCATGTAAATCTATCATCTGTTTTGGAATGGTCATCAGCAGGTACGATGGCATCGGACAAAACAGTAGTTGTGCCATCGGCTTCACCAATGGCCCCGTCCGAACAGCCGACGGCGACACCGTCTGCATCGCCATTTCCCACGATAAATCCATCGTATGCAGGATTACAAAATCCCCGCATCAATGGCAGTGTCACGACATGGGACTGTATTTATTTTGGGAATTACTGGCAGAGTGATACGGATAGAGACGGTACGGCAGATGAGGATGATGAAAAGGAACCGATCAAGTGGAGGATCCTGTCGATCGACGGTGATGATGCGTTTCTCGTGGCAGATCAGAATCTGGAATGCCAGCCGTACAACGATACATATGACAAAGTCACATGGGAGACGAGCACGCTGCGGACCTGGCTGAATGATACGTTTTTGAACAAAGCCTTTTCAACTTCGGAACAGGCGGCGATAAAAAATACGGCGGTCATAAATAACGACAATCCTGATGATGGAACAGAAGAGGGAACGGAAACGACAGACAAGGTATATCTGCTTTCCGGCGAAGAGGTGATAAACCGGGCGTATGGTTTTTCTACCTTAGGCAATAAAGAAGCAGAAAACAGAATGGCTCTGAATACCGCATATACAAAAAAGAAAGGAGCCTATACAGAGTATGAAGGAAATGGCAATTGGTGGCTGCGCTCGTCTGCAGCTGTCCAAAGGGCTTCTTATGTGAAATATAATGGCTACGTGTATCAGGATTCTTACAGCGTCACAAGTGAAAATATCGCTATCCGTCCTGCCCTGCACCTCAATCTGTCTTATGTTTCGCAGTGGTCGAAAGCTGGTACCGTGGCATCGAACGGAGAAGTAGTCGAACCGACACCGCCGCCGACCGTACCGCCGGTTGTGACACCGGTACCCACGAAAAACCCGCTGTATACGGATATAAAAGAACCCCGTGTGTCAGGTACTGTCACGACATGGGACTGTGTCTATTTTGGAAATTACTGGCAGAATGATACGGACGGAGACGGCATAGCAGATCAGGATGATGAAAAAGAGCCGATTAAGTGGAGGGTTCTTTCAGTAGTGGGAGATGATATGTTTCTCCTGGCAGATCAAAATTTGGACTGTCAAAAGTACAACGATACGTATGAGAAAGTTACATGGGAGACGAGCACACTGCGGACTTGGCTGAATGGTTCCTTTTTCAACGATGCCTTTACCGTTTCTGAACGGGCGGCGATCAACAGGACAAAAGTCATAAATAGCGACAATCCGGATAAGGGGACAGGGGGAGGAAAAGATACGATAGATCAGGTGTACCTGCTTTCCATTGAGGAGGTGACGAACCGAGCGTATGGCTTTTCTTCTTCGGGCGATAAAGAAGCACAAAATAGAGAGGCTTGTAACACGGCATATACAGAAAAGAGAGGGGCCTATACAACGACAGGATCCAGAGATGAAAGAAATGGCAGATGGTGGCTCCGGTCGCTCGGCAACTACTCTAGCTATGGTTATTATTCCTCCTATGTGGGGAACAACGGCTATGTGAACCTGAGCGGCGGCTCTGTCAATAGTGATACTTGTGCCGTCCGTCCCGCCCTGCATCTCAATCTGTCAGCCGTTTCGGGATTGAGGCGGGCAGGAACGGTGGCATCGGATGGAACAGTAATCGAGCCGACAGCACCGCCAACGGTGCCGCCGTCCATGACACCGGTACCTACGACAAATCCAATGTTTGCGGATATACAATCCCCGCGTGTGTCGGATGATGTTACGACATGGAGCTGTATTTATTTTGGAAATTACTGGCAGAATAATCTGGATGAAGACGACATGGAGTATGAAGACGATACAGCGTATGAAAAGCAACCGATCAAGTGGAGAGTCCTTTCCGTAGTAGGGGACGATGTGTTTCTCATGGCAGATCAGAATCTGGATGCCCGGTATTATCACGAAATGAGCGAGGAAGTCACATGGGAGGAAAGTGAACTGCGGGAATGGCTAAATGATACGTTTTTAAACGATGCCTTTTCGGTTTCTGAACAGATGGCGATAAAAAGTACCAGCGTGATCAATAGCGATAACCCGGATGATGGGACAGAGGGAGGAAATGATACGACAGATCAGGTGTACCTGCTGTCCATTGAGGAGGCGATGGACACGAGTTATGGTTTTCTATCTGATGAAAGCAGGAGGGCAGAAAGTACTGCTTATGCAAGCGCCCGGGAAAGTTATGCAAACTGGTGGCTCCGGTCGCCTGGCGGCAATCAATACCGTGCCGCCTATGTCGGGTACGATGGCCAGGTGGTGCTCTATGGTGACGGTGTAAATAATTATGTTTATGCGATCCGCCCCGTGCTGCATCTTGATCTGTCAGCCGTTTCGGAATTGGTACGGGCAGGTACGGTGGCATCGGATGGAACAGTAACGGAGCCGGCGCCAATGCCGGGGGAGACAACGACACCAATGCCGGGGGAGACGCTGGCACCAATGCCAGGAGAAACACTGGCACCAATGCCAGGGGAGACACTGGCACCAATGCCAGGAGAAACCTCTGAGCCGATGCCGGGAGAGATCGAGCCGCCCGTATCGACGGTGACGCCGGGAAATCCACCGTCAGTTGGCGGAAATCTGTTTGATTTTTTATTAACCCCGAATACGGAGATAGAAGATGATGATTCTGACGGGAAAAAGAAGCCAGCCTCAAAAAAAGGGGTTACGCCAGGTATGGCTGTTACCATTTCCGGTTTGAAATATACGGTAAAGAAATCGACCCAAAAGGAACGGACAGTCGTCCTCCGAGGCGTTTCAAATAAAAAACTGAAAAAAGCAAATGTTCCCAACACAGTAAAAATACAGTCTGCTTCCTATAAAGTCGTGGAAATAGGAAAAAACGCCTTTAAAGGCTGTAAGAATCTGACGACGGTGACAGTTGGAAAAGAAGTGCTTGTAATCGGAAAAAGGACGTTTGGGGGATGTAAGAAACTAAAAAAAGTAGTCATTCGCTCCAAAAAACTGAAAAAGATCGGAAAAGGGGCTTTTGCCGGAGTGAGCAAGAAGGCAAAGATACAGGTTCCCAAAAGTAAAGTCTCCCAGTATCGTAAGTTGATGAAGAAAGGCTGAGGAGCAAAAGGTTTGGTTATCCGCGTATTCCCCGCAGAGGACAGCAGGAGTACGCGGGAATGGATCAAAAGGAGGAAGTCTGAATGAGCATCAGGATGTGGAAAAAGCGGAAGGAAACTGCATGTATACTTGTGGCCGCGCTGTTCGTCGGATTGCTGGGAATGGCGCCTCAGAGGTCAGAGGCAGATGAAACGGGAAGCGCAGATCAAAAAGGTGTGGAGTATCACACGATCCGCATTGACACCGACAAACTGAAAACAACGACGACAACCTGTGAGGTGCAAGTATCGGGAGTGGAGACTCCTAGTGTGGAAAGTGCCATCATGGGAGGGGCGGAAACACCTGATCCGGTAAATAGGAACAAGCAGGCGCAGGTGACGGTCAGCCAGGATGGAAAAACAGCGGATGTCAGCGTGACATTAGCGGAGCCGAATGAGAGCTGGGCAAAAGAGGTAACAGTAGTAGCGGATGGTAAGGTTCAGGAAGAAAAAGCGAAGGTAGAGGAAAAAACAGCTGTTTTTCAGGTCTCAATACCAGAGGTAGTGCCAACAGAAATCCCAGTTGCGTCTATAGAACCGACGATACAGCCGCCAACGGAAGAGCCGCCGACAGTACAGCCGCCAACGATGCAGCCGCCGACAGTACAGCCGCCAACGATGCAGCCGCCGACAGTACAGCCGCCAAC
>CAJTZN010000053.1 GCA_910584065.1 uncultured Eubacterium sp.
GCCTGTTTTTCCAGATCAGTCTGGCAGGCACATAGGACTAAGACAAACAACATGACCATAAATAGCAGCAGTAATTTCTTATGTTGTTTCATAATCCTCACTTCCTCTCTCCTACATATTGTCTGCTGCACAATTCGATATGCAGCAGACAAATGTTATCTGACTCACTTAATTTTCCACACAATTTCCGTCGTAAAACTACCAGTTGCTCCATCACAACCACCTGTGTGTGTCGAACGGATAGATCTTGATTCACAGCCGTTATCAAGTGAAAAATTCCAAGCTCCGCCAGTTGCTCCACCACCAGTTGTAGTATCTTGATTCACTGTTTTAATCTTATTGTTCTTGGTATAATATTTATACGTCGAACGCACCGTCGCCGAACCACGCTTGCTCAGCGTAGAATAAGCCCTTCCCGATGTCTTTTCAATTGTTGAAACGCCTGACAAAATAGCAGAACCAACCTGCTTACTATCTGACTGGCTTTTAGCCCCAATTGAAATAACATTCCCAAAAACAGCTGCAATTGCCAGTGTTGCACACATGGATTTCATGATTTTCCTCTTCATAATACGTTACCTCCAAAATTTATTTTGATTATTGTCGTTAGCTATGTTACAATAGTTTATGTACTATACTTTAGCGTTCTTTTCGGTATCCAACTACCATATGAAAAGAACGCTTTTTTCAATGGACGCTCTGTAAACAGGTTTCTTGTTCCGATACATTCCCTCACCTCCCTTCAAAAACTGCAAACCATCAGCTCCTTTGTCTATAAACCACTACTATATGGTTAGATAGATCACAACATAAACAATATGGTATCTTTTCATCCGCCTCACTCTCCTTCGTACTTCACGCTAACATGTCTTCGTCTCTGCCGCTCCTGCTCTCCCTCACAGATTGATCCAGCGTGGATCAACCCAGCGTTTTCGTGTGGCATTCCATCTGCGGTATTGGGTACGGTGCTTATATTCCCTGAACTTATACACGATAACATCCGTACTCATTACCCCGACAGAGTGTTCATTCCGGCAGTCAATCACCTCTGAACTCTCTATGCTGGCTGCTGACGCATCAACACCTCCGGCGGCTAGCACCATGACAGAACACATTCCGATCACAAGTAGTTTCTTCATTTCAATCTTCCTCCTTTACGATGTTAATTCCCTGTTTTTCCATTTCAACTGCAAACTTCTCATCTATATCCTGTCTTGTCCCGCTCGGCAGGACAATGGTATAAATGCCATCTTTCCCCTTTAAAATATACGTATTATCCGGCCTTAGCTCCTGTGCATCCGGTTCCGCCTCAATCTCCTCCACCGGCGCCTCATAACATGGCTGCAGGACAAACGAGTACGAAAAAACGAACACCGCCAAAAACGCAGCAATACCTGTAGCCGGCAGAATCTTTCTGCCCCGTCGAAACCTATGCTTCCCTGACACGATCCTGAAACGCTCCACGATCTCCGTCTCATGTTCTTTCGAAACCAGTTGTGCCGTACTGTACAGAACCAGTTTTTTCCCAGCAGTATCCGCTTTTTTCAGTATCGAGAGGATCGTTGCCAGATAATCCGCTTTTTCCCTGTTATCCATTTGTTCCGTCACGCACAAGTCACATTTTATTTCTAATGCCTGGCTTACATCCTTCTCGAGAAAATATACGATCGGATTCCACCAAAATACGCAGCAAAATATATGTATGAGCATTTTGACAAGCAGATCCCTGTTTAAAAAATGTGTGTACTCATGCTTCAAAATATAATATAACTCTTTGTCCGTATAAGCCTCATCCGGCAGGATGATCGACCTGTCAAAAATGCCCAGGCCCCTGGGGGTATTTACTTCCCCGCTGTACCGTATGTTGATCTCCCTGAACGGCAACAATTTCTGCCTTTTACTGCCATTGACGACTTCCGCAAAAACTCTCTGACACTGCTCATCCTGTCGTATGGGATAGGTAGAGATTTCCTTCTTTGCCATATGATACTGATACACAAATCCAACCAGCAACACGGAGGATCCTGCGATCCAAAGAAAAAACAGTATCGAAAGTACGGAAATATCAGTCATTCCGATCTTTTCGATCACCACACGCTCATAGATCCCACTGAACATCCCCTCAAGGGATATTCCTTTTGTAAATGTGAAATCTAATGGCACCGCCATCCGTATGGCACAAAAGAGATAGAGCAAAACCAAACTCATAACTCCAAACTGGCAGATTAAAAAACGCATTTTGCGGAACAGATAAATAACAACGATCAGAAAACTGCTCCAAACAACAGATATAAAGAATGAAAAAAGCGTAACCTGCATTTTATATCTCCTTTTCGTCCTTTTCTTTTAATTCCTCTATTATTTTTTCCAGTTCTTCGATCACATCGCTCTTAATCTCACCATCTGCTTCTTTAACCATAGCAGCCGCAACTTTTGCCACGGATCCCTTACCCAGTCCCTTTGACATGATAAGTTTTGCCGCGTATTCTTCTTTCGTCATCGACGGAACGAACTGCCTTGCGTACTGTGTGCCGTACTGGACAACACCACACACCTCTATCATCCCTTTTTTCAAAAGCGAACGTATCATGATATGGATGTAACTGTCATTCCAGGAATGATCTGTATCGACTTTTAAGATCTCGACACTGGTCAAAGGATCCTTTCTGTTCCAGAATAATTCCATAAGTTCCTCTTCGCTTCCTGTTAAAAAACTTTTCTTTTTAGCCATATTTGCACCACTTTCTATATTTTGATGATATTTTTTATCTGTAATTATATTATATAATACATCACTTATTAAATATTGTCAACATATCTCATTTTATAATTAAAATTTATCACTAAGGAAAATGAACATGATAAACACACTCCTTATCTTATTTACGTATGCTTTTGTGATACCAAGAAACACTATTTTATCCTCCAGGAACACCTGAAGCGCCAGGAATACAGGGAGCTCCACCAGTACCTGCAGCTGGCCATGAAGGATATTGAGAACACATATACGGAGATCAACACGGGAAATCTGGTGATTGATGCCTTTGTCAGCAATTTTAAGAATATCGCGGAGACGAACGGCATTTCTTTTTCCCCCGCTTTGAAAATTGATGCAAACCGCATTCCCATTAACGACTATGATCTATGCGTAATCCTCGGGAACCTGTTGGACAACAGTTTTAATGCATGCAAAAAAAATGCCGCCGGAAACAATTATATCGCTCTCACGATGTCTGTGAATGAAAATGATATGTTTTATATTCATATTGAAAATACGTATGATCCTGCGAAAGGGTATACTTCACGGCAAAAAATGGATTTTTTAAAACATGGATATGGGATGGATAATATAGAAAATATCGTGAAGAATAATCATGGTTTTTTGAAACACCATTTCGGCAGCACGTTCTGTATGGATATCGTGATCCCTATTATTGATGTGAAAAAACGCCTTCATCCACCTGTTAGGAAGGAGTTTACATAAAAAACTGAATCCGTGAGCCTTACCGCAAATTTTCACCCAAACTCTTCTATTTCTCCGTGCAGGAAGTGACACAGACAATGTCACCTCCCTGTCACTTCCTTGTCACCTCCTTGTCACTTCCCTGTCACCTCCTATTTCAATTTCCATACTACTTCTTTTTTATCATACGCCAAAAACACTTTTTTCTTTATTTCCTGTACATCACGCAGTACGGTTCTTCTGGTGACATCCAGTTTTGACGCAATATCATCCACACTGATCTTCTGGTCTTCACTGATCATATCATAAATGAGCTGTTCCCGTTCTGTCAGCTCGGTTTCCATTTCCACCTGCCTGACCGCTTCTTTTGTCAATGGAATCGAGATCCTGAACACATCCGCTTCATATAATTCCGGACTACCGCCTCCGGAATATATCGGTGTATATTTATACAGATTCTTTACACCCGAACCGATCGTATCCGATCTTCCCATTGCGGTAAAGAAATTGGCAATCAAAGGGTTTTTAGGATACGGCGTAAATTCATCACTTAATATATTTCCCTGTCGTCTTGGTCTGCACCAGTTTTCCGTTCTCAGCCAGTCAGTCTCAATAATGAGTTTGGCCGGATACGCACTGGAAAAATCCCTGTGGACGAGAATATTCGAAACAACTTCCCTGGCGATCACATCCCTGATACTCGTACTTACGTTATTGATAAGACAAAATTTATCCGACGTATGCTTCGCGATAAATTCCATCAGTCTGTCATAACTTTCGATCAGATTCGTGCTGACCTGCAGCCTGTCATCGTATCGATCCACATTTTCCACCCGGTATATAGCGTCAGTTACATATCCGGATACGCAGGAGCGTATCACCTCGTCCTTTCCAAACAACATGATCGCGGCTAAATTAAAACCCTTTTCGCCTGTCACAAGATTTTTCTCGTACAGACCGGCACTGATCATGATTTCACGGTCTGTCATTTTCAGCCACTCATGCTGCGCATTTTTGTTCTCTATCAATCTCCTGACGACAGGCATAAGATCCATGCGCAAATCATCCTCCGTCGCATACGGAAACAATTTATTTTCAGAAAAAGTTCCCGTCTTTCGTGCATACATATTTTCCATCTGGATCGGCGAATCCGTAATATCAAAATCACCCTCTTCATTACGGTCATATACTCTTCCCGCACATCGAATCACCGTGGATGCAGATGGAACATAAGTCCAAAGCAGTAATTTCCCCTGATATTCAAATTCTTCTATCGACAGATACAACGTAGGCGACATCTTGTTTGTGTTATTGAGTTGTGAAATAAAATTTCTCTTCATATCCTTTGCCGCATTACGATTTACGCCGATGGGAATCCCACCGTCTGACACCCCCATAATGATCCACCCGCCATATCTGTTGGAAAATGACGAGACTGTTTCATAGACCGAATCACTAATTTCATTCGTACAGGATTTGTATTCTATGGTTATTTTCTCATCCTTTGCAGATAAAAGCTCTCTCATTTTTTCAGTGGTCATTATATCGCCTCCATCTTAGTTCTTTCATGCCGCCTATATCAATCTGCGCGTATATTTAGTATAGCACAATCAGATAAAAATGTACAGAAACGCCTTGCGGTATGCCCAAAACCTCAAAATCACCTCAGGTCACGCATACCCGAAAAAACCCCAGATCCTTCCCGCACGGATCCGGGGTTCTTCCCATTATTTTTTTTCTGTTCTTCCCTGTTACAATCTCCTGTCAATCGTCATCCTGCAAGGCGTCAAACCCTCTCTCGCCGGTCCTTACCTTGATGACATCTTCCACATCGTACACGAAGATCTTACCGTCGCCGATATGCCCTGTATACAGTGCCTCTTTTGCCACTTCTATCACTTTGTCTACCGGAACGGCACTCACGATCACTTCTACCTTGATCTTAGGCAGGAGCGTAAAGTCCATCGGTACGCCACGGTAATATTCCGCATTTCCTTTTTGCGTACCGCATCCGAGAACCTGCGTGACCGTGATTCCCTTGACGCCGATCTCGTTCAGTGCTGCCTGCAAATCTTCGAACTTGTTCTGTTTGCATACGATCGAGATACGGCTGATCTTCACGCCTCCCGCGCCTTCTGCACTTTCCCTGTGTGACAACATACCTTTGGCAGGCGCTTCCGTGCCAGGCAGCGGTGCTTTCGCCGCCGGCGTCACTTCCGTGACTGGAACAGCCTGTTCGGGCGGAACACTTCCCATCAGATCACCTATTTTGCCCATGCCGGTCGATGCCGCATAGAAACGGTCTCCCGCCGGCATAAAGTCCGCATAGGCGGACGGCAGGCCGTGTTCGGTGGCATCGAGTCCCAGGATTTCTTCTTCCGCCGTCACACGGAGTCCGAATACTTTATTGATCGCAATGAACACGATTGCCATGACTATGGCCGCATACAGGCCGATACTTACGACGCCGAGAAGCTGTACGCCAAACTGGTGGAAACCGCCGCCATAAAACACGCCATTCTCATAATCAAACAGGCCGACAGCCAGCGCGCCCCACGCGCCGTTGAAACCGTGTACGGCTACCGCGCCGACCGGATCGTCCACCTTGCAAATATTGTCCACGAACCACACGCCGAATACGACGAGCAGGCCGTCCACAACGCCGATCACCGCGGCGCCCACGGCATCGACGTTCGCGCAGCCGGCCGTGATACCGACCAGGCCGGCGAGCGACGCGTTCAGACACATGGAAACATCAGGTTTACCGTATTTCACCCACGTAAAGATCATGCAGACCGTCGTCGCGATCGCCGGAGCGATCGTCGTCGTGGAGAGGATCTTAGCCATCTCATCCACACTTCCCGCTGCCGCGCCGTTAAATCCGTACCAGGCAAACCAGAGGATGAAACATCCGAGCGCACCGATCGTGATATTGTGCCCCGGTATCGCTTTGGGCTTTCCCTTTTTATCAAATTTTCCGATACGCGCCCCGAGAATGGCCGCTCCGACGAGCGCCGTAACTCCGCCGACCATATGGATGACCGCCGACCCCGCGAAATCAATAAATCCAAGCTGGGCCAGCCACCCTTTGGCATTCCACGTCCATCCCGCCTCGATCGGATACACGATGGCACTTATAATGATCGAATACAGACAGTACATGCTGAACTTCGTGCGCTCTGCCATCGCGCCGGACACAATCGTCGCGCACGTCGCACAGAAGACGAGCTGGAAAAAGAAATTTGACCAGTCAAAGTCCGCAAAATCTGTAAACATCTGATATTCCGGCCTTCCGATCACGCCGAAAAAGTAATTTTCCGAATTCATGATCCCGTAACCGAGAAAGACAAATACGATCGTTCCGAGACAAAAATCCATCAGGTTTTTCATAATGATGTTACCTGCGTTTTTCGCCCTCGTAAATCCGGTTTCCACCATGGCAAATCCCGCCTGCATGAAAAATACCAATGCGGCACCGATCAAAAACCAGATTCCAAATGCCACTTCCGAACTTGCCGTCGTGATCATCTCACCTAAATTTTCTGCAAATTCCATAAAAGACACCTCCAACTATTTTTGTGCGGCCCTGCAATATATGTAGTGTTTCTGAGATTCATATCTGCCGCAGAACGAAAAAAGACGCCAAGTGAAATGTTCACCTGACGTCTTCGTCGTTTCCATGTAGTATTATATGCCCAATGTTTTAAAAAGTCAACTACTTTTTTTCCGATCTCCTGTCAGTCCCAGCCCAGCGCTTTCCTCTTTGCCTTAAAATCATCTACTATCTTCTGCCCCAGCGCTGCCGGATCGGTGTCCACGTTCATTGATGAGCCGAGCGTTTCCAGCGTTCCGTGCTTCAAAAACTCAATCACATTTTTAGAACCGTGTATCGGCGCCTCTACACAGTGATAGGAACTAATCCCATTCAGCCGGAATCCCAGCGCCGCGTCGATCCCCTTTTCATTTCCCCACTCGGGAGAAGAAAAGGCAAATGGCATCTCAAACATCTTATGCCCCAGTTCCCCTGCAATACCGGCGAAAATGCCGCTGGAACGGGTGTTGTCGATACATTCTCCCACATGCCATACCGGGGGCAGATCCGGTTCCAAAAACGCCCGCAGGCGCTCTCCCGCCCTCTCCTTCCCGGCGACGGCACAATACCCCAGTTTCATCAGCGGAAAGGAAGCGCAGCCGTTGGACAGTATGAGCACGTTATGTTTCAGCAGTACATCCGCAACGTCCACGATGCATTTTTCATACAGGACTTTGGGGTTATTACAGCCGACCATATTTACCACACCCAGGATTTCTCCCTCCCGGATGGCCTCCGCCAGCGGTTTCATACTGCCGAACCGCTTATGTATATACTCCACGGAAAATCCGACTTCCGCCTCTACCTCGTAGGATGGAATGTACACCGAAACACCCTTTCTTTGGGCAAAACTTTCGATGGCGCGGAGCACGATCTTTTCCGCCAGCTCCTTTGTCTCACCGATATTGGCATGGGCGTGGTCGTACTCATAGCGCTCGGCCCCCGGAAGCCGCGCGGATTCGCTGGTCGTGACGACGACCGTTTGAAAACATTTTGCCACTTCCATAATGGATGGAAACACGTCCTGTACATCGGCCACCCATAGATCCAGCGCCCCGGTCCCCAGCACGAGTTCTGCCGACACCGCATTGGACAGCGGAATGACCCCGCTATAGCGGTACATAGCTGAAAGTCCGGAACAGCATATGCCATAAAAGCGTATTCCCTTCGCCCCTTTCGACTGCGCCAGCGCGATCAGATCCTCACGCTTGCCCGCCTCCACGATCTGGCTCACAAGAAGCGGGAGATGCCCGTGCACGGCAATATTGACATACCCCTTTTCCAGCGCGCCAATGTTTACCTTGGAGGTGACCCGGTCGCCCACCCCGAACAGGCTGTCCGTGGCAATGGAAGCTCCCACCACGCCGGAAAACGTAAACGCAAGCCCGCAGCGCAGAAACTGCTGCATAATGCTTTTCCAGTCGCCGTCCGTGGCACAGCCGGATTTATGATACGCCTCAAACACCTCATGATATGCGCTGACCGGCAAAAGATCCAATTCCTCCCACACGTCCCGCCGTTCTTTTGCGGCACAGGCCGAGATGGTTTTATATTCATCCGGCACCGTCCGCGACAGATCTTCCAGCAGCACATCGGCCAAATCCCTGGCAACATGTTTTAACTGGCGGTTTTTCTGTTTGATGCCGAACGCCTCCGCCGTGCTCCTTATTTTTTGTTCGCCGAGGATCGGCACATCCAGCTTTCCCTCCGCCGCCCATTTCAATGCGAGCATAACCTCCCTTGCGTGCATACCGTGCTGCGCCGCACCGGCGGCGGCACTCCGCAACAGGTTCCTCGCCACGATCAGATCCGCATCCGCGCCGCAGACCCCTTTGGGAGCTTTCGCCGTGATGCGGCACGGCCCCATATTACAGATCTTACAGCAGATACCGGCAAGGCCGAAATTACACTGCGGCTTCTGTTTGTCAAAGCGGTCGAATGCCGTATCGATCCCCAGCTGCTCCATGCGCAGCAGCATTTCCCTCACCGCCGGATCCGGCGTCTGGCTGACTACATCCTCCTTGGCAGGGAATGTCTTGCGGTACTCGTTTACCGCGTCCATATAATCCCGGATAAATGCCTGCGGATCGTCTTCTTCCCCGTCCTGGTGATCCGCCTTTAACGTCACGGTTGGCACGCCGTGTTCGTCAAACCCGATCAGATTGCGGTGGGAATGTATATGCGCAGGCGCATGATCATGCGCCTGTATATTTTTTTTCTGTTGCTTGCTCATAATAGCTCCTTTCTCATCCTGATATGTTAAATATTGTACTCGATATAAGCGTCTGCCTTGAGATTGAACAGTTCAAAAATCTTATCCCGCACATAGAGAAAATCGCCGCTCGTGCGGTCGCGGTAATGGTGCAGCGGCACTTCCACCACGCTCTTTACCTTTCCGGGATTCGGCGTCATGACGACGATCCTATCCGCCAGGTAAACCGCCTCTTCAATATCGTGCGTGACAAAAATGATTGTTTTTTTCTCACGGCGGCAGATTTCCAGAATGTCGTCCTGCAGCTTCATCCGGGTAATGGCATCCAGCG
Organism: uncultured Eubacterium sp.; assembly: GCA_910584065.1. Classification (GTDB taxonomy): domain Bacteria; phylum Bacillota; class Clostridia; order Lachnospirales; family Lachnospiraceae; genus Eubacterium_F. The sequence goes on from CAJTZN010000053.1 coordinate 9,599, forward strand.
CGCCAAACGGCTCATCCATGAACACAATCTCCGGATCTACTGCCAGCGCCCGCGCGATCGACACCCTCTGCTGCATGCCGCCCGAGAGTTGGCGCGGATAGGATCGTCTAAACTCCGAGAGGCCCACGAGTTCGATGTATTTTTCTGCCGTCTCTTTCCTCTCTGCTTGGGAAAGCTTTTTTGCTTCCAGGCCGAACTCCACATTTTTCTGTACGGTCCTCCACGGCAGCAATCCGTAATTCTGAAAGATCGTCACATGTTTTACCGAGGGGCTGACTACCTCCTCGCCGCTGATCTGAATACTCCCGCGGTTCACCGGCGCAAATCCCGCGATCGCATTTAACAGCGTACTCTTGCCGCACCCGGAAGGTCCTAAAAGACAGAGAAACTCCCCCTTATCGATCGTCAGGTTTACCTCTTCCAGCGCCGTAAATTCCTTTCCACCCTGCACAAACGTCTTTCCCGCGTTTTTGATTTCGATATAGGCCATCAGTCCGCACCTCCCCATGCTTTCAGAATACGTTTTTCCAATAATTTCAAGGCGGTATCAAGCAGCAGTCCGATCAGGCCGATGACGAGAATGGTCGCCAGTAGTATGTCAGCTCTGATATTATTTCTTGCGTCAATGATCTGATACCCGAGTCCCGACTGCGCTCCTACCATTTCACCGGCCACCAGGAAGATCCACGCCGTTCCCAGCGCCAGATGGATTCCATTTGCGATCTGCGGAAACGCCGCCGGAAAGATTACTTTCCACATCAGCTCCAGCTGGCGGATGCCGAAATTATTCGACACCTTCAAATAGATCGGGTCTATATTCCCCACCGCCGCGACGGTCGAAAGAAACACCGGGAAAAAGGCGGCAATAAATATGATGACGATGGCCGGAACATCTCCTATGCCAAACAGCAGCACGATAAAGGGCATCCATGCCGTCGGGGAGATCGGGCGCAGCAGCTGCACGGCCGGGTTTACGTACTGGAAAATTCCAGGCACCCTTCCGAGCACCAGTCCCAAAAAAACCGCGGCCACAACCGAACTGACATATCCCGCAAGAAAACGGTACATACTCGTTCCGATATTCGTTGCCAGCGTCCCATCCCCGCACATTTCCAGCAGCGCCTGCCATGCCTGCACCGGCGAGGGAAACAGGGTTTCACTGAAATCGCTTGCCAAAAACAACAGCTCCCATATCCCTATGAGTATCGCTATGGAAATGATCGCATTTTTAACCGATAGAATCTTTTTCATCTGCTCCTCCTGTCCTTTCGTCAAAAATCATTTTTTACAAAGTCCGCATACGCCGGCGGATTGTCGGAAAGTCCGTACTTCTTCACCTTTTCCGCCAGAACCGCATAGGTATCCTCGGTAATATCGAGATCATCATAGGAAATCCACTGCAGGGAAATATCCAAAACTTCCTCTTTTTGGTTCAGGTACTTTTCCGCCACTTTTTTGGCTTTCTCCCTGTCCAGTCCCGCTCCCGCGGCTTTGTAACTCTGCACAAAACTTTTTGCCTCTTCCGGATGTGCTCCGATAAAAGCGTCGGTGAGCACCAGCCCGCAGCAGAGGGAATCGGCCCACAGCTCCTCCGATGAATATAATACCTTGCCGGCGCCGAGAGCCACGCCCATCGCCCCGAACGGTTCTGCCACACAGTAACCATCGATCGTGCCGCTTGCGAGAGCAGAGGGCATTTCGGTCGGAGCCAGTTCCGTGACATTGACGTCATCGATGGTCAGGTTGCCCTTTGCCAGCGCATCATTCAGCAGTATATTGTGGGAGGACTGGCGGTGCGGTATGGCAAATGTTTTTCCCTTTAGATCACTGACATTGTCGATGTGATTGGATACGATCAGGACATTTCCGTCCTTATGACCGAGCGCAACCGCCTTGATGCCGACCCCCTCCTGCTTTGACTTCATCGCAAGCTCGATCAGTACGGAGGCGCCGTCCACCCTTCCGGAATTGAGCGCATCTAAAAGTTCCGGCCAGGAACCATATTTCACGAGTTCTATTTTTATGCCGTCCTGTTCCTCAAGTTCATCCGCTTCTTCCAGCACGGCCAGCGAATGCGTGATCGGCAGATATGCGATCTTTATCGTTTTGCCATCTCCTGCGCTGTCCGCGCCGCCCTGTTTGTTTCCGCACGCCGTAAGTGATACGAGTAGCGCTGCGATCGTAAATAATGTAATAAGCTTCTTTTTCATTTCTTTCTTCCTCCTTCTCAAATTTCCTCGTAAAAGGATTTTATCTACCTGCTCGGTTGATGAGTATATTTTAGTTCAACCATTCCTTTCTGTCTAATCCCAAAAAACTACAGGGCGCTATAGCTTTCGCCTATAGCGCCCTGTAGTTCCCTGATTCCACTCTAACAATGATCTCCCGTCCTATTTCGTCAACACCTTCTTACAATACCGGTGCGCCCCGCAATTCGGACACTTTAATTTTCGTTTCATGATCGTATGCGGCCCCATGATATACTCCCCCATTTCCGGGACAAAGCGGGTTCCACACGACGGACACTCATACGCTCCCGCCTCCCGGTCGAGGATACAGGCGATGGCGATCCCGATCACAATGACAACAAAACCTGTCACTACTAAAAGAACCCGGATCCAGGTGTCCATCTCAATCGCACCCGCCACCAGAAACAGCGGCAGCGAGGCGATGATCACGAGCACTGCCACCATGGCCGATAACACGATCTTCTTCTTACTTTCCCTTGCTTCCCTTACTAAATTCACCATATTTTCCTCCGCCTTTCTGCAATAATCTTCTTCAGAAACCCGTTCTCCGCACAGAAGTTCGTTTACCGTGATATCTAGTTCACCGCATAACGGCAACAATAAGGATACATCGGGGAAGCCGTTGCCCCGTTCCCATTTGGATACCGTTTTATCACTGATGCCCAGTTTCTCGGCAAGCTGCTTCTGTGTATAACCTTTCCGCTTTCTCTCCGCGGCGATGAATGCCCCTGTCAGCATCTGGTCCATCGAACCCCTCCTTTCTGAAATAGATTATGCCACATTTCTTCTTTCATTCACACCCACGGAACATAGAATATGGTGAATCCAGGCGGATTCTACGCTCCGTAGAGAAGAGGCGTTTCCTGCTCAGCCGGCTCCCAGGCGCGCGGACCGTGCGGAAAGCGACGCTGCCAGACACCCCTGGGCCACATAATAGAGGATCCAGTTTACCGACTGTACCCCCTTCGGCATCCCGATGCCAAACAGCCAGAAAAGAAGTACAATATCCGAAAATAAAAACAGCACGCCACCACACATGATGAGTGCCGCCACCTTTTTTTGCCCCTGACGGCATTTCCAAAAAGATAATGCCTTTACGGTCATAAAGGAAATCACGGCCGCATAACCGATCAATACTGGCAGGAGCCCTTGAAAATCAAAATCGCCGAGCGCCAGCAAAAGTACGAGCTGTGCAAAGATCACAAACGTCCATAAAAGCTCCGTCTTTCTCACCGCACATATGCGGCAGAACGCGAGCGAAAACATGACATGCGCCCCGGCAAACCCCGCGACTCCCAGTACGAAAAAAATCCCCTGCGTCCTGTCAAGCGCCAGCAGTACATCTCCCGCCATAGAGCATAAAAGAGCGATCAAAACTGGTTTGGAGAACAAACGCCTCCTTTCCCCGTCCTGATCCCTCCGGTATCCATAAACACCCGTCAATACAAAAAACAGGCTGGCCAGTGTTTTTAGCAGGATCGTCCCCGCTGCCAGATCACCGTGAAAGGCAGCGAGCAGTCCCGCCACTGACAAAAACATGAGTCCTTCGAAGATCCACACCATCAACTTCGACCATCCCCCTCCTCCGCTTTGTCAAACCGGCTCAATTCATACAATTCCCTGGCCATCTGATCCACCGCGGAAAATGTCTGCCCCGTCATATCCGTGATCTTCTCCTGATTGTTCGCCTCTTCTACAATGGCCCCCGCCCGGTCGAGCGAATTCTGCACGAGCGCCGCCATCTCTTCTGCCATCTTGCTCACCTTCTGGCTGTGGCCGCTCGTCTGGCTGCTGCTTTCCGCGATCTGCTCGGTCTTGCCGCGGGAATCCGCCTGCAGCTGTCCCAGTTCCTGCGCCTCCTGTCTTGCGTTGGATATCTGTTCAATACCGGAATTGACGGAAACAAGGTTCTGCTCATTTGACTCCTTAACCTGGTTCAGCATCGTAAGTACATTTTCAACGACCGATTCGATCGAGGCGCTCGCCTGTCTCGAATTTTCGGCCAGCACACGAATCTGTTCCGCCACCACGGAAAATCCCCTCCCGTGCTCGCCGGCCCGCGCCGCCTCAATGGAAGCGTTGAGCGCAAGCATGTTTGTTTTCGCCGTTATGCCAGAAATTTCATTGGCAGAATCCGAAATTTCCAAAATGACCTTCTCCAGATGCTGCACCGATTCCCCCGTGTGATTGGCGGTGTTTTCTATGTCCCGCATACTCTCCACCGCGTCATTCATGATGTTCACATATCCCTGCATCCGCTGCCATATATCATCTGAAATCTCCAGCATCTCATTCGTCCGCTCGTCGATCATGCCGATCGATTTGACCATTTCCCCCACGGAATCCTGCATGCTGTTTACATGCCGCAGACTCCTGTGGCAGTCCTCTGTCGTCTCCTGCGCCGAACTCACGATCGACTGGCTGGCCCTTCTCGACTCATTCATATTTTCTGCCAGCTTCTCTGTCGTTTCTACCAGTCCGGAGGACACCTTGCCGCACGTTTCTACCACAACCGCCACCTGCTCTGCACTGTGCAGGTTTTCCAAAATGGACCTCGACGCGCCGGCAATATTGACAAACACGACCGACATCACAACCTGTTCGATCGTAAACCCGACCGAGCGGGTGAAAAACCACTCCATATTCGTGGGATACTCGATCTGCTGTACATTCCGGGAACGCAGGAACAAAGAGACCAGAAGAAAGAAATAACTTACGATCGCAATGCGCAAAGTAAATTTCTTGTCAAAAAACATACAGCTGAACAACATGGCCAGGCCATACGTCATATAGATCCCGATCGCCGAATTGCCGCCGAGCAGCATGACGATAAATCCCACGGCCAGTACGCTGACATATTTCATCACACTGGCCGGAACACCTGCCTTTTGCAACACCGTCGGCCCCACCGTACACACGCAGCCGATCGCGGAAAGCACTGCCAGATCCGGATACCGGATCTGAAATACGCCGGCAGCCGTGGCGAGAAACAGCACGGGAAACACCAGGGTCATCCATAATAGTACCTTGGCCAGCCGTTTACATACGATCCGATTATTCTGTTCAAAAAAATCCACCTTTTCCTCTTCCATCATTCGCACATCCTTTCCCCTGATTTTGATCTTTCCTTCAGCATCACATGTGATTTCAGCATCACATGTGATAATTTCATTTCTAAATCTGAAATATCCGACAATATATCGCTAACATTATATCATCTAAAAAACAGCAAGAAAAGCAGCAGGGTACAATCCGCAGTTTTCGGGGTACAATTTGCTGGTTTTCATCTCTGGTGAGCGATCTATCGGTTCCCTCCCATTCAGTCCGGCTCGATTCCTCTCCAGTCCAGTCTCATTCTGTTTCGCTTCGTTCCGTCCCGCACAGACACCTTCCCACCGCATTCCTCCACCCGTCCAATAAGAGAGTCCGCTTCTCTTCTTCCATGCGCGGTTCAAAACAGTTTAACAGCGACCAGTTTTTCCTCACATCCTCCAAATCTTTCCAGTACCCCACCGCCAATCCTGCCAGATACGCCGCCCCAAGCGCCGTCGTCTCGATACAGGACGGGCGATATACCTTTGCCCCCAGCAGATCTGCCTGAAACTGCAGCAGAAAATCATTGGCGCTGGCGCCGCCATCTGTCTTCAGTGCCAGCAGCGGGATCCCGGAATCGCGCTTCATCACCTGAACCAGATCATACACCTGATACGCCAGCGACTCGACCGCCGCCCGCACGATATGATCGCGTCCAGCCCCTCTGGTGATCCCGGTGATGATTCCCCTCGCCTCCGCGTTCCAATACGGCGCCCCCAAACCGGTAAAAGCCGGCACGACATAAACGCCTGCCGTATCTTCCACCGCCAGACAGCAGCGCTCCGATTCAGCGGCAGTGCGGATCAGTCCCATCTCGTCCCGCAGCCACTGGATTGCCGCACCCGCCACAAACACACTGCCCTCCAGCGCATACTGCTGTTCGCCGCCCACACTGGCGGCAAGGGTTGTCAGCAGTCCGTTTTCCGAGACCACCGGCTCCGTCCCCGTGTTCATAAGCAGAAAACATCCCGTCCCATACGTATTTTTCATCTCTCCCGCCTCAAAACAGCACTGTCCGAATAACGCCGCCTGCTGATCACCGGCGATGCCTGCGATCGGTATTTCCGTCCCCGTCAGCGAGCGGTCGCTCGTACCATATACCTCACTGGAAGTCCTTACTTCCGGCAGCATACTGGCGGGTATATGGAAGTAGTGCAAAATCTCTTCATCCCACTGCAGCTTGTGGATATCGAACAGCATTGTGCGGGACGCATTCGTCACATCGGTCACATGGACGCGCCCGCCAGTCAGTTTCCACACGAGCCACGTATCGACCGTTCCGAACAGCAGCTCTCCTCTCTCTGCCTGCTCCCTCGCCCCCGGCACATGTTCCAGGATCCAGGCAATTTTGGTCGCCGAAAAATACGCATCCGCGATCAGTCCCGTCCTCTGGCGGATCATCTCCCCCATCCCATCGGCCGTCAGGCGGTCGATCTGTTCTGCCGTTCGCCTGCACTGCCAGACAATCGCCGGATACACCGGCTCGCCAGTCTTTTTATTCCACACGATCGTCGTCTCCCGCTGGTTCGTAATCCCGATACTGGCAATGTCCGATCCCGAAACTCCGAGCTTGCTCATGGCTTCCGTCATGACGCTGAACTGACTGGACCAGATCTCCACGGGATCGTGTTCCACCCAGCCCGGTTTCGGATAGTTTTGGCGAAATTCCTTTTGCGCGGCGCTGCACACACGCCCCGCCCTGTCAAATAATATGCAGCGGGAACTCGTAGTTCCCTGGTCAAGTGCAACGATATACTGGTTCATAGAATCCCCCATTCCGGAGCGTTTACGCGACGGGGCGACTGCCATCAGGGCTTATTTGTGACGCTCCGGCACAAATAGCCGTGTCCTCTCCTTCGATTGTAACAATTTAACTCACGATATAGTTACGAACGATCTTTTTTGCAATTCTTTTTGTTTTTTTATCTCTGACATATACATACAACGTGTATTTCCCAGATTTCTTCGGTCGCCAGCTTACGATCTTTTTAGAACTATAAGCGCTGATCCTCTTTATTTTTTTAGTACCGGATCTCTTGTATCTAAATTTATACAGATACTTTTTCGTTCCTCCTGATGCCTTCATCATCAATTTGACTTTCCGGCCCGCTCTGGCTTTCTTACTTGAAGGCGATGCTTTAAAACTTCTGACTTTCAGTTTCTTATTTACTGTATATTTCGTTATCGTCTTCTCCGCAACGTTTCCTCCATCATCTTTTGCATATACTGTAATACTGTATTTTCCAGCCTTCTTCGGCTTCCATTTCGCGGAACTGGAAACAGATTCACCCCCGATCACAGCGGAAGAACTCTTCTTTACCAAAAAGTGGTATTTAACAACCCCTGTTCCACCTGATGACTGAACCGAAATCGTAATCGTATCGCCCACTTGTGCCGTGCCGCTTGCCTTGCCTATCGTCATATTTGTTATTTCTAATTTCTTTGCCGGTTCTTCTGTTAATGGTTCCTCTTGAGTTCCGGCAGATATTTACTGCCCGGGTTCTCTATAATCAATTGTTCCGCCTTCGTGATCTGTACACCCAATGCCGTCTTATCTGGTTGCGGAACACCGCCCCCTACTTCATATTCACGTTTTGTGATTTCTGAAGATAACGTAACATCCACGCTGCCTGCGATTCCTATTATATCATCTGTCTGCGAGTGACAACCGCCTAAATTGCCATTTATGATCAGTGAATATCCGGTTGTTCCCTGCGGAAGATCAAATACGAACCAGCCATTTGGATCTTTCTCTGTAAGTTTCGTGCCCGGCCAGCTTCCCGCCAATAATACTTCACTGCCTCCCTTTTCTGCCCATACATAAACGGCAGGATCGCTCCAATCACCTGCCTTTACGCGGATCACAGGGTTTGTCTTTAAATATACACACGCTTTCACAGCAAATTCCAGATCTTCTTCCACGCTCTGGTATTCCTCGGCACTGTGTACCATTTTTATAAATTCTTCCGCTTCAGAAATCACCATCTTCAAATCAGCCGCCGCTTCTGCCTCATAGTTCGCAGAATCTAGTTCCGCTTCCGCAAGTCTTGTTTTTGCTTTTTCCAATCCTTGCACCAGTCCCTCTTTTGCTGCCGCTTCCCTGTTGATCTTCTCATACGCTTCCCTTAAATCATGTAACGCCTCCTGTATCTTTGCCTCATCTGTTTCATTTCTATCTGCCGCTTCTTTCGCATTTACAAAAGCATTCTCAAATACCTGATAGACTTCTCCGGTAAAATCTTCTTTCTGATAATTTTTTTCTTCCGCCTGCCGTATCAGATCCCTTAATCCCAGTGTTACGATAATCGTTACCGTTTTGGTCACGGCCGCTTTTTTATCCCTTGCCGTCAGGGTCAACGTATATTCGCCCGCAGCCGGATCCTCCCACCTAAACTCCCCTGTCGCCGCATCAAAAGAAGCTCCCTCCGGGATTCCGTCTGCATCCAGTGTCACAGCGTCCCCGTCAGGATCTGAAGTTTCCACTGTAAACGAAAGGGATCGATCCGAAGAAACACGGAAAGACGTGTCACATGTGATAACCGGCGGTTCGTTCTTCGAAACGTGATTTTCATCAAATGTATCTTTCGGTACTGCCACCATAACCGATTTCCCTGGTACCGTTATGTCAGAACCGGATTCTTTTATTTTTTCCAAACCGGCTTTCGCTCCGTCAGCGACGATCACCCACTCGTCAGAAGCGGTAAGATCAACGGTTTGATCCGATACTGCATTATTAATGATCACAGCGATCCGGTTCCACTCACCGGGTATATCGTTCGTTTCATAAAATGCAGTCACCCCGGCTTCCTCCTTGCTGATCCATTCTATATTATTATCCTTCGGAGCTCAATTATCGGAACTTCTTTCCAGGATTGAACGGAAGCCGGAGAAGGCTTTCCGGATGCGGATCATTCCCTGGTAGTATTGTTGAATGTCGGAATACGTATGAACTCTGTTCCAATCGATTTTATTCACGGCATCCGAAGAAGATTCGCTGTTATCCTCCCCATTTTTCGTTCTGGCAAATTCTTCCCCTGCCTGCATGAATACGCCGCCCTTGGATACCAGAACAACACTTCCTGCCATTTTATTCATTTTTATCATCCGATCATCAACCGACGAAAAATCCCGCTCCCTTCCCTCTGCCAATTTATCCCAAAGCGTAAGCTGATCATGTGCCGATACGTAGCTCAGACAACAGTTTGATGATTTGGACCAGAACGGGCGCCACATACCTGATTCACCGGAAGTATAACCGACAGACCCCATGATTCCGCCAAAAACATTATTCGGCCATTTCTCACCAGGTTCCAAATAGGCGCCGCCGGCATAACCAGTCTGCACCAGACCGATCGTTCCGTCAAACGTATCCCCGCCTTTTAGCGCCTCTTTGATCTGTTCATTAAAGTACCCGATTCCCCTATCTAATTTGGATTCATTTGCCTTATGTGCGCTGTTCGAATCGTATTCGCCATTACCCGTCCAGCCCTCTCCATACAGCACGATCGTATTCTTGCCAAACTTGCTGTCAAGCGCTGCCCGAATCTGATTCATGGTAGTCACGTCATGGATTCCCATAAGATCAAAGCAAAAACCGTCCAGATGATATTCTTCTGCCCAATAGGAAACGGAATCGATCATAAACTTACGGAACATGGCACTATCACTTCTGGTAGCATTGCCATAACCGGATTGGTCATTGTATGACAAGTCGTCATTCAGCTTGTAATAATAACCCGGCATGATCTTATTAAAATTTGAATCCCCGGCATCGGATGTATGGCTGTAAGAAACATCCATGACTACCTTTATCCCTGCCTCATGCAGCGCCTGTATCATTTCTTTCATTTCCGTGATACGGACATTTCCATCATATGGATCACTGGAATAGGATCCCTCCGGAACATTGTAATTTTTCGGGTCATACCCCCAACTGTACTCATGTTCGGAACCAGTGCTAACGTTTGTCTCATCTACGGATGCAAAATCATACATCGGGAGGATCTGTACATGTGTTACCCCGAGTTGTTTTAAATAATCCACACAGGAGGCCGTTCTTCCTTCTCCGTCGATCGTTGTTTTTTCCGTGAAGGCTTTATACGTTCCACGATTTTGCTCTGACACGCCTGAACTTACATCGATCGAAAAATCCCTGATATGAATTTCCCATACGATCATATCACTTAACAATGTCTCTTCTCTCTGGTAGTTTTTATCCCAGTGTTCCGGATCTGTACTGTCCAGGTCCACGACCATAGCCCTGTCGCCATTTACCCCCGCCGCTTTCGCATAGGGATCAACGGCTTCTCTTGTAATTTCATCTACCGTTACCTTGTATGTATAATATATCTCCTGTAACTTCTGCGCTCCACACGCCTTTATCGCCTTTTGTCATAGGTGTCTCGCTTATGGCGCTGCCGCCGTTTCCTGCTTCAAATCTGCAGAGAACTACCGAAGACGCTTCGGGTGACCATACTTTAAATGTAGTCTTTTCGGGCGTATACATACATCCTAGATCATCCCCGCTGTAAGCATTTTCCTCATCATAGCTACCCCCCCCCCCGGAACAGGTGTTTGCCTCGCGCCTCCTCGATTTCTTTTGCATATACTTCCGCAGGCGGAACGATGTCTATCACAGAAACAGCCAGTACACCGGCAAGAAAGCAACTTATTAATTTTCTTTTTATTGAATTTTTAATCATGTTTCGTTTCCTTTCGTTTTCACTATATTTTTTTATGAAATTATAATATGATGCCAGGGTCAAAAGGTCAAATGCCGTTCATGTTTACATGATAAGGCATTT
>CAJTZN010000054.1 GCA_910584065.1 uncultured Eubacterium sp.
GGAAAGTTTGGTAAAATGGGGGGTTGGTATGAGAAAGTGGGAAGAGCTGCCGGATTCAATGAGATGCGAAGAGACGAGGCCCTATTACGAGAGCCTCTTGAAAAAACGGGGGTCGCTCGCATGCAAGCGGGTATTTGATTTTATGATGTCTCTCATATTGATCGTATTGCTCAGTCCGGTGATGCTCGTGATCGGGACCGCGGTCGGCGTGACATCTCCTGGCGGGGTGATCTTTCGTCAGATCCGGGTTACTACATACGGGAAGAGATTTCAGATCTACAAGTTCCGCACGATGGTGGCCGGAGCGCCGGAGAAGGGTTCCCAGGTGACGGTGAGCGGGGATGCCCGCGTGACAAAGATTGGGAAATTTTTGAGAAAGGTGCGTCTGGATGAACTTCCCCAGTTATTTAACATTGTCAGGGGCGACATGAGTTTTGTCGGCACAAGACCAGAGGTAGAAAAATATGTGGCGCGCTACGCGCCGGAAATGTACGCAACCCTTCTGATGCCGGCCGGTGTCACATCGACGGCGAGCATCGAATACAAGGATGAGGAGAAACTGTTGTCCGCCGGGGAGGATGTGGATGCGACCTATGTAGATCAGATCCTTCCGGCGAAAATGGAATACAATCTGCAGTATATCAGGGAGTTTTCGTTTGCGCGTGATCTGGTGATTTTAGTGCGCACGGTTACAGCGGTGTTTTTTTGATACCAGAAATGGAGAAAGAGAATGAATTGGCTTCAGGATCTGTTTATCAGTCTTTTATCCCCGTGGATACCGATCATGGGGAAAATACGTCCAAAAGTCAGATATTTTTTATTAACGGCATGTTTCGTGGCCGATCTCGTGCTTTTTTGCATCGTTCGGTATGTGTTGCTGAAGGAAAGTTATTTTTATAACACGGCATGCGGTATTTTTTTGATGCTTTTGATCGCGCTTCTTTCGCTGGATAAGAAACTGGAGCGTAAGCCCTGGCGCACATCGGTCAGCATCGCCTGGTTTGGCATGTGCGCCGCGTTTACCGTTTCGGATCTTTTCGTGAGTAAGAAAGCGTGCGGGCTCGGTATTATTTTAGCTTTTGTGTTTACCGGGGTATTTTTTGTGTGGCAGAATAACAGCAGGAAGGATCTTCTCTGGAAGTCGTTTAAGAATGCGGTAAAGGGTTCTTTTTTGCTGATGGCTGTCATTTCCTTTCTGTTCCGCCCGTTTTTTGAGGGCGGCCGGTATGCGGGGATCTTTACGAATCCCAATACGTTTGGCTTGTATTTATACGTGATCTTTGCTGTTTATATGTCTGATCTGGACTGGAACGTCGAGACGGGAAAGACGTTTAAGAAAAGTTTTTTTACGTACGTGCAGCTGGCGCTCGTCCTGTTTTATCTCTCGGTATCGCAGGCGCGGACGGCGATGCTTGCCATCGGTTCAATCCTCATTTTGTGGATCGTACTGCGGCTTTATATGGGGAAAAAGCAGGGGATGTTCCGGGGCTTTGTCAAAGGATTCCTGTCACTGGCCGTTGTTACGGTCCTCTGTTATCCATTATTTTATGCCGGCGTCCGCCATCTGCCGGAACTGGTCGGGCATAAGATGATGTTTGATGAGGATGTGCTCTATCTCTCCAACGGGGAAAAGATCGAGGACATCGGGGACAAGGTGCTGGCGGAGTCGGACGCGTTTGAGAGTATCGACCTCCCCGAAAAGACGCTGGAAGATAATAGTATCTGGGGGCGGCTCGTGAAAAGCCTCGACAGCAGCGAGACGCTGAACAAGATTTCCTCCGGGCGCATCACGATCTACAAGGCGTATATGAAGAAGCTGAATCTGTGGGGGCATAAGAGGGTGCGGCTGATCATCAATGGGAAAAAGGTTTCACATGCACATAATAACTGGCTGCAGTTTGCTTATACATATGGTGTGGTCAGCATGCTTTTTTACACCGTGATCACGGTACTGAGCCTGATCCGCTCCATCATTTTTTATACCACCAACCGCAGGAGGAATGCGACGTACGCGTTTCTGATCCCTGCCATATGCGTGGGGTTTGTGGCTGCGACCATGACGGAATGCCTGTTCCTGCCGTTTGAAGTGTTTCCGGCGTTTGCGTACTGGTTCGCGTTTGGGGATATGTTTGAGACGACGCTTGAGGAAAAGGAGGCAGCAGAGTGACAGAAAAGAAGATCAGTGTGATCGTACCGGCTTACAATGTAGAGAAATATATTCGGAGGTGTTTGGATTCCCTTGTGAACCAGACGTATCCGAATCTGGAGGTCATCGTGGTCAATGATGGCAGTACGGACCGGACTGGTGATATCATCGAGGAATTCGCGGAACGTTTTCCTGAAAAGGTGTTTCCGTATTTTCAGCAGAACCAGGGACAGGCGAAGGCGCGGAATTTCGGAATGACGAAAGCGACCGGGGAATATATCGGATTTGTGGACAGCGATGATTTCGCGCGCGCGGATATGTATGAATTATTGTACCGCGAGGCGGAGGAAAAGGGCTGTGACCTCGTGACGTGCGGTTATTTTGGCTGTAATGATGTGACCGGCGTGGTGAAGTCGTACCAGACCGGATATCAGGGGGAGTTTGACCAGAGTATCTATGAAAATCCGCAGATCCTGAAAGTGAATTCACCGTATCCGTGGAATAAACTGTTTACGAGGGAACTGCTCGAGCGCTCGGGATTCCAGTTCCCGAGCGGGCTGATCTTTGAGGATCTGTGCGCGATCTTCCCGCTCTTTTTAGATGCCAAAAAGGTCGGCAGGGTTCATGATAGATTGTATTATTATATCAAAGACCGGAAGGGGAGTACGGTCAGCACTTTTAATGAGAAGCACGGGCAGATCATCGATGCGCTGCAGATCATGAACGAGGCGTACCGCCGCCGGGGAGAATTTGAGCGGTTTTATCCGATCCTCTTGTTTTTTAATATCCGCCATATCTACGCGCGTTTTGAGGAGATGAAAACGTCGGGGAATGTAATGTTTAAAAATGAGTTTACCGAGCGCGCTCACTCGCTCCTGGATGGAACGTTTCCGGGGTGGCGGGAATCGAAGCAGTTTACCGAGGTGCAGGAACTGCTCGCCGGAAAACAGAGCGAAGAAGAGGACGGAAAAAACCTGGATGAGGAATTTGATAAGGAAAAATGGCTGACGGGCGGAAAGAAGAAAAAGGCGCCGCGCCGCGCGGAAGTATTTGACGCGTTTGTGTCGTCCAAAAAGCTGGAGAAGAACAGGGTTCTTATTGAGTGCTACCGCGGAAATGATTTCTGTGGCAGCGGTTATTATCTGAAAAGGCTGCTGGACAGCTGTGGAACGTACGAGGTGTATATCGCGGCGGCCGATGGCGGCAAGCTGGAAAAGATCCGCGCACAGCTCGAAAGGCGCGGAGAGACGGCCGGTGTTACGCTTTTGGATATGACGGATGAGCGTTATCTCGAAATACTGGCCACGGCTTCTTATGTCGTGACAAATCGTTCGTTTGCCGGTTTTTACCGCAAGAGGAAGGGGCAGAAGTTTATTTTTACGGATTTTATGCCTTCTCTCGCTGCACAGGGAGTCGAAGTACCTTATGAGACGAAAAATATGCAGAGCATACAGTTCAGTCTGGCGCAGGCTGACGCCATTTTATTTCCAGCGGAGTGGGAGGAGCAGTTTGTCCCTCTTCTGCGCTGTTATCACATGGACGAGGTGTGCTGTGACAAAGGGGTATTTGTATCGGTTTCCGATTTTTTCCGGGAATGGCTGCCCACGGCCGGTTGTCCGGCGGCATGGGAGTCGGAGTCTGCGAGGGAATCGGCGGTTTCGGCGTCAGAGTCCGTTGTCCGTATCGCCTATGCGCCTTCGGTCAAAAAGTTTCCGGGGTTAAAGGATTCCAAATGTTATCTGTTTTTGAGTGATCTGAGAAAAAAGCTGACTGAACTGGATGAGCGGATTGGGGACGGCCGGAAGATTCTGGTCTGTTTTCCACGGCTCGTGCGCAGACGGTTCAAAGAAAATTTGTGGAAGCATATCGAGTTTTTGCCGGACGGGGCGGAGGCGACGGAAGTTCTCGCCGGATGCCAGGGGCTGATCGGGGAATACGGCGAAGAACTTTATCTGATGAAGGCGCTTGGAAAACCGGTGTGCCGTTTTGTGACGAACGAGGCAGATGTGGCGTGGAGCCAGGGACTGCATGAGGATGGAGTGCTGTCGGTTCCGACATTTTCCGATATGGATGAGGTTGTGACATGGGTGAACGGTATCGGAGTTACCGAAGAGGACGTCTTGGATGGAGAAGGCATTCCGGAGGAAAAAGGGATCTTTGATTCCTTTCATCCCCAGACGCTCTGCAGTCAGTGCAAGGAGCTGTTCAGCCCGTACGGGCGGAAAAAGAATAAGAAGCAGCGCCGGAATATCGCCTATCTTCCGGGGATGAAAAATAAAAAGGGATTAGAGGCTTTTTTGCAGAAATATTCCCTGGAACGCACGCTGTTTTTCATCGAGAAGGACAAGCTGGATGAGCATATGGCAGCGTGGCTGAGACAGTGGGAGCCGGACATCCGTTATATCGTCATTATCCGGAGTCTCGTTTTGAGCGCCAGGGAGATCAGGGAGATCAAGTACAAACTGACGACAAAGGATAAAATCAAGGAAAAACGTGACAGGGAGAGGTATGGGCTATGAAGAGGAAATCCGTGTTTCTAACGTATACCGGCCTGTTTTTCGTCGTCTTTTTTCTCGGCTTTCTCGTGTTTTTTGTGACGGGGAAGAGTTTTGTATGGAAGAGTGACGGATACCGGCAGTATTATCCGGCGCTCGAGTACCTCGGGCGCTATTACCGGAGTATCGTGTCGGAAGTGCTGCGCGGTTCATTTCAGATCCCGATGGTCGATTACACGGTCGGGCAGGGGGAGGATCTTTTAACGACATTTGCCAATTACGGGCTCGGGGATCCGCTCACGCTGTTTAGCGCGCTCGTGCCGTCCCGGTATACGGAGTATCTGTACGATGTGCTCGTCGTTCTGCGGTTGTATCTGGCCGGCATCGCCTTTCTCGTATATGGCGGGGAAGTGAAGCTGCGAAAAAAGGACAGTGTGTTTGGCGCGCTTGTATACGCATTTTGCGGGTTTGCGGTCTGGTCATTCAAAGACCCGTTTTTTCTCAATGCGCTCCTGTATCTGCCTCTCATTCTGTGCGGGATCGAGCGGGTGATGACAAAGAAGCGTCCGCTGTTTTTATCTGTCAGCGTTTTTTTGTGTGTCATGAGCAGTTATTACTTTTTTTATATGATCGTGATAGGGGCGGTCGTCTATTTTGCGGGGCGGAGTTACGTTAAATATGGGAAATGCGGTAAGGATATGGCGGCGGATGGACTGGCTTGTCTGGCAGCAGGGGCTGGCGGCGTGCTCATGGCAGGCGTCCTCATCGTGCCGATCGCCTGTGGTTACGCGGGGAGCAGCCGCACGGAGGCGCACACGTCCCTTTCTTCCCTGTTCGTGTATGACCTGGAATATTATAAAAATATGGTGACGAAATTTTTTATGGCCACGGAAAATAACGATGCCGCGGCAGTCGGTTACGCTTCGATGGCCGTGATCGTTTTTGCGGCGCTGTATGTGCTTGTGAGGAAAAAAGACCGCGTGTCGGTTCTGCTCCGAAACGGCGTGGCCCTCTGCCTGCTTGCGGTCGCGTCGCCGTTTGTGGGTTTTCTGATGAATGGATTTGTCTATGTGACAAACCGGTTTATGTTTCTGCCGGCGTTTTTTCTCTCGGTCGTTTTCGTGCGCATGCTGCCAGACCTTTTGGAACTGGAGAAAAAGGAGCAGCGGGGGCTGTGTCTGGCGTCTGCCATTTATGGCGGGATTTGCCTTCTGTTATCCGGAACGGACGGATGGCGGCCCGCTGTATTCATGGTACTCGTTCTCGGCGCGACGCTGGCGGCGCTCTGCTGTATCACAGACCGGGTCTGGCGGCGGCGCGTGGTATGCGGCCTGGTCTGCGTGAACCTCATCGGGAATATCAATCTGATCTACCAGGGCTTTGGTGCTGGTATGGCAGATGCGTATATGGACGCCGGTCAGGTGCGCCACGCCTATACGTCCGACCGGCCTGTCCGCGAGGCGAAAAAACGGATGAACGAGGAGGGTGACGGGCTCGCGCGGCTCGATGTGATGCTGCATCACGGGGAAAACCCGAACCAGGCAGTCGTAGCCGGCTATCCCGGTATTTCGCTCTATTACAGCGTCATCAATGCCGGATACTGCGAATATATGATGTCGCTCGGCAATACGCCGGATCTCATGTACAGCCACCGTGTTCTGGGAAATGACGGTCGCGCGGTTTTGGAAAACCTCGCTGGTACGAAGTACGCCGCATGCCGGGAGCAGGCTCTCGTTCCCTACGGGTTCCGGCCGGTGGACGGCGTGAAGGGATTGTACGAAAATACGAATGAGACTTCGATCGGCTATACATATGACCGTTTCGTGAGTGAGGACGATTATGACCGTGCCGATGTGTTTGAGCGGCAGGATACGCTTTCGGCGTCGGCGGTGTTAGCGCCGGGCGGACACCTGTATGAAAAGGCGTTGTCATCGGGGATGGCACAGGGGGAAATACAGAGCGGCGCGGAGTCGCTGCCATTTGATATGACGGATATAAAAGATCTTGTCTGGGAGGATGGGAAATTAAAGATCAGCGGGAAAAATGGAAGTTTCCGCATTGATTTTACGATGAAGCCGGGGCGGGAATATTATCTGCGCCTGACGGGGATGGAACTTGCCCGTTCCGAGAAGAGCAGCCTCTGGGGAAAAGTGAAGATGGGAAAGAGTTCGAAAATTTTCCTGATCTCGGATCCGCGGTATGATTTTTACTTTAGCAGGGATGATTATGTGATCCATCTTGGGAGCCGTCCCGAAGGGACGGCTGGTCAGCCCGAAGGGACGGCTGGTCAGCCCGAAGGGACGACTGGTCAGCCCGAAGGGACGACTGGTGAAGTGGAAAAAAGGCTGACCTGCACGCTGAACGGCCCGGCTGAATACCGGATCGATAATATCGAACTCGTTGAGGTGCCTGTGGACGGTGTGGCGCAGAAGATGGAAGAACGGTGCGCCGAGAGCCTGCAGGATATAAAGGTCGGGAAGGATGGCAGTATTTCAGGTAAGATTTCTGTGTCGGTCCCGAAAGTTTTATGTCTTGCCGTTCCGTATAAAAAAGGGTATACTCTTTTTGTGGACGGAGAGGAGACGGAGATCTGCGCGGTGAATAAGTGGTATACCGGCGCGTGGCTGGAAGAGGGCGAACACGACATCCGTCTGGAGTACGCTTCGCCGGGAATCGCGGCCGGGGCAGCAGTAAGCGCGTTCGGGGTGGCAGTTACGATTTTCATTACGGCTTACTTTCGCAGGAAGAGAACACCTTTTCGTGACAAGTCGCCTAGAAAAGAGGTATAGCGATGTGGAAATTACTTGTATATTTAAAAGATTATAAAAAGGAATCGGTGCTGGGGCCGCTGTTTAAGCTGCTCGAAGCATCCTTTGAACTGATGGTGCCGCTCGTCATGGCATCGATCATTGATAAGGGGATCGGGGGCGGCGATACGGGATATGTATTTGGGATGGGAGGCGTGCTGCTGCTTTTGGCAGCGGTGGGACTGGCGTCTTCGCTGACGGCGCAGTATTTCGCGGCAAAGGCGGCTGTCGGCTTTTCCACGAAAATGAAATCGGCGCTATTTCGCCACATCGAGACGCTTTCGTATGCGGAGATCGACCGTCTCGGCTCGACGAGCCTCATTACCCGTATGACGAGTGACGCGAATCAGGTACAGTCCGGCGTGAACCTCGTGCTGCGCCTGTTCCTGCGCTCGCCGTTTATCGTGTTAGGAGCGATGATCATGGCATTTACGATCGATGTAAAGGCGGCCCTGATCTTTGTCGTGGCAATCCCGCTTTTGTCGATCGTCGTGTTTGGCGTTATGTTTGCCAGCATCCCGCTCTACCGCAAGGTGCAGACGGGGCTGGACCGCGTTCTCGGTATCACGAGGGAAAACCTGACCGGGGCGAGAGTCATCCGGGCGTTTGGAAAAGAGGAAGAAGAGATTGATACGTTCGAGGAGGCGAATGTGGCGCTGAACCGGGTACAGATGTTTGTCGGACGTATTTCCGCACTGATGAACCCGCTTACTTACGTGATCATCAACGGCGCTACGGTCGTTCTCATCTGGACGGGCGCCGTGCGGGTCGATACGGGCCTGATCACACAGGGCGCGGTCGTCGCCCTGGTGAATTATATGTCGCAGATCCTGGTTGAACTTGTCAAACTGGCGAACCTGATCATTACGGTGACGAAGGCGATCGCCTGCGGGAACCGGATCCAGGATGTGTTTGAGGTGGAGACGAGCCTGCCGGATGAGGTGAGTGAGCGGGAGTATCTGGAGAGAAGTAGTGGGCAGGAGAAGGCACCTGAGGCACTATCTGTTCCGGCGGACGATGCGGTTGTGTTTGATCATGTGGGATTTACATATCAGCAGTCGTCGGAGGAGGCGATTTCCGATATAACATTTACCGCGAAAAAAGGCGAAGTGATCGGGGTTATCGGCGGTACGGGTTCCGGTAAGACGTCGCTTGTCAACCTGATCCCCCGTTTCTATGACATCACATCGGGCAAGCTTTCGGTGGATGGGGTGGACGTGAGGCAGTACCCGCTTGCGAGGCTTCGCGGGAAGATCGGCGTCGTGCCGCAGAAGGCGGTGCTCTTTTACGGGACGATCCGGTCAAATATGCAGTGGGGCCGTCCCGATGCGACCGATGAGGACATCTGGGAGGCGCTGGTGACCGCGCAGGCGGCAGATTTTGTCAGGGCCAAAGAGGGCGGCCTCGATGCGCTCGTGGAACAGGGCGGAAAGAATTTTTCCGGCGGGCAGAGACAGCGTCTGACGATCGCGCGGGCGCTCGTGAAAAAGCCTGATATCCTTATTTTGGATGACAGCGCCTCGGCTCTCGATTACGCGACCGATGCCGCGCTCCGCAAAGGAATCCGTGAGAACCTGCGCGGAACGACACTATTTATCGTGTCGCAGCGGACCTCTTCCCTTCTGCAGTCGGACCGGATCATCGTGCTCGACGATGGCGGGGTAGTGGGCATCGGAACACATGATGAACTGCTTGCGGGCTGCGAGGTGTACCGTGAGATCTATGAGTCACAGTTTGGGAAAGGGGGCGTGTCAAAATGAGCCAGAAAGAGACGTTAAAAAAGGTGATCCGCTATATCCGGAAATATGGATTTTTTCTTGTCTGTTCCCTCGTACTGGCGGCTGTCACCGTGGCGCTTACGCTGTATGTGCCGATTTTGGTCGGTGATGCCATCGATCAGATCATAGGGCCGGGAGATGTGGATTTTGCCGAGATCCGGGCGATCTTGTGGAAGATCGGCATCGCGGTGCTCATAACGATGGCGGCGCAGTGGATCATGAACGTGTGCAACAATAAGATCACGTACTGTGTCGTGCGCGATATCCGCGACGAGGCATTTCAAAAAATACAGTCGCTTCCACTGAGCTATATTGACAGTCATTCGTATGGGGAGGTCGTGAGCCGTGTGATCGCGGACGTCGATCAGTTTGCGGACGGGCTTCTCATGGGATTCACGCAGTTGTTTACCGGCGTCATCACGATACTCGGGACGCTGCTTTTCATGCTGAGTGTCAATGTGGGCATCACGCTCGTTGTCGTGCTGATCACGCCGGTATCTCTTTTGGTGGCGGCATTTATTGCGAAGCGGACGTACGAGATGTTTAAACTGCAGTCGGAGACGAGAGGCGAGCAGACGGCGCTCGTCGAGGAGATCCTCGGCAGCCAGAAAGTTGTGCAGGCGTTTGGCTATGAAAAGGACGCGCAGGAGAGATTTGACGAGATCAATGAAAGGCTCCGGGCCTGCTCGCTCCGCGGTATTTTCTTTTCGTCGATCACGAATCCGGCGACCCGCTTTGTCAACAGCCTGGTCTACGCCGGTGTCGGCATTACGGGCGCGGTGTTCGCGATCCGTGGCGGGATTTCCGTCGGGCAGCTCTCGTGTTTTCTCAGCTATGCCAACCAGTACACAAAGCCGTTTAATGAAATATCCGGCGTCGTGACCGAGTTACAAAACGCGCTGGCGTGTGCCGGACGTATTTTTGAGCTGATGGAAGAAAAGCCGCAGGTGCCGGACGGAGAGGATGCTGTTGTTTTGCAGGAAGCCGATGGAAGCGTGCAGATGGAAGACGTGTATTTTTCCTATGTCCCTGACCAGAAGCTGATCGAGGGCTTTCATCTCTCGGTGAAGCCGGGACAGCGCGTCGCGATCGTCGGGCCGACCGGGTGCGGAAAGACGACCCTCATCAACCTTCTCATGCGTTTTTATGACGTAAACAGCGGCACGATCCGGGTGAGCGGCCATGATATACGGAAGATCGTGAGAAAGAGCTTGCGGGCAAATTATGGGATGGTGCTGCAGGAAACGTGGCTGCGCCAGGGGACGATCCGGGAAAATATCGTCATGGGCAAACCGGATGCTTCGGAGGAAGAAGTGGTCCGCGCGGCGAAGGCGAGCCATGCCCACGGCTTTATCAAGCGGCTTCCGAACGGATACGATACGGTGATCGGAGAGGACGGTGGAAGCCTTTCCCAGGGGCAGAAGCAGCTTTTGTGTATCGCGAGGGTCATGCTCTGCCTGCCGCCGATGCTCATTCTCGACGAAGCGACGTCCTCGATCGATACGAGGACGGAACTGCGCATCCAGAAGGCATTTTCCAATATGATGACGGGGCGCACGAGTTTCATCGTGGCGCATCGTCTCTCGACGATCCAGGAAGCGGACGTCATCCTCGTGATGAAGGACGGCCACATTATCGAACAGGGTGATCACGAGGAGCTATTGAAAAAAAATGGATTTTATGCTACGCTATATAATAGTCAGTTTGCAGTATAGAGACAATCATAAAGGAGGATACAGGTTATGTTGGAGCAATTAAAAAAAGAAGTGTATGAGGCAAATATGGAGCTTCAGGAGAAGGGGCTCGTCATCTACACATGGGGAAATGTCAGCGGCATCGACCGGGAGAATGATCTCGTGGTTATCAAGCCGAGCGGCGTGGAATACGAGGAACTGTCTCCAGAAGATATGGTAGTCGTGGACTTTAAACAGAATGTCGTGGAAGGAAAGTACCGGCCTTCGTCGGATACCGCGACGCATATCGAGCTGTATAAGGCATATGAGAATCTGGCCGGCGTCGTACATACGCATTCGACATGGGCGGTCACGTTCGCACAGGCGGGATTGCCGATCCCGGCGTTTGGCACGACGCACGCGGATTATTTTTACGGGGAGATCCCGTGTACGAGGGATCTGACGGCTGCGGAGATCAGTGAGGCGTATGAAAAAAATACCGGTCTTGTTATCATCGAGACGATCGGGGAAAACGATCCGATGGAAGTGCCGGGCATCGTCGTGAAAAACCACGGCCCGTTTACGTGGGGAGATTCTCCGGCGAACGCGGTATACAACGCGGTCGTACTTGATAAGGTAGCGGAGATGGCGCACCACACGCTGACGCTCAATCCGAATGTGAAACCGGCGCCGCAGTACCTTTTGGATAAGCATTATTTCAGAAAACACGGAGAAAATGCGTATTATGGACAGGGAGGCATTTGACCGGGCCATCCGGGAAATCGTTTACGAAGAGCGTGAGCGGTACGGCATCGGTACGTTATCGGAAAAGACCGTGCACGCGGTCGTGAAACATTATTTGGAACCGAATGCGGACTATCATGAAGTGCCGCTGGAGGGGTTTGTGGCTGATATATTCCGGGACGAGACCGTCACCGAAATACAGACTGCGAATTTTAATAAGCTGCGGCGGAAACTGGAACGGTTTCTGCCGCTTTATCCAGTTACGATCGTTTATCCCGTTCCGGCGACGAAGTGGGTCATCTGGGTCGATCCGGAAACCGGACTCGAGGTGAGCAAACGGAAGTCGCCGAAAAAGGGAAGTCCGTATCAGGCATTCCGGGAGTTGTACCGCATCAAGCCGTTTTTAGCACATCCGAACCTGCGCGTGCTGTTTCTTTTTATCGATATGGAGGAGACGAAACTGCTCGACGGCTGGAGCCGCGATAAAAAACGCGGCGCCACGAAACACGACCGGATCCCGGTGGGACTCGTCGATGAGATGCTTTTGGAGCGTGTGGAGGATTACCGCATGATGATCCCGCCCGAACTATCGAATTTTACGACGAGGGAGTACGCAAAGAGTACGAAGATCCCACTGGGGCAGGCGCAGACGGCGCTGAATATCTTTCATTTTCTGGAGGTTGTCGAGCGGGTGGGGAAGCAGGGGAATTCTTATTTGTATGAGGTGAGAGAAGAGAGATGAGCGAACAGAATCGTTCTTATGGTTTTTGGATCCTATTTTGTATCAATATCTGCCTGGCTGCCTGCTTTGGTCTGTTTTGGAGCGGCATATCCATTGTATTTTCTTTTTTCTTTATTTGGCTAAATGCGTATTTGTTTGCTGGGGAAATGAAAAAAATGCTTGTTCTGGATGCTGTATTTCTAGCATTTATGCAGGCAGGGGCATGGATTTCGTATGTTAAGTGGCTGGGGCAGGAGGAAGCGATAGACAATATAAGTGCGGGTCTACTTCAGCTTATTTATGTGTTAACACTCTATTTTAATGTGTGCCTGATCCTCTTCTTTACAGCAAACAATCTGATCAGGCAGAAAAGAAAAAAAGCGGCGAGTGTTGCAGCGGGTATTGCTATGTTCCAAATCGTATTTTTCGTCTGGGCATTTTGGATGGTCAGCTGAATTGGGAAGGCGCTTTGCTTTTATGACAATGTCTGTCAGTTATGCCATAATGATGGCATTTTCATTTTTACAAACCAAGTCCGGCTGACGAAATAAAAAAATTAGAAAAAAGCAGGTAACTATGCCAGAAACAAAGTTACCTGCTCTTTTTTAGGAAATTTAATGAATTTCCTATTTATTGTCTTGCTCAAACAATTCTACCGGTCCCCATTCACGCAATTCATAATCTTCTATCCGGAAGAAGAATTCTGTAATATAGCCAGCTTCGCTCATCTGTTTAAATTCGGCGTTTCCGTGCTCATCGGTCTTGACGTCGGTGTAATCAATGAACAGCCAGGATATCCCGTCGGTGGATTCGTCTGGGTTTTTGTCGAACTTGTAATCGTCGATTGCGATTTTCCGGCCGGCTGCTACTTTCCTTATGTCTTCTGTCGAGCAGAGGATCCCCTCTTTCCATACGCCGTCCAGTTTTTGCGCAGGTATGAAAGAGGATGAGAACAAAAGATGGCGTACGACAGGATTGAGAAAAAGGGATGAGGAAAAACTAATAAAAGATTTTTGGGATACGATAAATAATCCACGAAAAGTTAGTATTAATATATTGTCAGATGATGATGTGAAGACCTATGAATCAGGTAATCCATCTCTGGTGCTACTCATTGCCATCACGGTCTTTTAATGAGATGCCATAAAACTGGATTTTGAACGAGAGTGGCAATCTAGACACCTATTTGCCAAAAAACGATGGGTATCAGCCATATCCGATATATTGGTGGAGGTGAAGCCCGATGCTATTGCTCAGAAATTAGTGGAATCGGATTTACATAAAATGTCTTCTCTTCATTTCGATGATAATGATACGGATTTGGAAATTAGCCGGAACAGGGATAAAATTAGGATTCAGCTGAGCGAGAGGGAATTGAAGCGGGTAAGGTGCAGCAGTTTACAGAAATGTATCAAGCGTATGGAGATATGGCGCCAGTCGTGGATGCTTAGGAATGCTTTTTGAATACAAAAGCATTTTTTGTCCAGAAGGAGGGTCAATGGGCGGGCGATTATCAATTGTATGCGCCTTCAGTGGCGTCTCCAGCGAACAAGGAGGTCATGAAGGGAAATACAACTTCTGCTAAAAAAGAGATTGAGGTGAAAATTAACGAGAGAGGGAGTAAGAAAGAGGTTTCTATCTATCAAAGGCCAGTTGAAAAGGCAAAAATAGTATTGAAATTCCATGGGAAGGGAAAGATTATTTATAAGAATAAGTGGAAGAAGGGGAAGAAAGAAAAAGACCTGGTTGAAAATCAGCGCAAACTGTGCTACAATAGTCCAGCAAGAGACAGTTCGTTTGTACCATCCTGTCTATAAACAAAACCAGGACTGCTGATATGGATCAATCATAGGAATCGGGCAGACTGCGGTCTGCCCGATTTTGGCTGTATATGTATAGGAGGAGAGATGTATCAACTTACGATTGAGCAAAGTTTTGACGCGGCCCATTTTCTGGCAGAATATCGAGGAAAATGCGGGAATATTCATGGACACCGATGGAGGGTGCTCTTAGAAATCGAGACGGAGGCTTTGCAGGAAAATGACCAGGAACGGGGAATGTGTGTGGATTTTTCCGTGCTGAAGGAAGAATTGAAGAAGATTGTGGACAGGCTGGATCATAATTTTCTGATTGAGAGGGGTACTCTGAAAGACAAGACCTTGGAAGCGTTAGAGGAGGAGGGGTTTTGCCTGGTGGAACTGCCTTTCCGTCCCACGGCGGAGAATTTTGCCAAGTATTTTTATGATCTGCTGGCGGAAAGGGGGCATCCCGTGTCTATGGTAAAGGTGTATGAGACCCCGAATAATTGTGCGGCATACAGGGTGTGAAGGGTTGGCGGCCATGAAAGTAAATGAGGCATAATATGGGAAATAAATTACAAGGGGCATTCAGGAGGAGATATGGACGCAAGGCAAGAACCATCCTATCAGGTGGTTGAGATTTTTCAGAGCATTAACGGGGAAGGACAGCGGGCAGGAGAGCGGGCGGCCTTTGTGAGGATGAAGGGCTGCAACTTAGCATGCTCTTACTGTGATACCAGTTGGGCAAATGAGCCGGAGGCATCTTTTCGGAATATGGGGATAGGGGAGATTCTGGACAAGCTGTCAGAATTTCATGTGAAGAATGTGACGGTCACCGGGGGAGAACCGTTGGTGCAAAAGGAGATTGTCCTTTTGCTTAAGGCGTTAGCAGAGGCGGGATATCGGGTGGAAGTTGAGACCAATGGAAGCGTGCCGCTGGAGCCTTTTCGGAATATTTCTTCGGAGATTGCATTTACCGTGGATTATAAATTGCCGGGAAGCGGCATGGAAGAACGGATGCTTAGGGAGAATTTCCGGGGGCTGGCAGCGAAGGATACGGTGAAATTCGTGGTGTCTGACAGGGCAGACCTGGAAAAGGCCTATGAAGTGTGCGAGAGGGAACTGTCGGATTGCCGTGGGGCAGTGTATTTGAGCCCGGTGTTTGGAAGGATTGAACCGGAGGAAATGGTGGCATTTATGACGGAGAGGAAGTGGAATCGTGCCAGGCTGCAGATTCAGTTGCACAAGGTGATTTGGGACCCAGAGGCAAGGGGGGTCTAAAGAGTGAAAGGTGCGAAGTATTCCATAGCGCAAAAAAGATCATGTTCATACTGGCGAAACTGGCATGGTTGAATGCGTGTAAGAGTCTGCAAGGGAATCTTTCTCACATAGAATAGCATAAGTGGAGGTTAGATATGGCGATAGATACGAAAGCGATTAAGGAGCATGTGCGGGGCATTTTGGCAGCCTTGGGGGACGATCCCGAAAGGGAGGGATTGCGGGAGACGCCTGACAGGGTGGCGAGAATGTATGAGGAAGTATTTGAGGGAATGAATTATTCCAATCACGAAATCGCCCAGATGTTTTCCAAGACATTCTCGGAGGAGATGGATTTCCAGGAAAATAGGCAGGACATGGTGCTGGTCAGGGATATTGACATTTTCAGCTACTGCGAGCATCATCTGGCGCTGATGTATGATATGAAAGTCACCGTGGCCTATCTGCCCAAGGGCAGGGTAATCGGGCTCAGCAAGATTGCCAGAGTGGCGGATATGGTGGGGAAACGGTTGCAGCTGCAGGAGAGAATCGGTGCGGATATTGCGGAGATCTTGCAGGAAATCTTGGGCAGCGAGGATGTGGCAGTGGTGATTCAGGGCATCCACAGCTGCATGTCTGCCAGGGGGATTAAGAAGGCATCGGCTACCACGAAGACTTATACCTTGCGGGGGGCATTTCAAGAGAATCAGTTTTTGCAGATGCGGTTGGAGAAGGGATAAGATGAGTTAGGAAGGGATTGGCCCTTCTTAAAGAGATATTGGCGATGATTCAAAACTGCTGCGGGGAGCTGATTGGCATGGCAGTGAATATATGCGGATGAAAGAGAGGAAGTTAGACTTATGAAAGCGATGGTACTTGCCAGTGGAGGCATTGACAGCACCACTTGCCTGGGCATGGCTGTGGAGCGATACGGAAGGGAGCAGGTGGTCGCCCTGTCTGTCTCCTACGGACAGAAGCATGATAAGGAATTGCAGGCTTCCAGGGCCGTGGCGGAATATTACGGCGTGGAGTATCTGTCCCTGGACTTGGCGAAGATATTTGCCTACAGCGACTGTTCCCTGCTAAAGCATTCTGGACAGGAGATTCCCGAGGAAGACTATGGGGAGCAGTTGAAGAAGACGGAGGGAAGGCCGGTGTCTACCTATGTGCCCTTTCGCAATGGGCTCTTTCTCTCCTCGGCGGCAAGCCTGGCATTGTCTAAGGGGTGCGGCGTGATTTACTATGGCGCCCATGGGGATGATGCGGCAGGAAATGCCTATCCGGATTGTAGCATGGAATTTCATCGGGCGATTTCAGATGCCATTTTTATCGGCAGCGGCGAGCAGCTGAAGGTGGAGGCGCCTTTCGTTGGCCTTGCCAAATGGGAAGTGGTGAAGAGGGGGCTGGAACTGCAGGTTCCCTATTATCTCACCTGGAGTTGCTATGAGGGGCGGGAGAGACCCTGCGGCGTGTGTGGAACCTGCATTGACAGGGAGAAGGCTTTTCGCATCAATGGCGTGGAAGACCCGGCTTTGTAAATTAGAATAGGAGGAGAAAATATGTCAGGGAGAGAACAGGAAGGAACGATCACATTGCTGGGAAACCAGGGGACCAAATATCCCGATGACTATGCTCCGCAGGTGCTGGAGACTTTTCAGAATAAGCATCCGGAGAATGATTATTTTGTGAAGTTTAACTGTCCGGAGTTTACTAGTTTATGCCCCATTACGGGACAGCCAGATTTTGCTAATATCATTATATCCTATGTGCCGTGGGAGAAGATGGTGGAGAGCAAGTCGTTGAAATTATATCTGTTTAGTTTTCGGAATCACGGAGACTTTCACGAGGACTGCGTGAATATCATTATGAAGGATCTGATTCATCTGATGGACCCGAAATACATTGAGGTGTGGGGAAAGTTCACGCCCCGGGGGGGCATTTCCATTGACCCGTACTGTAATTATGGCAAGTCGGGAACCAGGTGGGAACAGGTGGCCTTTGAGCGGCTGAGCCGCCATGACATGTACCCGGAGCGGGTGGATAATAGGTGATAGCATATAAAAGAGCAATGACGGAAACGAGTAGCATATACACTACCGTGCATAAGCACCCTTAGAGATACATTGCGGTATCTTTAGGAGTGCTTTTCTTATCCGCCAAAGAGATTGTGGGTGATTTTGGGAGGATGCCCGTAGAACGGTTGCTGGAAGTCCTTCGTTAGGAAGGCATCTGAAAATGTCCATTGTTTGTGCCATTCTGAATCTTCATTTCTGGATAGATTTATTCTGCATTGATATTGGAATATTCTATTTTTGCTAAGAGAAACTGTTATTTTGAGAAGGAAATGCAAATATAACGTCCCCGCTTATTTGATGTGACTGCCACGATATTCGTGGTGTAGTGCATGCTGTATTGCATCGGATAGAAGGGCGAAGTACAGGGGGATTGCTTAAGGAGGAGACGATGAAGGCGAGGAAAGTATTTTTGAAGCCTGCAGTGATGGGACTGGATTTTGGAGATGGCAGCGAGAGGGCAGAGTATGTGAACCAGGATTACATTTTGCATACATTATAGACCGTTCCCCTCCGTCAAATCCACAGAAGTCCCATTATTCCTGAGAGACTCCTCGTTTTTCGTCTGATAATCTGATGTTTGAAAATGTGTCCTGAACCAGTTTTCGATTATTCATTCCGACACACTCCCTTCATTTTTTCTTTTAATAAGTCCTCTGCATCTTCCTGTTTTTTGCATTCATTAAGTGCGATGCGAAAAACCATATCTGCATATTGTTTAACTGAATTTTCATATTCTTCGCCGGACATCGGAAACCTCCTTATCGTTTTCTTCTGAAAAGCTTTTCACTAGTAATACGGAATTAGCAGGGAAAATATCTCATTTTTTTAAATTAGTGTTTGCTGATTAGGTCTAACTTCTTTGAATTTACTGATTTTCACCCCGATTTCTGGTATAATATTTGCAAAGGTTTCGATAAAACGAGATCGTTTTCTTTGCAGTTTTTTTGAAGAATATCACCAATAAAGGGGTAAAAACCATGTATAGACCGATTCGCCTGCCTGACCGAAGCGGTGGAACGATTCCGGGAGCGTACCGGCCATTACCCGAAACGTGTACTGGCAGATCAGATATACCGGACCCGGAAGAACCGGAACTATTGTAAGGAGCATAAGATCCGGTTATCAGGTCCTAAACTTGGAAGGCCAAGTGTCAATGCAAAATCTGACAAAAAGCAGGAGTATCATGATAATACCGATAGAATCGAAGTGGAGCGCAGTTTCAGCCTGAGCAAACGCTGTTATGGTATGGGTTGTATTGCCACAAAGCTGGAGCAGACACAGCTTACCTCTATCGCATTATCTGTATTCGTGACGAATCTGTTTAAAATACAGAAACGAATACTTTGCGCTCATTTATATCTGTTCCAATCTGGGAGTAGATATGAGAACTGGAATTTGCTAATTTTTGCTTAATCAGCAGACACTAATTATTGTCTTGCTCAAACAATTCTACCGGTCCCCATTCACGCAATTCATAATCTTCTATCCGGAAGAAGAATTCTGTAATATAGCCAGCTTCGCTCATCTGTTTAAATTCGGCGTTTCCGTGCTCATCGGTCTTGACGTCGGTGTAATCAATGAACAGCCAGGATATCCCGTCGGTGGATTCGTCGGGGTTTTTGTCAAACTTGTAATCGTCGATTGCGATTTTCCGGCCGGCTGCTACCTTTCTTATGTCTTCTGCCGAGCAGAGTAGTCCCTCTTTCCATACGCCTTCTAGTTTTTGCGCGGCGTCTATGAGTGCATTGACATAGTTTTCCGGTGAATCATGGGTGAAAAAGTCAGAATTCTGTATTGGGATCAGTTGCTGCCGGATCTGCCAGACCTGACTCTCATGGGAGAGTGTCTCATCAATCTGAAGGGTGACACTTTTTGATACGGATCCATTCTTTACATTGGCTGTCTCATGTTTGTAAGTGAGCTCCAAAAGCATACAGGTCGTGTTTTTCATGCGTCCGTCAATCTCGACTTGTCCGCCGCTTTCACTTGTTCCGTAGGTAACGGTAAATGTCCCGTCCTTTTCTGCCGAAATCTGGGCGTCCTCTTGTCTTCCATTTAACGTTACGGTGCATTTTAACCAATGTCCAAAGTCATTAAATACTTTGTTGCCCCCGACGGCATAGGTGATCGTTCCGCCGGCAAGAATGAAAATACACATAGCGATGGAGGCTGCGGCTGCTTTTGTTACATGTAGTTTTCGTTTTTGTTTTTTTGTTTTTTCCATATTGATCAGCTCCTTTCGTTTTTCGTCTGATAATCTGATGTTTGAAAATGTGTCCTGAACCAGTTTTCGATTATTCATCCCGCCACACTCCCTTCATTTTTTCTTTTAATAATGTTCTGGCCCGCATGAGCCTTGTCTGCAAGGTAGATTCCTTCACTTTCAGGATATTAGCTATTTCCCGGATGGAATATTCCTCATAGTAGTATAAGTAGACGACATGGCGGTACTTGGCTGGCAGTTCCATGACTGCGTAATACAGATCGCTCTGTTCTGGAGGCAATTTTCCAGCGCTGTACGGGAAAGCATCCAGGCTTTGCGTCCTTTGCCGCCACAGGGAAGTAAATAAGGAATGGCATTCATTGATCGTTACCCGGATGAGCCAGTGTTTCTGATGCTCTTCGGAATCGAATGCTTTTTTGCGCTGGAGAAGTTTGAGGAATGTGTTTTGCACCATATCCTCTGCATCTTCCCGGTTTTTGCATTCATTGAGTGCGATGCGAAAGACCATATCCGCATATTTTTTTACCGAATTTTCATATTCTTTGCCGGTCATCAGAAACCTCCTTAACGTTTTTTTGAAAAGCTTTTCACTAGTAATACGGAATTGGCAGGGAAAATATCTCATTTCATTTAAAATTATAATAAATTTATCTGTATGCTGCATCATAAGAAGCATGCTTGACGGCAGGCATCCGTTACGGCTCCGCTGCAGAAAGAAACGGAGGAATTTACGGTGTGGGGGGGATAGGGGAGGTATTGTTGGAGCGATTGGGTGAAAAAGGAATTAGAGATGGCATTTTTTATATGAATTTTGCAGGATCTAAAACCTTTTTTCTTTTGGTCTCGTCTTTATATATAGGTAAGTGGAGTAGGTGGGGAGATTACGAGTTTCTTATCAGATCAGGATAAAAGGAG
>CAJTZN010000055.1 GCA_910584065.1 uncultured Eubacterium sp.
AAAGGTAAAAATTTGATGAAAGCTGGCTAGCTGCCGCGTAGCGGCTTGGTACAATGTCTTTCATACAAAATAATCCGGGGATCCTGTGCAAAGCATTTGCAAACGCCGGATATGAGGCAGCAGGCGCGGCTTCCATCCGGGAGGCGGAACGTAATCTGGAACAAGGTGCGGCGCTTCTGGTGATCGACGTCGGCCTTCCGGATGGGGACAGGTTCACTCTCTGCAAAAAAGTGCGTGAACGAGGAGGCATTCCAGTCATATTCCTGACGGCGCGCGACGAAGAGGAGGATATGCTCCGCGGCTTCGACTGCGGGGCGGACGATTATCTCGTAAAGCCCTTTCCGATCGCGGTTCTGCTGAAACACGCGCAGGCGGTTCTGCGCAGGGCAGGAGATGAGGATACAGGGACATTCTGTTATGAGGGACTGACGATTGATTTTGAGCGTGGAAAAGTGATGAGCCGTGGAGAGGTGATCAATCTTACGCCGAAAGAATACCGTCTGCTCGAACTGCTTGCCAAAAACCGGAAAAAGGTGATCACAAAACAGATGATGCTCGAGCAGCTTTGGGACGCAGAAGGTTCTTTCGTGGAAGAGAACACCGTAAATGTCACATTATCCCGGCTGCGGAAAAAAATCGAGCCCGACCCGTCAGATCCGATCTATATAAAAAATGTGTTTGGACTTGGCTATACGTTTGGAGAATGAGTATGTTTCATAATAAGAAAGAATGGGAAGCGTTTTCCCGGATATTGGATCAGCTGCTAAACGGGAGGGATCTGCATATCAACGTGGAATATCAGGACGAGCTGCCGTCAAAGATCCGCTATCAGTTGGTACAGCTGACAGAGAAAATACAGGGAAGCGAGCAGCAATTAAAAAAAGAGCGCGATGAGATCCGTGACCTGATCGCGGATATTGCGCATCAGATGCGTAATCCTTTGGCAAATACCTGAATCCGTGAACTCTGCCGCAGATTATTTTCTGTAACCCTGCATAGTTTCGGCACTTATGCATTGTTCTATCGAATTGATTTTTTCACCCAATAAGTGAAAAAAGTAGAGCATTTTTGTTTTGCCTATGGTATACTGGAATTAGAAAAAAATACTTAGTTCCGGAGGTCACCATGAGAAAAAATATTTCCGTTGAATTCACAAACGAACGTATCATCCCCAGCGGAGGGCTTGCAGTTGTCGGCGCAATCCTCGGCAAAAGTGATTTCGTCAAACGCTGCAACCGCATGAAGGTTGACTGCAACCATTCACAGCACTAGATCAAGAACGGTGACATCATGCTGGCATACATTGGAATGCAGTGTATGGGAAAACCCTCTTTTGATGCCGTACATGAAATGGATGACGACCCGGATTTTTACAAGGATGCCCTCGGCATCTGCTATGCAATCCCTTCCGCTGAGACCCTGCGGCAGCGCCTTGACCTGATCGGCGGCTCTATCCGCAGACAGATCCTGAATGAAAACATCCACATGCTGGGATCCAACGGCATCGTACCTTCCAAACTGCCCTGCGGCTATGTTCCGGTTGACATGGATGTTTCACCTTTTGATAACTCGAAAACCTCCAAAGAAGGTGTGTCCCGGACTTATAATGGCTGTGACGGCTATGCCCCCATGTTTGCCTATATCGGCAGGGAGGGCTACCTAGCGAATCT
This sequence comes from uncultured Eubacterium sp., assembly GCA_910584065.1. GTDB lineage: Bacteria > Bacillota > Clostridia > Lachnospirales > Lachnospiraceae > Eubacterium_F. The sequence continues at coordinate 1,671 of CAJTZN010000055.1, forward strand.
GGAACTGCGTGAGGGGAAGCAGCACAGCCAGAAGGGCACCCCGGAATTTTTAAAAGAAACCATCGGCATCTGCCGGCAGCTGACAGACGAGCCGCTTCTTTTCCGGCTTGACTCCGGCAATGACTCTGCCGAAAACATCGGGATACTCATGGAAAGCGGCTGCCGTCCGGGAAATTCAAGACAAACGAGCTGGTTCTGGAACTCGCCATACTGTCATATAACATACTGCGCATGATCGGGCAGGAATCACTCGGGAAAAGAAATCCCCGTCTGAAACGGACGGTAAAACGCCGCAGGCACAGGACGGTGATCAACAACCTGGTCAACATAGCGTGCCACATAACGGAACACGCACGGAAACTGGTCATAGGACTGGGAAGGAGTAATGTCTGGCGGGAAGTATTCCAGCATGTATACTATAGATAGAAGATAGCGTAGGAAATTCCCAAAGAGAACAATGTTGGTAAATTCTTTGGGGATGGTTCAAGCATTTAATATGTAAGGAGGGAACTAAAAATGATTACTTATTTAAGACTATCGGAGGATGTGATTGAAAAAGTGAAAAATGAATCAGTTCCCCGTATATGCAAAACGATGGGAAATGATGTAAAAAAAATAGTGTTGTACGGTTCATGCTCCAGGGGTGATTTTTCGGATGATTCGGATATAGATATTGCTTTATTGACTTCTTGTGATCGTATGGAAGTAAAAAAGTATAATGATTCATTGGCTAAAATATCTGCAGAATTTGCTTACAAGTATTTAGCAATTGTAAATTTTGTCTGTTTTCCAGAAAAAGAATTTGAAGAAAAAAAAAGATGGTATCCGTATTTTAAAAATATAGAGAGAGAAGGAGAGGTGTTATATGGAAGATAAATATTATGATGAATTAGTTAAATTAAGATTAGAGCGTGCAGAAGAGCTTGTTGAAGAAGCAAAGAAATTACTGTCAGACAGGTCATTTAAGTCTGCAAATAATAGGGCGTATTATGCTATGGAGAAAGCTCTTAATGCTTTATTGATCGACAAGCATATTGAAACAAAAACACATACTGGTGCAATGAAAATGTTCAATGTGGAATATGTAAGAGTAGAGAATGCATTTTTTTCTAACGAGGACTACAGACTGGTTTCTAAGGCAGAACAAATCAGAAATAGTTCAGATTATGATGATTTCTATGTAACGAATAAGGAAGAAGCCAAACAACAGGTTGAAGATGCTTTCTATATCGTAGGAAAGGTGAAAGAATATTTTAAAAGATGAATGAGCAATGAGCAAATCGCATTATTCGCAAACGGGGATACGTGCTTTGAAGGCGGTAGGAATTACAGATTCACAGGTGGGGATGGAACTGTCTCTGCCGATCAGCTTTTGGGGTGAAAAGAAAAGAGGGGAAGACTTTCCTTGCGACTGCGGATTTATGCGGATTAAGAGCGAAAGAAAGATTGGATAAAGGGGCTGTTTTCCGACAGCCCCTTTACGTAAGTTACATTATATATTATTTTTCTTCCTCACACTGTGCCAGCTTCATCGCGCGTACTTTCGTGGAAAGTCCGAACAGGTTGATGAATCCCTCGGCGTCGTGGTGGTCGTAGAGATCTCCGGTCGTAAACGAAGCAATGCTCTCATTGTACAGGGAATACGGCGATGTCGTGCCCGCTTTGATGATATTTCCCTTGTAAAGTTTGAACTTCACTTCACCGGTCACGTATTTCTGCGTGGACTCGATAAAGGCCTGAACGGCTTCGCGGAGAGGACTGAACCATTTTCCTTCATATACGATCTGCGCAAGCCGGTTTCCCATGTCGATCTTCTGATCATACGTATCCCGGTCGAGGATCAGTTCCTCGAGCTGCTGGTGCGCCTCGTACAGGATCGTGCCGCCCGGCGTCTCATAAACACCGCGGGATTTCATGCCGACCACGCGGTTTTCCACGATATCCACGATGCCGATCCCGTGTTTTCCGCCGAGACGGTTCAGTTCACGGATGATGTCCGAAACTTTCATTTCTTTTCCATTGACCGATTTCGGCACGCCTTTTTCAAATGTCATCGTGACATACTCGCCTTCTTCCGGCGCGTGTTCCGGTGTGGTGCCGAGTACGAGCAGATGCTCAAAGTTTGGCTCATTGGCTGGGTCTTCGAGTTCCAGTCCCTCGTGGCTGATGTGCCACAGGTTCCGGTCGCGGCTGTAGCTCGAATCCGCGGAGAACGGAAGATCAATGCCGTGTGCCTTGCAGTACTCGATTTCGGATTCACGGGAATCCAGTGTCCATTTGTCGCTCCGCCATGCGGCGATGATCTTTAAGTCAGGGGCAAGCGCTTTGATGCCGAGTTCAAAGCGGATCTGGTCATTTCCCTTGCCGGTCGCGCCGTGGCAGATCGCAGTCGCACCTTCTTTGCGGGCAATCTCAACGAGACGTTTGGCGATGACCGGACGGGCCATTGATGTCCCGAGCAGATATTTGTTCTCATATACGGCATGTCCCTGTACGCAGGGCATAATGTATTCGTCACAAAATTCGTCGATGACGTCCTCTATGTAAAGTTTGGCAGCGCCACACGACTTCGCCCGCTCTTCCAGGCCGTCCAGTTCTTCCTCCTGCCCGCAGTCGATGCAGACACAGATCACTTCGTAGTCAAAGTTTTCCTTCAGCCACGGGATAATGGCAGTCGTATCCAGGCCGCCGGAGTAAGCAAGTACTACTTTTTCTTTCATGTTAAAACCTCCGTTTTATAAAATTTATAGTTGATCTCACCGCAAGGCAGATCATGTTTCGCTTATCACATCTCTTAATATACAACAAAAATGAATATTATGCAAGAACTTTTTAAATTTATACTTGCGTTCTATTTCAAGGGGGTGTATAATAAGAGAAGTCTTGAATATATTGCATAAAATTACGTTTTATACATAAAAATATTCATACCCATACAAACCGGATAGAAAAAACAGGGAGGAAAAAGAAATGATAAAAGCGGGCATTATCGGCTCCACCGGCTATGCCGGTCAGGAATTAGTGAGGCTGCTCCTGCAGCACAAGGAAGCGCAGATCATCTGGTATGGCTCCAGAAGCTATGTCGGAGAAAAGTTCCGTTCGGTATTCGGAAACATGTTCCAGATCGTCGAAGATTTGTGTCAGAAAGACGATCTCCACACGCTCTGCCGGGAAGCGGACGTCATTTTCACCGCGACGCCGCAGGGCTATCTGGCGTCGGTACTCGAAGAAGATATTTTAAGCCACTGTAAGGTCATTGACCTGAGCGCGGATTTCCGTATCAAAGATGTCGATGTGTACGAGAAGTGGTACGGCATCCATCATGAGAGCAGACAGTTTATCGAGGAGGCCGTGTACGGATTATGCGAGCTGAACCGCGAACAGATCAAGGGGGCGCGCCTGATCGCCAACCCGGGGTGTTATCCGACCTGCTCCACACTGGCCATTTATCCGCTGGTAAAAAATCATTACATCGAAACGAAAACACTTGTCATCGACGCGAAGTCCGGGACGAGCGGAGCCGGACGAGGGGCAAAGGTGCCGAACCTGTACTGTGAAGTCAATGAAAATATAAAGGCGTACGGGGTGACGAGCCACCGCCACACGCCGGAGATCGAGGAACAGCTGTCGTATGCGGCGGGAGAGCCGGTCGTTCTGAACTTCACGCCGCATCTCGTTCCGATGAACCGCGGCATCCTCATCACGGCGTACGCCGATCTGAAGCCGGGCGTGACACCGGATATGGTGCGGCAGGCGTACACGGAATGTTACCGTGACGAGTATTTTGTCCGCGTGCTGGACGAGGGTGTGTGCCCGGAGACGCGATGGGTCGAGGGAAGTAATTTCGTCGATGTATGTCCCCGGGTTGATACGCGCACCGGCCGGGTGATCATGATGGGCGCGATGGACAACATCACAAAAGGCGCGGCCGGGCAGGCGGTACAGAACATGAATATCCTATTTGGACTGGATGAGACAGAAGGATTACGGCTCGTGCCGGTATTTCCATAAAATTTGTGTTCCGCGGCGGCTGTAAAAGTTCGTGACAGCGAGCAGAGAAAGTGACGAGAAAGAGAGGAAGGTTATGAAACGGATCGACGGAGGCGTGACAGCTGCCAAAGGATTTGAGGCGGCTGGAGCGGAAGCAGGTATTAAATATGAAAACAGGAAAGATATGGCGCTCGTGTTTACGAAAACGCCGGCAGCAGCAGCGGGAACATTTACTACAAATGTCGTGAAGGCGGCCCCGGTACTTTGGGATCAGAAAATCCTGGCAAAAGGAACGCCAGTTCATGCGGTGGTGCTGAACAGCGGTATTGCCAATGCCTGCACGGGTGAGGAAGGAAACGGGTATAATAGGCAGATGGCAGAGGCGGTGGCAGAGGTGTGTTCGGTCGGTGTAGAACAGGTTCTTACGGCGTCGACTGGTGTGATCGGCATGCAGCTTCGGCCAGAACCGGTGAAGCGGGGAGCTGTTTTGTTAAAAGAGGCACTCTCACCTTCGAGGGAGGGCGCAAGAGCGGCGGCGGAAGCGATCATGACGACGGATACCGTTGCGAAAGAGTGCGCGGTTCAAATTGAAATAGGCGGAAAGGAAGTCTCCATCGGCGGCATGTCGAAAGGATCCGGCATGATCCATCCGAATATGGCAACGATGTTAAGCGTCATTACCACAGACGCGAACATCAGCCGGGAACTGCTTCAGGAACTGCTCGTAAGCGTTGTGGGCGATACATTTAATATGATTTCGGTTGACCGGGATACGTCGACAAACGACACCTGTCTCGTCCTGGCAAACGGCATGTCCGGCGCGGAAGAGATCCAGAGCGGAACAAAAGCGTGTGAAACATTTAAGCAGGCACTTTTTACAGTCGCCTGTGAACTGGCCAAACAGATGGCCGCGGACGGCGAGGGTTGTACAAAGCTTTTGGAGGTGACGGTGGAACACGCGCGCACGAAAGAGGAGGCAAAGATTCTGAGTAAATCCGTGATCACGTCAAACCTGGTCAAAACGGCGGTATTCGGAAGCGACGCCAACTGGGGTCGGATCTTATGCGCGCTCGGCTATGCCGGCGTGGACTTTGACCCGGAAGTTGTGGATCTGACGTTACGCGCCGGAGACGGGGAGGCCCTCATCCTCGTGAAAGACGGCGTGGCCACGGACTATAGCGAAGAGCGGGCGACCGAACTTCTCGCGCAGCAATATGTAACTGTCGTGTGCGATATGAAACAGGGAGAGGCGGACGCGACGGCGTGGGGCTGCGACCTGACTTACGACTATGTAAAGATCAACGGGGACTACCGCTCATAAGAAAGGACAGGATAGGAATGGATAAGAATATGAATGATGTGCTGATCAAGGCGGAGACGCTGATCGAAGCACTTCCGTACATACGGGATTTCAGCGACAAAAGGGTAATCGTAAAATACGGGGGGAGCGCGATGTTGGACGAGAAACTGCAGCAGAGCGTGATCAAGGACGTCGCGCTCCTGAAACTCGTGGGCATGAAGCCGATCATCGTGCACGGCGGCGGAAAAGAGATCAGCAAGTGGGTCAAACTCATGGGAAAGGAACCGGAGTTTGTCGAGGGCCTGCGGGTCACGGACGAGGATACGATGGAAGTAGCGGAGATGGTTTTGAACAAGGTGAATAAACATCTCGTCCAGATGATGGAAAAACTAGGCGTGCGCGCGGCTGGTATCAGCGGCAAGGACGGCGGGACGATCATTTGTGACAAAAAGACCGTAAACGGCAAGGACATCGGATATGTCGGCGATGTGCGGGAAGTCCGTTCCGATCTGATCGATACGCTGCTCGAGCATGATTTCGTGCCGATCATCGCCCCGATCGGACTGGGAGATGACTTTAAATCATATAATATCAACGCCGACGATGCAGCCTGCGCAATCGCCAAATCGATGAAGGCGGAAAAGCTTGTGTTCATGACCGACATTGAAGGCGTGTGCCGGGATGCCAACGATCCCTCGACCCTGCTGTCTGTCCTGACGCTTGATGAGGCCAACCGCATGATCGATGAGGGATTTGTCGGCGGCGGAATGCTTCCGAAACTTAGAAACTGCATTGACGCCGTGGAAGGCGGCGTGGGCCGCGTGCATATTCTGGACGGGCGGCTTGAACACTGCCTGCTCCTGGAATTTTATACGAAAAAGGGAATCGGGACCGCGTTTATTGGCAACGAAAACAGTTTATACCAGTATGAGACAGAAGGAAATGCTTAAATAATGCTTAAATACAGAAGGGATGTTTCAATATGAAAGAGATCATAAACGAATCCGAAACGTATCTCATCCATTCCTATAACCGTTATCCGGTTGTTCTGGACCACGGGGAAGGAGTGTACCTGTACGATACGGATGGTAAGAAATATTTGGACTTTGGCAGCGGGATCGCTGTCTGCGCGTTTGGATACAGCGATGAAGAACTCAAACAGGCGCTGAAAGACCAGATCGACAAGGTCGTCCACGTCTCCAATTACTTTTATTCCCAGCCGCTCAGGGACGCGGCAGAAGGACTGGCGCGCATTACGGGAATGGAGCAGGTTTTCATGGCAAACAGCGGTACCGAGGCAAATGAGGGAGCGCTGAAACTGGCGCGCAAATACGCGCTGATGAAAGGATATACGGACCGCTCCGAGATCATTTCGATGGAAAAAGGCTTTCACGGCCGGAGCATGGGCGCCCTGTCCGTGACGGGCACGAAAAAGTACCGGGAGGCGTATGAACCACTTATTTCCGGCGTGAGTTTCGCGGATTACAACGATCTGAAAAGTGTGGAAGAGAAGATCACGGACCGCACGTACGCCATCATCGTCGAGGCAGTGCAGGGAGAGGGCGGCGTTTTCCCGGCCGAGCAGCAATTTCTCCAGGGGATCCGCGACCTTTGCAGCAAGCACGATATCATGATGATCTGCGATGAAGTCCAGTGCGGCATGGGGCGCACGGGGAAAATGTTTGCCTATGAACATTACGGCATAAAGCCGGATATCGTGACGATGGCAAAAGGCATCGGAAGCGGGATCCCGGTAGGCGCGATCGCCACGACGAAGGAGATTGGAAAGGCGTTTGTGCCGGGAGACCATGGAACGACGTTTGGCGGCAATCCGCTCGCCTGTACCGCCGTTGCCAAATCGATCGAACTGATGGAGAAACGGCAGTTGTTAGCGCATGTGAAAGAAACCGGGGATTATCTGGGACAAAAACTGCAGGAACTCGTGGAAACCTGTCCGGTCGCCAAGGAAGTGCGGGGACTTGGCCTGCTCCGGGGCCTTGTGTGCGATGCCCAGATCGGTGAAATATGCAGCCGGGCGCTGGAACACGGACTGATCGTGCTGAGCGCGGGGACAGACGTCATTCGGTTTGTGCCGCCCCTCATCATAGAAAAAACGCATGTGGACGAGATGATTGCCATACTTGAACCGGTACTGCGCGCGTGTGCCGAAGGATCGTGCTGACATTAGGGGGCATTCTTTGACTGGCGGTACGCATGGGGGGACATCCCAAAGTGCTGTTTGAACTGACGGCTGAAATGCTCGGTGTTTGAGTAGCCGCATTGTTCCGCGATGCGGTAAACGGGAATATCTATCTGCTCCAGTTTTTCTTTCGCGAGGAGCAGGCGGTTTTTTATGACATCGTCCATACAGGTGATGCCGAACCGTTTTTGATAGATCTTCTGCAGATGCCTCGGGCAGATGTGCAGCTGCTTTGCCATTTCCGGAACGCTCCAGGGAGAAGCCGGATTGTTCTGGATGTTCATGTGCAGCTGCAAAAGCTCCAGTTCGCGAAGGTTATCGGTCTCCCCTGACAGCGACTCGTGCAGTTTCGAAAATAGCAGCTGGAACAGCGCCTGGATCGAGGATTCTTTGTGCTGGTAATCAAAGAAATTTTCACAAGCCAGCAGGTGAAGGAGCTGCTTGATATACATGTGGTCTCTCGTCTGAAACGGCGTCTCCAGAGGGACGTTCCCTTTGCAGATAAACGGTTCGTCCGTGTAAAACCGTGTCCAGTCATCGCTGTAAGGTTTTTTTTCCGCCGCGCCATACTGGATCAGGGAATGCGGCGGATACAGAATGGCAGCATGTGCCGGCAAAACAATTCTCTTTCCATCAATTACAAAATATGTCTGGATATGGGTCTGCACGAACAGCCACCAGTCGTGTTCCCGATCCATATTACATTCAAATCCGACCGGATGTGACGTGTCGGTCTGTACGAAAATAATATCTATCATAAATCATTCTCTTTTCTGTCTGATGATGCGGGCCTGTCGTCAAGCCCGTATTTCATGGTACTGTTGTTAGTATACAGGAACAGAAAAAAAAATACAATAAAAAAGTCTCAATATATCATAAAACGATACCCAATTTGTCATAGTAAAAAAACGAATATACGTCTAGAATGAAGGGTAGATATATAGGCTTTTCGTGGATAATGGCTGATAGAAGGACAACAGGTCATGAGCGCGCGTAAATGGAAGATTCTGCGTGCTCCCGCTGCTATACTTCTGGAATGGAGAATCAGGATGAAACATAAGATTGTACGAACCTGTATGGCGTTCACGCTCGTGTCTGCCATGCTGCTGACCGTATGTCTGCCGGGGGGGATTTCCCTTGCCGCCAAAAAGGCGACACTGAAACAGAAAAAACTTACGGTCATGCAGGGAAAAAAGAAAAAGATCGAAATCAAAAACAAGAAGAAGAACCGGAAGTATACATTTTCTTCAAATAAGAAGAAAATCGCCACCGTTTCTAAAAAAGGCGTTGTCCAGGGAAAAAGAGAGGGTACGGCAGTTATTACCGTAAAGGAAATAACGCCGGCGAAAGGGAAGAAAAAGACGAGAAGAGTTGGAAAAGTAAAGGTAACGATAAATAAATTCATGTGCCGCATACCGGGGCCGACGCGGACGCCAGTTCCGTCAGATGCGCCGGCTGTGTCCGGTGAGACGGCGGCTTCCCCGGTGACGAAGACCGAGGAACCAGCTGAAACCGGGAATAAGATTTACGTATCGGCACAGGGGAGCGACAGCGGCGATGGTTCGAAATCCCATCCGTTCCAAAGCATTTCCCGCGCGAAGGAAGCGGTTCGGTCAATGGATAAAAGTTCGGGGGATATCATCGTCGAGATCGCGGACGGTTTCTATCCGATCAAAGATACGATCCAATTTACGGCAGCGGACTCCGGTACCGAGAAGGGAACGGTCATTTACCGCGCGGCCGAGGGAGCGAAGCCGGTTCTGAGCGGCGGGAAAAAGCTGGAGACAGCCTGGCAGAAAGCAGAGGACGTGGACTGGCTCGCGGACGGATTGACTGCCTATAAAACACCGCTGAACCGTTCGGAGAAGCTGCGTGCCATCTACGTCAACGGTGAGCGGGCTTCGATGACGACAAAATCGGGAAAACCGGCCCGCGCCGTCGGAAGTTATAAAGTGGAAAAAGGCCAGGCGGAGTGGGCCTGGGCGCCGAGCACAACGACGATTTATACCGGGGCGGAGTTCCCCGCGTCGTTCGGACTGCCGGCCGATACGAGAAATCCGCAGAACATTGAGCTCGAATCCGGTTCCACCTGGGCCAAGCAGCTCGTCTGCGCCGAATCCCTGGCGCTCACGGATGAGGGAAACACCGAGGTGACGCTGCAGATGCCGTACGGAGCCCTCGCGCAGAACCTGGGCTGGGGCACGGCATACAGCCCGGAAAAGACGAAAGTAAACGACGTGTCCAATGTATTTGAATGGCTGGAATCGCCCGGTGAGTTTTATTTCGACGAGGCGGGGAGCATGCTCTATTACATACCGAGAGAGGGAGAAGATCTGGCGCAGGCCGAAGTGGTCATCCCGGAAACGGATACGCTCATTGATATGAGCGGCGACGCGAAAAAGTCCGAGCATGTCGAATATATCACGTTTGAGGGACTGAGTTTTGCCTATACCGACTGGAACCTCTATGAACTCGAGGGGTCCCACGGTTATGCTTCGGTGCAGGGATCGATCGTCCTCACGAATTTCGGCCTTGTCAACCAGCACGATGACATTTACCGCTCCTATGACGTGCCGCCGGCCGCGATCCACGTCACATCGGGCAAAAACATCCGCTTTATCGACGGGGAGATCCGCCATACCGGATATTTGGGCATCCATTTGGAAAACGATGTAGAAGACTGCGAGGTCACGGGAAATTACATCGCGAAGACGGGCGGCGCCGGCATCGTTGTCGGACATCCGCAGCACGTATATGAAAACGATACCGAAATCCATAAAGTGAAGGCGGCGAATGCGGCGGGGCCGGAAAAGGAAAAGTTCCGCGACGGCACCGAGTCGGTTCCGAAGGAAATAACGATCACGAACAATTATCTCTTTGAGAACTGTTATTTCTTCCCGGGAAATTCACCGATCACGACATTTTTTACCTACCACCTGCAGGTGCTGCACAATTTCGTCTATAAGTGTTCGTACAGCGGCATGAGCATCGGCTGGGGCTGGTGTAACTTTGACGGGGAGAACGGGAGCGATTCGCAGCTGCCGGGCGTCCCGACCGATACGTCAAAGAACAATCACGTAAATTATAACCGCGTCGAGGAGATCTGCTCCCTGCTGCAGGATGCGGGCGGTATTTACACGCTCGGCAGACAGGGAAATGATGACTGGACCGAATACTCCGAGATGAGTTTTAACTATATTAATGCCAAGCGGAAGCCGCAGGTGGCCAACGGCAGCAAGATGATCAACGGCTTCCACCCGGACGAGGGAAGTGCTTATATCAAATTTGACAGCAACGTGGTGACTAACATTATCCGCAACGTCTATGAGTTGAACGACTGGCGCAGAAAGCACGACATGATCGTCACGAACGGTTTTTCCAATACGAGCCGCTCCGAGACGACCGCGCCGAGCTGTACGCTCGAACAGTATGTCAATGAGCAGTACATTTGGCCGCTCAAAGGATACGAGACCGTGCTCTATTCCGGATTGGAAGATCCGTATGTGCACATGGTCGGCAAGGATGTCATTCCGGATACCGACTATGAACTGGCCTCCAATGTGCGCCTCGCGGCCGGGCAGAAACTGCCGAGAAGGGGACTGCTCGCCAAGGAGGATGAAGTGTGGCTCGCCAAAGAGGGAACGACAGCGTTCGCCGAGGGAACGGCGATGACAAAAGCAGCCGGAAATGAGAAATCGATGGAGATTCCGAAAGACCCCGGCGAGTACAAACTCTACATCCGGTATGCCGACGGATCGCTGTCAGACGCATCCACCTTTACCCTTTATGTCGGAGAGAGCACGAACGCCGCGAACGTGTCGGATGGCGGAAACTACAACGTATCCAAACTCCGTCCGCTCACGCTGGAACTGATGGAAGATGCGTATACCTTTACGCTGAATGGAAAAGCGGTTTCGAACGGAGCCGTCATCAGTGAGGCTGGCGTCTGGACGCTGAAGGCGACTGAGAAAGCGACGAAAAAAGAGATCACGCTGGCATTTTCCACGACGGTTACGGAAGCAAACCAGCTGTTAGAAGATCACGTAACGGCGACAAGCGGGGGAACGGTTACCTTTACCCATGCGCTGTCCGACGGCACAAAGACAATATGGCTCGCGCCGTCCGGATTGTCCGCCTTTGACGCGGCAGACCCGACGATGTCGAAAGCCGCGGGAAACAGTAGTTCCATGAAGGCGCCGGTTACGCCGGGAGAGTACATTCTCACGGTAGTCGGCCCGAATGGGGAGATTTTAAGTCAGTCAGACGCGAAAGTAACGGTAGGTTCCTAAAGTGCAATCCAGCACGAAAGAACCTGGCGTTAAAATGCGGTGGAAACGCCGCTTAAATAAAAGAAAGGATGAGTGAAAAAATGAAGAAAAAGACAGGTGTAAAAGCTCTTGTTGGATTACTGACCCTCTGTTCCGGAATCATGGTTTCGAATATTCCGGCACAAGCGGATAATCCAGTCGTACAGAATGTCTATACGGCGGATCCGGCACCGATGGTGTCAGGGGATACACTGTATCTCTATACGTCACACGATGAGGATAAGCTGGTTAAAGATTTCTATACGATGAATGACTGGAAATGTTATTCGACAAAGGACATGGTAAACTGGACGGATCTCGGAACGGTCATGAGTTATAAATCGTTTACCTGGGCAGACACAGAAGATCCGAGGGCGTGGGCGCCCCAGTGCGTGGAGCGCAACGGCAAATTCTATCTGTATGTGCCGATCCATAAAAAGGGCGGCGGCATGGTGATCGGCGTCGGCGTTAGCGATAAACCGGAAGGACCGTTTGTCGATGCCTTAGGAAAACCGCTCGTCGATGACGGCTCATGGAACAATATCGACCCGACCGTATTTATCGACGATGACGGCCAGGCTTACTTATATTTCGGAAATCCGAGCCTGCGCTACGTGAAGTTAAACGAAGACATGCTTTCCTATGACGAAAGTATCGGTAAGAAAGGGATCGTCAGCATTGATATGACCGAGGAGGCATTTGGTCCCAAAGCGCAGAGTGACCGAAAGTGTGCCTACGGAGAGGGTCCATGGTTTTATAAGCACGGCGATCTGTACTATATGGTATACGCGGCATTTATGAAATCCGGACAGGAAAGTCTCGCCTATTCGACGAGCCAGTGGCCGACTGGACCGTGGGAGTTCAAAGGGGAATTCATGGCCCCACAGGGACTGGGAAGTTCTCCGACCTGTTATACGAATCATCCGGGTGTCGTAGATTTTAACGGACATTCTTACATGTTCTACCACAGCCAGCCATTACCGGGTGGCGGCGCTTACCACCGCTCTGTGTGCGTAGAGGAATTTACTTATAATGAGGATGGTACGATTCCAGAACTTAAAATGACCGTAGACGGCCCGGACGCGATCGGTACGCTGAATCCGTTTGACCGGACAGAAGCCGAAACATTTGCCCGGGGGACTGCCATAGAAACGGAAATGAACAAACAGGGCGGCGTGTCGGTCTGTGACATCAAAGACAGCAGCAGCCTGAAAATAGAAAATGTCGATTTCGGCAGCAAGGAAGCCATCCGGTTCCACGCGTCCGTTGCCTCGGACAGCGACAGTTCCGCAGCCATTGAAGTTCGTCTGGATTCCGAAGACGGCGAAAAGATCGGTACGGTCCAGATTCCGAACACGGGAAGCAAGGATACTTATCAGACATGTACGATTGACATCACACCGACGACCGGCGTACACGATCTGTATTTCCTCTTTACCGGAGAAGGAAGCGAAGAGCTGTTTAAATTTGATTACTGGCAGTTTGAGAAGGAAGCAGAACCAGAACCGACAGCAACTCCGGCTCCGCTGCAGACGCCTACACCGGCACCTTCAGCAACGGTGACGCCTTCGCCGTCTCCGACCGTCACGCCATCAGCCGAGCCGAAAACAGAAAAGATTTCGGTGGCGAAGACGAAAGGCCTCTCTGTGAAAAAACAGAAGGGCAAAAAAGCGAAAGTGACATGGAAAGCCGTGAAGGACGCGGACGGATACCAGGTCGTATACGCGACAGATAAGAAAATGAAAAAAGGCGTGAAAAAATGCAGCACGAAAAAAGCGACTTATACGATCAAAAAATTGAAAAAGGGCAAAAAATACTTTGTCAAGGTACGGGCTTATCAAAAAGATGAGAACGGCAAAAAAGTATACGGAAGCTATAGTTCAGTAAAGAAATTTAACGGATAAGGAGTTATTCGATGAAACACGAACTGTTCGTCTATACACGGATCCCTGACGACAGCTTCTGTCCCCCGGAATACGGAAACAGCGTACATATCGCTGTTTCCGAAAACGGAGGCACAGTAGTTCCCTTAAATAATAATGAGGGAATCCTGTACGCGGAGGCGGAAATCAGCCAGAACAATGAGATCATAGGTAAAAGTCTGTCCGAACCAGTCGTCGTTTTCCTGCCAGACGGAAATGGCAGCGCTTCGGAATACGCTATTTTAGCAAAGCGGATCGGACACGACGGGGCAGAAGAAGGCAGCAGGGGATCAAAACGGCTTTTATGGCTGACACAAGATTTTATTACTTTCGAGGAATGCGGCCTTGTTGATGTGGCAGAGCATCCGCGCCTGGGCGAGATCGCGGATATCACGGCAGGTAACGTTGCCAGGAATGAAAAAGAGCGGCCATTCTCAAACGCTCAGCTGTTCGCGGACGTTGCTTCATTCTCAGGTATTGAGATCGATGCCGGACTTTATGACGCGATCCTGCAGTATTATACGCCCGTGGAGGAACAGAATACCGTTCGTCGCCAGGAATGGCCAATGGATTCTTTTCCGCTCGCTTCCGGATTCGCAGATCCGGTTATTTTTTTATGGAACGACATGTATTATTATATTGCTACCAACGATAATACGGGAGATGTCGGCTTTTGGGTACGTGAGGCCGAGCGGCTGCCGGATCTGTTCCTTCCGGAAACGCCGCAGCATCTTATCCTCGACAAGAATGAGGAAAAGGGGTTGATCCAGACCTTTTGGGCACCGGAGTTCCATGTGATCGGCGGGCGCGTATATCTGCTGTTTGCCGTGAGCGGGGATACGTTTGACCCACAGTGTCATATGATGCGGCTCAAAGAAAACGGCTCGATCATCCGCGCGGGTGACTGGGAAGATCCGGTCCGCGTGAGGAAAAAAGAGGGAACCTTTCTCGGTGAAAAAGGCATCACGCTGGATATGACACATTTTAGCAACGGCGGTCGATCTTACCTGATCTGGTCCTACCGGGAAAACTGTATGGCGGAAGGAGATACCGGTTCCATGCTCTATATCGCCTCTACCGACCCCGATCAGCCCTGGCAACTGACGAGCGATCCGGTGCTCTTATCGCGCCCATTATACGGGTGGGAAAATGTCGCGGGCACCATCAATAACGAGGGGCCCTATCCGCTCCTGACAGAGGATACGATCTATATTACGTATTCGGGCGGATCTGCCTGCAACTGGACCTATGCGATCGGGTTATTAAGCATCGGACGGGACGAGGACCCGCTGGATGTGACCCGCTGGAAAAAGAGTCCGTATCCGGTGCTTTCAACCGCAGATCTGGACGGCATATACGGCCCGGGACACAACTCCTTTTTTCAGGATAAGAGCGGAGATACGTATATCGCCTACCACGCGGAAAAGACTGCTTACGATTCTCCGCGGAGTACAATGCTGCACCGCATCCGCTTCCGGGAAAATGGGGAGCCGGTTTTGTGGATGAGCCAGAAGTGAAAGGCGGAAAACAAAGAAAACATAAACAATTCAGTTGACAAAATCATACTTCTATGTTATTGTAATAAAAAGCATTACCATTCTTTTTATCTGTAAGGAATCTTTTATTTCAGAGAACGTCAATGCTTTATTCCAAAAATCAAAAAAAGCAGGGAGGTTGTTTGAAATAAAAGAAACCGGCTCTCTGCGAAACAGGGAGGGTTTATATGGAGAAAAGAGTAGACCGGAAGCCGAATGCACCCGCACTTCCGGTAACACCCAAAAAAAGGAATTACAAGGATTCTGTATTCCGTATGATCTATCAGGATAAATCAGAACTTTTGAATCTGTACAATGCGGTAAATGATACCCATTATACAGACCCGAAAGAATTGGAAGTGGTCAAGCTGGAAAATGCCGTTTATATGTCAATGAAAAATGACGTGTCCTGCGTGGTCGATCTGCGTTTGAACCTGTATGAACATCAGTCTACGGTAAATCCAAACATGCCGCTGCGTGATCTGTTTTATGTGACAAAGCTGTATGAAAAGATGATCCAGAAGGAAGAGCAGGATCTGTATTCAACTAAGCGGATTCAGATCCCGTCGCCCTGCTTTGTTGTGTTTTACAATGGAGCGAAGGAACAGCCGGAAAGGAAGATTCTGCGGCTATCAGAATCCTTCTACCGTAAAACGGATGAAGTTAATCTAGAGCTGATCGTGCTTCAGTTAAATATTAATACGGGATATAACGAAGAATTATTGGGGAAATGCCGTTCCCTGTGTGATTATATGCGGTATGTAGACAGGGTACGCTGTTACAAAAGCCAGATGGAATTTGAGGAAGCAGTAGAAAAGGCGGTGTTAGACTGTATCAAAGAAGGGATCCTGAAAGAATTTCTAGTAGCCAACCGGGCGGAGGTGATCCAGATGAGTATATTTGAATATAATGAGGAATTACATATGAAGACGGTGAGGGAAGAGGGGCGAGAAGAGGGAATAGCCTGGGAGCGCAGCAGATTGTCTGCCATCATGCAAGGACGGGGAATGTCCCCAGGATTGATCAGAGAATTGTTCGATGCCCCTATCGAAACTATGTATAATGCAGATGATAACCAATAAATGTTCAATGTGTTTAACGTATCATAAAGATGAGATAATAATATCCCGCGAAATTCTTAATAATTTGGCACAAGAATTTCCGCGGGATATTATTATTTCCAGAAGTAAAGCAAAATCAGTCAAAAGCTACCGCATTAACTTTCATTTACTCTGGTAAACTGGTTTTTACGAGTTATTTTTTTGCTACAAGAGTGATCTTATCCAGCGAGACGTTGCCGGCAAATCCTTCTTCCGCCGTCTGTACGCCAACCGAATAAGTACCGTCTGTAATCGTAGATTCATACTTGGAAAGATCTAATGTAGCAGTGCCATTCGTAATTCCCTCTGTATGATCACCATACTGTGACAGTCCTTCGCCAAACAAAATGGCATTCAGTTTCTTTGGACTGCCGTCCACCGTTACTTCGTAGATGATTTTTGAATACTTCTTTAAATTGACATCGGCCGGCAGAGGAACTTTAAACAATGCAAGATAGATGCCCAGACCGGCCATATTGGATTTCTTCGCCTCATCCGGTATGGTCGCAGCAGTTCCAGTGCCGCTGGCATCTTTAAACGTGAGGGAAGTAAGCTCGAGGTCTCCGTCAAAAACGATTGTTTTATCGTCCTTTGGATCATCCCATTCCACCTGAATCACCAATGCTTCCGGATCCTCTTTCGATTTGGCAAGCTTTGTTAGATCCAGCGTTTGTGTTTGAGGGCCATTTTTATCCGTTTTAAACGGATTGCTATAGAACATATCCGTTTTACTTCCCCAAGAATCGCCTTTCCCCCTGATACCAAGCTGTATCGAACAATTCGATTTTGCTGTGGCATCTATGATATTTGCCGCTATCTCCAATGAAGTAAACGTGCCAGCCTTGATCTTTGCAATCTCGTCTGCCGTAAATTTGTACGTTATCAAATTGGAAGAACCTGCCCATACTTTTTCATATGTATAGGAGAGTGTATCTTTCCCTCCGAGATCAGCAGCTGTAAATACCCTGTCGCTTTCCACAGGCGCTGATTCAACCGGCGCTGATTCTACTGGCGGTTTACTCGGTGCTGGTGTTTCCGGCATACTTGGGTCCTCTGTAGAAGAACCGATAGTGTCACCATAACGTACCCAGATTCCTGTGATCGTAACACCTGCTAACGTACCGCCCGGTGCTGTCGCTTTCAGTAAAATGCTCTTGCAGGTAAGATCGGTGTCCTGATCCCAGTTATTGG
>CAJTZN010000056.1 GCA_910584065.1 uncultured Eubacterium sp.
AGAGCCGCCGACAGTGCAGCCGCCAACAGCAGAGCCGCCGACAGTGCAGCCGCCAACAGCAGAGCCGCCGACAGTACAGCCGCCAACGGAAGAGCCGCCGACGATACAGCCACCGACGGAAGAGCCGCCGACAGTGCAGCCGCCAACAGCAGAACCGCCGACGGTACAACCGCCAACGGAAGAGCCGCCGACAATACAGCCGCCGACGGAACCAACGCCACAGCCGCCAATCCCGACTCAGCCAGTTCCGTCAAAAGAACCAGATGTTTTCAAGACGAATTACTCAGTGAATGTAGGCGTCACGGTAACGGTACGATTTGGAACAGAGAAGCCGAACAGCTTGAAAGCGGCCAATGCCGCATCCAAAAAGATTGTAAAGATCAGTAAAAATAAGGTGACCGGTCTAAGAGCCGGTACGGCAAAGCTAATAGCCGTTTATAGGAACAAGACCTATACCATCATGGTAAAAGTACCGAAACCATCGGTTTCATTGAAAGCAGTCATCGATGAAAAACGGACGCTGAAATATTCCAAACGGTACAATAAAAAGTTAAAGGTCTACAACGTAAAACCCGTATACAAAAATGTAAACCAAAAACAGGTGAAGAGCTGTGCCGTCACATATAAGTTCAAGGGAAGGAAATACAAAATAAATGTGAACAAGATGAGCTCCTACGACTATATACTGAAAAAATTAAAGTGCCAGGTCACGGTGAAGATGAAAAACGGCATACCGTCGGTAACAGCTAAAAAAATTAAGATCAGGTTTTGATGCGAAAGGCCGCTAGTACATTAAATACTAAGTTTCACGTAAAAAAACTTATTATCCGGTGTACTTGTGCGGAGGAATGAGAGGACGAGATGAAATTATGTATGGGTTGCATGAGCAACATGGATGAAAAAGCAACGATCTGTCCACATTGTGGTTACAGTGAGGCGGCAGATGAACAGGAAGCATACTATTTGACGCCGGGAACGGTCGTCGGCGGGAAATATATCGTCGGAAAAGCATTGGAATATAGTGGTTTTGCAGTGACTTACATCGGAATGGATGCCGGGCAGGGCCACAAGGTGATGATCAAGGAATATCTTCCGTCCGATTTCACGACGCGGTCTGCCGGGGAGAAGGAAATCACGATTTATTCGGGAGATGCGCTCGAGCAGTTCGAGGAAGGGCTGGCGGCGTTTCTCAACGAGGGGAATGAGATCCAGCGCCTGGGGAACCTGACGGGAATCGCAGCGGTCTATGACTGCGTGGCCGAAAATGATACCGGTTATGTCATAACGGAATATCTCGAAGGAAGGACGCTGGCCGATGTTCTAGGTGACGGGACGACTTATTCGGCAAGGGAGACATATAAATTTGCCTGCACGCTTTTGAACGGATTGGCAAAATTGCATGAGGTATCGGTCGTACACTGTGATATTGCCCCCGAAAATATCATGCTGACGGAGGACGGGCAGGTAAAACTCATGAATTTCGGTGCGGCGCGCTATGCGACGAGTTCCAATTCAAAAAGCCTGGCGGTGATACTAAAGCAGGGGTACGCGCCGGAAGAGCAGTACCGGAGCCGCGGCGAACGAGGACCCTGGTCCGATGTGTACGCAGTGGCAGCCGTGATGTACCGGATGATGACTGGAACAGTGCCGGTGGAATCGGTGGAGCGGGCGCTGACCGACAAACTCACCGAGCCGTCAAAACAGGGCGTCCAGATCCCGGAAGCGATGGAACATGCGCTCATGAATGCGCTGAATGTGTTCCAGCGTGACCGGACTCCGTCCGCCGAAGCGTTTTTGCGTGAACTGAACAGTTCCAAAGTGAAGCGGAGGAAAGTGAAAATAAAGTCGGATACCGGTAAATTTCCGGTATGGGCGAAAGGAATTATCGCCTGCATGTTCTGTGCGGCGGTAGCAGGAGGGATTTTTGTATATAAAAACAGGGATACCGAGGTGGAAGTGACCGAGAATAAGGACAATACTTCTATGCTGAACGTGATGGGAAAGACGCTGCAGGAGGCTGAGGATTTGTTGCAGAAGGAAGGACTGGCAGAGCCGTCCGTCGTGTACAACCTCGGCGGGGGGGAAGGGGAACTCGTCACACTGCAGAGTCCAAATGCCGGATCGGTCATCCCGAAAAGTAGTGCGATCACTTTATTTGTGAAAAACAGCGTGCGGCGTACGTTGGAAGAGAGTGTAAAAAATATTTCCCAAAAGAATCGGAAAAAGCTTGCGGATGAACTGCGGGCACACGGAGTCGAGATTGCCGAGGAACGACAGGAGAACAGCGAGATCCAGAGGGATAATCTCATTTCGATCAAGGAAAACGGTGAGGAGTTCCCGTATGGGCAGTATGTGGAGGCCGGCCGGAAGCTCACATTCGTGGTTTCTTCGGGTAGTAAGGCGAAGAAGAACCAGAAAATTCCGGCATCGTACATAAAGAAAAAATATGAAGACATAAAAAACGACGATGCGTATAAGATCCACTATGAGAATGAGAAGGACAACTGTGTGCCGAAGCCGATGGCTTGTTATGGGACAGACGACGAATATGGAAAGGGAGAAATCGCTTACCAGTCCATTGCCCCGGGAAATCCGTACCGGGATAATTTTACCCTATATGCGATCGAAGAAATCGTAAGCAGCGATGGGCGCACAGTAGCGGATTTCAAAGCTTATCTGACGGAAAAACTTAAATTGGAGGACGCAAATATCCAGATCGACCACGCCGATGCGGCGGACACTGACTATAAATGGGCAGTTACGAGTTCCGGCATTCCCGGACTGAACGCACAAGATCATTGTTTCACGTCCGATGCCAAAATCCGGATCTGGAAGGACGTGCCGACACCGGCGCCGGCTGTCAATAACAATCCTGCGGGGAACGGCGGTTCCTCATCGTCGGGCAGGAGCGGCGGTAACAGCGGTAATAGCGGGAACAGCAGCGGCGGCCACAGCGGAAGCGGCAGGAAACCAGGAGGCAGCGGTTCCGATCCGGGTATCGGCGGTAATGGCATGGTACCCGGCTAACATTTCCCTTTGGCCGCGGCTCTTAGCAGATGTCAGGAAAAGCTGCAGGATGGTCGAGCATGAATGGAGGAAGCGATGAAAATATGTTATGGATGTATGAAGAAGATCGAGGGCGGGCATACCGGCCGATGTCCGGATTGTGGTTACGACCCGAATGAAGTGGTGGATACCGCAGTCTATCTGAAGCCGGGTACGATTTTGAATGATAAGTACCTGGTCGGAAAGGCACTCGGATATGGCGGGTTCGGGATTACTTATGTCGGATGGGATCGGAATTTGAGCCGGAAGGTCTGTATCAAGGAATATTTTCCGAGAAACCTATCCCGCCGCGTGAGCCTGGAACAGAGTACGGTGACAGTGGAAGAGAGGGAGCAGATCGACCGTTTTCAGACGGGACTGCGGCAGTTTTTAGAGGAGGCGAGGAGCCTCGCCAATCTCGCGAATGTAAAAGGAATCGTGAAAATATACAGTTTCTTTGAGGCAAATCATACCGGTTATATCATTATGGAATATCTGGAAGGGCAGGACGTGAAGGGGATTCTCAAGGCGGAAGGTGGTAAATTTGCTTATGAAAAAGCGGAGTACATCATACTGACCGTGCTCCACACATTAAACGAGATCCATAAAAAAAATGTCCTTCACCGCGATATTGCCCCCGATAACATTTTTGTGACGACGGAAGGCGTCATAAAACTCATCGATTTTGGGGCGGCAAAACATGCGGCGGCACAGGCAAATACAAATGCGGAGATCCTGTTGAAAGAGGGCTATGCGCCGTTGGAGCAGTACCGGCGGGATACGAGGCAGGGAACGTATACGGACATATACGCTGTGGCGGCCCTGTTTTACCGGCTGCTGACGGGGAAAAAACCGCCGTCGGCGAGGAGCCGCTTCAAGCAGGACACGCTTTTGAGCATTTCCCAGATGGGAGTCCAGGTGCCGGACTATGCGGAGATGGCGATTATGACTTCGCTCAGTCTGCAGCCGCAGCACCGGCTCCAGACGGCGTACGAGTTTATGGAAGCGCTCGGCGGTGCGGATTTTGTACCCAGGTATGAACCGGACTGGGTCCTGCCTGTGGAGGAGCAAAAGAACCGCAGGGGGCTGCCCGGATTGCTGGAGAAGTTTGGCGGCGCATCGATCGGGGTAAAGGCAGCTGTGTTTTTGTGCCTGCTCGCAGCGGCAGGCGGCGGGGTATACGGCATTGTGCGGCTGGCTTCGGGCGGCAGCGTTAAGGTAGGAGCGGCGGGGGAAGGAACGGCGACGGTTTCCCAGTTGGAAGGGCGTGCGTTCACGGATGTGAAAGAGGAACTGGAACAGATGGGGATTGCGGATATCAAGGTGACATACATACTGGATGGGGCGCCGAAGGATACCGTGATCGCCCAGTCAAAGGCGGCCGGGAGTATCGTCGATACGGCGCAGGACGGAACGATGGAACTGACGGTCAGCGGAGGCAGCCAGTTTGTCACTTTGGGAAACTACATACAGAAGAGTTTAGATGAGGCGAAAAAGGCGGTGGAAGCAGACCATGTGCCGTACGCCGTCAGCGAAATCTGTTCCGACGACCAGCCGAAGGGGACGGTGTACGACCAAAGTGCCGCTCCCGGCGAGGTGTTCGATGTGACAGCAGGTAAGGTTACGCTCAGTGTGTCGCGGGGAAAAAAATCGGATTTTGACCGGACGATACCGGATTTTTCCGGGAAAACGGTGGAACAGGCAAAGAAGATGCTCGATGAACTGGGACTGTCTGCCGGCCTGTTTTCAGTAAAAACAGAAAAAGAGGCAGGTTATAATGACACGGTCAGGGAGGGTAATGTATCCCGTCAGTCGATCGAGGCGGGACAGAAGGTGAACCTGGTGGATTTGGAAGTACACGCAAAAACGATCACACTGTATACGAGCCGGGGAGCTGAGCCGGAACCGGAACCGGAACCAGAACCACAACCGACGACGCGGCCCAGACGCCAGCGATCGGAAGGTAACGGTTCTGGTGGCGGCGCTCCGCAGATCGTGGCTCCGAAAAAATCGGGAAATAACAATAACAAAGGACCAAGCATCGAAGCGGGCGGCAGCGATTACGGAAGTCTTTGGTGAAGAGGTAAGGATTATGGCAGAAAAAAAGTTGGTGGACCCCAATAAACTTTGTATGGGTTGTATGAAGATCAAGGAACGGCCATCCGAGCCGTGTCCGTTCTGCGGGTTTGACATGCGGACATACCAGATCGCGCACAATTCACTTGCGCCGTATGAGATCCTGAACGGAAAATATCTGGTGGGGCGTGTGATCGGCAAGGGCGGTTTCGGAATGACGTATATCGGCTGGGATTTTTACCAGAGCAAGCGCGTCTGTATCAAAGAGTATTTTCCGAGGGGGATTGCTGCCCGTGTTTCGGATACGTCGATGATCAGTATCGACTTGCATCATACGACAAATACTGAGATCGCGCAGACGGCGTATTTGTCCGGACTGCAGAATTACCTTCAGGAAGCGGCTAATTTATCTGTTTTTTATGATCTGCCGGGGATCGTGTCCGTGCGGGATTTCTTTTATGGCAACAATACGGCGTACATCGTGATGGAGTACATCGAGGGCGTCCATTTGAAGCAATATGCGAAACAATTTGGCGGGAAATATACGCCGGAGCAGCTGCTGCCGCTGATGAGGAATGTCATTGCATCCCTGGGTGTGATCCACAGGGCAAATATCATTCACAGGGACATCAGTCCTGATAATATTATGATCAGTCAGGATCAGAACGTGAAGGTTATTGATTTTGGCGCTGCCACGATGTATAACGGTGCGGGTGAGAATTCAGTCGTACTAAAACACGGATATGCGCCGATCGAGCAGTATGATAAAAATGGCAACCAGGGGCCGTGGACCGATATATACAGTCTTTGTGCCACGATGTACTACCTGCTTTCCGGCGTCAAGCTTCAGAAGTCGGTCGAGCGTCAGGAGCATGATCACGTACGCTGTCTGCAGGCGGTGGGAGTGCCGATCGGGGAAGAACTGGATGCCGCGATCATGAAAGGACTGGGGATTGAGATCCCGGACCGGTACGAGTCGATGGAACAGTTGTATGCGGCGCTGTACGGCGCGGCAAAGCCGGAAGAGAGCCAGGAAAGCAGGCGCTCGGCATTGGAGATTGCGAAAAGCATGATCCAGGAAAATGAAACGAATACATAAAGAGAGGAGAGAGAAATATGAAATGGCAGGGATGGTTAAGTATAGCATTACTTGTGTTGTTTATGGGAACATTGTTTTTACCGAGGCTGGAAATTTCTGGCGAGGGTTATGTGGACATGGCAGAAGAAGTAAATAGGCATGTGCAGGAGATTTCGGATCAGGATGGTGAAGAGGCGGTGTCCCCAGGGGCGGTTTCCGCGGCAGCGGCGATCGTGGATGAATTTGATTCGGATCAGACACGAAAAGACCGGGTGAAGGAATACGATGAACAGATTGATGGGGCGCTCGATACCCGTTCCATGAATAATCTGTTTTGGGGAAAGTGGGCGCTGACCGTTGACGACACGCTTTATTTTGACGGTGCGGAATTTGAGGCGGAGAAAAAAATAGAGGACAGCGGTGTTCAGGGCGTATTTAAGCTGGGAGGTATATTACTTTATGTCCCGGTTCTGCTTGCCGTCGTACTCATAGTTTTATGTATCTTAAATAGGAAAGCAAATGGACTGTTCCTTCTCCTGCTCGGTGTGTTGACCGGTGCGGCAGAATTGTTTTGGCAGTTTGTCATGCCCGGCATGATCTGGTCGAAGATCGATGGGTATGTACATAGTTTCACGAGTATTTCCCATGACGTGCTTTACAGTGATGGTATGGGAAGTTATACGATATCGGGCATGATCACGCATCTTACTTCGTGGGGAAGGGCAGTAACGCTCATTTTTGCCTTTTTGTTCATTGTATTCGGAATCCTGTTTATGACGGTGCTCAAGCAGAAATATGCGGGAAGTTTTCAACAGGAAATGCCGGACTTTGCTTTTTCCGGCAGTCAAAAGGGTGCTGCTGTTCCGCCGGCGGGCGCTTTTGGAACTACGCCGCAGTCCAATGCGGACAGTATCACGATGCCGATGATGGGACATGCGGCTGCGCCACAGGGTGCGTCGCCGACAGGGTTAAATGCGCCGCTATCAGGATCCGGGATCAACACTGGTATGATACAGTGTACGATGGGACAGTTCCGGGGGAGTACATTTGACATCCGGCCCGGGGAGGAATTTATCATCGGACGAGATCCGAAATACTGCCAGCTTATTTTGGAATATCCGAAAATCAGCAGGAAACACTGCGGAATCAAATACGATGCGGGCAGCGGCAATTATCTTGTGATTGATTATTCTACAAATGGAACGCGGCTCTCGACCGGAGAAAAGGTTTCGTCTATGAACTATCAGGAAGTTTTGCCGGGAACGGCACTGTATCTGGCGACGGAAAAAGAAACATTTTTATTAGAGTAAAGGAGATATTTTATGGAAACGGGAAGGAAGAAGAGACCAATCGTACTATGGCAGATGATTATTTTAATCGTTTTACCGCTTGTCGTCATCGTGTCTGCGTTTTTTCCGCGGGTTAGCCTCAGTACAGATAAAATAGCAGACATTTGCAGAAGCGTGTTTGAGTCGGAAGCGGATATGATTTCGGATGTGGTTGGCGGCAAGTTGGGCGAAAGAGGCATGGAAAATCTGATCGGAGATCCATACGAGGCGATGGAGAAAGATCTGGAAGATCTGAAAGACCGCGTGAAACATGACATTTCTTTTACCGGATGGGAGCTTGTGTTCCTCACGGATGATATGGTCGCTAAAAGAATTCTGCATATGACAGGGAAGGATGAAACGATGGACCGGGAGGAAATCGAGAAGATGATCAGGGAACTCAGGGAAGATGAGGGAGAGGATAAGAAAATACTGGATGTGGTCGTCGATGTTCTAAGCTACATGAGGGTCGGCTATATGCTGCTCTATATCGGCTGCCTGCTCCTCGTGATCCTTTCAGTTCTCTGGTTTGTATTCAAATGGGATGGCATTGTGCTTATATTCTCAAACCTGGCGGTGAGCGCGGGCGGTTTGGTAGTAACATTACTTGGAATATTGAATATGGGAACGCATGCGCTGAACTGTATAAGTGATTTGGCGGATTTAGGTGCCTTTTTTGATATGGCTTTGGAAATGTTTAAAAAACCAATGAGGTATTTCAGCATTGTGATCAACACGACATTCGGCGGACTTGGCTGCGCGATTGTCTGTATGGTTATGTTTTTGTTTGCCGTTTATCTGTTGATTGATTATTTTACATTGGCAAAAAGGAGGGCGGCTGCACGTGTTGTACAGATGGACTCCGCACCGGTTGCTATGGCGGGAGCCGGGGGAATGCCGTTAACCGGGACTGTGCCGGTAACTGGAGCCGCGCCGGGAATGCCGGCAGCCGGAGCCGCGCCGGGAATGCCGGGAGCCGGGACTGTGCCAGTCGGGAAGGTAACCGTGACCCGCGGGGAGTTTAAGGGGGCAGAGATCGAAGTGACAAATCGGGAAGAGGTGATCTTGGGCAGGGATCCCTCTGTGTGCCATCTCGTATTTACAAACGGTAAGATCAGCAGAAAGCATTGCGGTGTGCGGTATAACCCGGATTCCAATACATATTTTGTGAAGAATTATTCGTTGAACGGGACGACATTTGCATCGGGACAGCCGGTTTCAAGCGATGTGTTTGTGGAGGTGATGCCGGGAAGTAGGATACAGATGGCCGAGGGCAGGGAGGAAATTGTGCTCGGTTGACAAGGATCGTAGAGGAAAACAGTTGGAGGAGGTATTTTTATGGTATGTAGTAAATGTGGGACACAGAATCCCGAGGGAAGCCTGATCTGTCGTTATTGCGGCAGCTCGATGGAGGGGCGGGAACGGAGTGCGGGGGTGC
Organism: uncultured Eubacterium sp.; assembly: GCA_910584065.1. Lineage (GTDB taxonomy): Bacteria > Bacillota > Clostridia > Lachnospirales > Lachnospiraceae > Eubacterium_F. The sequence goes on from CAJTZN010000056.1 coordinate 8,966, forward strand.
GGACGCTGTTTCACGATCTGCCGCGGGCAAAAGAGGGGGGAGCCTATGCGATGTTCAGTATTTTTTCCGCCCTCTGTGTTTCCCTTGTTTTAACTGTGCTGGCGCTGGTACAGGTGATGATCGTGGAGGGCATGGAAAATAAAGGGATGGGGGAGGAGATGATCATAATCCATGTTTCGGTAGCGCTGTGGTGGGTTCTTCTTATTTTTCAGATTGTGATGATATTAATGGCCATTTTGAAACAGGATCTCATTCATGTGATGGTCGGGACAATCGGCATTGAGGGAATTATTACAATTCTATTTTTCTCGCTTTATATCATGTATTTTAAAATAATAGAAGGGCCGGTAGCCGTTGCAATCATTTTTATGGTGCTATTGATACTGGGAATGCTATGTAAGTTTGTCTTTCTCTGTATCCATGCGTTTTCAGGGAGGGACTTTGGCCATCTGATGTTTATCTTTTCTGTGGCGTGTGCAGGTGCCGTTATATTATTTGGTGTCATTACGATGCTGATCGGGATAAGCGACATGAAGGAATTTGTCATGCTTGAGGCATTGGGGGGATTAGGTCTTGGCTTCTCGTCGTATTTGATCACGGAAGCTTGTGTAGCCGGTGTAGGCATTCTGCTTTACAAGGGAAGGCTCGGGACAAAGTCGAAATTTACCGTGCAGGCGGTTCGGGGGAACGGCGGTGTGCAGCAAATGTCATGGCAGATGTCCGGCCAGCCGGGTGTTCAGGCCGGTGCACCGGGGATACAGTGCATAGCAGGACCGGGACAGGGGCAGGTATTTCCTGTCAGCGGCGAAATAGTACTGGGTTCGGGACAGGGACAGGCAGATGTCGTCGTTCCTGTGCAGGGGGTGAGCAGACAGCACTGCCGCATCCGGTTTGATGTTTCGCAGAATGGCTATTATGTTATGGATCTGTCTGTAAACGGAACCTATGTGAACAACCAGCGGCTTCCGTCGGGTGCATATACCGCATGCGCCAGGGGCAGTATCGTTGCGCTGTCAAACCAGGGACAGCAGTACCGTTTGTTGTAAGTGGAGAAATTTCTTATGGAAACCTGGAAGAAGGGTGACGGCAGAGTTCCAGAGGTGCAAGCAGAGGCAGCCGGACCTGCCGCCAGATTTTTTCGAATAAGCATTGACAAAACCTCCTTTCGGAAGTAAAATGTTTTTTAAGTGTTTCACAGACGCTTACATCAATTTTATTTTTTGAAAGGAGTTCATTGATCATGAAAAATTATGTAAAGGCATTAGCTGCTTTTGTATTTGTGTTAGCGGCAGTGATGTTTGTGCCAGCGATGTCCCAGGCTGAAGTGAAGGTGCCGACAGGTTTGAAACAGACGGCGGCGGATCGTACAAACGTGCAGTTTAGCTGGGCTGCCGTACCAGGTGCGGATGGATACGGCGTGTACTTCAGTACAGATGGTGAAAACTACACTCTCCTTGATGCTACTGAGTCTGCGTCTATCGTGATTCCTAAGCTGAATGCGGGCCAGTCTGTGTACGTCAAAGTTTCTTCGGTGTATTTAGAGGAAAAACTCGAGTCAGATCTTTCCGAAGCGTTAGAGGTCGTTACTGCCCCGGACGCGGCGACCATGAAGGTAGACTGCACCGAACGCACGCTGAATTCGCTTACATTTACGTGGAATGCCTGTGTGGGTGCTACCTCTTATGTCGTGTATGATTACAGCAATAAGCAGGTATTGGCGACGCTGCCGGCTGCGACTACATCATATAAGAGAGAAGGCCTTGTTCCGGGTTCCAGCTATGGCATCGTGGTAGTGCCGGTTCGTACTTCGGCCAGCGGATTTGCGGCATCGACGAATGTTTCGGGCCTGTACGACGTTTACACGAATAAGAGCGCACCGGCGAAACCGTCGACCAGCGACTTTATTGTAAGTGTTCCGAGTCTCAGTTCGAAAACGGCGAGTTTTCTGGCAGTAGATGTGAGCCGTCAGGCTGCGGGATATGAGGTAGAAGTATACAAAGTAAAAGGCGGAAAGAAAGTGGCCACGCTGTCAGCGTCCAATGGACTTAGTACGAACAGCATGTCGTTCAGCAAAAATACGCCTTATAAGTACCGCGTGAGATATTATGTCGTAAACGATGGGAAAAATACGTACGGCGAGTGGTCCGGATACAGGTATTTCTACCGTCAGTCAGTTACTGGAAAGAAAAAATGGAATACGGCAAGTAAGAACGCGAAAGTGACACTGAAATGGGGCAAAGTGGCGGGAGCGACCGGGTATACCGTATCTGTTTCCACAAGTAAAAACGGAAAGTTTAAAAAGGTGAAAACCCTTGGAAAGAACAGCAAGGGATTTACTATCACGAAAATAGGTAAGAAAAAACTGCAGAAAAACAAATCTTACTACATTAAGGTTGAGCCAAAGGTAAAGGATGGCAAGACGAATATTAAAAATGATACGACGGTGACATATACCGCTTCTTGATGTTTTTCAGTGAAGCGCAGATCAGAGAGGCCCGCATAGAGATAGCCGGGCCTTTTTTTTGCTATATTTGTTACATAAAATGATGTTGGGCACAGCAATCGCAGTGACCACGTTCAGAAAGCGTGCACGAAACATGATGAGTATAAAAGTGAAATAGGAATGGTGAAATCAATGAGAAACACGATCAGGTATGTCACACTATGGGCAGCAGTACTGGCGGCAGGAGTCATCCTTTCGGTATTCCGCGAGGAGGACTCATCTGCCAGCGGTAAAAAGCTGGAATCGATCCAGATTCAGAACAAAGGGGATTTTTTACTTCTGAATAAGAGGGAGAAGAAAAAACTCCGCGTCAAAGTCCGGCCGAAAGCTGCCGGAACGCAGACGATCCGGTGGAAATCCTCGAAAAAATCCGTGGCGGCGGTCAGTAAAAAAGGGGTGGTGCGCGGAAAAAGATATGGAAGGGCAACGATTACGGCATCGGCAGAGACAGGAGCAGGTAAAACGACAAAAGCGAAATTGCGCGTGCTCGTCGGGAGAAGGGTGACGGGCGTGTCACTGGAGGCCTCCCGCTTGAACGTGGACGTAAAAGGTTCTGTAAAACTGCAGGCCAAAGTTTCCCCGGCAAACGCGACAAAGCGTAAACTGTCGTATTCTTCCTCCGATCGGAGCGTCGCCTCGGTTTCATCTGCCGGCGTGATACATGGAAAGTCGGAAGGAAAGGCAAAAATCACGGCCTTGGCAAAAGACGGGTCAGGGAAAAAGGCGGTCTGCAGTGTGCAGGTAGTGGTCCCGTCCCGGTCGGTCGTTGTCGATGCGGATGCGCACGGAACAAAACTTGAAGTGGGGAAGAAAATGACGATCGGCGCCTCGGTGCTGCCGGCAAACGCGTCAAACCGGGGCGTGCGCTTTACCAGCAGCGATCCGCAGGTGGCGAAGGTATCCCAGTCTGGCATCGTGACGGGGCTTGAGGCCGGAAAGACGACGATCCAGGCGGCGGCAGCCGATGGCAGATCACAGGCGACAGTAGAAGTGGAGGTTTATAAAGTGGAATTACGGGATAAAAAGCTGATCGCCCACCGCGGTCTTAGCTCGGAGGCACCGGAAAATACGGCGGTGGCGTTTGAACTGGCGGTCAAACAGGGATTTTACGGGGTGGAGTGTGATGTGAGAAAGACGCTGGACGATCAGTTTGTCATCATGCACGACGCGGACCTCAGCCGGATGTGCGGGAAAAACCTGAGGATTGCGAACATGGACTTACAGCAGCTGAAAAAATATCCGATCACGGCGGGCGCCAATGTCTGGCAGTACTCCGACCAGACGGTGCCGACACTGGAAGAATATCTGGATATACTGGCCGACAGTGGGACGGTGCACCCGTTTATTGAACTAAAAGAAGAATTTACCAAAGCGGAACTGCAGAAGATCGTGCAGAAGGTGAAAAAATCCGGTCTGCTCGAGCGGACGTATTTTATCAGCATGTACAAGCAGAACCTGTTGGCCCTGAAAGAGATCGACGGGGTGGACAGGAAAGGGCTGCAGTATGTGTACGGGGCAGAGGAATCAAACAAGGCCCAGGCGGTGAATGATCCCCTCATAGACTGGTGTATTGCCAATGAGATCGATCTTGATACGCGGTACACGCTTCTCGAGGCCTCCCATGTATCTCGTTTGCACGAAGCGGGGAGACAGGTCAATGTGTGGACTGTCAACCAGCTCGATAAAGCATTTGAACTCGTGACGCAGCTGAAGGTGGATATGCTGACGACGGAATACGCTCTGAACTCCTAGCGCCCTATATTGTTCGCCATTTTGGGAGGATTAAAAAATTTTTCAAAAAAAGTATTGACTCCTGGTCATTTTTATGATAGACTTACTAATCATAGAAATGACTGAGAGTCATTTTTGGTAAAGGGGGAATCAAATTGAACCATTTTGGAAAGTTTATTACACGGCACAAATTTATTATCCTGATCTTCGGCCTCCTGCTGATCATCCCATCGGTAATCGGCATGAGCATGACAAGGGTAAACTACGATCTTCTCAGTTACCTGCCGAAATCACTGGAGACGGTGGAAGGCCAGGATATCATGGTGGATGAGTTTGGCATGGGCGCTTTTTCCATGGTAGTCGTAGAGGATATGGAAAATAAAGATGTCGCCAAATTAAAAGAAAAGCTGGCGGATGTCGAACACGTAGAAAAGATCATCTGGTATGACAGCGTGGCCGACCTTACGCTTCCGGTAGAAATGCTGCCAAATGATATCAGGGAGGCATTGTTCCACGAAAACGCGACGATGATGATCGCCCTGTTTGATCAGACGACCTCCGCCGACGAGACGATGGAAGCGGTGACCGAGATGAGGGGAGTCGTGAAAGAGCAGGCATTCATAAGCGGTATGTCGGGAATCGTAACGGATATTAAAAACCTGGCGCTGGCCGAAATGCCGATCTATGTGACGATTGCCGCCGTGCTCGCGCTGCTTGTGCTCATCCTCACAATGGAGTCGTTTTTGACACCGGTCATTTTCCTGGCAGGTATCGGTATCTCGATCCTCTATAACCTGGGGAGCAATATTTTCCTCGGCGAGATTTCCTATATCACGCAGGCGCTGACGGCGGTGCTCCAGCTGGGTGTCACGATGGATTATTCCATTTTCCTGCTGGAGAGTTACCAGGCAAATAAACTCCGGTTTGAGGGCGACAAGGAACGGGCGATGGCACATGCGATCGGCAATACGTTCAAATCGGTCGTCAGCAGTTCCATTACGACGGTAGCCGGTTTTGCGGCGCTGTGCTTTATGACGTTCGCGCTCGGCAGGGATCTGGGCATCGTCATGGCAAAGGGCGTGATCGTGGGGGTGATCACCTGTATTACGCTGCTGCCGTCCATTATACTCATCTGCGATAAGTGGATCGAAAAGACGACGCACCGCAATCTGTTCCCTAAATTTGAGAAAACGAGTAAGTTTATTACGAAGCATCATCTCGTGGCGATCGTGCTGTTCGTGCTCCTGTTTGTCCCGGCTTATTATGGGAATAAAAATGTGGAGGTGTATTACAACATTGATTCGTCGCTGCCGGATACGCTGCAATCCGCCGTGGCAAACCGGAAACTGGATGAGAATTTTAATATGAACAGCATGCACGTACTGCTTTTGAAAAACGGACTGTCCATCAAGGAGAAAAACGACCTGCTGAATGAAATGAAAGAGGTGGACGGAGTGAAATGGGCGCTCGGGTTAAATTCCATCGTGGGCGCCAATATGCCGATGGATATGGTTCCGGATAAATACAAGGATATGTTTATGAGCGATGAGTATGAACTGCAGTTTATCTGCTCGGATTACAAGTCGGCGACCGATGAAGTCAACAGCCAGATCGCGAGCCTGAATGACATTGTAAAGAAACACAGTCCCGAGTCGATGATCATCGGCGAGGCGCCTCTGATGAAGGATCTCGAAGATGTGACCGATGTCGATCTGGCGACCGTAAATTACCTGTCGATCGCGGCGATCTTTCTCATCATCATGCTGACGTTTAAATCCATTTCCCTTCCGGTCATTTTGGTAAGCGTCATTGAATTTGCCATTTTCTTAAATATGTCCGTTCCTTATTACAGCGGCATTTCCCTTCCGTTTGTGGCGAGCATCGTCATCGGGACGATACAGCTCGGAGCGACGGTCGATTACGCCATATTGATGACGAGCCGCTATCATAAGGAGAGAACGGTCAATCATATGACAAAAAAGGAAGCGGTGGCCATCGCCCACCGGACTTCGATCAAGTCGATCATCATCAGCGGCCTCAGCTTTTTCGCCGTGACAGTCGGGGTTTCCCTGTACTCGGATATTGACATGATCAGTTCCATCTGTACGCTTTTGGCGAGGGGGGCCGTGATCAGTACGATTTCCGTGATCTGTATCCTGCCGGCGCTCCTGAAGCTGTTTGATAAAGTGATATGTAAGACGACATTAGATATGAGAAAAATAGATTACTGACATGAGTAGAAGATCATGCAGGTAAGAATTGAAAAAATGATGGTCATATAGATTAGAAAGGATGTGTATCGTATGAATCGAAATAGAAAACTGAGCAGGGTGAAAAAGACAGTCGTATCCGGACTTGTCGTGACAAGTTTGATCTTTGGCAACAGCGCGTTCGTCCAGGCCGAGCAGGTGACGAAGGAAGAGTCCGTATATGTCAATGCGGGAGCCGATGGGGCGGTAACCGGGATCACGGTGTCGGACTGGTTAAAAAATGCCGGCATCAACGGCACGATCAGTGATAAGTCCACGCTGAAGGACATTCAAAATGTAAAAGGGGAAGAAACATTTGAACAGAACGGCGAGGGGCTCAACTGGAGCGCCGGCTCGAATGACATCTATTATCAGGGTACGACAGATAAAGAACTGCCGGTCAGCGTCAGCCTTTCCTACCGGCTCGACGGAAAAGAAATATCGCCGGAGGAACTCGCCGGGAAGAGCGGAAAAGTGGAGATCCGGGTCAAATATACGAATCATTCCTCTGTCAGGAAAAAAGTAAACGGCGAGCAGGAAAAAATGTATACGCCATTTCTCATGGCCACCGGAGTCATCCTTCCGACGGAGAAATTTACCAATGTCGAAGTCGATCACGGCAGAATCGTAAATGAGGGTTCGAACAATATCGTTGTCGGTTTCGGCGTGCCCGGCATGGTGGAGAGTCTGGATCTGAGCGGAGAGACGGCGGAGAAATTTCCGTCAGAGTTCACCGTGACAGCAGACGTCAGCGACTTTTCGCTCGGCAATACGATCACGTACGCGAGCGCCAGCATTTTGTCCGATCTGGAAGTGGACGACGACAGCACGCTTGATGACCTGGAAGACGACATTGAAACACTGGTGGATTCGTCCGAGGAACTGGTAGACGGCTCGAAAACATTATCCGATAAACTCGGGGAGCTGCAGGATAAATTTGGGGAATACGCAGACGGCGAGAAGGAATTAAATAAAGGGATCAATGATCTGGCAGCCGGCGGAAACAAACTGGCCAAAGGGGTAAAAGAATATACGGCCGGTGTGGATTCGCTCGCGAATGGAACAAAAGATTACGTGAATGGGGCAAAGAAGATCACGGACGGTGCCAGCCAGATCTATGACGCTGCCAAAGAAATGCCGGGCGGTTATAAGGAATTTTCCGGCGGCATCAGCAAGTACACCGCCGGCGTGGATGAGATTGCGGAGAAAATGAAAACGAGCGGTCTCGCGCAGGGAGCCGCCAGCGTATCTGCCGGCATATCCGAGTTAAACGGCAATCTCGAAAAGCTCAAAGAGTCCTATGACAGCTATGAAACGATCATCGCCGGCATCCAGGCGCAGGCGGGAATGACCGAAGACGAGGGGCAGAAACAGGCGCTGCTCGCCTACGCCGAGGCACTGAAAAAATTGTCCACCGGCCAGAAGGATAGCGTGACGGCACTCGCTGGTGCAACCAGTGAAAAGAGTAAGCTGAAAAGCGGAGCCTCCCAGGTATCCGGCGGAATCAAGCAGGTGGCAGACGGCATTTCCGCCGTAGCTGCCGAATCCTCCAAACTGCGCGCCGCCGACGGCAAAATGACGACGAGCATCCAGACGCTCACCGCCAAATTAAAAGAACTCAGTGAGGGCGGCGCCAAACTGAGCAAAAACGATAAAAAACTGCTCGCCGGCGCCAAAAAGATATTAAAAGCGACCAAATCCGTAAAATCCGGCAGCAGCGAACTGATCCGCGGCGCCGCTAAATTGAAAAAGGGCAGCGGCAAGCTTCACAGTTCGACCGCGAAAGTAACCGACGGCATAACAAAACTCGGAGAGGGAGCGATCGAATTAAAAGACGGAATGGCCGAATTTGACGAAAAGGGCATCCAGAAGATCAATGAGAAGTACGAGGATGATTTCCTGACGCTGAAAGACCGTCTCAGTGCCCTGCTGGATATTTCCAAAGAGTACACAAACTTCTCCGGCATCGGAACCGGAATGGACGGCGAAGTCAAATTCATCATTGAAACCGCCGCCATCGAAAAAGAAGAGGAAGAGTGATCATATGGGAAAAAAACTTGAAGAAAACAAAAAGAAAAAGCAGGAGGCGCTTTTGGAAGCCGCGTATGAACTCTTCACGTCGAAGGGCGTATTCGACACGTCGATTTCCGACATCGTAAACAAAGCGGAACTGGGCAAAGGAACGTTTTATCTCTATTTCAAGGACAAATACGACATCCGCAACGAACTGGTCACAAGGAAAGCCGGCGAACTTTTCCGGATCACCAGGGAGCGCATGCAGCAGCGGGAATACGAGAGTTTGGAACAGTCTGTGATCCAGGCGGTGGACATCATCATTGAGCAGCTGAACGCCGACCACAGCCTGCTGGAGTTCATCGCCAAAAACCTCCAGTGGGGCCTGTTCCACCATGTACTACTGGAGGGCGGAAACGAGGTTTCCGCCAGCTTTTACGACTGGTACTCCGAACTGATCCAGCGCTCCGGCCGGAAGTTCCGCAACCACGAATTTATCATCTATATGATCGTGGAACTCGTCAACTCCACCTGCTACAATGTGATCCTGCACGGGGAGCCGGTCGGACTTGAGGAATTGAAAAAAGAGGTGTATCAGTTGATACCGGTGATCATAAAAAATCAGGAGGAGGTGGGGCGTTAGTTCTTGTTTAGGGGGTTTTTCGTTTTTTTACGGGGATCCATACTTCGTATTGGGCGTTTTGGGGGTCGGGGTTTAGGTAGACTTCTATGTCGGGGGCGTTGGCGTATTCGTATCCGGAGGTGGGGAGCCATTCGGTTATGATGCGTTGTTCTAAGTCCTGTATGGATTGGTTTGTGCCGGTTCCGGAGAAGATGGCCCAGGTGGAGGCGGGGATGGTGTATTGTTCGAACTCGTCGGTGGGGGTTGTGCTGGATACGGCGATATAGTATTTCCATTGTTCTTCGTTGTTGCAGGCGCTTACGCCCAGAAGGCCCATAGGCGGGGTGTTCATCAGGGATGCCAGTTTTTGCAGGGTTCCGTTGGTGGATGCTTCCTGCCACATTTGGGGGACGATGGCAAAGTTGTTTTCGATGTTCTGATCGAGTGGCGCGGATATGCCTATGATGCGGAATGATTCTTTGGTTTCGATTTTGTAATTCATTTCGGTTGCTCCTTTTATCGTTATTTTAAATACAATGGGGGGGAAGGATTTTACG
>CAJTZN010000057.1 GCA_910584065.1 uncultured Eubacterium sp.
GTAACTTAATGCTTTTTCTTTACATTTGTCTTGGATTATGCTATGTTAAATGTAGTAACTTATCTAACTAAATGACATTGAATAAGTATTATAGATGAAATGTATTAATGTCGGTTTATCAGTAAGTGCAAACTAAGAAAATTTGGGATATGAGGAGGTTTTGATATGTTACCATCAATTGAGGAAGCAGAAAGAGAATTAAAACTAGCAGGCGAATTAAATTCCGGTCCATGGATAAAGCATTCTATCAATGTCGGAATTGCGGCAAGAAATATAGCTTATAAGATTTCAAACCTTGATGAGGATAAGGCATATATTGTTGGGTTATTACATGATATTGGCCGTAGGGTAGGGATTGTAAATATTCCTAAACATGTTTATGAGGGCTACAAATATTCATTGGATAAAGGGTGGGATGAAGTGGCAAAGATCTGTATGACACATTCATATCCCCTTATGAAAGATGAGTTTAGTTACGAACCCGCCACAGAAGAAGAACGGGCGATAAAGAAATATATACTACAATGTGAAGAAGATGATTATGACAAGCTGATCCAGATATGTGATGCAGTAGCAACGGATTATGGGTTTGTTATTTTGGAAAAACGATTTGTTGATGTAACTCGCAGATACGGCATTATGGAGACATATATTAAAGGATGGGATATTACATTTAAAAACAAGGAATATTTTGAAAAGATAATGGGATGTTCAATCTATGATGTGTTGCCTGATATAGGAAGAACAACATTGCTGTGTCCGCCCCCTTGGAACCCTTCTGTTAAAAGCAAGTAGATCTGCAACTTGTAGAAGCACAGAAAAGATTAAACTTATGACGATGACAATATTACTCCGGGGACATACTTTTGTTATAAGGTTTGTGATATTTGATACTGCATCAGGCAGCAGTATACCAAAGATTGTTTGAAAAATGCTTTCTACAAGAAGTTTTGGCTGATTCATACCAATAGTGTTCATCGGACGGCATAAAACAGCGTTTTGTCGCTGCACTATATAAGTTCCGTTAAGATGAACAAGAATTATAAGAAATCGTTTTCATTTTTGGAAAAATAGATATATAAATAAAGCAACGATAAATCGGAAGTTGTGGAGGTAATTATCAATGAGAAATATTTACGATAATAGTGAATTTTTTGCCGCATATGCGGAAATGGGAAGAAGCAAAGATGGTCTGAAAGCTGCTGGAGAGTGGCATCAGTTGCAACCGTTATTCCCTAAATTACAGGGAAAAAAAGTTTTGGATTTAGGATGTGGTTACGGTTGGCATTGCAAATATGCCGCACAAATGGGAGCTACTGAAATTCTTGGTATTGATAGTAGTCAAAAAATGATTGCAAAAGCAGTAGCTGATAACTCTGATGACAAAATCAAGTATAAAGTTTGCGGTGTTGAAGAATACATTTATCCTGAAAATACTTATGACCTAGTTGTTTCTAACCTGGTACTGCACTATATCGAAAATTTAGCTAATGTTTATCAAAAGGTGTATTGCACATTAAAAGTAGGTGGGTATTTCCTATTCAATATTGAACATCCGACTTTCACCGCAGGTGTTAATGAGGATTGGATTTATGATGAAAATGGGAAACCTAAATATTGGCCAATCGACAATTACTATTACACAGGCGAAAGAGAAACCAATTTTCTTGGTCAACGAGTAATTAAACAGCACCACACATTAACGCAGATATTGAATCCACTTATAAAATGTGGTTTTCAAATTGAGGCTATTGAGGAAGCAATGCCTCCGGCAGATATGATGGGTATGCCGGGAATGTGTAATGAAATGCGTAGACCTATGATGTTGTTGGTTAAGGTTAAAAAGGTTTAATAAACAACTTCCAGTTTAAGGAGGAAGCAAAATGAAAAATCTATTCATTCCGCCCAAATTGAACGAGGGTGATACAGTAGCATTTATTTCAATTTCAGGTGGCCGTGCCGGGGATGAAGATATGATTCCCCGGTATATGCTAGGTAAAAGGAGATTCGAAAAAATCTTTAATGTAAAAGTTGTTGAAACTCCCAATGCGCTTAGAGGGAGCGGGTATCTTTATGAGCATCCTGAGAAAAGAGCCGAGGATTTGATGTGGGCTTTGAAGGATGATTCCATCAAAGGGATTATCTGTAATCAGGGTGGAGATGATTCCTATCGTGTTCTTCCGTATATCGATTCACAGGTCATTCATGATCATCCCAAGGTATTTATGGGTTTTTCCGATATTGCTACATGGATGGCTGTTTTTGCATATGCAGGCGTCCGTGCTTATTACGGTCCCACTGTTCTGACCCCACTCGCACAGCCAGGGAAACTTGATGAGTATACGGAAGCGGCAATCAGACGGACATTGTTTTCAAATGAGGTGATCGGCGAAATTAAACCTGCGGAAAAGAACACACCGATTGACTGGACTACAACATACACCGTCAAAGAGGGATCGAAAGAAGTTCAATATGAACGCTTTTTGGATAATGATGAGATTGATGATCCGAAAGATATAATTCCCTGGACACCCGGAACCGGCTACAAGGTATTGCAGGGGTACGGAAGGGTCAGAGGCCATGTTATCGCGGTTTGCGGAGGCCCTCTTTGGCAGATAATGGGGACGAAGTATTTCCCCGGTCCCGATATATGGGAAGATTCCATTATCGTGTTGGAACACGGAAGCATTTACGGCAGTAAATTAGCCGGATTACATGAACTTCGTGCATTTGCCGCTGCCGGAGTTTTTGATAAGGCGAAAGCTGTGATCACGGGTCCTCTGGATGAGGACAATGAGGAAACAATCATAAAGGTTATCTGTAAGGAAGTACACAGACCGGACATGGTCATATTGGAAAATGTGGATTGCATTCACAGAACGCCTATGACTATACTTCCTACCGGGGCGTGGATGGAGATAGACTGTGACGTTCCGAGAATAGAAATACTCGAATCGGGAGTATCATAATACTGGGTAAAAGCATCCGAGGGAAAGAAGTTAGATGAACCTACAAGACTAATGGACGACGTAAAGCGGAAAAGCAAATAGACAATCGGGATTTAGTTGATTATATGGAGGGTAAAAATGATTGATGGTCATATTCATATTGAAAGTTTAGCAAAAGAGCCTTGCTTAGGAAAAACAGATATCCTTCCTGCACATCCTGCATATTCCTGAGGAAAACCGGAAAAACTAAGCATGACCCTGCCTGAAAGCCAGGGCGATCAGGATAATCCAACAGGAAGCAGGAGGCACGGAATGGCAGAAAAGAAATTGTACGATATGATCATAATCGGCGCTGGAACCGCAGGCCTGACTGCAGCCCTCTACGGGGCGCGGGCAGGAAAAACGGTTCTGGTGCTGGAGGAAAAAGTGAATGGCGGGCAGATCGTAAACTCGCCGGAAGTCGAAAATTATCCCGGTATCAAACGCATATCGGGATTTCAATTTATTCAGGAACTGCAGCAGCAGGTGGAGCAATCCGGGGCGGTCATATTAAACCGTCAGGCCGAAAAACTCGTCGACCAGGGCGGCCGGAAAGTTGTGATGACGTGTGACGGTCTGTATGAGGGCCGGTCTGCCATCCTGTGTACCGGCGTCGTTCAGCGCAAACTCGGGCTGGAAAGGGAGAAGGAACTGACCGGCAGCGGGGTGTCCTATTGTGCGGTATGCGACGGGGCCTTTTTCCGGGGTCGGCGCGTGGCCGTCGTCGGCGGAGGAAACACGGCGCTCGAAGATGCGCTCTATCTCTCACAGTATTGTAAAATGGTATATGTCATTCATCGGCGTGATCGTTTTCGCGGGGAATCCAGACTGGTAAATCTTCTAATAAAAAAAGAAAATGTGGAGTTCATTCTCGAAAGCGCGGTTGTATCGTTAAAAGGGGACGCCAGCCTGGAATCGATCCGCATAAAAAATGTAAGGACAAATATCATCGACGAATGTGTGGTAAACGGCTTGTTTGTGGCAATCGGGCAGGAACCGAAAAACGAGAGGTTCAGCGGTGTCGTTTCGCTGGATGAGAGGGGTTATATCCGGGCGGACGAGTCCTGCCGGACCGATGCGGCCGGTATATTCGCGGCGGGTGACTGCCGGACGAAAATGGTCCGGCAGCTGGTGACAGCGGCGGCAGACGGCGCGGTGGCGGCGCTCGGGGCGTGTGAATTTTTACAGGCATAAATAGTTTAGGTATTGCGAAATAAGAAAAAAGGGTTATAATGGATAACGGGAGGCAACGTGTGGGACTGCGCCATCGGAATGTGACGATACCGTTCGGAAGGGAATGGCGGTTATATTATCATACCAGAAAAGAAGGAGAATGAAACGAATGAACAATTGGAAAACGAGGATAAAAGGGAAATTCAGGAAAGCACAGCTTCTGTTACTGCTGGCCTTTGTCACATGTGCGGCGGCTGGGTGTGGCAGCAAACAGGCAGATATGGATTCCACGGGTTCAACGGGACAGGCGGGAATGTCGGGGGCGGCGGTCACTCCGGCGCAGCAGCCAACGCCGAAAACTTCACAGGCTCCGACACCGAAACCTACACCGGAGAAGACGAAAAAATTTAAAGCGGATGAATTTACGTTAGAGATTCCAGTGAGCTGGACGGACCAGTATCATACAAAGGAGTCAGTGGGCGAAGGAAATGATAACGTAACGTATTTGGATTTTTACGCCAACAAATGCCACGAGGAAACGGGGATGGGACTATTGTTTTCCATCGCTGCATTTAAGGACGAATCATATAAGCAGCTGTCGTCCTATGTGGTAGTCGGAAAAACGGAAACGGTGTCGTATGTGGCTGTGTTCCCCATTAGATTGCAGACCGTAGGCGCGAGCGAGGAGGCAAAACAGCAGTATGACCACATGTTTGGAACGATAGAAAAAGTGGCAAATACTCTGGAATTAAAGAAAAAGAAATGAAGTCATGAAAAGAGGGGGCGTGACAGGAAATGAAGTTAAAAAAGTATATTTACATGTTTGCGATGGCGGTATTGGCGGGGATAGCCATCAGTATTGGCGGCTGCGTGTTCCTGACTCTGGAAAACAAAGTAGTGGGTGCACTTATGTTTTCGGTCGGCCTGTACATAATCTGTACACATGAACTCGGGCTGTATACGGGAAAGATCGGCTATGTGGTGGAGCGGCCGTTTTCCTATTGGATCGAACTGATGCTGACTTGGGCAGGAAATCTCGCCGGTACTTTTTTGTCGGCAACAGCCTTAAGGAGTACCCGGATGGCGCGTTTGTTTGAGGATGCGGCGGAGATGTGTAAAAATAAGGTAAATGATAATTTATTCAGCTTGTTTGTGCTCGGCATTTTTTGTGGTTTTCTGATGTACGCTTCCGTAGAGGGTTATAAGACGACAAAAAATCCGCTCATCCTTTTCGCGGGAGTTTGCGCTTTTATTTTGAGCGGTTTTGAGCATTGTATCGCCGATATGTTCTATTTTTCGATTGCCGGCATGTGGTCGGTGAGGGCGTTTTTGTGCCTGTTTGTTATTACATTAGGCAATTCTTTCGGCGGGATACTGATTCCTTTGGGAAAGAAATTGCGCGATGCGAATTGAGTGCAAATCCCGGACATAAAAAAGGTATAAATTCCTCCATATGACAAATACTAGATTCATGATCAGGTAAAAGTAGTAAGTCAATACATTAAATGGAGGAATATGAATATGAAAGCAACTGGAATTGTGCGTCGGATCGACGAACTTGGGCGAATAGTAATACCAAAAGAAATACGAAGGACGCTGCGCATCCGCGAGGGTGACCCGCTCGAAATCTTTACCAACCATGAAGGCGGCGTGATCCTGAAAAAGTACTCTCCGATCGGAGAGCTCGGGGTGCTGGCGAAGGAATATGTCGAATCAGTGGCGAATGTCGCGAAATGCACAGTCTGCGTGGCAGACCGGGATCAGATCGTAGCAGCCGCAGGCCCGGAAAAGAAAAACTATACGGGGAAGGATATTCACACGGAACTAAAAAAGTGTATCGACAACCGGGCCAATATTTTGTCTTCGGAGGAAGGAGACAATCACTGTAAAGTCGTGGAGGATGAGGATCAGGAAACCAATCAGGCGATCGGTTCCATCGTCTCCGAAGGGGACGCGATCGGCGCCGTCATACTGCTGTCCCATGACGCGAAGAAGAAATTTGGCGAATTTGAGGAAAAAATGGCGCTTTGCGGCGCGAACTTCCTTGGAAGGCAGATGGAGAGCTGAGCGTCAAACGCAGCTGCAAAAGTGAACATTGTGTAAACAATGAGTGAATATTGAGGTTTACCTGCTAAATCTAGGAAAAAACCTTGACAAATGACTGGAAAAAGGGTATAAGTATAGTTAGTAGGTTTACAGATATTGTAGGTTTACGAAAATATTATAGTAAAGACACGAGGAGGATATAATCCATGAATAAGTCAGAATTAGTGGCAGCGATGGCAGATCAGGCTGAATTGTCAAAAAAAGATGCAGAAAAAGCACTGAAAGCATTTGTTGACGTAGTGACCGATGAATTGAAAAAAGGCGGAAAGATTCAGCTTGTAGGGTTCGGCTCATTTGAAGTTACAGAGAGAGCTGCTAGAGAGGGAATCAACCCACTCACGAAGAAACCGATGAGCATTCCTGCTTCTAAGGCACCGAAATTCAAGGCTGGAAAGGCATTGAAGGACACTGTAAATTCCTAATTACAGAGGTGCATGGATTAAATATGCGAATAAAACGTCGATTCTGCGTGTTCCGGATCGGCGTTTTCTTTCTGTATACCGGAAGGCCGTATACTGGACAGGGCGCGGCGTCTGCACACAGACGTATAGCGGAAACGAGAATGAAAGCAGGATAACAAGAAAAAGGAGGCAGACATGCGGTTAGATAAGTATTTGAAGGTGTCACGACTGATCAAGCGGAGGCCGGTGGCTAATGAGGCGTGCGACGCAGGGAGGATTTTAGTAAACGATAAGGTGGCAAAGGCGTCCCTGAACGTAAAGCCGGGAGATGTGATCGAGATTCAGTTTGGAAATAAGAACACGAAAGTGGAAGTGCTAAGTGTAGAGGAAACTTATAATAAAGAAGCGGCCAAAGAACTATACCGTCTCCTGTGATATGAGCAGGGGTGTGACATGCGCCGGAAGATGTCAGGAATGAGCGCTGGAGGGAAACGCAGCCAGCGCCAGTCATAATATGTCCCCTGCAGCATATAATGTGATAAATGGTTGTTTTGAGGTGGCGCATTTTGCAGGATTCCCAAAGAAACAAATTGAGTTACCATTCAGACATGAGGGATCAGGGCGTAAACGGAAGGCATGACGTGACGATGCACGACCGCGGACGGGCGTCCGTCACTGGCGTAAAGGAGGTCGTTTCCTTTGACAGCAACGAGATTTTGCTGGAAACGACGCGCGGGGCGCTTGCGTTCCGCGGCGAGGGACTGCATGTAAAAAGGCTGACGGTCGAAAAAGGGGAAGTCGATCTGGAAGGGCAGATCTGTGAACTGAAATACTCGGATTCCCACGGGAAAGACGCCGGGTCATTTTTCGGAAAGCTGTTTAAATAGATGGAAGAGATTAAAAGTCAGCTGATTTTCCTGCTTGGTTCCTTTTTGAGTGGCGTCTTTGTAATGCTTGCCTATGAGGTGGTAAATATTTTCCGCGGGCTGTTCCGACCGGGAGTGATCGGAAGATTGTTCATGGATGTCATTTTTTTTGTCCTGTCCGGCGTATGCGTCTTTCAGATGATTTTTTTATGTAATAATGGTACGATCCGGAGCTTTTTTGTATTCGCGTTTGGCGCCGGTGCGATCTTATACCGGAAAACGGTGGGGACGCTGCTTTCCGACCTGTTTGTAAAGGCGGTAAAAAAAATCGGCTATCTGATCTCGCGGCCGTTTGTCTTATTGTGTAGAAAAATGCGTAAAAAAAAGAAGGCAGACGAAGAAGAAAATGAAAAAAGTTCTTGAAATTTTTGGCATAACGCAGTATAATTGAGATTACACACATACTACAAGAGTGGAAAATGAATGCAGAACATATGGCCTGGAAGGAATAACGCTAAATGGCCGGAAAGGGGGACGATGTGAGGCGGAGAAGAAGGAGAAACCGCACCGGGTTATATCTGGTGATGACGGTCGTATTGCTCTTCTGCGGAACTCTTGGGATCCATGGGATTGCCTTGAAATCAAACTGCTTGACGCTGGAGGAAAAGCAGAGGGAACTGGAGGCAAAAAAGGCAGATCTCGAAAAAGAGCAGAAGTCGATACAGGAGAAGCAGGCTTACATGCAGACCGATGAATATGTGGAATACATAGCGCGTCAGAAATTTGGTCTGGTGTATGACGACGAAATTATTTTTAAAGCAAAGTAAGAATCGTGTCGAAAAGTTTTTTTGGCAGGATTCTTTTTTTGACAAACTTTGATACGCGGATTGTCTATACTTAGGACGAGCTGCTTTACGCGGCGGATTGATATAAAATGAGCTCGGGTTGGAACAGAAGTGCCGGAAGAACGGCTGGCCGGCAGGTTGGAGGTAAAGATGATTCAGGACGCGGTATCAAAAAAGAGATGGATCTTACAGGCGGTAGTTGGTTTTTTGCTGGGACGGGTGTGGCTTTTTTCCATGAACCCGTTTGCCATTGCTTATATATGTGCTTCAGGCGTTTATCCGGGAAGCCGGATGATCGTTTTGTTTTCCGTGCTGGCGGGGGTGCTCACGAAAGCGAGGGGACTGAATTTTATCCAGTATATCGTCCTCATCGGGCTGACCGGATTTGTACAGTATGTTATGAAAAAGATCGACGGCAAGGAGGGGAGCGTGCTCGCGGTCGCCTGTGTGTGCGGCGTTCTGAACTTTGTGTTCGGGATCACGGTGGGGGCGCTGTCGGCCAATATGACGGAGGCGGTCTGGATGAGCCTGCTGGAAAGCCTGTGCATGATCGCACTGGCAAACGTATTCCAGTGGGGGATCCGTTTCCTTCTATATGAAGATTGGGAAAAGATCCTGGGAAATGAGGAACTGATCAGCGTGATCTCCCTGGCGGCCTTAGCCGTTTACGGGATGCCGCGCGCATTTGAAGGTGTATTTTCCATCGTGGAGACACTCAGCTATCTGCTCGTATTGTTCGTCGGATACCGCTACGGCGCGGCGCCGGGTGCGATGGCCGGAGCGGCCGGCGGTATTCTGGCGGCGGCCACGGGGGGCGGGATGGTACTCGTCGGGGTGTACTGCCTGCTCGGCATCGGCATCGGTATTTTCCGGGAGATTGGCAGGATCATCAGCACGGCAGCGTTTCTCGTCATGGGGATCATCATGGCGTACGTCATACGGAATGAAGTGCTGGGTATCGTCGAACTGCGCGGTATGGTATCGGCAGCCATCATTTTTCTCTCGATTCCGGGTTCCGTCATCCGCACGATCGAGAGCGACCTCACGAAAAATCAGGAAAACCCGTTTGCCAAAGAGGATTTGAAAACGCTGGCCAATTATAAGATCGACGGACTCACGATGGCGTTTCGGCGGCTGGCGAAGTCGTTCAGCGATTTTACGGAGCGGGAGCGGCGGATCTCGGGGGACGAGATGGAGGAGATCTTCGACGAACTTTCGGGCAAGGTCTGCCGCGAGTGCATCAACTGCCATTACTGCTGGGAGGCAAATTACGAGGAGACGTACGAAAACATCCGCAACATACTGGCGGCGGCCAGTGAGCAGGGGGTCGTGGAGACGGAGGGGATCAATGAGAAATTTTGCAGCCGCTGCCTGCGTTTGGAGGAATATATCGAAAAGATCAATGAGCGGATGGCGATCGCCCGGATGAATCTGAGCTGGCGCAATAAGATGGTGGAGAGCCGGGAGGCGATGGCCAACCAGATGCTTGAGATCGCCGGGGCGCTGAAGGATTTTACGATGGAACTTAATGAGACGGCGGAAGTGCCGGTAGAAGTAAAAAAGAAAGTACTGTTTGCGCTGCGTTCCCTCGGCATCCATGTGAAAAACCTTTCCTTTAAGACCGATCGTAGGGGCAATCTGGAGATCTGCTTTGTGGCGAAGGCGAGGGGAAACGCCTGTATCACGAAAAAGGACGTGGCGATCGCGCTCGAACACGTATTGGACATGCGTATGACGGCGGGCCGCTATGTGCGGAATGTGATACCAAAAGAATATGAGGCGGTAGCGTTCGTGCAGGATACAAATTTTAAGGCGCTGACCGGCCTGGCACGCGTGGCCAAGAGCGGGGAAACGGTATCGGGCGACAATTTTTCGTTTATGGAATTGTCTACCGGGGAACTGGTGATGGTGTTGTCCGACGGCATGGGGAGCGGCGCCGGGGCGTGCCGCGACAGTGAGAACCTGGTCGAAGTGCTCGAGAGCCTGATCGAGGCGGGATTTCAGAAAGAATCTGCGATACGGCTCATTAACACGTTATTTGTCATGTCTTATGAAGGAAAAAAGTTCACAACACTTGACATGACGGCGATAGACCTTTATAGTGGAAACTGTGAAATAGTAAAAAATGGAGCGGCTGCCACTTTTATCAAGAGGAGCGGCGGTGTGGAGACCATTTTCTCCAAAACGCTCCCGGTCGGCATTGACATGGAAGCCGAGCCGGAATCTACGCGGACAAGCCTCACGGACGGAGATATCGTGGTAATGGTGTCGGATGGGATCGTGGATGCGTTCCCGGGTGAGGACAAGGAATTTTATGTGGAAAATATTTTAGAAAATATGAATACGAATAACCCTTCGGATATTGCCAACGGGGTGCTCATGCAGGCGCTTTCCCGCAACGCGCGCGAGGCTTCGGACGATATGAGCGTGCTCGTGGCAGGGGTTTGGGACAAATGAGAGTGGTCAGGAAGGATGAGAAACATGTTTCTGGAAAAGGTACTAAAGTTTAATGAAGAGAATAAACTTTTCTCAAGGGGGGATCGGATCGTAGTCGGAGTTTCGGGCGGAAAGGATTCGGTCTGCCTTTTGGACGTGTTGGACCGGTGCCGGGAAGAATGGGAACTTTCGCTCCTTGTCGTGCACGTCAATCACGGTCTGCGCGGGGAGGCGGCGGACCGGGACGAGGCGTTTGTTGAAGCACTGGCAAACGAGAGGGGGCTCCCCTTTTACCATGAGCGGGTGGATGTCCGGGAAATCGCGGCAGAACGGAAAATGACGGAAGAAGAAGCCGGACGGTATGTCCGTTATCAGATCATGAAGCATGTATGTATCGAAAAGGAATATAATAAAATAGCGGTTGCCCATCATCAGGATGATGTGGCGGAAACCGTGCTGTTCCAAATGTTCCGGGGAAGCGGTCCGCGCGGCCTTTCGGGAATCTTCCCGAAGCGGGAGTACATCATCCGCCCCATTTTATTCGCGGCGCGCAGCGAGATCGATGAATATGTGGAACAGAATGGGCTGGCGTATTGTGTGGATGATACGAATTTTGACGAAAAGTATTGCCGAAATAAAATACGGCTGCGGGTATTTCCTTATGTGGAAAAGGAAATAAATAATAGGGCGGCGGAGCATGTGGCGAAGGCGGCGCGCAAGATCGCCCAGCAGTACATGTATATTGACAGGCAGGCAAAAAGGGAGTACATGAAGATCGTGCATGTGGACAGGGGAGAGTATTATTATGACTGTGAGGAATTTGACCGGCTGGATATCGTGTTAAAGATCGAGCTCATTCGCCTGATCCTGAAAAATTTCAGCGATTCGGTGAAGGACATAACCGAGACGCACTACGAGATGCTCATGTCCCTCAGTGAAAAGGAGGCGGGAAAGCGCGTGGTGCTGCCCGGGTCCATCTGCGCCGAGAAGCGCTATGGGTGTGTGCGCTACAAAATGATGATAGAGAGAAGAGAGCATATTTTTTGGGAAAAGTGCGAGATGCCGTTCGAGGGACTCGTCGAGGTGCGCAAGGAGAGGATGCGCATTTATATGGATGTGATCCCCCGGGATGAACTCCCACAGAACATTGTCCCACGGAACGATGTTCCGGGAGAAAATCTCTTGAAAGAAATTCCACAAAGGGACTATACGAAATGGTTTGATTATGATAAAATTAAGGATGGTGTATGCGTTCGAAACCCAATGGAGGGCGATTATTTTGTGATGGACGCCGGCGGGAAGCGCAAACGGCTTTCCCGTTACTATATAGACCAGAAGATTCCGGCGAGCGAGAGGAAGAAGGAAATTGTCCTCGCGGATGGGAATCATGTTCTGTGGGCGGTTCCGGGACGAATCAGCGCTGCATATAAAGTGACGGAAGAGACAAAACGTGTTCTTGTCGTTATGATGGCATTGAACTGATGAAATACTTCTTTAGTGTTAGAAAGGGGCAGGCATGAGTGAGGAAATAAAGATGTTGATCGGAGAGGAGCAGCTGATTTCGCGGGTAAAGGAGATCGCGGAACAGATCAACAGGGAATACGACGGCAGGGAAATTTATCTTCTCTGTATTTTAAAGGGAAGCGTGTATTTTACGTGCGAACTTTCCAAACATATTACGGTTCCTGTCAAACTGGGATTTATGAGCGTATCCAGTTACGGGGACAGGATGACGAGTTCCGGTGCGGTGGTGATCGATCAGGACACCGATCTGCATGTAAAGGGGAAGCACGTCATCGTTGTGGAAGATATTATTGATACGGGAAGGACGCTTTGCTTTCTTCTCCGCATGCTGGCAAAGAGGGAACCGGCGAGTTTGAAACTCTGTACGCTGTTGGATAAACCGTCGCGCCGTGTTTCGGACGTTCAGGTCGACTATGTCGGATTTGAGGTGCCGGATACGTTCGTGGTCGGTTTTGGACTGGATTACGCGCAGAAATATAGAAATTTACCGTATATAGGGGAACTGGTATTTAAGGAGGAACAATGATGAAAAGTTTTAAGGGCTATGGATTCTTTGTGGCGATGCTGCTTGTCATTCTGGTAGTGTATGTTTCCAGCGATTTTTTGATGAATGCCACTCAGAAGAGTTATACGATCACTCAGTTCAAAGAGGACTTGTCGGCCGGCATGATAAAAAGTGTTGATGTCATACAAAATCCGGAGATCCCGACGGGAGAGATTCGCGCAAAATATTCACAGGAAACGAAGAGTTTGTACGTGTCGGATGTAAATACGATCCTGGCATATATGGAAGAGAAAAATTTTTCCCAGGTGAAGGTCAGTGATGTGGCTAGGACGCCATGGTATCTGGAACTCCTTCCTTATGTGATAGGGTTTGTGCTTATTTTCGTATTGTTCAATATGGTGTCGTCGAACGCCAATGGCGGCGGTGGCGGCGGAAAGATGATGAATTTCGGCAAGAGCCGGGCAAAGCTGACGATGCCGGATGACAAGATCAAGACATTTGCGGATGTGGCAGGGCTTGTGGAAGAAAAGGAACAATTAGAAGAAATCGTGGATTTTCTCTCCCATCCGGCGAAATATACAAAGCTTGGAGCCAGAATACCGAAAGGAGTCATCATGGTCGGCCCCCCCGGTACTGGTAAAACGCTGCTGGCAAAGGCCGTTGCCGGCGAAGCTGGTGTTCCGTTTTTCAGCATATCCGGTTCCGATTTTGTCGAGATGTTTGTCGGAGTCGGCGCTTCCCGTGTGAGGGATCTGTTTGCTGAGGCGAAGAAAAACGCGCCGTGTATCGTATTTATTGATGAGATCGATGCGGTGGCGAGACGCCGGGGAAGCGGTCTCGGCGGCGGCCACGACGAGAGGGAGCAGACATTGAACCAGATGCTCGTCGAGATGGACGGTTTCGGTGTCAACGAGGGGATCATCGTTATGGCGGCCACGAACCGTATGGATATACTGGATCCGGCGATCCTGAGGCCGGGGCGTTTTGACCGGCGCATCACAGTGGGAAGGCCGGATGTGAGGGGCCGGGAAGATATACTGAAAGTGCATGCGAAGGATAAGCCGCTGGCGGACGATGTGAATTTGGAAGATATTGCGAGAACGACGGCCGGATTTGCGGGAGCTGATCTGGAAAATCTCCTGAATGAGGCGGCGATCGCCGCAGCCAGGGAGAACCGTGCGTATATTATAGAAGAGGATGTAAAGAAGTCATTTATTAAGGTCGGGATTGGTGCAGAGAAGAAGAGCAAGGTCATTTCGGATAAGGATAAGAAGATCACGGCTTATCATGAGGCCGGCCACGCGATCCTGTTCCACCTTCTCCCCGATGTTGGGCCGGTGTACACGGTTTCCATTATTCCAACCGGCCAGGGCGCTGCCGGATACACGATGCCGCTGCCGGAAAAGGATGAGATGCACCTGACGAGGAGCAAGATGCTGCAGGACATCACCGTATGTCTGGGCGGCCGGATCGCCGAGGGCATCGCGTTCAACGACGTGACGACGGGAGCCGTGCAGGACATCCGCCAGGCGACCGAAGCGGCCAGGGACATGGTGACGAAATACGGCTTTTCCGATAAGCTCGGAATGATCAATTACGATACGTCAGATGATGAGGTATTTATAGGAAGAGATATTGCACACACGAAGAATTTCAGCGAATCTACATCACAGGTCATTGATGAGGAAGTGAAGCACATCATTGACAAGTGCCATGAGAAAGCAACCAGTATTTTGAAAGCAAACCGCAGGATCCTCGACCGGCTCGCCGAGCTTTTGATCGAGAAGGAGCGGATCACGAGGGAAGAGTTCGAAATGCTGTTTGAGCAAAATGACGACGAATGGTGTGAAAATATATAACCGATTGTGCAACTTCTTACATGGGGAGAGGGGTATTGGGCAATATTTACAAATAAATTTTTGATTTTTATTGATGTTTGTGCACACTGTTTTCCAATAAGGTGCTATACTAATCATCGTAAACCCCAATACATTATATAGTTTTTGCTACACCCCATAAGTAACAAAAATACCTTCTCCCAAAAGGACAGCACACGTGAAGCTGTCCTTTTGACGTGTTAAGCTACGAGTCTGCGAAGCAGACGAAGAGTGGCGATGGCGGTGTAAGTAAGTAGATGGAAAGGTAACAACAGGCGAAAAATCAAAATTGGAGAGAACAAAGTATGGAAAAAGACAGGGAAACGTTAGATCGGCTTGCGATTTTCAGTTCCGGTACAGAGATGTATGTGACGCCAATGGAGCCAGATATAAATGAAACAGTGACCCTTCGGTGCCGCACGAGAAAAGACAATACGGATGAAGTTTATCTGATTTCAGATCAGAAAAAGATAAAGATGGAAAAGGAGTACTCCGAGGGGTGGTTTGATTATTATAGTACGGTTGTGCAGCTAGGGACGGAACCTTTTGCCTACTATTATATGATTCGAAAGGGAGATCAAACGGTCTATTTTAACAAGCAGGGGGATGTGGACGACCCGCTGTCTCAATATGATTACCTTCTTTTTCCGGGATTTAAGACACCGGACTGGGCAAAAGGCGCTGTGATGTATCAGATTTATGTGGATCGTTTTTGTAATGGAAATCGGAGCAACAGTGTGGTGGATGATGAGTATTCCTATATCGGCGAGCATGTGAGAGCGGTGAACGAATGGGGAAAATATCCGGCTTCTATGGGCGTCCGTGAATTTTATGGCGGCGACCTGCAGGGCGTTTTGGATAAACTGGACTATCTGCAGGACCTGGGAATAGAAGTTTTATACCTCAACCCGATCTTTGTCTCGCCCTCAAATCATAAATATGACACGCAGGATTACGATTACATTGATCCGCACCTTACTGTGATTAAAAATGACGGCGGCGACGTTTTGGAGGAAAACGATCAGGATAATTCCCATGCGACAAAATATATCAAGCGGGTCGTGGACAAGGAAAATTTGGAGGCTTCAAATGAGTTTTTTGCTCATTTCATGGAAAAGGTGCATGAAAGGGGCATGAAAGTCATACTGGACGGTGTGTTTAATCACTGCGGTTCGTTTAATAAATGGTTGGACAGGGAGCACATCTATGCGATGGATCCTTCCTATGAAAAAGGTGCTTATGTCGAAGAGGAAAGTCCCTATCATACATTTTTTAAATTTGGCGATGATGGCGAGTGGCCGGACAACACCTGTTATAACGGCTGGTGGGGACACGATACGCTCCCGAAACTGAATTATGAGGAATCGGAGAAACTGGTTCATTATATCATGCGTATTGCCAGAAAGTGGGTGTCTCCGCCGTACAATGTCGATGGGTGGCGTCTGGATGTCGCGGCAGACCTCGGGTTCTCGCAGGAATTTAACCACAAATTTTGGGCGGAATTTCGTAAAAATGTAAAAGAGGCGAACCCCAACGCTATTATCCTGGCAGAACATTATGGGGATCCGACGCCCTGGATCTCAGGCGGACAGTGGGATACCGTTATGAATTACGATGCGTTTATGGAGCCGATAAGCTGGTTTGTGACCGGAGTTGACAAACACAGTGATGTAGCCCGGCCCGACCTGCGGGGGAACAGTAATGTGTTTTTTGCCAGAATGACCGAATACGGTGCCCGGATTACCACGCAGTCCTATTTGACGGCGATGAATGAACTATCAAACCACGACCATTCGCGTTTTTTGACGAGGACGAACGGTCGCGTGGGACGAACGGCGTCGGCGGGGCCGAGGATGGCGGAAGTAGGAGTGAACCAGGCGGCGATGAGGGCCGGCGTTATGATGCAGATGACATGGATGGGCGCGCCTACTCTTTACTACGGTGATGAGGCCGGCGTATGCGGTTGGACGGATCCGGATAACCGCCGCACGTACCCGTGGGGGAAAGAAGATACGGAACTGATCCGCTTTCATAAAGAAGTGATCCGCATCCACAAGGATTATGAGGCGCTCAAATCCGGCACATGGATCTACCTCATCTGTGAAGAGGGGCTGATCGGATATGGCCGTTTTGATAAAAAGGATAAGTTTTTCATACTCATTCAACCGGGGGGCGGCCACCGGGAGGTCACAGTACCGGTATGGCGGCTGGAGATAAATGACGGCGAGTACATGGCGACGATGATGAGCAGCGATAGTTCCGGGTTCAGCCTGAATGCACAGGTGTATGAAGTGAAGGATGGATGTGTGACAGTGGAACTCGAGACGGACGGGGCGGTGATCGTCAAGTCCGTGGAGAGGTCATATTGAACAATTGTTATAAGAGGTGTTTCGCAGAGGATGCGGAGCACCTTTTCTGGTAGAAGGGGGTGAGGCAAGTGTAACGGTAGGATGGGGGTGAGAAATTGAGAGAGGAGGATACAGCGGATGAGAGGAGCGGAGCTAGTTGTTTGGGCAGTAACGGAGTCGATTAAGATTATGATATTTTACTATGGGGTTCTTGGGATGGAAGTAAAAAATGGGTGGAAAAAATATGGTACATTTTTATATTTGTGTATAGGGATTCCTGTATTAATCATTACCTCGTGGGATGATTTGTATTTTCGTACATTTTGGGGGCTGGTTTTGTTATTTTCATTTTTCGAGGGCAGTTTTAGGTTGAAGATAAGATCTTTTTTTGTGCAATATATAGCAATCAGTGCTGTTGATATATTAATATGGAGTTTATTGGTCAAAGGATTAGCAGGAATAGTAATGAGAAATCCTAATTTGTTTTTGATGTTGGCAAACTGTCCTGGTATTTTGTTTTGGATGGGGATTTTGGTCTTGTTTCGGAAAATAAAGTATAAAATGTGCTACCAAATGGAGCAGATGTCATGGAAGTATTATTGTTTGATATTGGCAGTGTTTTTTAGTATGGCTGTTATTGCGGGAGGCGCACAGGCAGAGTGTTTGGATGAAATGTCGGGAAATATGAAAGAATCCATGTTATTGAGCAGTGCAATGGCGCTGGTATTATTGATCTTTGTAGTAGCGGTTTTAATGCTGGCCCTATTTTCCCAGAGCCAGTTAAGAATGGAAAATGAGATGAGCAGGCAGTTCATGGAATATCAAAAGAAATATTATAGTGAGCTTATCGTAAGAGATGAAGAGATGAGGCGGTTTCGGCATGATTTCAATAAACATATCGTAGCACTGGGCATATTGAGCAAGCAGGGGGATTTAGAGGGAGTCCGGAAATATTTAGAGGCGCTGGACAAAAAGAGGGAAGATATGGAGATCGTAAAGACAGGAAATCCAATTGCGGATTATTTTCTCTATGCAATGATTTCTGATCTGATGGAGGCAGGAGTTTTTGAATATAATATATCAGGTAAATTTCCACCGATACTAAACATGTCAGATATAGATTTATGTGTGCTGCTCGGAAATGCATTGGATAATGCGAAAGAAGCGCTTCTTAAGACAGATGGGGAGCGTAAGTTTGGGTTTTTGGTGATGAGCAAAGGAAAGAAGATTGAGATTGAGATAACAAATTCTTGTAATGAAAGTGGTTTGCCTTTTAACACATCGAAAAAGGATGCACGTAATCATGGATATGGATTGCTGAATATGCAGAGTGTCGTGCACAAATATGATGGGGATATGAAGTGTGATTATCAAAAAGGGCGATTTACTTTGAAAGTGAGGATATGACGCTTATTGACAAAAATCGACGCTTAGAACATTTGGGTTGAACTTGTTTTGGTTTGGGATTATAGTAAAAGATGGAAGGAGCTTCCTGTATAATTAAAAATATAGAGGATCCCAAGGAAGAAGGTTGATA
>CAJTZN010000058.1 GCA_910584065.1 uncultured Eubacterium sp.
TGGTGTAGCTGAGGGTGCCCTCGTTTTTTACGGATGATGGGGGGATTCCGTGGAAAGACTGGAACGCCCGGTTAAATGCGGTGGGGGAACGGTAGCCATATTTTTCGGCGATGTCGATGATGCGTGATTCGCCGCCTTGCAGGTCTACGGCGGCTAGAGACATTTTTCTTCTCCGGATGTATTCCGCCAGGGGGATGCCGGCCATATAGGTGAACATCCGCTGGTAGTGATAGGTGGAGCAGCAGGCGATTCGGCCAAGCTGTTCGTAGTTGATTTCGTCGGTCAAGTGTTCTTCAATGTAATTCATGCTTTGGTTTAGTTTTTCAATCCATTCCATGTGATACCTCCTGATCTGCATGTGTTGTGTTCTTTGCATTTTTATTTGTCTTTATGATTATTATAAGGGATGGGCTTGTATTTGTCCTCTTTTTTTTTGCACGAAAAAGAGAGGCGATGTTCACCCGTTGTAGTGGATGATATCAGGAAAGAGATTATTGCGTTTGCAAATTGCGAGGGCGGGAAATTGTATATTGGTGTTCAGGATGACGGAACTGTGGTTGGCCTGGATGACCCGGACGGAGCAGCGTTGCAGGTAAGTAATATGGTACGGGATGCGATCAAGCCGGATTTGACGATGTTTGTGCGTTATGAAACCTTGAATGAAAACGGAAAACAGATCGTTGCCATTGACGTGCAGCAGGGGACGGAACGCCCGTATTATATCGCAAAAAAGGGGATGCGTCCGGAAGGCGTGTTTGTTCGTCAGGGGTATTCCGCTGTCCCGGCGACCAGCACAGCCATCCGGCGCATGATCAAGGAAACAGACGGAGATTATTTTGAAGAAATACGGTCTCTGGAACAGGACTTAACCTTTAAGGCAGCGGAACAGGAATTTTCTGCAAGAAATATTCTGTTTGGAGAGGCGCAGATGAAAACTTTGGGCATTATGACTCATGACGGTGTTTATACGAATTTAGGGTTATTGCTGTCCGACCAGTGTGTGCATACGATTAAAGCAGCGGTCTTTCAGGGAACTACCCAAAATGAATTTAAGGACCGGAAAGAGTTTTCCGGTTCCCTGTTCTGGCAGATGGAAGAAGTGTATGAATACATTGATTTCCGGAACCAGACGCATTCTTCCTTTCAAAAATTACGCCAGATCGACCAGAGGGACTATCCGGAAACTGCCGTCAGGGAGGCGCTTTTGAATCTGCTTGTGCACCGCGAATATTCTTTCCGTACCAGCACATTCATCAGCCTTTATGCGGACCGGATGGAACTGACTTCGATGGGAGGACTTGTAAGCGGAGCAACTTTAAAGGATATTATGATGGGTATTTCCGTGTGCCGGAATGTAAAACTCGCAAATGTATTCTACCGCCTGGAACTGATCGAAGCCCATGGAACAGGAATATTAAAGATTATGGGGGCTTATGCAGGAACCGGAAAAGAGCCTGAAATCGTAACATCTGACAATGCTTTTAAGATTATCCTTCCAAATCTGAACGTGCGCGCAGAGCAGGAAAAACCGAATGCCGTCCCTCCAGAGAACAATGCGAAGGAGGATGCAGTAATCGCCCTGGCGAAAAAACAGGGAACATTCACAAGAAAAGACGTGGAAAAAATGCTGGGGATCAGCCAGACAACCTGCGGACGATTGTTGAAACAGATGACCGCAAAAGGGCAGATTATTCAGGAAGGAAGAAGCCGAAATACGCATTACCGCCTTGCAGAATAAAGAAACAAGAAAACACAGCTCCCTCCATACCCCCAAAAAAACACACACTCCCTTCCGGAGCCCCCCCTCCCCCCGTTGACTTTCCCCTCCATTTCCGCTATAATAAACCTATACAATATGAGAAAGGCGAAGATGGTTATTGATCATGATTTCTACATTTACAATGGCGATGATGGTCGTCTGCATACTAGTCGGGGTAGCAGTCCCGTTTTTTTGTATTTTATTCCTGAAAGGTCGTTCCAGTAAGATCGAGACGGGCCTTGCAGGCGCCGTGGGCTATGGGATGCTCGGCTACGTCTGGCAGTATGTATTTTATGTGTTTATTGGGGCTTTTTTGGCGAAAATGCCGATTCCGGGGAGTTTGACGGTGAGGTTCGTTATCCTTCAGTTTTTGCTCACGCTTGTCAGTACGGGATGTACGGCGGCGAGTCTCTACTGGGGAATCTATCTCACGAATCAAAAGCAGCTTTCGCTATATCGCAGCGCGGCGGTCGGTATCGGTTTTTCATTGGGGAAACTTGGTATCGAACTTGTTTATCCGTATGCGTACAAATTTTACCTTTCGCTCCAAATGAATGCGGGGACGTGCAGGGCGGATGAACAAATCCAGCAGTGGGTCGCGGATACGACAGCAGGATCTCTGATCTCAGGCTGGTATACGTGTTTTGTCATGTTTGTTATTGTTTTCGGTATTGCGCTTGTGATGGGGAAATATTATGTGCAGGATCGCAAGAAAATGTCGTGGGTTTTTGTCATTGTTGTCTATGAGGCGATCATGATCATGAATCTTGCCCTGGGGTATCTGTTCCGGAGTACGGAACTGGGAATGGATATCGCGCTGACGGTGGTTCTCACTTTGATCGCTGCTGCGTCGGGCGTGATCTTGTGGCATTGGTTCCGGCATGATGAGGTCGTGGTGAATCCGCTGGATATTATCCTTGGAAAATAGCGCTTGGGAAATGATTGGAGAGCGGGGGAGAGGCAGGATGGAAAATGAGAGGCTGAACAGGCTGTTTGATTTTTTTCGGGAAATTGATAAGGAGAAAATGATCGGCAGGCAGACGTATCTGACCGGGGCGGAGAGGAAGGAAAATGATGCGGAGCACGCCTGGCATATGGCTGTTATGGCTATTCTTCTCAGTGAGTATGCCAATGAGGAGATCGATCTGCTGCGGACGGTGACGATGATTTTGATTCACGATATCGTGGAGATCGACGCGGGCGATACTTACGCGTATGATGAAGAGGGGAAGGCGACCCAGCGGGAGCGGGAACTTAAGGCGGCTGAGCGGATCTTCGGTCTGCTGCCGGAGGATCAGGCGGCCCGGCTGCGGGAACTGTGGGATGAGTTTGAGGACGCCGTTACGCCGGAGGCGCGCTTTGCCCGCGCGATGGATAACATACAGCCGCTCATGCTGAATGCGGCGACGGATGGCAGGGCGTGGCGGGAGCACGATGTTCATCTGGATCAGGTTATGGGCCGGCAGGAGCGGACGAAATATGGCGCGGAACAATTGTGGCAGTATTCATATGAAACGTTGATCAAGCCGAATGTGGAAAAAGGAAATATAAAGCCATGAGGGTGAGACTGGATAAATATTTGTCGGATCATACGGAGCTGACCCGCTCCCAGGCGAAAAAGGCATTGCGGGACGGACGGGTCCGGGTAAATGGAGAAGTGGTGACGAAGGGGGATGACAAGGTTTCATTCTCCGATTCTGTTTTTTTGGACCAATCCCAAATTTCGGGCGGGGTTTACCAATATATGATGCTCAATAAGCCGGCGGGCGTTGTGTCAGCGACGGCGGATGATGAACATAGAACGGTGATGGAATGTATTTTGGGCGGGGTGGATCGGGCATCAGGCCGTCCGCCGTCCTATGTGGCGCGGGATCTATTTCCGATGGGAAGGCTGGATAAGGATACGGAAGGCCTTCTGATCCTGACAAATGACGGGCCGCTTGCCCACCGGTTATTGTCACCGGCGCACCATATTCCGAAAAAGTACTATGTGGAACTGGATGCGGCGGTAGATGAGAGCGATGTGCAGATTATGCGGCGTGGTATTGATATTGGGGAGAAACGGCCGACACGGCCGGCAGAGATGGAGATCCTGTCAGAGCATTCCTGCTTCCTTACGATTTCCGAGGGGAAGTATCATCAGATCAAGCGGATGTTCGGGTGTCTGGGAAAAAGAGTGGTCGGGTTAAAGCGCGTGGCGATGGCCGGGCTGGCGTTGGATGAAACGCTGGCGGCAGGGGAATGGCGCTTTCTGACGGAAGAAGAGATTGCGTATTTAAAAGGGATCTGAGCGACAGGAGGAACGTATGGCGAAGAAGAAGTATTATGCGGTAAAGGTGGGGAAGACGCCGGGGATTTATCTTACCTGGGAGGACTGCAAAAGCCAGGTCGAGGGAGTATCCGGCGCGGTGTATAAAAGTTTTCCGACATTGTCGGAGGCGGAAGCGTATATCCGGGGGGAAGAAAACACGCCATCGGGCGGTGGACACGATGCACTCACGGATCCGCAGGCCGCGGTAGCTTACGTGGACGGAAGTTACAATGTGGCAACCGGCGAGTACAGCTGCGGTGTTGTATTTCTGACGGGAACACAGGAAATCCATTTGGCGCAGAAGGGGGAAAATAAGGAACTGGCTTCGATGCGCAACGTGGCGGGAGAGATCCTCGGTGCGGAACTGGCGATGAAAAAGGCGTTGGAGTCCGGCGTCCGCTCCCTTTGTATTTACCATGATTATCAGGGAATCGCCTCCTGGTGCCTCGGTGAGTGGAAGACAAACAAGGAGGGAACGAGGGCTTATAAAGAGTACTTTGATTCGATTTGCGATAAAGTGAAGATCCGGTTTGTCAAAGTAAAAGGGCATTCCGGTGACAAATACAATAATCTGGCAGATGAATTAGCAAAAAGTGTTATTTTTTAGGGAAGCTGTAAGGAAGTGAGGACATGAAGAATTTTTTAAATCAATTGACGACAAAAAAGGATGGAAGCTGGGAGGTGGTAGATGTCGTATCCGACGACGATTCGGAGTTGATGCTGCCGCAGACGAACGATTTTTTGAATATGGAAAACCAGTACCGTCAGATCATGTTTTTCTATGAGGCCGGAATCCAGCAGATCACGGCAAAGCTTGAAATACTGAATAAGGAATTTCAGTACTGCAATGACCGGAACCCGATCGAGAGCATTAAGAGCCGGGTAAAAACATCGGACAGCATCATTGAAAAGATGAAGAAAAAGGGACTGCCGCTTACCGTGAGCTGTATGATGGGAAATATATATGATATTGCGGGCGTGCGGGTAATCTGCCCATTTATTTCGGATGTTTACCATGTGGCGAAAATGATCATGAACCAGACTGATGTGGAAGTGTTCCGGGTGAAAGATTACATAGAGAATCCCAAAGATAATGGTTACCGGAGCCTGCATGTGATCGT
This sequence comes from uncultured Eubacterium sp., assembly GCA_910584065.1. Classification (GTDB taxonomy): domain Bacteria; phylum Bacillota; class Clostridia; order Lachnospirales; family Lachnospiraceae; genus Eubacterium_F. Next base: position 5,192 of record CAJTZN010000058.1, read on the forward strand.
AATGATCGACGTATTTTTTTCCGACCAGAAGCGGAAGGTGCCGATCGAGATCCAGTTCCGCACGATCGCCATGAATTTCTGGGCGAGTACCGAGCACCAGCTCCGCTATAAAAAAGAAGTGTCGTTTACAACGGAAATGCACCGGCAGTTGAAGAAGACGGCCGATCTGATGGCGAGGGCGGACCGGCGGATGCAGCGGCTCGTCGAGTCGCTCCCGGGGGAGGGGAGTGCGTGAAAGGAAGGTGAGATGATTTCTGTTATAGAGAAAAGAAAAGCTTGCTTCTTTGAAGAGTGTATATTATAATGATGTTAAGTTTTTGATTTTCATGATACAGAAATTATTTTGCATTTCATGCTTCCGTGATTCAAAAAAATCCAAATACACTAAAATTGTTAAAAAATAAGTTATTTCTTTTTGTTTTGCGGGTTATAATGTCCATATAATAGGGGTTGCTGATAAGGAGGTAAATGATCAGAATGAAAATCTTTTTGGAAAATATAGCTATTCTGAAAATGGCAGATATTGAAATCAATGGAATAACGGTTACAGCAGGGTTGAATGGGACAGGGAAAACTACAGTTGGAAAATCTGTTTATGCTACTTTGAACGCTTACAAGGATCTGCCTGAAAAAATATTGAGTGCTAGAAAAGATAGTATTTGGCGGGAAATTTTTTTGGGGTTAAAAAATCATCGTGATATAACACAAGATTATTCGCCTTTTGACATTGCATTTGAATTTGAGAGGAATCTAACAGATGAGTTACTGTTGACATGGAAAAAAGAAGGAGATACTGTAGTAAAAAAAGATGTTTATGAGCGGTTGCGTAAGTATGACATGATTCTAAAGGGGGATTTTGAAACTATCAGTGAAGGGATTAGTGCAGTAATAAAAAGATCGGATAATGAATATATCAAGTTTTTGGTAGAATCATATTTTAAAAGGGTTTTTAAAAACCAAATTAATCATTTCTGTAGGACTGAAAAAGGCAAGTTTGAGTGGGAAAGTTCAGAATTACAGTTTCGTACGGAGTTTCAAAAAAATGAATTGTTGTCATGCGATTATGTTTCCCTTTTCGACCAAAAGGCAGTTTATATTGAATCACACAATATTTTGGATGCTTTTCAATCATATGAAAGGAAAAGTAATCATAGAGAAGAAATATCGTTTGTTTCAAATGAATTGTTTAATCTTCTAGGAAAGGAGACGGCTCCCCAGGAAATACTAGAGGATTATATAAGTGCAAAAGAGATAAATAGTATAGTTTATGAAATTATAAATGAGGTGACGCATGGATCTTTAAGAATGGAAGGTGCAGACGACTTTACATTCTACGATCAGAATATGGACCATAGTGTGGACATTTCCAATTTATCAGCGGGATTGAAAATTTTTATTGTCATACAAAGACTGTTGGAAAACGGTTCGCTGCGCAAGGGAGATATTTTGCTGATCGATGAACCGGAAATCAACCTGCATCCCGAATGGCAGGTGCTATTTGCCGAGATTCTCGTCCGTATGCAGAAAGATCTGGGAATATACATTTATATCAACACCCACAGTCCCTATTTTATTCATGCCATTGAAGTAAAAATGGCAGAATATGAGACGGCGGATCGTGGCAAATATTACCTGATGGAGAAGGATGCGGAGGGATTATGTTATTCCGTCGATGTCACAGGAAATACAGAAAAGATTTATGAATTGTTATATAAGCCACTGGAAATATAAGGGATAAAGCAAAAAGCGCGCAAGGGAGTAAAAGATGAAGAAAGTAAAAGAGTACCGTTCTTTTCTCTGCAGCCTGAGTGAAGCTTCGAGAGATAAAGAAAACCATGAAATTCTGATCCATGACGAGGATCCGAGTCATCGAGTCGTCAATTTCGACGGAGTAAAAAAGAATATATGTAAGTTTTATCGAGGCGAGGGAGCCTGTTCGTGTGATGCCTATCTGGAAAATGATAATATCCGGTATCTGATCGAATTTAAAAATCAGAGTGAGGGAAATGTGGATGTGACAAACATAAAGAATAAGGCATTTGACAGTATGGCGCTGTTAATGATGAATGACGATTTGTGTCGGTCGCATCTTGCAGAACAGACAGTGCTGATCGTTGTTTACAATGAAAAAAAGTACACGCCGGATCGCAGTTCGTATCCTTCCTCGCCATCCGCTGATAAATTTACAAGAAAGATGAAAGAACTGGCCGGAAAGAAAGGATTGGAATCATACCCCGTGAAATTTGGCCTGCAGCCGTACATAGGTGAAATGTACCATAATGTTTATACCGTCGATGTGGACGTGTTTCAAAACGAATTTTTTCCGGTTTTATTCGGCTGACAATCACTGTTTTCATAGAAGAACAGAAAAAGAGAGCACCGCCCAAAATGGAATTCGTTCCACCGCGGTGCTCTCCGTTCTTGTCATCCATGCTTTGCGTTCTTCGCCTCTTTGCAAAACGTCATCTGCGCGCCGATCGGCGGCTTCCCGCGGCGTTCCGCTTTCTTATAAATACCACCATACACATTGACCGGGCTGGCGGCTTCTTTGTCAATCGCGGAATCCGGCTGGAGGATATGTGCTTTCAAATTATCGGAAAGCTGGAGTTCCAGTATGTGCATGATCTGCGCTTTCAGCTTTTCATCCTCTACAGGGAAGAGTATTTCCACCCGTTTGTCGAGGTTTCTCGGCATCCAGTCCGCGCTTCCCATGTAAATCTCGGGTTTCCCGTCGTTTTCAAAATAAAAGATTCGGGAGTGTTCCAAAAAGGCGCCGACGATGGAACGGACGTGGATCGTCTCGCTCATTCCTTTGAGGCCCTGTTTGAGGCAACAGATCCCGCGCACGATCAGTTCGATCTCAACGCCGGCGGCGGAGGCGTCGTAGAGGGCGTTGATGATGCCCGCGTCGCAGAGGGAGTTCATCTTGGCAATGATCTTCGCCGGTTTTCCATTTTTGGCATTGTCGCGCTCCCGGTTGATGAGGGAGACAAATTTCTCACGCAGCCAATTGGGGGCGAGGGACAGTTTGTTCCACACGAGCGGTTCCGAATAGCCGGAGAGCATATTGAATACGGCGGTGGCGTCCTCGCCGTACGGGCGCTTGCACGTAAACATGCCCATGTCGGTGTAGAGCTTGGCCGTCGAGTCGTTGTAGTTTCCGGTGCCGAGATGGACGTAGCGGCGTATGCCGTCTTCCTCTTTCCGCACGACGAGCGTGATCTTGCTGTGCGTTTTCAGTCCGACGAGCCCGTATATAACGTGGCAGCCGGCTTTTTCAAGCTTGCGTGCCCAGACGATATTATTTTCCTCGTCAAACCGTGCTTTTAGCTCGACAAGTACCGTTACCTGCTTGCCGTTCTCCGCAGCCTGCGCGAGGGAGGCGATGATCGGCGAGTGGCTGCTGACGCGGTAGAGCGTCTGCTTGATCGCCAGGACATCCGGATCTTTGGAGGCAGCGCGCACGAAATTGACGACCGGGTCAAACGTCTCGTACGGGTGGTGGAGGAGGATATCCCTCTCCCGAATCTGCTCAAACAGATCGCGGTTCAGATCGAGATTTCTCGGCGGCTGTGGATGGAACGGCGCATCTTTCAGATGATCGTAGCCTTCCATGCCGTACACTTTCATGAGGAATGTCAGGTCGAGCGGCCCGTTGATCTTGAAAATGTCTTCTTCTGAAATGCGCAGTTCCTTTTTCAGAATGCGCAGGAGCCGTTTGTCGATGCCCGATTCCACTTCCAAATGGATGGCCTCCCCCCACTGGCGTTTTTTGATCTGTTTTTCAATTTCAATCAAAAGGTCGGCGGCTTCGTCCTCGTCGATCGTCAGATCGGCGTTGCGCATGACGCGGTACGGCGAAGCGGCAACCACTTTGTAATTGAGGAATAATTTCTGTATGTTCTTTTCTATGACCTGTTCCAAAAGGATGACGGCTGTTTCCCCCTCGGTTTCGGATGGGACGTGTACGACTCTCGGCAGCACGGATGGAACCTGTACGGTCGCGAAATCGATCGTGTCTTTCTGCTTTTTGTCTACGAGCAGGGCGGCGATGTTCAGCGTTTTATTCCGGATGAGCGGAAACGGACGGGAGGAGTCCACGGCCATCGGCGTCAGGACTGGATAAACTTCCTGCCGGAAAAAGTGATCGACGTATTCTGCCTGTTCTTTTGTTAGATTTTCATATTGTGTGATGATCTTCAGCCCCTGCCGCTTCAGCGCGGGAAGGATCGATCGGTTATAGGTGTTGTACTGGGCGTCCACCAGTTCGTGGGTGCCCTGGGAAATGGCTTCGAGCTGCTCTTTTGGCGTGAGTCCGGCAATATCTTTTTTCGTATATTTCGCATGAACCATATCTTTCAGGGAGGCAACGCGTATCATAATGAATTCGTCCAGATTTGAGGCGGTTATGCTCAAAAATTTCAGCCGTTCCATGAGAGGGATGGATTTATCTTTTGCTTCGGATAAGATCCGGTAGTTAAAACCGAGCCAGCTCAGTTCCCTGTTGTAAAATTTGCTCATATGCAGCACTTCCTTTACATTTATTTGGTCTTTTGTGCTAACGCTTCCGGCGTTTGGCGGCGTTTTTTGATGACGGGGCGAATGCCGAAAACCTCTTCAAATACATCTGCTTTTTGATGGAACAGACCTGTTTCCAGTGTGATATCGGCCATTGTATGGGCGACGATCTGGAGTGAGTTTTCCCGCAGCGAAACGCGTACGCATTTGATCTTTTGTTTATTGCTTTTATCCAGTACGTTGGCCAGCCGCAGCAGCGCGCACAGCTTCACGATCGTTATGTAATCGTCCCGTGTGATCTCGTCCTCAATATCTTCATAGGTCGGAAAGAACTCGCTGTTATAGCGCACGATATTGGCCACGATCACCCGCTCCTGATGTGAAATACCGATGATCTCCGTGCTCATGATGATCTTGTATGAATTTTCCCGCGTCTGGCACATGTTGATGTAGGCGCCGCAGCTGTGCAGGATGACGCCAATCTGTAAGAGAAGGCGTTCCCGTTTCCCCAGTCCGTGAAGCTTACGGATGCTGTCAAAGATTTCCGTAGCGAGATAGGAAACATTTTCTACATGGGCCATGTCCACCCCGTAGCGCCGCGCAATATTTTTGGCGGTGGCGATGATGTCCTCGGTAAAATCGTGTTTTGGTTTCCGAATATTTTTCTTTTCCGCGTACTCAGCGGCCATGCTGTCACACAGGTCGGTGGATGACAGATAAATGTCATCGCATTCTGTCAGTGAAACTATTTTTTTAAAGAGGAGGATGGCGGGAATGACTACTTCCGACTGCTCGCTTTTCAAAAGAGGGGATAGTTTCATGTTCGTAAATTTACTGCGGGACATCACGCCGGTGAAATCCTTGTCCCATTCCATGACGCGGTACGTAATTTCGGGAATTTTTGTTCCCATCACGATCGTATGGTGGATTTCTTTATCCTGAAGGTACAGTTGAAAGAAGGTAGTTAAGTCCTTATCAATATATTCGGAAATCAGTTCGTGATAGCTGAACATCTCCGGTTCCAGTGTATGAAGGAGTTCGCTGATACGGGAGGCGCCAAGTTTGAGTTTCTGCGTAAAGGAGAGCGCCCCCTCGCTGAACAGGGAGAGCTGTACGCTGCCTGCGCTCATGTCCACGATGAGCGCCCCCTCATTGATCATGTGTTCAAAGGCTTTTTCATTCATGGAAATCGCCTTGTAACATAAAAAGCGTTCCTCGCTGTTGCTCAAGATCCGCACTTTTATATTTGCCTGGAGTTTGATCTGATCGAGCACGACGAGTTTGTTCGACGCATCGCGGAAAGCATCGGTGGCAAAGGCGTGGTAAGCGGATACTTTGTATTCTTCCATTACCTTTTTAAAATCTTCGAGCACACGGCAGATTTCAGACATGGTGCGGTATGAAATCTGTCCGGTCGTAAAAATCTCGCTGCCCAGAGAAAGCCGGTGTCTTACATGTGTGATCTCTTTGATACCGTGCGGCCTGGACATCTCGTAAACCTTCATCGCCAGTTCACTGGAATCTACCGTGATCGCCGCGTAAGTAGTAATTGCCATAACGGGTGACGTCCCCCCTTTCCGTACGTATAGGTCTGCTTTGACCTGATACTTTTATTATACTATTATTTTATGAAAACCGCCAGTATTTTATTGCAAAGATTTCCATTATCATATAGAATATACATGATTGGATTTTTGGTTTATTTTGCACTTGGAGGAGGATACGGGTGAAGACAAGCGACTTTTATTTTGAACTGCCGAAAGAGCAGATCGCGCAGGAGCCGATCGCGGACCGGAGCGCGTCGAGACTCATGGTGCTCCATCGGAAATCAGGTGAGATCGAGCATCGGACATTTACGGATATTGTGGATTATTTGCGGGCGGGAGACTGCCTTGTAAGGAATAATACGAAAGTCATTCCCGCCAGGCTGTTCGGCGTGCGGGAGGACACGGGGGCAACCATCGAGTTTTTGCTGCTCAAACGCCGGGAAGGCGACGTGTGGGAGACGCTGGTAAAACCGGGAAAGAAGGCGCGAGCCGGGGCGAAGATCCGGTTTGGCGACGGACTGCTGTGCGGCGAGGTGATCGAGGTACAGGAGGATGGCAACCGTCTGATCCGGTTTGCGTACGACGGGATTTTCGAGGAGATACTTGACGAACTGGGACAGATGCCCCTGCCGCCGTACATTACCCATAAATTGGAAGATAAGAACCGTTATCAGACCGTTTACGCCCGCTATGACGGGTCGGCGGCAGCGCCGACGGCCGGACTTCATTTTACCGAGGAATTGTTTGCGAAGATAGAGGAAAAAGGGGTGTCGGTGGCAAATGTGACGCTGCACGTCGGGCTCGGCACGTTCCGTCCGGTCAAGGTCGAGGACGTGACAGACCACCACATGCACGCGGAACATTATGTTATCGAGCCGGAAGAGGCGGAGAAGATCAACCGGGCGAAACAGGAGGGGGGCCGCGTGATCTGCGTCGGCACCACGAGCTGCCGTACGATCGAGTCCGCGGCGGCACATGGGATCGTGAGAGCGGAAGAGTCGGATACCCAGATCTTTATTTATCCCGGCTACCGTTTCCAGGTGATGGATGAGCTGATCACGAATTTCCACCTGCCGGAGTCCACGCTTCTGATGCTCGTCTCGGCGCTGGCCGGCCGGGAATTTGTTCTCCGGGCTTACGAGGAGGCGGTCCGGGAGGGCTATCGGTTTTTTAGTTTCGGGGACGCGATGTTGATAACAGATTAGGAGGTGCAAAATGAGGAAAAAGAAATTATTGTTCATATACAATCCCCACGCGGGAAAGGGGACGATGAAAAATAAACTTTCGGATGTCATTGAAACATATATGAAAGCGGATTACGAGGTGACGGTTTACGCGACGCAGCGAGAGATGGAAGCGACGGAGATCGTCATGGAGAGCGGCCGGGATTACGAGCGGGTCATTTGTTCCGGCGGCGACGGCACGCTGCACGAGGTGACGCAGGGGCTGATGGAAATGCTTCCCGAGGAGCGCCCCGTGTGCGGCTATATCCCGACGGGGACGGTCAATGATTTTGCCAGGGGGCTGAAAATCCCGATGCGGGTAAAACTGGCGGCCAAGGTCTCGGCGCATGACAAAATAAAGCCGGTCGATATCGGAATGATGAATGGCAGCTGTTTTACGTACGTATGCGCGTTCGGCGCTTTTACCGCCGTTTCTTACGAAACGTCGCAGGTGGCGAAAAATGTGCTGGGGCGTACTGCCTATCTGCTGGAAGGAATGGCGCAGCTCGGCAATATCAAGGCGTATCACGCCGTCATACAGACCGATTCGAATACAGTCGAGGACGATTTTATTTTTGGAATGGTGAGTAATGCGAAGAGCATCGGCGGTTTTTCCTTCTTTAAAAATCAGAAGGTATCGCTCAACGACGGTCTTTTTGAGGGCGTTTTTATCCGCAAGCCGAAAACGCCGTCAGAACTGCAGGCGGTTCTCAATTCGTTCGTGAAATTGGAACCCAATGATCAGATTTTAGGATTCCACGGTCAGAAATTCAGGATCAATTCGGAGGAAGAGATCCCGTTTACGCTGGATGGCGAGAACGGCGGAAGCTTTAAACAGACGGAAATATGGTGCTGTCACAAGGCAATCAATTATGTTTGCGGATGACTTCTTTTTGTCATATTTTGAACAAAAAACTGTCAAAATAGTAGTTTATACTTGAGACTGTTAAGAAAATTGGATAATAAATCCAACAGAAACAGTAATTCGCAGAACATTCCGGTATGACTAAAAAGTGCCGGATTCTATGTAATGCGCGACGCAAAAAAAGGAGAGAGATATGACTAATTTTTGGAAGAAGACATGTGTAACGGCGTGTGGGATGATGATCGTTCCCCTTTTTGCCATGACAGCAGTACGTGCGGAAGAAATTTCATCACCGACACCGCTGCCAGCTGTATCATCGACGCCTCTGCCTACTGTATCTACTGACACAGCAGCAATCGAAATTCCTGCCGGCACGACATTTAAGACGGCGGTACCGGACGATAAGTTCCGCAAATTTTTGAATGAGACGTTCTTTGCGGACAAAGTGAAGGACGATGATCTTTTTACAAAAGAGATGCTTGAAACGCTGAAAGAGTATTCAGGCGTTCTTGATGTGAGGGGACTCGGGATCGTAAACTTAAAAGGAGTCGAGTATTTTACCGGCATTACGGAACTTGACTGTTCCCACAATAATCTGCAGCTGCTCGATCTTTCGACGTTAAAGGGACTGAAAAAACTTGACGTTTCCTATAATAGCCTGGTTGAGCTCACGTTCGCGAAAGAAGTGGTTCTGGAGCGTATCGACTGCAGCAATAACAGCCTGGCGATACTGAACCTGGCCGGTTTCACGACGGTCGAAGAACTGGACTGCAGCAACAACCAGATCGGTATACTCAATATCGCGGGCCTTTACCGCCTGAAGACGCTGGACTGCAGCGATAACTTGCTGAATACGCTCAGCGTGGACGGCCTTGTCGCATTGGAGCAATTGTACAGTGACGGCAACGCGATCGTAAACCTGGATGTTTCTTCGCTGAAAAACCTGAAAGTTCTGGAGAGCCGTAAGAGCGTACTGAAGTTAAAGGTGGAGACTGTGACGGTCGGTTCGGATTCATTTTGTGGCATCGTTCTCCCGAAAGGAGCGGCGAAACCGGAAAATATTTCCAACAGCGGCGTTTATAAAGATACGATGAATGCGATCGTCTGGTCGAGAGCTACGGAGATTCCGGCTTCCTTCACGTATACCTATGCGATCCCGGGCACGACGCAGACCGTTACGGTGACCGTCTATCCGGATAAATCGGAGTTTGCGGATAAGTCGGTTACGTTAGCCCAAGTGCCTACGCTCACCGCGGCGAGCACGGCATACAATAAAGTGAAGCTCACATGGGGCGGCGTCGATGGTGCGACTGGTTACCGCATCTACCGTTCGACGTCCAAGACGAGCGGCTTTACAAAGATCAAATCCATCACTTCGAATTCAAAAGTTACCTATACAAACTCGGGAGTTGCCTGCGGTACGACGTATTACTACAAAGTCCGCGCGTACCGTCTGATCGACGGCATTTATTACTTCGGTGAGTACTCCCCGGTCGTATCCGGAAAGGCTTCTCCGGCTGCGCCTGGCAAACTCTCGGTCGCGAAGGCTTCGAAAAAGAAAGTGACGATCTCGTGGAATAAGGTGGCGGGTGCGTCCGGCTACCGTATTTACCGATCCAAGTCGAAAACGAGCGGTTTCTCCAAGATTAAAACGGTGACGTCTGGAGCGACTGTGTCGTACAAAAAAACGACGGCGCGAAAAGTGAAATATTATTACAAAGTGCGTGCGTATACGACGGTGAACGGTAAGAAGGTCTGGGGCGCGTACTCGAGTGTCAAGGCGAAGACACTGAGCTGATCAGGCAGGGCCATGCGGGGCTTTTGTCAGAAGGCTTTATGAATGATAAGACTTGTAATATGTTTAGATAGATTACGGATAAAAGAACTTCCTGGTTTGCAGGCGGGGGGTTCTTTTTTCTAGTATTTTTTCCCTATCTTTTTCTACGTCGCGGGATTGTATTCGTTATCGCAGGCTCATAACTCTTTAAACCTTGATCCGCAGTCAATATTTCAACTTGATATCCAGCATCCGAATAATATTTTGCTACATTTTTAATTGTTGTATCACCAATTGATAATTTTTGTACAGCTAAGCGTGGCCATTCATCTGCCAATTTAACCAAATTTTCCTCATTCCAAAGTTCTGACTGAGCTGTAAATGCGGCCCATGGTTCTTCTTCATTAGCTACTTTTTTTATTATATTCGCTAAATCTTGTGCAATTGCATATATCTCCCCGCTAGCTTGAGCAATATGATTTCCAGTCTCGATTAATGTAGCCATTGGCAATACCAATATTGTTTTTTTATTAATTTCTTCTGTTATTTTACTTGATACACGTTCATAATTCCACTTTTCATGAGCTGGCCCCGCATCATCCATGTAAGGAACTTTTAAATAAACACATAGTATATTTGTATCAATAATAAGTACCTTCAAGCCTATCCCTCCTTAGCAAGTGCACTCTCGATTTTCCCATTACTAGTTAAGTCACCAATATTTCCTGATGCAATCAGTTTAGGCAATTCACCAATATCTTCTAACAATGTTAATTCACTTTCTCCAGCGTGCGTTCGATGAGCCACCGTGATAAATGGTATCATTGTTGTCCCCGCCTCGTTTAGTAATGCGGGATTATGTGTTGTGATAATAACATCAATGTTTCTTTCTGCACCTAAATCTTTTAACATTTCTAATAAAATATGTGATCTGGAAGGGTGTAAACCATTGTCCACTTCTTCAATTACAACTAGCTTATTCATTTTGGTTGTCAACATGGTTACAACAATTGCAAGGAATCGTAAAGTTCCATCCGACATACCTCGCGCATCTACAATGTTTTCTCCATTGTCTCCCCAGGATTCTTTACAGTATAGCATTGCGTCAGTATTAAACTTACCAACACTTTCCACCCATGTTTCTTTAATGTCCTTTTCTGGGATATCTTTCAGATATAAAGTCAATTTGCCCTCTATTTTCTTTTGTTGTGCCTCATCCATAGCAGCCAATACACCCGCAATATTCGATGCGTCTGGAAGCAATTTATCAGAAAGTGTAGAATAATCTCTCATATGGTTCGGAATTGGATTAAGCACAAAAATTCCACTCAGTTCTTCCAAAATACGTGTAACAACACCTATCGTTTCTTTTTTACGTAACTGTAAATTTTTAGCTTGATATAAAATTGCTGTATTTCTATTTAAATCAAAATTCTGTCCTTTCCCTTGATTTCCAGTTGCAAAATATGTTGGGATATTCAGCAAATGAGAGTCTTTCATTTTTGTATAAAACAATCTTTTTGAATTTTGCATCAATTTTTCTTCCGTAATTAACGCTTTTGTTTTATCAACTTCAACAGTAATAGAATAGGTATAGTCCTGACCATCATATTCAATCGCTGTTTCAATTTTGAACTGATTTGTTCCTTGCCTGCAGACCCAATCTATCCCTCCACGGATTGGAGAGATATTCTGATCTCCTTTAATTGATTGGTAAACTTCCAATCCTGATGCAATTCTGCTTAAAAAAACAAGCGCATCTAATGCATTTGATTTACCACTGGAATTCGTACCTATGATCATAGTAAGTGGATCAATATATAACATACTGTCTTTATAACTCTTCCAATTGACAAGTCGTAAACTTTTAATCATTGTCATTATCATTCCTTTTCTATTCAACTACTCCCGACTCCATGATCTTAAATGTTACGCAACTGCAATCAATCTCCGCCATTGCTCCCATCGGAACAACAGTCATTGGTGTTCTATGAACAAAATCAACATTTGATAATACTGGAATATCTTCTCGACGTGCTTCATACTTCAAAAACTTAACCAGCATGTTTTCTTCTTCCTTGCTTAATTGGCCAATCATGATTCCCGCCGCTTGTCTAAACATTCCTGCCGTATCTAATGCCCGAAGTTCATGCAACCCCGCCAAAACATTTCCATACGGTGAGACGATCTCTAACATAATAATACAATCTTTAAAGAAATCCCGGCTCGGGAAAAATTCAGTGCCCATGATCTGCCGCAACGGTCCTGCACATCCACCAAAAAGTCTCCCCTGCACAACTCCGCTTCCCTGTACTAATCGATAGCCGGTATTGGTTACCCACTTAATTTCATTTTTGCCGACATTTCGCCATTCAATATTTGTGTATTCTGGACAAGCGGATACATCACCAATTATTTCAGTAGAAAATAAACATTTAGTTATCGCTTCTTTTGTGTACTGATCTAATGCCACAGGTTGGGCAATAGGCGTTAATAAATTAGGGCCATAGTAAGCTCTGATACCAGCTTTTGCAAAGACTGCCATCCATGAAGTAATATCTGAATATCCCATAAATACCTTTGGATTATTTTTTATTACATTTAAGTCTATGTATGGAAGCACTCTGTAGGAATCATCACCACCCATCATGCAAATAATTCCATTTATCTTTTTATCCTGCATCGCCCACATTAAATCTTCGGCTCGTGCCTCTGGATGTTCATATAAAAAGCTGCTTCCCGCTAATGCATTCGGTGTTGGGATAACATGGATGCCCCATATTTCCTCCAATCGCTTTTTGCCTACTTCATATCTATAAAGCATATCCTCATCACCTGCTCTACCTCCTGAAATAGATATCAAAGCAATCGTGTCACCTCTTTTTAACACTTTAGGCACCTCTAATTTATACATAGTTTCTCTCATCCAATGTTCAAACATAGGAGCAGGGATTACCTGCCTCTATGCTTTTCTTTCCTTTTCTGCTGTTTCAGTTCAAATTGTCGCTGTTTCTCCGCTTCCCGATGTTCCCGGCTTACAGTCTTACGTTCAGTTTTTAACTGCTCCTGCTGTAATTTTAGAGCCTGTTGCGATTTTGTTCCAATCCCGGGCTTCTGTACCTGTTTCCGCACTTCACGTTGTACCCGTTTAGGATTGCGACCAGCTTCTTTTACATCAGTTGCCACACCCGGGCTAAATCGTAACAGATAATAATTTTTCTGAATAAAATCGTATACCTCATAGTCTTTGGGTTCTGCACCAAACGTAACCTTACACACAGATAGCTTTCCCCCTGATACACGTTCAAACACTCCTACCCAAAACGGTTCTTCAAAAAATACTGTCAACTTTCCCGATACTTTGT
>CAJTZN010000059.1 GCA_910584065.1 uncultured Eubacterium sp.
AAACAGAAACAGCTTCCATTGATGCAAAGACAGGTGTTGTTACTGGTAAGAAAGCCGGAACAGTCAAAGTGAAAGCTACTGTAAAGGTAACAGGAGAGCTTAATCAGGAAGAGACAGTTGTTGTAGAAGGTACAGTGACTGTGAACAACAATCGGATGCTTTCATTAAAGAACGAGAATGTAACAAAAGAAGGAAGTGTGTTCGCTTCTGACTTTTCAGGCGAACCGTGGGCGGGTCAGCCTGTTGAAAATGAGGACGGTAGTATTACTTGGTTTACAGACACTACATGGGGTGGTGGCGGTTTGAATTTTTACTTAAACCCAGATAAAAGCCATTTTGATCTAACTAAGTTCTCTAAAATTAAAGTAACCTTATCAGTTAGCCAGAGTGAAGAAGCTTCTAGACAAGTATATCTTGGGTTGGTGTGTGATGGTAAAAAAGCCCCTAGTTGGAACCCTAGTGCTGATCCAGTAAATGTAGCTTTGGATGCGAAACCAGAGGCGTATCCTACATTGAAGGGAAATGGAGAGGATGATACAATTGAGGTCGATTTGACTCAAGAATATACCATACCTCAGGATAGTGATTTGGCGGAAAATTGTGGAGTGGTTTTTGTTAGGGTTAAGTATAACGCTAACGGAAAGCCAGAAGGAACGCGGTCTACAATTACTGTTAAATCAATCGAATTAGTAGCAAAAAACTGATTCTAAAACACAACCCGATAACCATAGCAAATCCGCCATACAAGTGTACAGTCCCAAACGGGATCGTACACAGAAACACAAAAAAGGTGCATATCAATGCGTATGCACCTTTTTTCTCTAAAAACAAATAAAACAAGGAGGAACCCACATGCACAGAAACGCAAAACGCACCCTTGCCGCAGCACTGGCCCTGGCACTCGCCGCCGGAACGATCACCGCACCAGCTCCCGCCGACGCCGCAGGGAAGCCAAAGCTCAGCAAGTCGTCCCTGACCCTCAAAGCCGGAAAAAAGGCAACGGTCAGGATCAAGAACGTAAAGGCAAAACAGGTAAAGAAACTTACCGTGAAGACATCGGCCAAAAAGACAGCCACCGTCAAAAAGAACGGGAAGACCGCCTTTACCGTAACGGCAAAGAAAAAAGGAAGCGCGACCATCACGGCAGGCGTAAAGGTCGGTAAGAAAACAACAAACCTGAAACTCCCTGTCAAAGTCACCGGCGGCAGTCCCTCAGGCACCCAGCAGCCACCGGCACCAGCCGTAACAACCCCGGCGAGCACGCCCGCCGCCCCGTCCACAAACCCGCCGGCCGGAACAACCGTCCCCGGAACCCCGGAGACACCGCCGCCGGTACCCCCGTCATCACTGGCGCCAACAGCCGAACCGCTCACGGATTACCTTGAAACATTTGAGGGCGCGGACGGGAGCGGTGACCTCGGGGACTGGCACGTAAGGTGTGCGGAGGACTCGGAAACAAAGCTTGAACTGTCGGAGGATGCCCACGAGGGGAACTATGCAGCACTGGTTACAGGACGCGAGAAATCATGGAACGGCCTCGAGATCGAACTTACCGACCGCATCCAGCCGGGAGCAAAATACCGTGCCACATTCTATGCAAAAATACCAGAAGGTTATTCGTTCCGTAAAGTTGATCTGAGGCTTTCAGGCGGCACGATCTACTCGGATGAAGAGGATGATGCGGATTACGAGAATTATCCCCCGGATAAAAACCAGAAGATTGTTCCCGGCGAATGGACGGAGATCAGTGAAGAATTCGTCGTGTCAGAATATTTCCATCAGTATAATCTTTATGTGGAAACGTTTGGGTACGATACGGCTCCGTTCCTGATCGATGACTTCCACATTGAACTGGTACAACCGGCTGCGGAATACGATCCGTCACTGCAGAGCATCAAGGAAGCCTATGCGCCGTATATTCCGGTCATGGGCGTGGCCGTGAACTTCGGACAGGTCATGAACGAAAAAACACTGGCATTCATCAAACACCACTTTAACAGTATCACAATGGGCAATGAGATGAAGATCAGTGCCATGCTCAGCAAGGAAGAAACGCTGACGCTCGACGAAGCAGAAAAACTTGGATACGTGGTAAGTGAAGCGTACAAAAAATGCGAGGATAACAAGGATGTGGACGGAAACGTGATCGTCCCGAAGATTAGTTTTGAACAGGCAGAAAAAGTACTGGCAAAGGCGAAAGAGAACGGCCTCAAGGTAAGGGTACACTCCCCGTTCTGGCACAGCCAGATGCCGCAGCATTTCTTTACCAAAAATTACACCCCTTACAAGGATATGCCGGAAAAACCATCAGACAACCGGGACCGCTATACGGATAAGGAAACCATGTACACCCGCGAGGAGATGTACATGCAGACGCTGCTGAAACACATCATCGACGGCGGGTACGAGGACACGGTAACAGCGCTGGACGTAGTCAACGAATACCTGCACATGAACTTCAAGCCGTTAGACAAATACCGGAACTACTGGGAATGCATCTTCGGCGGTAAGGACATGAAATCGCCGTACGTGAAAAAAGCATTCGCAGCAGCCGACGAGTACCTGCGCGCATGCGGAAAGAGGGACAAGATCTCCCTGATGTATAACGATTTCAGCACGTATGACGAGGTGAACGAGGTCATCGAACTGATCAGCAACATCAACGCCAAGGACGACCAGAACCCGTCCGGCAACAAGCTCTGCGACGGCATCGGCATGCAGTCCCACGTACGCCTGGAGACCAAGGCAGAAGCATACGAGAACGCGATCAAGGCATTCGACGCAGCCGGGTTCGAGATCCAGATCACGGAACTCGACGTAGACAGCCACACGGGGACCAGCGAAATAACGGAAGCGGACAAGACAAAAGCCTGGGAGGCCAACGCCAAAAAATACGCGGAGATCATGGACGTGATCCTGCGCCAGAAGGACGCCGGTGCCAACATCACGCAGGTAACGGTATGGGGCATCACCGACGCCTCGTCCTGGCTGCAGGACTCCGCGCCGCTGTTGTTCGGAGCCACGGTAGCGGACAAAAAGCCATCGTTCGACGCGTTCATCAATGCGGCATTGAACTTTAAGAAATAACGGAAGAAACCGGAAAAGATTCAACAGAGAGCAGCCTGTATGGAATCGTTGTATAGGTGGTTGGCGAAAGGAAGAACAGCTGACGCGGGATACCCGTGACAGCTGTCCTTTCTTCTATCCTAATTAGCTATATTATCTATATAATTTGGTTGCCCTTCGTCCCAAACATTGCTATAATAAATGAAAAGGTGTATTTAAACGGTAGCGGTTCGTCTCTCGCACGTATTTACATACGGAACTTCCTGCAATCCGGAGGTGTTGCCTATGGGAAAATACTGGAGAGGAAATAACTTTGAGATGTTGGAAATGGTCTTGAAGATCGCCGGAATGATCGTATCTGGGATTGGTACGGTCGTAAAGGTGATTGACTTGATTGATAAGATTAGACATCAAAAAAGCAACCGCCGCACGCCAAAGTAGTGGTTGCTAATTTGATAATGTAACCATAAACAGAGGCGAACCGTTGCTATAGGTACACCTTTTTCTAATTCTTATTATAGCATACTGAAAATGAAATGTTGCACAAATTTTAAACGAAATATTTGTACACTTTGCACTAGATAACGGCTGATATAAAAAGGGAAGGACCCAAGGCTTATTTATATAAACCCTGAGTCCTTTTTTACTGCTATTTGTCAATCCACAATAGTCTTTTCTTTAGTGCCTTACAAAACGTATCAACATTTCTCAAATATCCATTTCTGGCAGGAATTTCCGTAATATGTCCACTGACATACATTTGCGCCATCATATGTGCCAAAGTTGTATACATCCAGTGCCTTTTTATCGCCTGTCACTTTTGTCACAATGCCATATACATTTGCTTCTGATGTTTTCACAACTTTGAACTTCTGAGCATCTGCCCCGTTCACCGAGTATGTCTGGATATTGACGCCATCCTCTTTTGCCCCATACTGGATATCGAGCATATAACCATTGCCATTCTTAAGTGTGAAGTAACCGTCTCCCTGGTTGGACAGATACCATCTCTGCCCCTGCACGCCTGTTCCTGTGCCAATCTCCACGTTCACGCCATTTCCGCCGATGTTATTTTTCACCTGAAGGTATTTCTGTGCATTGATATTCTTTATGTAATACCATCCGTTCGGAATCGTCTGCCCGCTGACGCTGGATGAGCCGCCGCCCGTCTGATTTCCGAAACCGGCCTCATTATATGCCTGAATCACACGGTAATAAGCACTTTTCGGTACATTTAACGAGGAGAAGATCAATGGTCTTTCCCCTTTGATCCATGTCACCTGATCTGACAGTCCCCACCAGGTAAGTCCGGTAATATTTCCGCCTGATTTCTTGATCTTTAATACATTTTTCATAAGTTCATACAGATAGTTCGCCAGATCTGTATCCGATTTATTCGTGGCGTCAAGCTCTGTAATCTGAACTTCAAAGCCAGCGTTTACGAATGCCTGAAGAGCGGCCGTATAATAAGATACGCTCGGGAATGTCGTTCCCAGATGCGACTGCATGCCGACGCCGTTACAGATCTTCTTCTCCGCATTGATATAGCGGATCATCGTGATAACGTCATTTACTTCCATGTAAGTATTAAAGTCATTATACATCAGGCTAACTGAATTTGTCTTCTTAAAATAAGCCAGACAATCATATGCGTATTGGAATGCGCGTTTTACGAATGCCGGTTTGTTTCCGCAATTTCCATAAATCTTACTCCAGCCAGAAGGCGTCGCATGAAGATATTCATTTACCACATCCCATGTGTAGACAACACTTCCATATTTGCTCGTATAAACATGATTCATCACGCTCTTTATGTAGTACTCCATACGATTGTTCATCTGAGATTCTGAAACATAACCATAATTCGTGGAGTATCCTACCCGGAAAAACCAGTCCGGCGTCTGGCTGTGCCAGACAAGCGTGTGGGCACGTACTCCGATTCCGTTCTCGTAACAGATCTTGAGTACCTGATCGATCGTATCAAAATTGATCTTCGGAACATAGGTTTCCTGCATGGAAGATGGTACGTAGTATCCCATCTCCTTTGCTGTTTCCTGACGGATCAGGCTTGGCTGATATCCCAGCATTGCGTCCGGTTTCATCTCATTCTCCAGAGTAATGCTGTTATAATGCGTCTTGATGTGAGAGAGTGTAGCTGGATCCCTCAACTGGTTCAATGTCACACAGTTTCCTGAACGTCCGAACACCTTGCCATACGTGTTGAGCAAAGTTTCATTGGCCGCCTTCGATTCCGTTCTCGGCACCATGCAGCTCCCCAATACGAGCACGCCGATCAAAATAGCGGAA
Organism: uncultured Eubacterium sp.; assembly: GCA_910584065.1. Classification (GTDB taxonomy): domain Bacteria; phylum Bacillota; class Clostridia; order Lachnospirales; family Lachnospiraceae; genus Eubacterium_F. The sequence continues at coordinate 5,374 of CAJTZN010000059.1, forward strand.
AACAAGCGTTTTCCTTTTAGTAACGCCTTCATTTTACGTAAAACCTCCAATATTTTTTAGTTAGCTTTGGCGACACCCCATAATCGTAACCCAAATACCTCCTTCCCAAAATATTCGTCCCTCAAAGCTTATCCACAGTGTAACACCGATTTGTTTTCGCTGTCAATCCTATTCCGTAATTACGCTTATAAAAGTTTCTAATTCCCCCTATTAGTTTCCACAATATACCACTATGGTCCTCATCACGGAAGAAAAATAACTGCCGCCAAACATATTCAAATGATTCAACAGTTGATAGAGGTTATACAGATCCCTCCGGCGCTCATACCCCGGCTGCAGCGCAAAAACTTCCCTGTACGCCTCGTAAAACTGCCGCGGAAATCCGCCGAACAGTTCCGTCATGGCAAGGTCCGCCTCGGCGTGTCCGACATAGACCGCCGGGTCGATCATCCATGCTTTTCCGTCATTTCCCGTAATGACATTTCCCGACCACAGGTCCCCGTGCAGCAGCGACGGGTGTTCCGGTTCCAAAAGCCATTCGTCCAAATGGGAGAGCAGCCTGTCCACCTTTCTCAACTGCGCTGCGCTGAAATAATGCGCCGCCTGCTGGAACTGCGGTTCCAGACGGCAGTCGCGGAAAAAGCTGACCCAGCTGTCGTGTACCGTGTTCCGCTGTTCCCGCCTGCCGATGTAATTATCCTGGAAAAATCCAAACTTCCCGCCGCTGGTAAACGCCGCGGTCGGAGCCTCGTGCAGCGCCGCCAGCTCACGCGCGAAAGTCTCCCAGTAATGCCGGTTACGCTTCGCCCCCTGAATGTACTCCATCAGCAGAAAGGAAAAACTGCCGTCCGTCGCACGGCCGTCGTCCGTGCCGCTGCAAATGACATGCGGCGTCCCGACCGCTCCGCTCTGCGCGATCGCCGCGAGGCCGGCCGCTTCCACCGTAAAAAAGCACTCATTTTGCAGTTCATTTGTTTTCATAAATACGTTTGACCCGTCTGTTAAGCCAAGACGGTACGCCAGATTGATATCCCCGCCGATGATGCGCTCCTTTTGTATGATCTGACTGATGCCTCCTGACTTTGTTCCCCCAAGGAACGAGGAAATGGCAGTCTCTAATGAGTCAAAATGCGGTAATGACATGCCAGTTATATCATCCATATTGCAATCCCCTCTCACATTTTCTTCTCTTTACCTGAATCAAGTATAGACTATTTCAGGCGAGCTGTAAAGCACCTGGCACAACAGATATAGCTTATAAGAAGTGGAAAAATACTTTAATGGATGTTGATAAATCAGGCTTGAAAGAATACGCTCCTGATGCTACAATAAAGTCCATGGATATTACTAACGAATGGACAAGGACAACGGGTAAAAAAGGCAGCGTGTCCGAAAGACAGGAGTACACGGCTAATGGGATAAGGCACACAGTAGACGGAAGGCATGTGATATTAAAGCCGTCACCGCATGAAAGGAGGATAGCAGCAATTCTTGCTGAAAAATACGGTAAGACTGTTGAACTTGTGCCACAGGTTATGTACCCGCAGAAAATACCAACGCCAGATTACCTGATTGATGGTGAGCGGTTTGACCTAAAAACACCAACTGGAAGAAGTAAAGACTTGTTTTACAATGTGGTGTCAAAAAAACGGAAACAGGCATCAAACTTTGTTTTTGATGTATCAGAATGTCCTCTGTCAAAAGATGAAATAACAAAACAAGTAGAAGCGCTCTATTTTTCAAGGCATACACGGTTTATTGACAAAATTGTAATCATGAAGAACGGGAAAATATTAAACGTGTACGGCAGAAAATAAGAAAGACCATCTTCCCGCCCGGTCAGCGATTCAATGAATCACGACAAATGGGGGCAGGAGATGGTCTTTGCTTAATTATTTTATATCACATTTCTGAAAAATATGCAACTAGAAATGATTTATTAATGATAAAAACGGCATTCCGACACCCTTCGACACCCCGCTGCATATAATAAAGCAACAAACCAAAGAAGGGGAAAATCCGATGAAACACATCCTGCTTTTCCTGATCATATGTTTGATCCTATTCATCCTGTTACTGATCCTTTTGCATTTTCACCGCAAAAAAAAGAAGCTGATCCGAAAAATCTGCTGCCTGTCCATGCACGACAAATGCCATTTTCTAAACGAGATCTGCGAACCGCTCGGCTACCAGTATGAGCCCGGGCAGGACATTTTTACGAGCACAACGAACGCCTGGCAGAAATATTATGGGTATGGGGATATTTACGATAAGCTGGCGCCGTTTGGCGGCATGGTTTTCGACTGTCTGCCGCTCTACTTTGACTATGGCGGAAAGACGTGGCTGATCGAGTGCTGGAAAGGGCAGTATGGCATCAACACCGGAAGTGAGGTCGGAGTGTACCGCGCCGATGGCATCGTGCCGCCGGAGAAGCGGAAGACAACGATGTTCGCAGCGGTATCGGAATACGAATATCTCGATATGAGGAGCGAACTCATCTGCCGGGGACGGCCTGTCGCCAACGTAAGCGCCGCCCACTGGTGGCTCACGATCTTCTCAATGGGACATTTTTCTAAGCCCCGCGACCTGACGCTGAACGTCTCAATCCGGTTTCCCGATGATGATATGAGAGATGCTTTTATAGATGCCCTGCTTCTGGCTGGCTGCGATCCGGATTCCATCGGCATCTGTTTTAACACTGTGCTCTTTACTTTCGCGCCGCGCTGCCATACGGTCGGTTTTCTGAAACGGCTCGTGCTGCTCAAAATCCGTCTGTTCTGCTGTTTGTATCGCTTTGTCACGCGTCCGTTTTCATGTACCTGCGACAAGCTGCTGTACCTTTACCTCTATCTGCCGTTTGCCTTCCGCCACATGCTGCGGTTAAAGAGGTTCAAACATCACAGGAAGGAGTACCGATATGGGCTGCCGCCGGCGATTAAATAAATCCTTTAAAAACGCTCCCGTATTACCACTGTCATCCGCAAACAATTACGTGCTGTTCAGCGACTGCCACCGCGGGAACGGAACACACAATGATAATTTCCTGCACAACGAACATCTGTATATCGCGGCGCTCCGCTATTATTATAACCGCGGGTTTACCTATATCGAACTGGGGGACGGTGATGAACTGTGGGAAAACCAGAGCATGGAACCGATCAAAGAAATACACAGTGATGTTTTCGGCCTGCTGTCGCGGTTTTATAAAGAAAACCGTTTGTATATGATTTATGGCAATCACGATATGGTAAAAAAATATCCATCCTTTTGTAAACGGAAATGTGATTCCTATTACTGCACCTCAAGTCAGTGTACCCGACCTCTTTTTCCCGGTATTACGTTTTATCCCGCGATCATTCTGAGGGAGGCGGCCAGCGGAAAGAGCCTGTATCTGACACACGGCCACCAGGCGTCGCTGATGAACTCGACATTGTGGCCGGTGAACCGTTTTCTCGTGCGCTATGTGTGGAAGCCGCTGGAGCAGGTCGGCATTCTCGATCCGACGAGCGCCGCCAAAAACTACACCACGAAACAGCGTTCCGAAACACGCCTTGTCTCTTGGGCCAAAGAATACAACCGCACACTGGTTACCGGCCATACGCACCGGCCGATGATGTGCACCGAACAGTCGCCTTACCTGAATACCGGCAGCTGTGTACACCCTTACTGTGTCACCTGCATCGAAGTGCGCGGTTGTACGCTCACCCTCGTGAAGTGGTATATGGACGCGCATGATAACGGAAGCCTGTACGTAGAGCGGGAGGAACTTGCGGAGGACGGGAAACGCTGCCTGTAGTTCCAAGAGATCTGTGGAGTCCAGACACCCGCAGAGCCAGGGCGTCTATGGCCGCATAATGCCACAGGCGCCCTCTTGTTTAATAACACGTGTTCATCATCGTCCGCAGAAGCATGATATGATACTCTTCGTCGAGAATGATCCGTTCCAGCACCGCGTTTACCCCTCGGTCGTTTATCATGCGGATGTGCGCCTTATATTGTTTGATCGCTCCCTGTTCGGCCTCGATATCGGCCTGGAGCATGGGCCCCACATTTCCCGGGGTCTGAAGATACTCCGGCGTCCACATCATCGCCCTTCCGTTTTGGTAGCGTGCCGTAAAATCGACGGTCCCGCCGAGCAGAAAGATCAGTTCACCCAGTTTTTGCAGGTGCATCATCTCCGCCATAGCGATGCCTAATATCGTCTTTGCCAGCGCGCACCTCTCGGCGGACATTCGGTTTTCATTGTTAATATACTGCGTGATCGCTGACATTTCCGAGACCGCTCCACAATAATCCACACTGAGGATATTGGCGTACGCCGGATTTTTCTCCTGCACCTGGATCGGCGGATACGGCAGATCCATCATGATGGGACGGATGCCTGCAAAACTGCAGTCATTGACGAGGATATTTCTTTTTTCTTCCATGAAAAAACTCCAATATATTCGTTCCATAAAATATATTGGAGTTTTTGTTAAATTATTCCGCAGAAAAACACTCTCGCCTCTGTATCACTTATGACAGCCGCCACAATGTCTGCAGTCGCCGCCGCACTGTATGGATTTCCCGTTTTTCTTATCTTTTATCATGCTTCGCACGGCCAGCGCCGCCGCCGCAATAACGATAACTAAAACTACTGCCGTCCCCACGCAGCTTTCCCCCTCTCAAATGAGTTTGAATGATTCCTCTCTGCCGGGCGCAGGAGCAGATAAAGCAGTCCAAGCAGCAGCAGAACTGCCGTAATCACACCCGGAACGATCGGCGTTCCGGCAAACAACATGCCGAATTGATAAATGATGAGCGCGATGATATAGGCAAATCCGCACTGGTATCCGACCGCAAACCAGAACCAGCGGATATTGTTGATCTCACGCTTGATCGCTCCCATCGCCGCAAAGCACGGCGCGCACAGAAGATTGAATGCGAGGAACGCGTAACCAGCCGCCTGGGACAGCCCCTCAAAATCCAGCACGCCAAACACGCCGACCACTTCTTCCTTCGCTACCAGCCCCATCACGGTTGCCACGGTAGCAGAAGCTTCTCCAAATCCGAGCGGAGCGAATATCCAGCTGACCGCGTTCCCCAAATGCCCTAAAAGACTGTCAGACAATTCCATCTCCGCATTAAAACCAAAGGATCCCTCCGTCCATCCGAACACGGAACCGAACCAGATGATCATGCTCGATAGGAGTATGACGGTTCCTGCCCGCCGGATAAACGACCAGCCGCGCTCCCACATACTTCTGAGGACCGTACCCACCGTCGGAAGGTGATAGGCGGGAAGTTCCATCACGAACGGCGCCACATCGCCCGCAAATATCTTCGTCTTCTTCAATATGATACCCGATGCGATCACGGCTCCGATACCGAGGAAATACGCGCTAGGCGCTACCCATCCGGCGCCGCCGAACAGCGCGCTGGCAATCAGGGCGATGATCGGAAGCTTCGCCCCGCACGGGATAAAGGTCGTCGTGATGATCGTCATTTTCCGGTCCCTGTCGTTTTCAATCGTCCGGGACGCCATGATCCCTGGCACACCGCATCCGCTCCCGATCAGCATCGGGATAAAGGATTTGCCCGAAAGTCCGAAACGGCGGAAGATCCGGTCCATGATGAAGGCGACGCGCGCCATATATCCGCACGATTCAAGAAACGCCAGAAAAATGAACAGCACGAGCATCTGCGGCACAAATCCGAGAACCGATCCGACTCCGCCGATGATACCGCTTACCAGCAGTCCTTTCAGCCAATCCGCGCATCCGATCGCATCCAGCGCATTCTCAGCAAGCACCGGGATACCCGGAACCCAGACGCCAAACCCATCCGGCGATATGGTCTCTTCCAATTCTCCGAGAGGTTCCTCGACAATAGGTGAAAGATCGTATCCTTCTTCTGCCAGTGAGTCCCCATAGGAGCCATATGCTTCTTCAAAACTTCCGAAATCCTGTTCATCGACAGCCGCGAGCACCTCATCCGCCCCGATGACGCCGGCTCCTTCCGCCGCCTGCACCGTCGTCAAAAGTTCCTCGGTAAAAATATTCCCTTCCGCGAAATCCGCTACCGCACCGTTGTAGTCACTCCGCCCGATCCCGCACAAATACCAGCCGTCACCAAAAAGCCCGTCATTTGTCCAGTCGGTCGCCAGCGTGCCGACCGAAGTTACCGACACATAATAAACGAGTATCATCACAATGGCAAAGATCGGCAACGCCAGAATACGGTTTGTCACTATTTTATCAATCCGGTCGGAAACCGTCAACTTTTCTTTTCCCGCTTTTGTGATACATCCGCTGATCATCGAAGATATGTACTCATATCGTTCGTTGGTGATGATGCTTTCCACATCGTCATCAAACGTTTTCTCGAGCTGTTTGACGATTTCGGATACATGACTTTTGTCAGGGCAGGCGCCCTGCACTTGTTCCATCCATTCGCCGATCTTTTCATCCTGTTCCAGACTCTTGATCGCAAAAAATCTTCGCTGCTCGAGGGAAATCCCCTCGGGAAGCAGTTTCTCTGCCTGCGAAATAGCATTCTCCGTCTCACTGCTGAAAATGTGCCCGGCGTCAGTCAGGGCAGGCGCCATTGTTCCCGCTTGTGCCCGCGCCAGCGCCTTTTCTGCCGCTTTCATAACGCCGGTTCCTTTTAATGCGGATATCCCGACCACTTCGCAATCCAGCTTTTTCCCGAGCTGCGCCAGGTCGATCCTGTCGCCCCGCTTTTCCAGGACATCCATCATATTGACAGCGATCACCACTGGAAGGCCCAGTTCCATGAGCTGCGTGGTCAGATACAGATTCCGCTCCAAATTCGTGCCGTCTATGATGTTGATCAGGACATCCGGCTTCTCCTGAATGAGGTAATTCCTCGCCACAACTTCTTCGAGCGTATACGGAGACAGGGAATAGATTCCCGGCAGATCCGTTATCACAACATCTTTATGGTTTTTTAATTTTCCTTCTTTCTTTTCCACTGTCACCCCCGGCCAGTTCCCGACGTATTGGTTCGAGCCGGTGAGCGCGTTAAACATCGTGGTCTTTCCGCTGTTTGGATTTCCCGCTAACGCGATTTTTACAGACATTTCAACCCTCCTCCTTTTCGACCTGGATCATTTCGGCATCCGCTTTTCGGATCGACAGTTCATAGCCCCGGACCGTCACTTCGACCGGATCTCCGAGCGGCGCCACTTTTCGAATAAAAATGCTCGTTCCTTTCGTGATTCCCATATCCATAATGCGCCTTTTCACGGCTCCCTCCCCTAATAACCGCATGACCCGGACAGTCGTCCCGCACGGAATCTCGCGCAATGTATCCATCTCTATCCTCTCCTCCATTCTCTTTTTACTACTTTTATTTCTTTTCAACAAATATTTTGTTCGCCATTTTCCTGCCAATGGCAATCCTGGCATCCAGCACGCCTACGATAAAATTCCCGGCAGCTTCACTGATCACCGTAACGGCAGTTCCCTCGACAAACCCGAGACTGTTTAAAAAGCGTTTCGTATCATCTTTTCCAGATATCCGGTCGATCACGCTTTCCTCTCCCGGTAAAACCATAGATAGCGGCATTGTGCGCCTCCTTTCATTCGATTGCTGTTGTTTTTATTTACTTACTATCGTTAGTATACACTAACTTTTATAAGTTGTCAATTACTTTTTTTAGATGGTTGTGCCATTTGGTTGTGCCATTTGGTTATGCCATTTGGTTCTGCCACCGCACCGGATCTATGTTGCTTTTACGATGGGGATATGTTATACTGATGTAATAATTGGTAGTCAGTCAGGGACTGCCACCGCACCGGATCTACAAGAGTTTGGAGGAATTGATCTATGACACTGAATGAATCATCTGAAAATTATCTGGAAACGATCCTCATGCTGAGTCAGAAGCTTCCCGTCGTTCGTTCCGTCGATATTGCAGAGAGTATGGGATTTAAAAAGTCCAGCGTCAGCGTTGCCATGAAACAGCTGCGTGAAAATGACTATATCACTGTCACGAAAGCCGGTTTTATCTATCTCACCGACCGGGGGAGTGAAGTGGCAGAAATGATCTATGAGCGGCATGAGTTTCTGAGAACATGGCTGATGAGCCTGGGAATTGATGAAAAAACAGCTACCGAAGATGCCTGCCGCATGGAGCACGACATCAGTAAGGAGAGTTTCCGGGTAATAAAGGAATATATCGAAAAAACGGCAGAATATTATAAAAAGTAAAGGAGCCGACAGTACGATGTCTGTCCGCCCCTTCATGGGTTTCCGCATAGCTGATTCCCGCAAGCGTCGGATTTTCACGACGCTTTGTTACATGCAGTTTGCTTCTTTCATCACCAAAAGTACATCCCCCTCACGGATCAGATCGCTCTCCAGTTTATTTATTTCCATGATGGTGTCAACGGTCGTATAAAATTGTTTCGCAATGTCCCACAGCGCATCTCCCTTCTGCACGACGTATCCAATCAGTCCCGGTTCTTTTGCCCTGGCATCGCAGTCCAGTTCCTCGATTTCAAAGTCCGCGATGATCGGTTCCTCCATGTTGTTGAACGCCAGAACGTCAATGACGATCACGGCTTTGATGTCTGCCTCATTTTCGCCCAAAAGAGACCCGCTGATCTGTTCCAGTCCCGCGTTCATGCGGATATCGCTGTCCGGCAGAAGATCCGGAATCTGGATATGCTGCTCGAAGGGCAGGATCCCGGAAGAAGCTGCCAACGGCACATGTTCATCCGCCGACTGGTACAATATATTTATGTCGATAACTCCTTCTACTTCCACGCCGTCTTCCACGATCCGCTTTTCGTCCACCCGGACATCCCCGCTTACTTTCCAGATCTGCAGCGGATGGTTTGCCGCATCCAGTTCGATCTTCCCATTTACCCTTGACTTGCTCTTATTTTTCATGATGAGATTTTCAAAATATGAAGTTTCAAAAACCGGACGACATTCCTTTTTTGTGGAATAGAAATCCGTCAAAAGCTCCATTTGTTCTTCCCCGTACGCCTTGACAGCCAGTTCAAGAACGATTTCCACGTCAATGACACGGTATTCTCCGTCCTCATCGCTTTTAACTTCTAGTTCCCTGCCGTGGATGCCCACTTCGGCCTGAACGACATTTGTTTCATCGCACCCGCCGCAGTTTACTTCGCCGCTCAGCGGTATGATACATTCGTGGAAATTTAACTGGGGAACTTCGTCCGCGCTTAAATATATGATAAAGAGGCTGGCCTCCCCGGACAGGACAAGTTTATCCTCCCCCACCCTCGTTTCTACCTCCAAAAGGTTGACATCGTCATACAGGATCCGCCCGATCGTGTCTTTTGTCCCCGGGATCTTGCACTCATCGCGCACCCGGAGCGTGTCTTTTTTGGAGAGGATCAGTCTGGTAATATCCATATTCTTTTTGCGCTTCAGAATATTTTCATCGCCCTCAATGTCCACGGCTCCCTCGCCGTCGTAAATCGTTTCCGCCAGTACTTCCATATTTATGATCGCTTTGATCCCGAATTTCCGCGAATTGATCAGTTCCCCCCGCAGATCTTCAATCGTCGCGTGTACTGTAATTTCGTCTTCTCTCGTAGACTCGCATCCGAGCGATACCGTCTCGTTGATCGGAACATTTCCCGCCAGATCGCATACCGGGATTTCGTCCTCCCCTGCGTACAGCAGGGTGAAATATAACGCTCCCTTTATATTTACCTTCCCGTCCAATATGCGGATTTCCTCGATCACTACCTCGCCTTTCTCCTGCATAACCGCCCTGGCATCCGGCTTTATATCCGGCACATTGAAATCCGTATCCAACGTAACCCTGACATTTTCCCGGCTATTGCACCGATTCATGTGAACTTTTTGTTTGATTAGTTCCATACGCCCTCCTCGTCATAGCCCGGCCGACAGCCAGGTCTACAGATTGATCACTAGTACACTATATTCCCGGCAGATCGCTGTTATTACTGGAAAATGAAAAAAAAGTTGGAATATTTTTGACCTTTCCGCATATAATAATGGTATCACCTTACAGAATTTCTAACAGATGGAAACTTGATGGCACAAATTTGACAAACACAAGATTATGTGGTATGATATGGTTATATTTCAATATATAGTTTCATTCGGGAAGGGATTTGGGAAATTCATAATCTGCGTTTATCGCGGAGGAAAGGCTGGTAATTTATGTTGAAAACAAATGTCGGGTCTGTTCGTCAGGCTGTAAGCAGACACATCGGAAGTAAAGTAGTAGTAAGATGCAACCTGGGGAGACATAAAGTAGATGTCACGGAGGGTGTTATAACGGAAACGTTCCCAAGTATATTCCTAATCACCGTTAAAAATGAAATCGAAAACACGAGTCAGACAATTTCGTACAGTTATACAGACGTTTTAACAAAGGACGTGCAGATCACTCTTTGTAAAGCATAACGAATTCTTTTTCTCAAAAGGACTGCCGCACTTACTTATCAAGGTATGTGCGGCAGTTTATTTTTAGCACTTATTTATTGACAATGACATCCAAAATCGCTTCTGCGACCTCTTCCTTCGACATGCAGGGGAGTTCCACCACGCCTTCCTCCATGATCAGCGTGACGATATTCGTATCGGAACCGAACCCGGCTCCTTCTGTATAGAGATTGTTCGCTACGATCAGATCCACATTTTTGCTCTCCAGCTTTTTTCTCGAATTCTCGATCAGATTTTCCGTTTCCATCGAAAATCCGCAGATAAACTGTCCCTCTTTTCGGTGTTTGCCGAGATAGGACAATATATCTTTCGTGCGCGCCAGTTCAAATGTCCGATCGCCTTCTTTCTTTTTGATCTTCTTTTCACTATAAGCAGCCGGCGTATAGTCAGCAACCGCCGCCGCTTTTATGATAATATCCATATCGGGAGCTATTTTTTTCACTACTTTGTACATCTGCGCTGCGCTTTCCACATTTATAACCTCGACACAGATCGGCGGCGTCAGGTTGGTCGGACAGCTCACGAGCGTCACATCCGCCCCCCGGTGCATGGCGATACGGGCAATAGCGTATCCCATTTTCCCGGTCGAATGATTCGTGATATAACGGACGGGATCAATGGCTTCCCTCGTTGCGCCTGCTGTGACGAGCACCTTTTTACCGATCAGATCCTTTTCCAGATGAATTCCTTTTAATATATAGGCAAGCAGGATCTCCTCCGACGGCAGTCTTCCTTTTCCTTCTGCTTTACACGCCAGAATACCGGTTTCCGGCTCGACCACTTCCACGTCATAGCGGTTCAGCTTTTTGATATTGTGCTGAACGATCGCGTTTTCATACATGTTCGTGTTCATCGCCGGCACTACGATTTTCTTACACTTGCAGGCAAGAAATGTCGTCGTCAGCATGTCATCCGCAATCCCGTTCGCGAGTTTTCCGATCACATCGGCCGATGCGGGCGCGACTAAAAACGCATCCGCTTTATCTCCCAGCGCCACATGTTCGATATTGTAATTAAAATTCCGGTCAAATGTATCCACCACGCATTTATTGCCGGTCAGCGTTTCAAACGTGATCGGATTGATAAAATGAGTCGCGTTCTTTGTCATCAGAACATGTACATCGCACTGCAGTTTCGTAAGCATACTGGTAAGGTTTGCCATCTTATAAGCTGCTATGCTCCCCGTCACTCCCAGGACAACTGTTTTTCCCTTTAACATCTGTTTTCTCCTTCCATTCTGCTTACTCCAACTGTCCGTGCTTCTCATAGGAAGAAACTCGCCTGATCCGGTTCTCTTCATCGACAAAAACGACCTTGGGTTTGTGCCCCTGCGCTTCCTCTGGCGTTATTTCACAGTACGCCATGAGGATAATGTGATCGCCGACCTGAACCTGTCTGGCCGCCGCCCCGTTCAGGCAGACCATTCCCGAATTTTCTTCTCCGGCGATCGTGTATGTTTCGAAACGGCTTCCGTTTTCCACATCGACGATCTGAACTTTTTCATATTCCAAAATTCCGGCGGCATCCATCAGCACCGGATCCACAGTTATACTTCCCACATAATTCAACTCAGCCTGCACGACACGGGCCCGGTGGATCTTCCCTTTCAGCATTGTTATATTCATATCTCACATCATTCCTTTCTTCCAACACACCATAGTATAGCACTTTTTTTCCGCTTCGTCCATCTTTTTTCATGGGAATCAGGAAGTCCGGAAGTTATGTTATGACATGTCGGCTTACGTGATTATGGCACAATGTCGTGCCGTTGGTTAAAACATTTTGTGGTATGATGAAAAAGAAAGGAAAAGGGAATGGAACTTAGTGCAAAGTGCACAAGAATGTGCGCTGAAATTTGTGCAACATTTCTTCCGCAGTATGCTATAATACTTAAGGAAAGTATCAGATTCAGAGCAGTCAAAAAAGAACAGCTT
>CAJTZN010000060.1 GCA_910584065.1 uncultured Eubacterium sp.
CAAAGATGGAAAACCACATGATTTACAATTATTTGGTTAAACTAAATGACATTGATCTATTTCCAAAACTAACAAGGGTAATATCTTTGTAAAACAATTTAGTAATCTCACATTTATAGTTAGCAAGCCCGTCCATTTCCTGCAGTTCAAGGAAGTTCTCATTTGTTGCTCTCACCTTACCGACAAAAAAAGTTTTTCCACTTTGTACTTTCTCTAACGAAATATCTATCAGTCTGTTTTCTTTCAACATGGAATCAAAAAAATCTTTCCATGAGCAAATGGAAACTTTGGGAGCGCACAACAAATTCAATATTCCTTCCTTATGAATTATTTCATCATGAAACTCTTCTATTTCTCCTCTTGCTATTTTGGTAATATCAAGTAAACACAATACTTTGTACCCATCTATGTAGAAATCATACAAATAATGTATCAACAACAATTCTTGACTTATCATAATTGGAATTGCTGTTATCGGTTCATCATCCACATCTTCCCTTTCTATCGTCACTTGCTTTTTAGAAGCAATACAAGATTTTATAATATTTTCATATCCCATGAAAACCACTCCTCTACCTCTCCAGTATAGGCTGCTATCTTTCGCCAGGGAAAATGCCCCGTTTTTCTCCCTGACATATGTAAACATATCTCCCCGGCATTTCTTTATATCCCTTAAAACAACTTTGTTTCTTACCCGGCATAAACAAAAGTAACAAAATATTGCATATACCCCGTCATCAATGCTTCTTGACAGCATTGGCTCCCCACGGGTTTCCGGAGGCTGTCCCGTTATAGTAAACCACCGGAATATCATTTAATGCCTTCTCTCCTATGCTCACTACCCCATCCGGTATCGTTATACTTTTCAATTTTTTGCAGCCAAAAAACGCATATTCCCCTATGCTTGTTACACTGTCCGGGATTGTGATACCGGTCAGGCTTCTGCAATCAGAAAACGCACACTCTTCTATGCTCGTTACGGTGTCTGGTATCGTTATGCTTGTCAGGTTTCCACAATTCCAAAAAGCATATTCTCCTATGCCCGTTATGCCATCCGGTATCGTTATGCTTGTCAGGCTTACACAATTTCTAAACGCAGATCCTCCGATCCCCGTCACACTGTCCGGGATCGTTATGCCTGTCAGACCGCTACAGTCACAAAAGGCAGATTCCCCTATATGAGTTATCCCTTCCCCAATGATCAGTTGCCCGGATAACTCCGCCGTCACATCAGCATACTGAAGCGAATGATCCTCCACCGTAACCATTCCCTCTGTCTGCAGCTCTTCCCATGTCCTGGTCATTTTTCCGTCCGGTTCATATAACCCGGCTTCGCCCGGAGCATGTCCGGAATCAGGTGAAGGCAGGGGTGATTTTTCATCCGCATCCATTTGTGCCGGTGCAGCCGTCTGTACCGGTGCATCCCGATCCCCAATCATGCCCACTGCCAACAATATCGCCGAAACAGATACAAATAACACGCCACCTGTAATAACCCCCGGAATCCATCTCTTCATTTTCTCATTCCCCTCTCTGGTCCTCTTTATGCATTTCCCAGCAGTATCCGTGTCCTCTCCCAGTCTCACCTGACATCCGTCATTTTGAGTATCTTCCTGCGATTCTTAACAAGGTTCTTCCGCTCAAGCCTGGGCAGTCTCCATTTCTTTCCATCCATCCATTCATACCATGACCAGTTAAAAGAGGCGTTCCCCGTCCAGTACAGTTCATTGTTCCGGGTCAGGACCAAAGAGCCCCTGCCTTCTCCAAACGTGTACACCTTCTTCACATTTTCCATCAGTTTAACCGGTTTTGCATACCACTTTTTTGTATGCTTTTTCGTAAATACATAGTTCCAGTCCCCTTCTCCCACTCCATAAGCAGCATGGTTTGTCTTTAACAAAAGCATATACGCCCCCCTCATACCGATGGAAACATCTTTTACCCCGTCCGCCACCTTCACCGGCGTAAAGGAACACGGCGCATCTTGCGACTCCAGACCCCTCCCCCACATCCAAAGGGAATTATCATCCTTTATGACCGCTACACGTTCCCCACCCGCCCGGATCTTTTTCACACCGCCGGAAATGATTTTTACAAATTTGTCGCTGAAATCCTGATCTTCACTGTCCAGCATCTTACACTGGTTATTCCCCATTCCCCACACGCTCCCGTCCTTCATCAATACAAAAACACACCACGGGGCTGACCAGGAAAGAAAACTTCTTCCGGTACAGACTACCTCCCTGATGCTATCCCCCTGTCCCTGAAAATATATTTCTGCTGTCCGCTTTCTCTCATAACAATCAACATCTGCTTCTACTGTCCAACACCCCGTGATCTTTAAGGAGTTATCCTGTACATATGCAAACATTCCAGCCCCGCTCCAGCACTTCTTTACATTGCTTAATATTTTCTGATGTTTCACCACTTTACCTTCCGTTTTGCTACACTCCTCATCCAAACGCTCCCGCTCCTCCCCTGAATAGTGATTCCACAAGGAAAAGCATCTGCTATAACCGGAATAAAAAACATCCCCCTCTCTATTTTTGAAATAACAGCTCCCATCACTATCAGAATATATATATTCCCTCTTTCTGCTGACCAGACTTGTCAGATAGCAGATCTCCCCCTCCTTCTTCCGGTGTGAAAAATCAATCTCCCGGATCTCGTTTTTTTCCGTTGACACAAACACACTTTCCAGATTCGCCGACGCCCATACTTTTTTTACATTCCTTCCCAGCAGTCCGAAATCCGTACGGTAAATACTATGCAGGGGGTAACCCTCACCATCATCCCCATAATAAAAATACTCGTCTTTCGCCACCATGCAGCAAAACGGCCAATCCTTTTCCCTAAGATAACGGCGCTTACCTTTTGCCAGAGACACGGTGGTACAGTCAGAAAACAGCAGACTGCCGGCCAGCAGGATACTGATTATTTTATAGCTTTTTTTCATAACATTATATCCTTTCCCCCGCGATACAGTTTGTCGTTTTGAATATCAGCAACGCCTAACCTTTTGAACGGGATGTTTTTTTTGAGCTTGTACTAGCATTCTTTTTAACTCCCTTTTCAGTTAAATACTGTGCAACTACAGTATACACTGCATTTTTATTAAAACATTTGAAAACGGAATCCATATGCGGATTGTACATTCTCCATTTCATTCTATTTTTCACCTTAACCAAATAATCATATGTATCATCAATCATGGATCTGAAACGCCTGTTCTTATTAATCAGTTCTTTCATGTTTGTTACCTCTATTGACCTATAAGACCTGCATTGATTCATATAGTCCCAATCGTACCAAATATCATCTGTCTCTTTACTATGATTCAAATTATTTTTATGAAAATCCAGCCCATGTGACCACCGGTCCTGTATGGCATGCAGCCATACGCCACATATAACCATATTCTCCCAGCAGGAATAAGAAGGATTATAAAACGCCAAATTCTTTATTTTATTATATTCTTTTTCTGTTACTTTTTGTATTTTCAATTTTATTTTCCTTGGATGCCTTTTACTGTACATATATTTATCTTTTCTACCCGTAATCTTCCGTACACGCTCAAATCCCAGATCATCAATACCTATTCTACTCATCTCCCAATCTTTGCCTTTAGGTATCAACTGATCCCCTTGTTGACACGCATATGCCAAAATTTTTGCACTATAAAACTCAAACCCAATGCAAAGAGCAATTCTTTCCGTCATACCATTATGAATTATTTTTGCACTCCAGTGCCCGCTCGGATCCCACGCATTTACCCCGTCATTCTCACAGTACGTATACAGATGTAGGCTCTCCGGCTCATCCTCCTGTCCCGTATAGCTGTCCCTCGTCAAAAACCTTCCCACAGCCGGCTGGTAGTACCTCGCCCTGAGATATATTTCTTCCGTCTCCTTATCGTAGTACTCTCCGCAGTAACGGAACGGGTTATCGTCCTTACTGTCCGGTTTCACTTCATTCCCGAATGAATCATATTCATATGTCTTTGTGACTTTTCCGCTTTCGTCCGTCAGCTGTACTACGCTTCCGTGCAGATCGGTCACATAGTACAGCTTCTCCGTGTCCATTCCTTTGTCGGCATACACAAGATCATTTCCGCGGATGTATCTTTTCCTGACTTTTCCGCTCTCCGTCAGTTCCATTACTAGCTGGTCGCCGTCCCACACGAAGACCGTCTTCTCTCCGTTTACCGTCTTACTGGTACGCAGTCCCTCTGCATCATAAGTAAAGCTCACCTTATAGTTCCTTGTAAGCGTCTGCGTCAGCTGGTTCAGCGCATTGTATTGGTTTACCACGTTTTCATTCAGTCGATTATCCCCCAGCGTCACATCTATGTCAACATAAGTGCTGTCTTTTTTATCACCAGGGATTTCATAGCGGTTGACTGTGGCAAGCTGGTTCCCGTTCTTATCATATTTATAGATAACAACGGAATCCTCCTCCGTGCTGGTATTCAGAGTATCGGTACGGAGCAATTCATCGTTTTTGTTGTATTTATAGGCAGTTACTTTGTTGCCCGTTTTCATTTCCTTCCGATTGTTGCTGTTGTCGTAGGTGTATGAAATGTCTTCACTGCCTGTTTCCGTCTCTTTCCTGATACGCCCCAATAAATCATAAGTATAAGTTACAGTTTTTTGAGACTTCTTGCCGTCTTTGTCCATCACATCAGAAGTTTCTTTCGATTTCTGCCCATTCAAAAGGTACTCTGACCTAAATCCGGAAATGCCCCCGGCGCTTCCTGTCTGGTTTTTCATTTCTGTCAGGCGGTTCTGGTAATCGTAGGTGTAAGTGGTGGTCAGGCCGCTGCCCGGCACGGTTCTCTCTGCCAGGTTTCCTTCCGTGTCATAGGCGTACCCCACTGCCTGATTTCCTTTTTCATCTGTTACTCCGGTAAGCCTGGATTCCCCGTCATACTGGTACTGCAGGGAAAGTTTTATGTCGTCACCTGCTTTGACCGCAAAGGCGGATTTATTTCCGGCACTGTCATAAGCATAGTTCTTGACCACAACCTTGTTCTTGGTCAGTTTTGTCGTTTCTTTCGTGACCTGTCCGGATGCGTCATCATACTCGAAGGCAGTACCGTCCTGCGTGGCCACATCGCCGTAGGCATTGTAGGTATAGGTATGTTTCGTCTCTTTTCCGGTCTTTTTTTCTTTTGCTGCCATCTCCGTCAGACGGTTCTGGTAATCATAGGTGCTTTTCTGTGTGTTTCCGTTTTTGTCCACAGATTTCGTGAGGTTGCTGTTCACGTCATACGTGTAGGTCTCCCTCCTGCCCTCTGGGTCAGTGAAGGTGGTGAGCTGATTTTTTCCATCGTATTCATACTTGCTTTCCCGGATGTCATCGGATTTCTTCTGTCCGCTTACCGTAAGAAGATAGGTCTTTCCTGCATAAGAAAACGTATCCGCATCATCCGGAGCATCCGCCACTTCCGAGACAGTAAGCGTGAGCGGCTCGGTCATCCCGGTGAACTGCCGCACTTTGTTCCCCGTGATGCCATAGACGTACTGAACATACTGTGCCTTGTCCCCGTCAAGACAATTTTTGACCATGACAAGGTTTCCGCGTTTGTCATAAGTATACTCTGTTTTTGCCGTCCTGTCACCATTGATCTGTTCTTCTTTTTCCGTCACATTTCCCGCATTGTCGTACTTCGTCGCGGTTTTCTGGTAAGTTACGCCGCTGTCTTCCTTATAATGCGGGATTTCGGACCGGACCATCCGGCCGAGGATGTCATACTCATACTTTGTGGCCACGCCGTCCTTTGCTCCCCTGGGTGTGTACTCCCGGACGGCCTGTCCTTTCTCGTCAAAGTCTGTTTTTACAGTCCGTGACTGCCATTCCGTCTCGCCTTCTTTCCGGCTCTTTGTCTCGGTCTGGCACACGTTTCCGTTGTCGTCATAGGTGGAAAGGGTCTGTATTTCATAGGCAGGAAGCCATACCCTATCCTGATACTTTTTCGTAACGGTCGTTTCCTGCACTGTCCTGCCGAAGTCATCCGTTTCATATTTGGTTACGGTCTCTGTCCTGTTTTTCCCACGGATGGCCGTGCTTGTCCGAGACAGTGTGTTTCCTTCCGCGTCAATTACTGTCGTTGTGATGTCCTCGCTTAATACGGCGTCGTTGAACTGGTCATAGTAGCTTTCTGCGTCTGCCTTCGGCTGATATTTCGCCGGATTCAGGGTTTTACTGTAACTGGTGGAGATGGTCTGTGCCCCATCGCCTTCGCCGGTTACTTCGGTTTCGGTTTTGCTGAAATTCCATGCGCTGCAGTGTTCTGCATCCAGTTCCCCGTTCATGAATGATGCCGACCCAGTTTCATTGCCGAGGCCATCGTAGAAATGCTTACTGCCAGAGAGGATGTCTTTTCCTTTTCCTGTGATGTAGTAGTTGGGTACAGTTTCCCCGTTCTCGTTGATGATAAAGCGCTTTTCGTCGGGCTCGAAGACGTAAGTCCGTTCTTCAATCAGTCGTGCCGTTTCTTCTTTCTCTTGTTCGATATCTTCCTCGCCGCTTCCGTCTTCCCCGCTGTCTTCTTCACTTCCGTCTTCGCTACTCCCGTATTCGTATACGCTCTCGGTCCATGTGCCTGCGGCTTCATTCTTGCTGATAATGGTATTCCCGAAAGCGTCCTGTATGTCAATCGTTACGCGTCCAAACTCATCCACTGTCATGGTTTTCAGTCCGTCCGCAGACCGATATTCCTGATCCCTGGATTCATGCTCTGTCCCCACGGCGTTGATGGTTTCGGTTTCTTCCCCGGTTTCCGGGTCATAGGAGATTTTTGATACTAGTCCGTTTTCGTCAGTATAGGTCAGCTCGTTGCCGAAGGAATCATAGGTAACTTCTTCTTCGGTGTAGGTGCGGTTGTCTTCCGGCCGTTTCGCTGACGTGAGGGTTACGGTCGTTTTGGTCTGCTGTCCGAGGCTGTTGTAGGTGTAGTCGTTCTGAATTATTTCTTTTTCCCCGTCGGTGCCATAGGATGGGTAAACTTTTCCCTGTGTTTCGTTTCCGTGGCTGTCATACTGGAAATCTGTTCTGGTGATGGTCTCATATGCCCCACCGTTGATGCTTCTCTGCTCGGAGATGCTGGCATAGTCAATCCCGTTCGGTGCCGCGCTACTTACCAGCCTATTTTTTGTGCCTGCTGATATAAATTTTTCTTCGGTCAGAAGGGTGCAAAGTGTGTACGGGGTATCTTCTGCCGGGTATCCCGTGCCTGTCCCGTGGTAGGCATAGGCAGTAGTATACAGATGTTCTTTTCCTTTGTTCTTTGCCAAATATGCTTTGGAAGATTTTTCTGTCTGGACATTCCGGTAATTGTCATAGGCATAACCCCGTTTTGTCGTAACCGCCTTCCCCCCCTTCTTCCCATATGATTTTCCCGTTTCCTCCACGACAAGCGAACCATTCCCACCGTTGTCATAACTGTAAATGGTCTCCTCTTTTGCTTTTCCATAATTAATTTCATCCGTCAGCATCTTCTGGCTGTTGTAAATATATACGCTGACATTCTTCTTTGTATCCTTTTTTAGTTTCATCGTGTTCGTATTGATTGCGGACTTTTTATACGTATAGTCCGACATCGACTTGTTTTTGCCCACTTTATATTTGTTGGGGTTGAACCGGCTGACAACGGTTGCATTCCGAAACTCATCCGTCCCGAACTGCCGGATCTCCCTTTCTGATTCTATATAGTCGCAGAAACGCCGGAGCGTTCCTCTGTAATTTTGAAAAAAGTCATATTTTACCCCGTCTGATCTTTTCTTTGTCTTCTGATCCTCGGTGTACTCCCTCGTCACATAGTACCCCTGTATAACGATATCCCTCGGTTTTTCCCCCCGAAGCAGTTTGGGCCGGTACTCATAGTGTTTAATACTGCCGTCCTCCGTCACTTTGTTCAAAAGGTAACTCTCATTCGTGGACACGCGCTGGGATGCCGCCCCGTAGCCGCACGTCGTCATCAGGCGCTCCACGGTACGGTAGCCATAAGTTTCTTTTGACCCGTCCACCGTGGCGCTCTTTAATACCAGTCCGCTTACCGGATCCGAATTAAGCGGAGTGTAGTTTCTTTCATCATATGTATATTTTATTGTCTTTTTTGACACTCCGCCGGGTGTTTCCGCTCCTTCCACGGTTACGGATGTCAGCTGTTTCAGGTCGTCCCCTTCCTCATAATGGAACTGGATCACCCGTCCTACGGAATCCGTGACCTCTTTTAAATATATGTTATCCGTGTACTTGTATGTGATGGTGTTGTTATGGGCATCTTTCTGCAGCACAACCACACCATCTTCATTGAAGTAAGTGCGGAGACCGCTCTTGTCACGAAGGAGATAGCGGCACGGGATGCCGTCTGTCTGCTTATCCCAGTCCTCCAGTTTTACGTCAGAATAGGCATAGTCTGCAAGTCCGGTGATTTCATACTTTTTCTCTTTGTCATTTTGTTTTGTTGCAATTTCCATCGTCCCTATGCTGCCAAAGTGCAGGTACGCCGGTCTGGCTCCCCACTCTGCCTGCCCGTCCTCGGTGATGGTGACGGTCTCGATCCACGGGAGATCAAACTTCCATCCGCTGGCAAGTCCGTAAACATTTGTGTCCTCCCTGCTGAGGATCTTCGTCCGCTGGGTATTATGTGGTGTAGAAGTTGGCAATGCTTCTCCTACCGTATAACTGCCCATCAGGTCTTTTAACGCTTTTTTATGTTTTTTAAGGAGTACCACATTGACACGGAGCATCCGCTCTTCCCCATCATGGGTCTTGTAATACACTTTTTTATTCTCAATTTTCAGTGTCGCCACGGTTTCTGTTGTCGGATTTCCGATAATGGCATCGTTGTTGTCATAGTAGCGGTTCAGCTCAAAGTCCATGCCGCCTGTCCCCTCAAGGGAAAGGTCAGTGCGGGAAAGTACCAGATGACCGCTGGCCGTATCAACACCGTCAGGGGACTCCGCCTCCAGCGGGGATCCTGCCACTTTCTCGTTAAACAAACTTGTAAACGTCTGCCCGAACCCTGCATCAGTCGCTGTGTCGTATGTATTTCCTGCCGCATGGCACGCCCTGCCCCCGACAAGAACTGCAAGTCCTGCCACTGCTACTAATACTGTTGCTCCTGCTATCATCCGTTTTATCTTTCCCATGGACTTTTCACTCCTTTTTCTTTCTGGACTGTACCGTAAATCTATTCCGCATCCGTTTCCTGCTCTTCTTCGATTCCTTTTTCTTTTTTTACTACTTCCCAGCTTTTACCGTCTGACGCCTTCCCTTTCGCCTGTATCAACTCTGACGCCCGGATTCCCGTCCTGACGGACAGTTTTTCCGCCTCTTCCATATCCCCCATGCTGTAGCCGTCTTTCTCCATCTGGTATTTCGTGTTCTCGGGTATCGTAAAGAACTGTTTTTCCAGTGTCTCTCCCGTCTTTTCCCAGTCTTTTATCTGAACGTAAAGTGCCGCCACTTCCTCCCGCGATGTTTCATACAGTTCCGCATAAATGTCCGCTACTTCCCGGTCAGATTCACCGAGGGACTTATAGGACGGCTGGTTCTCTGCCTGTTCCACCTTTTTCATCCGTTCCGTCTGACCTCCGCCGTGGCGGGAGACGAAAAACAGCATGCCCCCGGCTGCCAGCACAATAAACATGACTGTCAGGATGGCTGCTATCCGCACGCGTTTCTTTTTTCCTGCTAACTTTTTCAATGAATCCCTCTCCTATTCTTTTTCCACAAGCGTAACCTCCACTGTCGTCTTCCCGTCAACTTTCGCCTCCACTGGGACAGACTGGTACGCCTCGTAACTCTCCCCCCGCTCCAGACTTCCCGTCAGCTGCAGCACCATGACCCCTTTTTTCGGCTGGTATTTCAGAAGCGTCACCCCGTCCGTCCCGTCCCTCAGCGCCTCCTCTTCCTCAAAAGATGAGGCATTCAATATGTGCATTTCATCGGGATTTACCTTTACGGTCACGGTCTTCGTCTGCCCCTTTTTCAGGTTTCCGGCTGTCACCTGCAGTTCGCAGGCCTCTCCCTTTTTCACTGACATTTCCTTCATGGTACTTTTTAAGTGCACCGAATACTGCTCCACCACATCCAAAACACCGTACCCTGGCATTTCGCCGCCGATGCTGTACAGTTCGTTTTCGGATGCCGCCAATGCCGACTCTTTTTTCGTCAGGTTCATGGCAGATACCTGACTCCACTCGTCCGTGTAGGCATCATAGGCGAGGACTTCTTTTGTCTCCGCTTCTTTTACCATATAGATCTTTCCGCGGATCACGGCAGATGCCTTGTATTTTCCGGATGGCGCAAACGGACACGCTGCCCCCGCGCCGTTTACGGCGTTGTCCTCAAACACGTTGTCTTCCGGGAGATACTCCTGCCAGTACATTTTTTCACCGTCCTCTTTTAACACAAACACGCGGTTGTCCACGCTGGTGGCGTCAATAATGCTGCTGGTGTCCGGTAACACTACCGTTTCCCATGTATCGGTTTTTATATTGTATATCTCTGCTTTGTCCGTCGCCCCCGCTTTCGTCCACGTATACAGTCTGTCCTTGCTGACCGCGGCTGCCAGGTTTGTGCGGCCTTCTGTCAGGTCCGTTTTTTTCTGCCACAGTTTTGAATCCGTATTGAACGTGTATACGGAATTCAGCACTTTTGCCGTGACGCCCGTGTCTGTCTGGCCGCCAACGACATAGATTTCATTATTGTACGTGAACATGGCCGCTTTACAGACGCCGGTTTCGGTGCCCGGATAGTCCGGCAGTGCTTCCCACGTCTTTTTCTCGGTGTCATATACGGCGAAACTCTTCATGGAACCGGCGGCGTTTTCCCCGCCGAGAACATAGATTTTTCCGCCTGCCGTGGTTGCGGAAGCATTTTTCCTGCCCTCCTGCAGCGGCGCCGTGTATACCCACTCGGACTGGCTGTCGGTATTGTAGACCATGCGGGAAGGCTCCCCGGTGAGGGAGGCGTTTTCCCTGGCAGTGACTGTGAAACCGAGTGTTTTTCCTGCTGTTTCGTTGTTGTAAATGTAATCATAGGTCGTGCCTGTCACAACCGCCTCGCTGATTTTTGTGCCACCATCATAGACGCAGACGAGGTATTCCCTAGCATTTTCCACGGCGTTCCATGTGATGGTGTATTTGTCCTGTCCGCGTATGCCTGCCGGCTCTGGGATGGCGAAACGCTTCTTCAGGTGGATGGTGTAGTCTCCCGTCCCATTGTTCTTTACATTTACTTTCAGGTATTTTCTACCCTCATATGCACCGGTAAAGAGGAAGTTGTTATCCAGTCCGGAGTTGTCATCATAACCGACCCGTTCTTTGCTCATGTCATACATCATCGCCTGGGTGTCAATGGATGACTCGGTATAAATATCATAGGCGATGCCCGGTTTGGTCTCAAAGTAATAGTAATTTTCCTGCCCCGCATGGATCACAGACCGGGTGAGCGGAACATTTTCTTTGAGTTCCTCTGCCCCGTCAAAGCCGACGATCTCATAATGTACGGTAAAATACGGATTCCGGTCGAGCTTCGCCTGATAGGCTCGGTTTGAATTATCCGCCACAAGGGCGATTCCATAGTTTGCTTCACCGGCATACCATGCCTTTGCAATATCTGTCACGTCGCACTGGTAACTGCCCGCTTTCTGGACCCCCACCGATGCAGACGCATCCGGTTCGTAAGCTGGACGGTTGTTATAGGTTAGTTTGCCCGCCTTCCAGTTTTGCTTAACTTTATGGATGCCGATATCGAAGGTTTTGCCTGCTCCCAGTTTCAGTGTCTTCTCATTTTTGATATGCAACGCGGCATCCCGGATCTGCACATTTGGAGTTCTTAGTTCCGCGAGAATGGACATTTTGGTAAATGCTACGCATTTGTTTGCCTGCAGAAACAGAGATTTGTCATAAGTAAGGTTGCTGTCCGGCGTACCGGAATAGGCGGCACCTACTTTGACATCCCTGCTGTACTGGTCCGTCTGGTAGGTCGTCCGGATCTCTACCGGAAATTTTCTTTTTTTACTGTTCCACCATTTCTTGTTCGGCGTTATTTTTAATGTTTTGTTCTTTTTGTTATAGGACAGCTTTACTTTGGATGTGGATACCCCGTTTGCATCCGTGATCACTGTGCCCAGCCGGGTAAACCGTGTTTTCCCCTTTTTCGTTTTGAAATAGACTTTTTTGCCCTTCACTTTTACGTCCAGTTTTGTATCCAGCCTAAAGGAAAAGGCTTTACTTTTCTGCTTTTTCTGAATGGAAACGATCTCCTGCACCTTTTCCGGGAAAATGTCATAAGAGACATTGGTTTTTTTCATGACTCTTTTGTAGGTCACTTTGTTCTGGTTCAGCACGTCCGTGACTGCCTTTTTCCCGGGATTGCTTATCTTCGCCTTTGCCGACTTCACCTTTTTGCCTTTCAGGGCGACCGACAGGCCGGATTTGCCCCGTTTCATGGATATGACGGATTTTTTGTCTGCTTTTGCGGATACCCGGATTGAAAGATCAGTAGCTTTTGTTTTATAATTCTTCCTGCCGGATTTTACAAGGGTGGTATCTATTTCGTTCCAGTTACCGCCTTTTTTATAGTGAACGGGCATGGAGTATGTGACTGCGGTATAACTTCCGTCGGACATGGCAAACTGCCTTGTAAATTTGTCACGCTTACCGGGAATCTCCCCCGTAATAGCAGCATTAACCGTAACCGGTGCCACCGAAGCAGCATTCACCTTTTGCCCCTGGTCGGCAGCCAGGTCTGCACCGGTGACAGAAGTCAGAACCATGGCCCCGGCTAACAGGGTGCAGACGAGTGTTTTTCTGTTTATGTTCATATGTATTCCCCTTTCCTTTTCATCTACTTTGCGAATTCTTGTTTCGCATCACACAAATTGCTATTCCAGATTAAGAAATCCACAAAACCCGCTACCATGACATGCCATCTCCTTTTGACTAAAGATATACCATATCATTCCACATAAAATCAATAGCAATTGCATAATCGGTAGGAAAATTGCAAAAATTGCTGGTTTTAAAGATATTTAAAAGAACTTTGGCGCCTTTATTTCGGATTATTTTAGATTTTTAGTTCCTTACTGATTTTCAGAATACTTTGAAATAAATTAGGACCATGCACACCATAACCCTGTATAAAAAATTGACTTATTTAACTATTGATCTCCGGCATCACAGCCGTATATGAAAAACATCCCTCCCTGCAGTTCATCATTCCCATCCCCTCGTACTTATCCAGTATCATCCGAACATTCCTTAAACTGAACCCATGCTTTCCCTGATCCTCTTTGCCCGTGGGAATCTCATTATTTTCAATGATTATTTCTGGTTGAGCACCACATTGAGAATCGGATGGTTCACATCCACACTCTGCATATATCCGGGGAATAAATCCGACAGTTTTTCCGCATATGCTTCGACTTCCTTATACTGCCGTTTTTTCAACAGTCCCTGCACACAGCCGATCTGATTGTAATAATCATGCAGCATTCTCTTTTGCTCCTCATAGTTCACGCTCATTTCATGATAAATCTGCATCCGTTCAGCATGATTATCTATAGAAAGCAGGGAAAACGTATCATCAAAACCCATGCCGATCCCCTCATCTGTACTTCTCTTCCCTTGTTCCAAACATGCCTGATTCCCAGCATTACGACAAACAAACTGTTCATCCACTTATTCATAAACCTCTGCCTCTTTATACCATAAAAACTCCCGCTTTACCTCTGAATATCTGGGACGTGCAACTGGAACCTCCGAGCCGTCAGACAGGTAAGCCTGGTAATTGCGGATCTTCTCGACATGCCCCATATTAACCAGAAAACTCTGGTGGCACCGGAGAAAACAATACTTCTCCAGTCTGGATTCCAGCTCATTGATCCGGTCGTACAAAAATAAAATCCCTTCCGTTGTCTTAAACTGCAGTTTATGGGACTGGCTTTCGATATACAGTATATCATCCAGAAAGACCGTCCTTTCACCGCCCACAAATGAAAAGACCATTTTATGCCCACGGTACCTGCGTCTTTTTAGTATATCCGCCAGACATTCCGGGAGCAGTTCCTCCATATCGTTTTTCATGATATACCGTACCGCATTCACCCGGTATCCCTCAAAAACATAATCCGAAACAACTGTAATAAAGACAATATCCATTTTACTGTTTCTTTTTCGAATAAAATATGCCGTTTCCATTCCGTTCATGCCTTCCATTTCTATTTCCAGAAAAACAATGTGAAATCTCCGGGCGTTTTCCGGCTCCTCACAAAAATCCTTTCCGCTTTTAAATTGTTCGATGCAAAACGGCACATCTTTCCCAGACAAATATTCTCTGACCAAGGATTCAATTTGGTCCCTGTAATACAGTTCATCATCGCAAATAGCAATATTTAATTCCAAATCCATCGTATCTCACCTGCCCTGACTCCTTTGTTCTATGTAAAACTATAATTTATTCTAACATATATGCATACTTTTTGCGATATGAATTTTTGTACTGAATCTGCCATGTCCCGGACTGCACACTAGATCAAAAGTGAGAACCCTACCTCTGCCGCGACCGAACGCAGAAAATCCGAGCACAGCTTCTCGTCCTCATTCTCCACATACAGATATGACACCACACCAAAGTTGATCTCCTCCCCGGATCCTGGGAATTTCGGATACCCAAACCAGTCTGTCGGCAGGTGGGATACAAACTTTAAAATGCCACCGTACGAACTCATCTTTTATTGTTTATGTCCCTGCTGGTTTCCGACAAAACAGCATGCCCCGAGCTTCCCGTTCTCCCGCACGCAGTAAAAACGTATTCACTCCAAACCCGGTATTCTCCTTCTCCACCGCTATCCGCCGTTTCCCGCCGTTGAAACAATACATCGTATAATGCCTAGATAATAATAATGCGGCATATTTCACTGCCCCTTTTCCAGGGGAGGAAATAGCCGCACGGTTCTCGTCGAGGATCGTCGTATAATAGAGCCGGCAATCCGTCATCTGCTAATTAAGACTCTTTATGATGCCAAACAAAACGTGCTTCATTCATCCGAACTGATCCGCTCAAACATGTTCAGCCGTATGATGGTGATCTTCAATTTTTCTCCACGGAAATATTCTCGCCCTTCAACCCATTGAACGCTCCCTCGATCTTCGCGTCCGCGTGGCCGA
>CAJTZN010000061.1 GCA_910584065.1 uncultured Eubacterium sp.
CGCACGAAATCAAGCGCTTGTGACCGGCGCAGGAATGAGGAAGATATGTTACTTGCAATCGATATAGGAAATACAAATCTGAATGTTGGCATGTTTGAGGGTGATAAACTCTGCTTTACGTTTCGCCTGACGACGAACCTGCCGCGCACGTCCAATGAGTTTGGGGAGGCGATCGTTGAGGCGATCAAACGCCATGGCGTCGAGGAGGCGGACATCCATGATGTCATTATTGCTTCGGTGGTGCCGAAAGTAATGTATTCTCTTGTGAGCGGAATTAAAAAGTATTTTCACTGTACCCCTTATGTCGTGGGAAATGACACGAAATCAGGGATTCATATTGCGGCGGCGAATCCGGGTGAGATCGGCGCCGACCGCATCGTGGATGCCGTGGGGGCTTACGTGCTGTATGGCGGGCCGGTCATTATTATTGATTACGGCACGGCGACGACGTATGATCTCGTGACGGAGGATGGCGTGTTTGCCGCCCGTGTGACGTGTCCGGGCATCAAGATCAGCGCCAGGGCGCTGTGGTCCAATGCGGCGCAGCTGCCCGAGATTGAAATCAAGAAGCCGGAAACGATCCTGGCGAAAAATACGATCACCAGCATGCAGGCGGGACTTATGTATGGCACGATCGGGCAGACGGAATACATCGTGCGAAAAATAAAGGAAGAGTCCGGTATCCGGGATATTAAGGTGGTTGCCACAGGGGGGCTCGGACGCAGTATTTCCGAGGCGACAAAGGATATAGATATTTACGACCCGAATCTGACGCTGCAGGGTACCAGACTCGTTTATGAGCGGACGAAAGCGGCTGAGGCCAAAATGTCTGAGAATAAAGGAAAGAGGAGTCACGATGGGTGAGGACAGGCATCAGGAAGCGTGGTCGATCGGCGATGTAATGATCCCTGGACGGATTCTGTTGGCGCCGATGGCGGGCGTGACGGATTTGCCGTTCCGCTTGTTATGCAAGGAAAAAGGAGCGGATCTGATCTATACGGAAATGGTCAGCGCGAAAGGGCTTTATTATAACAGTAAAAATACCGGAGCGCTCATGGAAATCCGCGAGGAGGAACGGCCTGCCGCCTTGCAATTGTTCGGTTCGGATCCGGATATCATAAGCGGCATGGCGCGGCAGATCGAGGAGAGGAACTTTGATATACTGGATCTCAATATGGGCTGTCCGGTCCCGAAAGTGGTGAATAACGGAGAGGGGTCCGCGCTTTTAAACGATATTCCGCTGGCGGCGGAAATTGTCCGCAAGACGGTAAAAGCGATAAATAAGCCGGTTACGGTGAAATTCCGCCGGGGATTTCGCGACGGCGAGGAACAGGCCGTGGAGATGGCGAAAGCGCTCGAGGACGCCGGGGCGGCGGCGGTAGCCGTCCATGGTCGGACGAGGGAACAATACTACAGCGGCAGGGCGGACTGGAATATCATACGGAAGGTGAAGGAAGCGGTATCAATACCGGTCATCGGGAACGGTGATATTTTCAGCGGGCCGGACGCCCGCCGGATGTTTGAGGAAACGGGATGTGACGCGGTTATGGTAGGACGCGCCGCGAGGGGGAATCCCTGGATTTTTACTCAGATCAGGCATTACCTGACGGAGGGCGTGGAACTGCCGAAACCGGACATAGAGGAAGTATTTGCCATGATCGTGAGGCATGCGAAAATGCAGACGGAGTGGAAGGGGGAGCGGTACGGCATGAGGGAAATGCGCAGCCATATCGCGTGGTATACGGCGGGATACCCGCACTCGGCGTCCCTCCGGCGGCGCGTCAATGAGATTGAGACACTGCGGGATCTGGAGCGTATTTTTATAGCCTATATGAAGCCGGATTACAAGGGAAATGAATAGGAGAATGAATGAAATCCTATTTTCATAATAAAGAGACAAAAGGAGGATATGATTTTGAACACGATACGAACAAAAATTACAGCAATTGCGATTGTCTGCTCGCTCATTATGGGGATCAGTCTGGGGACACTGAGTTATATGTATTCCGGCGATGTGGCAAATGAGGATTCCAAACAGTTTATGCTGGCGACCGCGGAACAGAAAAAGACGGAACTTGAAGCGATTTTGACGAATATCCAGCAGTCCGTGGATACGCTGACGGAGATCTGTGTCAGCAGACTGACGGATTTCAAGGCATTTAAAACGGACCCAGCTTATGTACAGCAGTATACAAAGAGCATTGAGGACGTGCTCCAGAGTTTCGCGGAGAATACCGGCGGGGCGCTAACCGCGTATGTACGTTACAATCCGGATTTTACGGAGCCGACATCCGGCATTTTTCTTTCCCGGAATTCGACAGAAGAGGAGTTTCAAAGTATAGAACCAACGGATTTCAGCAGTTTTGAAAAGGATGATCTCGAGCATGTGGGATGGTATTACATTCCGGTTGAAAATAAAAAGCCTACCTGGATGGATCCCTATCAGAACAAAAACATTGGGGTAACGATGATTTCCTATGTGATCCCGGTGTATATCGATAATGAGTCCGTCGGTATCATCGGAATGGATATCAGTCTTGCTACGATTGAAGCGCTTATTTCCGAAGCGACGATCTATGATAATGGATACTCGTGTCTGGTCGATTCCAAACAGCGGTTTGTCGTACACAAAGACCGTGAACTGGGAGAGGAACTGAGCGAGTCGGCGCCTGAGGTAGTAGACATCATTTCGGATGAAGGAAAAGAAGATCAGGTTATTTCCTATACGACGCAGGGGACTAAAAAGCTGCTTTCCTACCAAAAACTGAAAAACGGGATGATTTATATCCTGACGGCGACAAATTCGGATGTGCGTGCGAAGTCAAATGCCCTTCTCCGGCTGATGATCATATTTTTACTTTGCGGGCTCGCGATTTCCTGTGCGGCTGGCTGGATCATCAGCGGAAGGATCTCCAGGCCGATGAAGAATATCACGGAGATCATCGGAAAGATCGCCCGTTTGGATCTGAAACGGGATGAACGGGTGGCGAAGATGGCGAAACGGAAGGATGAGATCGGAAAGATGTCCGGAGAAGTTGAGCTTATGAGCAGGGAACTCGAGCAAATGGCGAATCAGATCAGCCGTTCCTGTATCGAGGTGAACAGGGGAGTTACTTCTCTCGAGGACGTGATGAACAATACCGGAAGTCTCTGTCAGGACAATTCCGCAACGATGGAAGAGATGGCGGCAGGCATGGAACAATCCGCCTCTACGACTGATCTGATCCAGAAAAACGTGGAGCAGGTGAGTGGAAACGTACATATGATCAATGATATTTCGGAACGGGGAAAAGAAATCTCTGAGGAAGTGAAGAAACGCGCGGTAGAATTAAAAATGCACACGGAGACAGCCGATAGCCGTACGCGGGAGATTTACGGCGAACTCCGCGAAAAATCTGACCTCGCGCTCCACCAGGCAGAAGCGGTATCGAAGATTCATGAGCTCGTACAGGCGATCAGCGATATTTCTTCCCAGACGAACCTTTTAGCGCTCAACGCTTCGATCGAGGCGGCGAGAGCCGGAGAGGCGGGAAAAGGCTTTGCCGTTGTAGCCACGGAGATCGGTGCGCTTGCCAACCAGACGCAGGTTTCGGCCGATGATATCAAGCGGATGGTAAATGAAGTCGAACTGGCCGTGAAAAATATGGAATCCTGCATCGGAACGTCCACGGAATTTCTGGAAAATACGGTGTTGACTGATTATCAGGAATTCAGTAAGGTTGGGAATGCCTATAACGATGACGCTGATATGTTCGAAAAGTTTATGGGAGAGATCCATGATTCGGTCATGGAACTTTCAAAATCGATGAATGAGATCGTGAGTTCGCTCGATGTGATCAACCGGGCTGTAAACGAGTCGGCGTCCGGCGTTTCGGATGTGGCGGGAAAGACGAATGAATTGGTGGAATCCACGGTGCAGGCCGGGGAGATGGTGAGCCAGAGCGCGGAGAATATCGCAGAACTGGAGAAACTGGTAGGAAAGTTTTCTCTTTGACCTTTACAAATAGTGAAAGGCATGGTACACTTGTACTGTGCCTTTTATTTTCTGGATTTACCAAAATGTTAGAGTCTGATCCGAAAAGGCATGGAACAAACGTCCAAATTTATTTTCCCATTTACAAAAACATGTTGACAAATTCGGATATGTGGTGTAATATACCATTATAAAGAACATGCGTTCCGAAATAAAGTTCGATTATAGAAGGTTTGGAGGATATTCAGTGATGGAGAAAGATCAAAATAAAGTAAAAGCGTTGGAGTCTGCGATCGCGCAGATTGAGAAACAGTACGGAAAAGGTTCCGTCATGAAACTTGGCGATACTGCATCCAGAATGGAGGTGGAGGCCGTTCCGACCGGTTCGCTGAGCCTCGATATCGCGCTGGGCGTAGGCGGGATTCCGAAAGGAAGGGTCATAGAGGTCTACGGACCTGAGTCGAGCGGTAAGACGACCGTGGCGCTGCATATGGTAGCGGAAGTTCAGAAGCGGGGCGGCATCGCCGGATTTATTGATGCGGAGCACGCACTGGATCCGGTGTACGCGCGGAACATCGGCGTCGATATTGATGAACTCTACATATCCCAGCCGGACTGCGGGGAACAGGCACTGGAGATCACGGAGACGATGGTCCGTTCGGGGGCGGTCGATATCGTCATCGTGGACTCGGTGGCGGCGCTCGTACCGAAGGCGGAGATTGACGGTGATATGGGTGACAGCCACGTTGGCCTTCAGGCGCGGCTGATGAGCCAGGCGCTCAGAAAGCTGACGGGTGTGATCAATAAATCAAATTGTATCGTTATTTTTATCAACCAGCTCCGTGAAAAAGTGGGAGTGATGTTTGGAAATCCGGAGACGACGACGGGTGGACGCGCGCTGAAATTTTACGCGTCCGTGCGTCTGGACGTGAGGCGGATTGAGACGTTGAAGCAGGGCGGGGAGATGATTGGAAACCATGTCCGTGTAAAAGTCGTGAAAAATAAAGTGGCGCCGCCGTTCCAGGAGGCGGAGTTCGATATCATGTTCGGCAAGGGGA
This sequence comes from uncultured Eubacterium sp., assembly GCA_910584065.1. Taxonomy (GTDB): domain Bacteria; phylum Bacillota; class Clostridia; order Lachnospirales; family Lachnospiraceae; genus Eubacterium_F. Next base: position 5,032 of record CAJTZN010000061.1, read on the forward strand.
TCTCGAGGGAAGGCGATGTGCTCGACCTAGCGGTAAAACACGATATCATCATGAAAAGCGGCGCATGGTATTCCTATAACGGTGAAAAGATCGGGCAGGGGCGTGAAAACGCGAAAGCGTACCTTGCGGATAACCCGGCGGTATTCGAAGAGGCGGAGAGGCTCGTCCGCTGCAAATATTTAGAGAAAAAGGCGGAGGAGGAAGCGAAGGCGGGAGCCAAAGCGGGTGCGGGAGCAGAAGCGAAGGCGGGTGCCACGGCAGGTGCCAAAGCAGGTTCAGGAGCCGATACGAATGCAGAAGAGAGCAAAGAAGGTGCTGCCGCAGGGAAAGAACCGGCGAAGAAAAGAGCCACCGCGAAAGAAAGTTAAGCAGGTATCCGTGTGATGAGTGTGTCAGAGAGAGAAGTCTTAACACGAGAAGTGTCAGGGCGAGAAGTGTCAGGGCAAGAAGTGTCAGGGCGAGAAGTGTCAGGGCAAGAAGTGTCAGGGCGAGAAGTGTCAGGGCGAGAAATGTCAGGGTTAGAAGTGCTAGAGCGAGAAATGTCAAAGGGAGAGTTCTCCGGCAGAGAGAAGGCCGAATCGGAGGAAAAGGAAGTTTTTTCCTGTGAGGAGGCGAAAAAAGCCGCAGAAAAGGCGATGGCGCTTCTTCTGTTCAAAGACCGCACGCGACAGGAGCTGGTGACGCGCCTGTACCGCGCCGGTTTTTCGGAGACGGCATTATCGGAAGCGATGGCGTATGTGGAGCGGTTTGGTTACATTAACGACCGCCGGTACGTGGAAAACTATGTCATGTTCCAAAAGGGAAAAAAGAGCAGGCGCGAGATGGTGTACCAATTGACGGAACGCGGTATTGAAGGAGAACTCATCTCCGAGGTGCTGGAAGAGTGTGACTACGACGGGGAGCAGGAGGCGATCCGCATGCTCCTGAAAAAGAAGCTGAAAGGGCGGCTTTTATGCGAGACAGCGTATGAAGAGCGCCAAAAGATAATGGCATACCTCGGGCGGAAAGGCTATGAATTCCACACGATCAAGAAAGTGTTTTCTCAACTTGACAATGAGGACAAAAAAGTGTAAAATTGAAGTGTTGTATTTATGTGCAATGATAACTAAATAAAGGAGGTGCACCAGTGCCACAGTTGAGTATTGGATTCATCGTTGGTGCGGTTGTCGTAATCCTGGCTCTTATTGCAATTACAGCGCTGATCGTATGGAAAAGTGCGATCGCTTACCGAATCAAAGTCGGAGAGGCGAAAGTTGGAAGTGCAGAAGAGAAGGCAAGAGAGATTATAGATGATGCATTGAAAACGGCAGAAACCAAAAAACGCGAAGCTCTTTTAGAGGCCAAAGAGGAAAACCTGAAGGCCAAAAATGATCTCGACCGAGAAACGAAAGAGCGGAGGTCGGAGATCCAGCGCTATGAAAAAAGAGTGTTGGCGAAAGAAGAAACTCTGGACAAGAAACTGGATGCACTCGAGAAACGGGAATCAAAGCTTACATCCAAGATGGCAGATCTTGAGAAAGAGAAAGAGAAGGTGGAAGAACTCCGCCAGAGCCATCTGAGTGAATTAGAGAAGATTTCCGGTCTCACCTCCGAGCAGGCGAAGGATTATTTATTGAGAACCGTGGAAGAAGATGTCAAACATGAGACCGCGGTTTTAGTAAAGGAATTGGAACGTCAGGCAAAGGACGACGCGGACAAGAAGGCGAAAGAGTACATTATCAATGCGATACAGAAGTGCGCAGCCGATCATGTTTCAGAAGCTACGATTTCCGTCGTTCCGCTGCCAGGTGATGAGATGAAAGGCAGGATCATTGGCCGAGAGGGAAGAAACATCCGTACTCTCGAAAATCTGACCGGCATTGACCTCATCATAGACGATACGCCGGAAGCGGTCATCTTATCCGGTTTTGATCCGATTCGTCGAGAAATAGCCAGAATTGCTTTGGAAAAATTGATCGTCGATGGCAGGATCCATCCTGCGAGAATCGAGGAAATGGTTGAAAAAGCAAAAAAAGAAGTTGAAACACTGATTCGTGAAGAAGGAGACGCGGCGGCGCTCGAAGTCGGCGTACACGGGATTCATCCCGAGCTGATCCGCCTTTTAGGTAAAATGAGGTTTCGAACCAGTTATGGTCAAAATGCGTTAAAGCATTCGATTGAAGTAGCACATCTGTCCGGACTACTTGCGGGAGAGTTTGGAGCGGATGTCCGCATGGCGAAGCGAGCCGGCTTGCTGCATGATATCGGAAAGTCGGTAGACCATGATATGGAAGGTTCCCACATACAGTTGGGAGTCGAACTGTGCCGCAAGTACAAAGAATCTTCACTGGTGATCAATGCGGTGGAAGCCCATCACGGCGATGTGGAACCAGAGAGCATGATCGCTTGTATCGTACAGGCATCGGATGCCATTTCGGCAGCTCGTCCGGGTGCCAGGAGAGAAACGTTAGAAACTTACACGAATCGATTGAAACAGTTGGAGGATATTTCAAATGCCTTTAAGGGCGTTGACAAATCTTTTGCCATTCAGGCAGGTAGAGAAGTTCGAGTGATCGTTGTACCGGATCAGGTCAGCGATGATGATATGGTACTGTTAGCGAGAGACATATCGAAACAGATTGAATCTGAGTTACAGTATCCGGGTCAGATCAAAGTAAATGTGGTCCGTGAATCCAGAGTGGTAGATTATGCCAAATAAATGGGTGCATGGCATGAAATAGATATGATGCCCATTCGGATGCCATATCTATAACACGAAAATTAAATGATAACCTGCTGTATGGTGTGAAATACAGCAGGTTTTTTGTGTTTAAGCGCCATGTCATGGCGGATTTTTTTTCTTTTTGATCTTTGTGAGGTTAGTCTAAATAGCAATCTGGGAACAGCGCCACCAGTAAAAATCAATTATAATAGAATTACCACGTGGGAACAGGAAGGTGATGGCGATGGAACAAATTCTGGCTTATATTGAAACGCATCTCGATGAACCGATGACAAACAGGCAGTTGGCAAGGCTCGCGGGATATTCAGAATATCATTTCCTTCGCTTATTTAAGGAATATACCAATATGACGTGTATGCATTACATTTCGAAAAGAAGATTGATACGGGCGGCTTGGGATATTGCGGAAGGCGTGAGGATCATCGATGCGGCGATTCGGTATGGATGGCAGTCACACAGTGCATTTTCAAAGTCATTCAAGAGAGAGTTTGGATTTTCGCCATCCCTTTTAAGAACGATGCGGATGGAACTCGATTGTTTTGGAGGTGGTCGTATGGATGGAGGTTTTATTACACAAACAAAAGTGGGAGAAACGAAAGAGCAGTTATTTGAAATGCTAAAAAGATCCATGCGGGATAATGGGGTGGAAATACAGGAGGAGTTGCTGGAGCAGGTGTATCAGTTTTCCTGTAGGGTGTATGCGGGGAAAAAGAGGTATTCCGGGGAGGAATATGTGACACATGCGCTCAATGTTTCTATCATCCTGTCTGAGATGGGGGCGGACGCAAATGTGGTCCTGGCTGGTATGTTATGTGATGCCCATGCGAAAGGCTGCATGAGGGCGGAGGAGGCTAGAAAGCAGCTGCCGGCCGAGGTATTTCGTATTGTTTCAGATCTAACGGTTGAAAAAATGGATCTGAGTAGTTCCCCGGAAGAGGTGGTACAGGTAAAACTGGCTGAGCGGCTTCACAATATGAGGACGATCGATCATATTGATGAGGCAAAGAAAAGGAAAAAGGCGGAGGAAACGGTAGAGATCTTCCTGCCGTTAGCAAGGAAAATGAACCATGTGAAACTGTTGGATGAATTACATGCTCTGGCGGTAAGGTGGAGCCGGTAAAAAAGAGGGGCGTCGGCAGACGCCCCTCTTTGATCAGATGGTTTCCCATAATGGCAGTTCTTCCATAAGTTCCATTTTCTGCGATACTCTTTCCGAGATCAGCTTCACCGGTTTGGTATCAATTGGTTTTGGCGTGGTCTTGATGATATTGCTCAGGAAACGGCCCTGGTCTTTGTAGCTGTATTGGAAGGTTTTGGTGTTAAATTCCAGTACCGCGGACCGCAGGTATCCTTGATAGAGAAACGCTTTCGAATCTTTTGGCACGGTAAAGGTGACGGTTTCGGACTGGCTCGAGTTCCACTGTTCGGTAAAGGAAATCTCAAAATTGATGTTAAATTCTGCTTTCGAGAACAGGGCGCCTGCGCCGTATTTGAAGCCGCCGGATATTTTCTGTCCGGCTGTGAACGTAAAGCCGCTGGTGATCGTTTTGGAGTACTGCGCCTGCCCGTCGGAGCCGGTATTGTCGATGCAGCCGATGTTTTCCAGATCAGGTGCATAAACGACCATCGTGGATATGATGTCGTTTTGTGTCTGCTCGAGCGGCAGCGAGTGGATAAAGGTATCTTCGCAGGCCGGCGGCAGCGTGTCGTAGATTTTTACGTCGACGTTCAGCGGTATACTAAATTTGGAGAAGAACATCGCGTTTTTGAAAATTGACTTGATGAATTCTACCTCCGCGTACAGGGGGGTGAGGTCGTTGTACAGGGAGGTTCGCACGGTTACGTCAAGATGGTATGATTTGTGCAGTGTCTTTTTATCTTTGTAATCATCGATCTTCAACTGATACTCCACATTGATGATACCGATCGCTTCACATTCGCGTTCTGTGTATCCTTTTACCAGATAGATGTTGCGGTTCTGCAGGCCGCTGTCGTAATTGGCGTTGCCGGGATCTACGGGAGCGATGATTTTTGAGAACACGGCTTCCATCTGATTTTTGTCCAGTTCATCTATAAGGGTAGAAGAAATGGAGGTGGCAATTCTTGTGAATTGTGATTTGACAGCATTTACCGTGGTATCATTTTCGTCATATGTCTGAGACTGCTTGCAGCCGGCAAAGCCTGTATATTTCTCTTTCAGGCAATCAAAATGTTCCGGTACGCCGATGACCGCCAGTCTCGTCATATATGGCACGACGTCATCCGGTTTCCAGTTGCTGTGCAGGTCGTCGATGGAAACAGCGAGATCGGAAATGGGTTTTGTGGTGAATCCCTTTTCAAAAAATTCTTCCGCGGAAGGGGGCTGGTACTCGTAAATGCCAAATCCCTGTACTTTTCCGTCGGGAAATTGATCGAGGGTTTCCTTGATATACTGTTCGAGTTTTTCCACACGGGTTTCCCCGCAGCGCAGGCTGATGTCGTTCAGTTCTTTTTTCAGTTCCTCGGGCGTCACTTTGGAAGGGGTATCCTTTATTAAGTCGATTGGTATTTTAAAAACTGGTATTGGCATAATTCATCATCCTTTCTTTTATTTATTTAAAATGTTCTTTGATAAACTTGACTTCGGCGTACAGTTCATCTATGTTGGAGTAAAAAGAGGTTCGTACCGAAATGTCCGCAAAGTAGTTTTTGTATTCCTCAGACGTATCATTATAATTCTGTATGACAATTCGGAATTGCAAACCTAATACACCAATTTGCTTACAGCTTTGTGAGTCTGGATCATAGTCATCAATCAAAAAAACGAGATGATGTTGAGGTCCGCTGTCATAATCCCCTGAACCGGGATCTACAGACTGTATGATCGTTTTCAATACGGCTTCCATTTGTTTGCGATCGAGATTACCGAGGAGTGTTTCGGAAATACTTTCGGTAATCTGAACGAAAATTTGTTGAAACGCGTTTAGGGTAGCTTCTTTTTCCTGAATACTTTTTTCTGCTTTTTTTCCTGGAAAACCGTGGTAATGAGTTGCCAGGTAATCAAAATGTTGCGCAACGCCGATTATACTGAGATTTGTCTTATAAGGGACATTATCGGATGGTTCCCAATTGTTCTTTATGCTGTCGATTGGTTCCAGAGAAGCTGCATCCATTTCAATTCCGCCGGATGGCTCCGCGGATTTGTACATCCCAAATCCCTGAATGGAGCCGTCCGGCAGATTGTTCAGCATATCGTCCAAATGACGCTGCAGGTTTTCTACACTGGTCTGTTCACAGTTCAGGCCAATCTGGTGCAATTGTTTCCGTAAATCCTCGGCCGTAAATGTTGACGGACTGCTCTCATTTAATGAGATGGGAATTCGTTCCTGTTCCATAGTCATCATCCTTTCTTTTTTGATTAAGATCGTTTTGTACGCCGCGCAGCGATACGTGTTACGATAGTACTATCATAGCATCATCATAGCACGGTTTTCCGGCATTTGCCATCCCGCATATGTTCCTGTTTCAGGAACAAAAGGTAACTTGTTTTTGGGGAGTGAAAAGAGTATAATAAATGGGGGAGTTTGTTAATAAATAAAAATAGAAATGTTATGGAAAAAGGCTGAACCCTGGTAATAGAGTTCAGCCTGGTCAGAAGCGGGAGCATGTATTTACGTTATTGTTACCTTTTTCTTTTTGACCCATCCAAACAGTGGGAAATCCTCATCATCCTCTTCCGTAAAATCAGGACCGTGTGCCGCTATTTGCACGTAGTAGGTTTTTCCTTTTTCTAATTTATCAGTCATTCCTTTTCCGTAAGGCGCTGTCTTAGAAACGATAACTGAATGGCTCATATCCGGATGTTCAGAGTAGCGGAAGCCGTAGTGATCATCTGCTTTCGAATATCCCTTTTTCCCGAAAAGAGGGCCCTGCACCAAAACGTGGATTCTCTGGTTTTTTACCGTTACTTTATATTTTTTGAAAACGGCCTGAACCTGGAGTTTTTCCCTGGACTCTGCCTTTATCCCGGATTGCAGTAATCCCCATTCGTCAAATGATTTTTCCCCGTATATATTCCAGCCGAGGAACGTGTACCCTTTCCGGACGACCTGGGATGGCAGTTTGGCTGCCTTCCCGTATTCATGGTATTTCGGTTTTCTCCCTTTGATTTTTCCGCCATTCAGGATATAGCTAATAGCATATTTTCGGCCTTTGGCCTTCGCTGTTTTCCCGGGGGGCAGGGATTTGCGTTTCTTTTTCCCCACATACCAGGAAAGACTACCTTTCGCTTCATTCAGGGGAATGGAAACGGAGGAACGGTTGGCCACTGTCCGCAGCTTCACACAGCCCTGTGCATAGGTCGCTGCCACTTTTTTTACCGAACTGCCAAAAGTGAGTTTCTTTAAGTTTTTACACTTCCAAAAAGCGTGAGCGCCTATTTTTTTTACGGTATCTGGAATCGCCGCGTTTTGGAGCGAATGGCAAAAGGAAAAACTGCTTAATCCGATTTCCTGTAAGCACTCTGCTGCGGGAATTTCAATTAGTTTTTCACAACCTTGAAATAAACCGTTTTCTATCTTTTTTAGTCCTCTAGGAAGACGAATACGCTGTAAATTTTTGCAGTACGCAAAAGCGTCAGGCCCGATCTGGCTTACAGTATCTGGAATCTGGAGTTCTGTAATATTGTTGCAACAATAAAACGCCATTTCTCCAATTTGGCTTAGTTCACTGGGAAGTTGGATCTCAGTCAGGGATTTCATCCCGTGCATGGCGTTTTCCCCGATGATTTGCAGGGAAGTCGGGAACTTTACAAGTGTTACGTTTTCTAAAAAGCAAAAGCAATCCTTACCCAGTTCAGTTATTCCTTCTGACATAATGATTTTTATGATTTTTTTATACTCGATTTCTTTGTCATCAAAGAAAAACTTATCAATCTTTCCGGTTCCGGTGATCGTCAGGGTGCCGTTTTCATCAATGGTAAAAGCTGCCGCAGTACCACACATACCAGATACAGTTTTGGTGCTGGCAGCGGCAGGGAAATTTATGAGATGAAAAAGTACTGCTGCGGCTATTAGGAAACCTGCTATCTTTTTCATGGATCAGCCACCTTTCTTCTACTACTTTTCTGTTTTTGGGAGTTTTGCATTTCCTTCTAAATATTTTTTTGGTATGCTGTAAATATATTGAAGTTTCTTTTTCTTAGCATTATTACCGGAAGGTGCTACCACAAACCATAGTTTTTTGCCTTCAATATGCAGTCCTTCTATTTCTCTGTATTTACATTCTTTATTGGCATCTTTCAGTTTTTTTATATTTAAGCGCATTTGTGTTTGGTAACTTCCATTTTTGGTAAGCTTGCCTTTCTTGCACAGTATCATCATGCCGATATAAAGTGGAGTACCTGCTGATTCATTTCCGGCAGTGAAATAGATTTTGTTTTTATACACCTTTTTCGTTTTATCACCCGACTTTTCTTCTGTATAATACCTATTTGAAACTGCGATTCCCTGATTGGAGCCGCCCGGTCTGATAAATTGCGATTTTGTATTTTGTTCGCAGCTGTAATAGCACCATTTTTTCTTCATGCTTTTAAAAGAAAGAGATTTAGCATTATTATGTTTTTCAAAATAATTCAGAATCTCCTCAAATTTAAAGCAGCCAATCTGTATTTTTTTAAATTTGATTTTTTCTATTTCCTCGCCTGTTTCTTTATTCTTTTCTTTCACATATTGGCCGACAACATCCCAAACGCATAAGGTTTTCTTGTTAGCGGAGAGCGCCGCATCTATGCGTTTCGTTGATCCCAAAAATTTTCTGTCCTGATTGGCATAGGAAAGTTTGGTTAATCTATAGAATTTTTCCTTGTCCTCAGGATTACTATAGACGAGTTTTTTATTGGGGATAAATTTTACAAACGCCAAATTTCTAGAAAAGCTGGCTCTGGAATTGGCACCCAGTAATAAATAGGTTTCGCCTTTAAATTCAAATGCGTCTAGTGTCTGCCCGTGAGCAAACCCAGCTAATTTCATGCTCTTTCCGTCAGGCTGGTATACCCGTTTTTTCCCTTCTAGTAGCTTACATTTTGTAATATAGATTGTTTCTCCCTTGCGCTGCGTGATGTATAAATCATTCCCTACCTTTGTATATGCCTGAATGGCTAGTTTATGCTTTAGGTTTGTTATTTTGTACATGACGTTATCTACTGTCAGTGTTGTTTTCCTCGCCCATTTCACTGGTTTGGCATATTCCGTTTTTTTTGTCTTCGTCGAAGTATCTTTTCCAATTGAAAATTTTGCTGCGTAATAGTTTCTTACCGTTAAATATGCTTGATATTCCTGCTTCGTGTCAAAATCATCTTCGTCTCGTTCTTCCTCGTCCTCTTCTAGTTCGTATATGATTTCATCTTCTTCATCTATTGGTTCTGTCATTTCATATAGATAATATTCTGAAATTTCCGGGGTTTCGTTACACTCTGCAATAAATCCAAATGTCACAGAACCATTTTCCGATATATTGGCATTATAACCCTTATTATCTAAATAACAATAATAATCTGCTGTATCCTTTATTTCAGCATTCCAAATTTCTGTAAATACTAGATTGGTTTCCAGCTCCAGCTTCCAATCCTCTATTTTTCTGTCTGAAAGATTCTTGATCGTTATTTCGCCGCTAACTTTGTTATCCCATTTGCTGTATTCTTTATATGTAACGTCATATTCGGTTTCTACTTCTACACATTCTTTTGTTACGCTGCAATTCTCTGGTATGTTGATATCCGAATTATCATCACAGGAAACTGTCATACCAAAAGAAACAGATTTTCCTGCTTCAATATCCTGATTCCAGTCGGCATTTTTTATATAATACGTACCGTTTTCATCTTTAGTGATTTTGGCATTCCAAATATTCTCGATCGTGTCGGGAAAAGGAAACTCTATTTCCCAATTTTGGATTACGGTATCAGAAGTATTTGTCAGTGTAATGTCGACATTATAATGCTTATCCCATTTTCCTGTGATGGAATAAGCAACTTTAATATCTTTTTCTTTCAGTTCATCTAATGCATCTTCCAATTCTTCTTCACTTACATCTTCCATTTCCAGATCGTCCTGTGCATCGCTGTCTGATTCATCAAATTTTTCCCCTGCGTAATCTTCATCTTCTTCAATTATCAGGTTGTCGTCTGAAATTTCTTCAGGCAGGTCTTCTCCCAGGATATCATCCATGTTTTCTTCAGCTGCCGCAATTGGACTTTCTATATTTCCAATTAGTGAAAAGGAAATAGAGATGATGTCAGGGTCAAAACCCCAAACATCTGTTTCTGGATATATTCTCGCCTCAT
>CAJTZN010000062.1 GCA_910584065.1 uncultured Eubacterium sp.
TTACATTCTATTCTACCATATTTTTAACACAAAAGGAACCACTTCTTCCGAAATGGTCCCTTTTTTTATCTATCCGCGCGTACGACAAACCGCAACGGTTATTTTTTCTTTCTAGCCATGATCACACTCTGGATCACAAGGAACAGACAGAGCATGGCAGCGACGGTAATTCCCGTCCACCAGGCATCGTCAAATCCGGCCGATGACACGATGTTCTGAATCGTACTGAGCGACAGCACGCCGAACAACGTACCGATGATATTGCCGACACCTCCTGTCAGCATCGTACCGCCGATGATCGAAGAGGCGATGGCGTTCATTTCCATACCAGTCGCGTGCGCCGGCGATCCGGATCCCACGTACATGAAGAATACAAATCCACCGATTCCCGCCAGAAGACTACAGAGCAGATGAGCGATGAACTTCGTTCTCCGCACATTGATACCGAGCATCAGCGCACTCTGCTGATTGCCGCCGACCGCATAGAAATTACGTCCCAGCTTCGTCCAACGGAGCAGGCAGAACAAAAGAGCTACGATGATGAGCGCGACGACCACGCCGATTTCAATGTAGGCGTCAATATAGTCCCCGCGGCGGTTCACACTTCCCAGTCCGGGTATGATGATATGCGTATCTTTCAGGGCTACAAACGCCTCATTTTCCACGTTAAACGGCTCGGAATGAACGATTGTCGTCATACCACGGGCAAAGAACATGCCCGCCAGCGTCACGATAAACGGCTGGATGTCGAGATAAGCCACTAAAAATCCCTGTACCAGTCCAAACGCAAGACCGATTCCCAGGGCGATCAGAATCGCCACGAAAACATTTCCACCGTGGAGATCAAGATATACGGCACAGCACATGCTTACGAGCGCCGTAACGCCGCCGACCGAAATATCGATCCCGCCCGTGATCATAACAAGGCTCATCCCGCAGGAGGCAATGATCAAAGCCGCATTGGTACATAATATGTTGAGGAAAGACTGGGGTTTCAGAAACCCTTCTCCCTGAAACAAAATAGCACCGATGTACATAACAAAAAATACAACAACTGTTATGAGCAACAGCAAATTCGTATCGGTAAGCTTCCGCGCCTTATTGCGCTGTCCGCCTAACGCCAGAGAATTTTTGGATGTTGACATATTATGCGACCTCCTTTCTGCCCTGTGATGATTTTATCTTCTTGCCAATGGAAGAAAGTTTTTCTCTCACTGTCGGCGCGCTCAATACGACAAGGATAATGACAACGACCGCCTTATACGCCGGAAGCGCTGCCGTCTCCACCTCAAATTTATACAGCGTCGTCGTAAGGAACTGTATAACATAGGCGCCGAGGATGGAAGCCGTCATATTGAATTTACCACCGCTCAGGGCGTTACCGCCGATCGCAACGGCAAGGATCGCATCCATCTCAATATCCTTCGCGACAACCGAGTAGTTGATCGTTGAAAAACGGCTTACTTTAATAAATCCAGCCACAGCCACACAGACGCCGAGAATGATAAACGCGATCATCTTCAATACAGCCGGGTTCAAACCGTTCAGCCTTGCCGAGCTGGCGTTGATGCCGACCGACTGCGTATAAAGACGAAGATTTGTAAACTTGAGTACAAGCGCGATCACCGCGATACACGCCGCCGCGATGAACACGGTCGCCGGGATCGGTATACCCGGGAAGAAGTTACCAAAATAACCGAATACCGGATCACTGATGATCGGAAGTTCGTTGTTGTTGATCCACGCCGCGATCGAACGGCCTGCCGTAAACAAGATCAGCGTCGCTACCATCGGCTGGATCTTAAAGTATGCTACCAGCACGCCGTTAAACGCGCCGCACAGTATCGCCGCAACACAAGCGACCAAAAATGCCACGATGATCGGCGCCTGAAGTTCATCCGGTCTTGAGTTCGAACCACAGAGAACGCGGAGCGTCACACTTCCCGCAATCGCCATCGTAGCGCCGACACTGATATCCTGTCCACCGGAAGCTGCTGTCACCAGCGTCATGCCGATCGCCAAGATTGCCAGTTCGGAACCGTAGTCTAAAATCGTGATCAGGTATCCCGACAACACCGGATCTCCTGTACTACTGTATCCTAACGTAATTGAAAAAAAGGAGGGATCCACGATCAAATTGAACAGAGCGAGCGCGATCAGTGCCAGGATCGGTATCATGATCTGCCGCCCAAATAAATTTTTCACTTTACTTTGCATTACTGTCCGTCACCTCCCGCAATCGTACTCATGATCTTATTCTGAGTCAAATCCTCTCCAGAAAGTTCGCCTACCACCTTGCGGTCTCGCATGACAATGAGACGCGAACACGTACGGAGCATCTCATCCGTCTCCGAAGAAATAAACGTAATGCTCATACCGCCGGAAGCAAGCTTCAGCACTAACTTCTGGATGTCTACTTTCGTTCCGACATCAATTCCCCTTGTCGGCTCATCCAGGATCAGATAATCCGGATGTGTGAGCAGCCAGCGGGCGACGATCACCTTCTGCTGGTTCCCGCCAGATAGTGATTTGATCGGCGTATCGGCCGAAGCCGTCTTGATCGCCAGCAATTTGATATATTCGTCGGCAATTTTATTTGCCTCTTTTTTAGAATACGGTTTACAGAAACCTTTGAGCACCTGCGACGCAAGTATGATATTATCCCGCACCGAAAGATCCCCTACGATACCATCGAGTTTTCGGTCCTCTGGAAGATACGCGATACTGTGCTTCATCGCATCGATCGGTTTCGAGATCTTTACCTGCTTTCCATTGATCTTCACCGTTCCGCCAGTCACTCTGTCAGCGCCAAAGATCGCGCGGACACATTCGCTCCTTCCGGAACCCAAAAGACCCGTAAATCCATTGACCTCGCCCTTCTTGATGTGGAAATCAAACGGCTTGATCCCCGCATTGCTGACAAGGCCTTTCGCATCAATAACAGGTGCCGACCCGTCGTCCTCATAGACAGCCTGATCACCTTTGATGTCCGACATATCGTCCATCTCCTTGCCGAGCATCTTAGAAACCAGCTGCACGCGTGGCAGGTTCTCAATCTCATACTCTCCTACGAGCTGCCCATCGCGCAGCACCGTGATCTTGTCGCACACCTCGTATACCTGATCCAAAAAGTGTGTAACAAATATGATGCCAACCCCTTTTTCACGTAAATCACGCATCAGTCCGAACAATTTCTGCACCTCGGAATCATCGAGCGAAGACGTCGGCTCATCCAGGATCAGCACTTTACAGTCCATATCCACTGCACGGGCGATCGCTACCATCTGCTGAACAGCCAGGGAACAGCTCCCGAGCTGCTGTGTCGCCTTAGCCGGTATGTCCAGTGTTTCCAGAATCTTCGTTGCGTCCTGGTTCATCTTTTTCCAGTTCTGTCCTATGCCGGCCGTCCGGCCGATATACATGTTTTCCGCCACGGAAAGATTTGGACAGAGCGTGATCTCCTGATACACGGTACTGATACCGAGCTTCTGCGCATCCTGTGGTGAATGGATCGCAACCGCTCCTTCATTCCCCTTCAGGAAAATGTCACCTTCATCCTTTCCATAAACGCCGGTCAAAACTTTGATCAAAGTAGATTTTCCTGCTCCATTCTCACCCATCAAAGCATGGATCTCACCTTCGCACAGTGTGAAGTCCACATTTTGAAGTGCTCGTACTCCGGGGAAACTTTTGTATATGTTTCTCATTTCCAATACTGCATGATCTTTCACTAGTGTGTTCACCCCCTAAAGATATTTCCAAAAAAGTGCGGGTAAGCGTATGAATTCTCAGTTACGCCGCGCCGCACTTTAATGATTTCAAAAATTAAGTACTACTTAGCAAAGATTGTCTCACAATCCTACTGCTTAGATTCCATACTTATCAATGTCTTCCTGAGTAATGTTGTCAGAGTCAAAACCTTTCTCCTCAAGAATGATCTTCTTATCGGAAATCGTCTCGCCTGCCTCAAGTTTTTTGATCACGTCGTCAAGATATTCTCCCTGGAACGGATTACACTGTCCGTCATAGTTCCACTCTTTCTTAAGAACGTTCTCAAGTGCAAACTTATTGCAGTCAAAGCCCATAACGATTACATCTTTGCCAGGACCATGGGAGATATTAGCTTTGTCAAGCGCTGCTACAGCACCCTTAGCCATATCGTCGTTCTCTGCATAGATGACATTGAAAGATTTCTTCGCGTCGATCACAGACTGTACAACCTGCTGTGCTTTCTCAGCGTTCCACTCAGCGCCCTGCTGTGCAACAAGCGTCCACTTATCATCGCTATCCACTTGTTTCTGAAGAGCACCAGTACGTCCACGCTGTGCGGCACTACCCATCTCACCCTGGATATGGATGATCTCGTACTTGTCGAGGTTCTGGCCTTTCAGCCACTCTACAGCCGTCTCACCTTCTTTGTCCATGTCGGAAACGATAGCTGCTTCGTAAAGGCTCTCGTCTGCATCAACAACACGGTCATAAAGGATCACTCTAACACCAGCATCTTTCGCTTCCTTCAATGTGGAATCCCATCCAGCAGTATCTGCTGCGGAGAGAAGGAGATAGTCAACGCCATCCTGGATCATCTTCTTGGCATATCCGATCTGCTCGTCGTTCTTTTTGCTGTAATTGAACGATGCGTCATATCCGTTGTCCGCCGTGAAAGTCTTCTTCAGGTCCTTATCGTTCGCTGTACGATAACCGGACTCGTTCGGATCATTATTGATGATCCCGACTTTAAGAGTCTTGCCGCTACTGCTACTGCTGCTGTCGTCTCCACCTTTGGTGTCATCCTGTGACGTGCTCGCGTTATTGTTGCTGCTTGAGCTGCTATTTGCGTCATCTTTACTTCCTGTATCACCACAGCCAGCAAGCATAAATGTCATCATTGCTACACACAACAATACGCTAATGAGTTTTCTTTTCATTGAAATATTCCTCCTGTCTTTTTTTGCCTTACGGCTATGTTAATAGCATACATGAAATTATTTCAAAAAAATACGGAAATAATTTGGGATTATGTATGTTTTTTTACTAAAATTACATTCCCTTGTATAAAAAGTAAGATATTTTATCAAAAAAGTTTATTTTTTTACGACTGGAATCGTGACTGTCACTTCCGTCCACTCCCCATACACGCTGTTTAGTTCGATCCCGTACGCCGTTCCATAATTCAGGCGGATCCTCTGCTCGACGTTAAACAGGCCGAAACCCGAAGGGCTGTCATAATCCTCCAGTTCCCCCCGTATCAGCTTTCTCACATATGCGAGCCGCTCGGCCGTCAGTCCTTTTCCGTCATCATACACCCGGAGCACGACCTTATCTCCCGCCCGTTCTGCTGATACCAATATGCGGCCGAGCCTCCGCTTGTTTTTCAGTCCGTGGTACAGCGCATTTTCCACGAGCGGCTGCAACGTCAGCTTCAAAATGCAGCAGTCGTACAGTTCCTCGGGAATGCGGATCTCATACTCCAGTATATCGCGGTAGCGGAACTGCTGGATCTGCAGATAACTTTTGATATGCGTCTCCTCGTCCCGCAGCGACACATAATCGCGCCCCTTGCTGAGCGTGGTGCGGAAAAAATCGGATAATGACGTTACCATCCGGACGACCTGTTCCTTTTCATCCGCCTCCGCAAGCCAAATGATCGCGTCGAGCGTATTATAGAGGAAATGCGGATTGATCTGCGCCTGGAGCAGTTTCAGTTCCGTCGCCTTGAGGTTCCGCTGCTCCATGCGGATACCTTCGATCAGTTCCCCGATACGCTCGACCATCTGGTTAAAACTTTCGCTGAGCAGCGCCAGCTCGTCCGTACTTTCTTCCTGTACACGGACTCCGAAATCTCCCCTTCCCGCCATTTTCGTCATCTCGCACAGACGATGGATCGGCTTGGTGATCTGTGTCATGATCCGGCGGCTGATCAGGAGCGCCGCCGCGATGATGCCGACAATCATGATCCCGATGATCTGCAGCGCCCTGTTCATATCGAGGCGTATCCCCTCCCTGACGACTTCGAGATCCGCCGCCTGATAATAAATATACTTTTGGATCTGCTCCTGGATCAGTTCGGTCAGGATGCGGATATTGACATCCAGCCGCTCCATATTTTTTTCGTAATACCCGGTCACGAGCGCGTCCTGCTCGATTTCAGAAACCCGGTCCTCCAGCGTATCCAGGCATTGTAAGATCCTCCCCAGCTGCGTCCGCGGATACTCCTGTTCCGTCTGGTCGTACACATTCCGAAACGCCCCTCTCGCCTCGTCGATCATCACATGAGGGCGCTCGGTATCCGCCAGTTCCCCGGCCCGTTCCGAATTCACCACGATAATGTACATGATATAGTCGATGTCTTCCTTAAACTTAATGTTATATTTATTGGCCACGGCGATGTTTTCCCCGATCGCGTCATAGCGGTCCGAAAACCGGTACATCGTAATGATCAGATATACAACCATGACGGCCAATGGAACAAAACAGACGGCCAAAAGCATACGCAGGCGCCTTTTTAACGGAGATTCTTTTTTCACGGCCCCGCCTCCCCTCTATACCTGAGACTTAAACTCCCTCGGCGTACAATGTTGTGTCTTCTTAAACAGATAGCTGAAATAATGAGAATCCTTATAGCCGACCGCATAAGCGATCTCCGCCGTCTTCATCGAAGAACTGCGCAGAAGTTCTTTCGCCTTTTCCATGCGGACGCGCGTCAGGTATTCGATGAACGTCATTCCCATCTCCTGGCTGAACACCGTACTGAAATAGTTGGGGCTCAGGTTGACCGTTGACGCTACGGTATTGAGCGAAATATCCTCGTTGTCAAAATTCTGCTCAATGTAACTCCGCGCCGCCTTCAAAAGCGAGCCGTTCGTCCCTTTGGAAACGGCCTCGCGGAAGTCGATCGTCGTTTCAATGAGGTGGATCAAATATTTTTTCGTGTGTTCCACCGTCTGGAAAACGCTCTCCATATCTTTAAAATCGCCGCACCTTGTTACAAATTCATCCGAGTTATATCCGATCGACTCGAGCACGCCCACCGCCGTGAGGTACGCATCCATCGTCACATACTGCCGAAACAGCAGGGACTGGATATTTTTTTCCCCCAGGCTCGCGAAGTACTCATCCATAAAGGAAGAGGCCTGTCCCCGCAGTCCGGTTTTTAAAAATCCCTCTAAAATTTTGCGGTCCAGTTTGGCGATTTCCAGCGAACCGACATTTAACTCCGAGTTCTCGGAATTATTTTCCGATATGTCTTCGCTTCCCACGATCTGATTCCACCCCTTGAGATAACGGCAGGCGAACACCCTCTCCGCCGCTGCCACCGATTCCTTTAATTCCCGGATCCGGGAGACGGGACGCCCGATCGCGCCAAAATATTCCGTCCGCACCGGACAGTGATCCAGCACGCTCCTGATGCACGCCTCCACCAACTGGATCTTCTGATCCATCTGCAAAGAATCCTCCGCGAGGCAGAGGATCAACCAGCTCTCCGCGCTGCGCCGGAACGTATACAACCCGTTTTGTTCTTCCAGAACCGACTCGATCTCCGTGAACATATTCCCTCCCCCGCCTTGTTCCCCGGTTTCCTCCGCCGAGGATATACCGGCCGCTTCCAGAAGGATCGTGTTATACAATTGAGCGCTCAGATCCATTGATAAGGCCTTCGCCTGCGCCAGAATTTCCGTCACCGACAGGCTTTGTGTTAAAATACGATTTAAGAATTCATCTTTTTGGTATTCACGGTTTTCGAGCATGTCCGCTTCGTATTTGCGGAGCAGCTCTTTTTCCTGCCTTTCCTGCACGATGGTGGATGTGACGCCGTGCAGCACCTCCAGCAGTTTAATGGAAGATACCGGTTTCAACAGATATTCGGCCACCCCGATGCGGATTGCCTCTTTGGCATATTCAAATTCATCATAACCGCTCAGGATGAGGATCTTGATATCGGGAAGTTCCTGTTTTACGAGGCGGCTCAGTTCCAGACCGTCCATAAACGGCATCTTGATGTCCGTTATGAGGATATCCGGCTGTTCTTTCAGGATCATCGGGTAAGCCAGTTCTCCATCGCCGGCCTCTCCGACAAACTCAAACCCCTCTTTTTCCCATTGAATGCTGTTTTTGATCCCGTCGCGGATCACGATTTCATCTTCAACTAAAAATACCTTAACCATTTGCTCTTTCTTCGTCTCCTGCTCTCCAACATTTTCTTTTATTTTTTTAATATATATAGTATATCTCATCAAAAGTCAGGAAACAATCCTTTTTTTCAGGGAATTGATTTTGCGGTTGCATTTCCGCCGCATTTCCTATATTCTAAGATTACATACTGAAACGGAGAGGAGGCGTGCTATTTTGGAATCCGTAGAAAATCTGGCCTTTCTGGACATTGACCATCTGCTGCCGAGTCCGCTGTGTCTCATGGATTTTGGCATTGAGCGCCGGGAAAATAAGAACTATGATTACGATAACAGCGACCTCGGCTATTATATTGGTTATTTATTTCAATTCACTCTGGGAGGCTGCGGCATGTTTGAGACCGGGGGAACGCAGACCATACTGGATAAAGGGAAGTGCTTTTTCCCTCAGCATTACCGGGGAAACGGTTTCCTATTTATTGAAAGAGATCGAATCCGTCCGCATGGGGAAAACGTATCAACGCTATGAAGCCGGATCGTTCCTCTATCAGTTTTTGTGCAGCCTGCTCCGCGAAGTGGAAGATCAGACGATGCCCGCGAAAAACTGCGCCGAGCGGGGACATGCGTGGCTGGAGAGAAATTTCACCTCTGACCGCTCCCTCTCCGAGATGTGCGAGGAACTCCATGTCTCACTCTCCCATTTTTCCCGACAGTTCCGGGACGTATACGGGATCAGTCCCATGAAACACCTGACACATCTCCGGCTGGAGTTCTCCCGCCAGCTCCTTCTGAACACAACGCTCAGCATACAGGATATTTCCCAGCGCAGCGGTTTTGGAGACGAACCCGCTGGGGCGCCTGACGGTTTCTCCGCTATATTTACCTGGATGGAAACGGATCGATAAGTTTCCAATAACTCATTTTCATACGTCATTTTCAGGATCGGCGTACCATCCGCCGCCCAGTGGACGCGTTTCAGACGCGCGTGCCGGCACGGATCGTTTAGCGGCTCGCTGTTGTACGAAGATTTCTTTCCGTCCCAGCCGCACATCTTGCTGTTATGGGAAGTCGGACGGGCATGGTAGACAAAGATCACATTCCCGTACTGGTCTACCGTAAAAGAGTTATGTCCCGGACCCTCTTCCCCTGCCACATCACGCGAGGTGAGAAGCGGATACGGACTCTTCGTCCAGCTGCCGGCGTCCAGCAGGTCGCCGCCGCCTTTCGCGCTGCACATGCCGATCGCGTACTCGGAACCGGTACCGGAAGCCGAGTAACACATAAATATGTTCCCGTCTTTCTGTAGAACGGTCGGACCCTCGTTTACACAGTAGCGGACGCGCTCCCAGCCATAATCGGATTTGCTGAGGCGGACCGCTTCCTAGGTGATCATCCACGGCGTTTCCTCATCCATACTGGCTATGAACAGATTGGTACTCCCTCCCATATAAGCGGCGCTCGGTTTCCCCGCCCATATGACATAGCTGCGGCCGCTGACCTCATCTTTAAAATACGTCATATCCAGACAAAACGACAGGCGGAACGGATCGTCCTTTACGCTGTCCGCTGCGCACATCTTGTAATCAATCCACTGGGACTGCTGCGAACCAGACGTCAGCGCCGTTTCATACGGATCCCGGCTGCCATCCAGCACAAGGGCGTGGCAGAAAATATTGAACGCATTGGAAGAATGGCTTTCCGTAAAATAGATCACCCAGTATTCACCGACCCTGTGGATTTCCGGCGCCCATATATTGCGGAAACCCCGCTTTGCCTCGGAGCCGTTGTCCTGAAATCCCTGATTGCCCGCTTTCCATATCGTCACCTGGTTTTTCCGGTTCTGCAGTCCCTCTAACGTCCGGGAGCGTCTCAGCACGACGCGGTCGTACTGCTGCGTTTTGTCCCCGGCGTCGATTGCATCGCCTTCTTCCGGGAAATACGAACCGGTCATGTAGTAATATCCGGTCTTTTCATCCCAGTAAAAGGGACCCCGTTTTCGCGGTAAACGGCGCGCAGTTCCTCCACCATATCAAGCCAGAACCAGAACATGGCATTCCAGCCTTTGACCTGGTTCCCGTCGCCGTCGTGATAGGTTCCGATCCAGCTGCTGGACGGCTCATTGTACAGCACGTAACTGACGTCCTCCGCGATGCCGGCGTCGATACACGCCTGCGCTTCCATCCGCAGTATTTTCAAATACTGGTCCGTCCCGGTAAACTCGTACCCCCACAGCGCGTAGTAGTCGGGCACGTAAATCTGTAAGTTCTTTCCCCCGGCCCGCAAAAAAGTCTTTGCGGTATCAAGCACATCCCCGTCCGGATGCTGCATGCCATTTGGCGCTTTCTGCACAGCCGTGTTTGGCTTGAGCGGCGTAATGAGCGACGAGGTCGGAACCTCTTCGTCAGCGAGCCCGTACAGCCATCCCGATGCGCCGTGCTTGAGCGGGCGGGTTCCCTCATCCATCCGGACCGTAAGCGTAGGGGCGGCCGATTCCGCCGCCTGTGCGGTCGTCTGGTCTGCCTGTGAGGGGAGAAACGGGATATTTACCGTTCCCGCGATCACAGCGGTTGACAGGAGCACGGTAAGGATCCTGCCTTTTATTCGTTTTTTCATGATTGTTACCTCCATTCGCGTATGCCTCTTCGTCTGGTTTGCATGTGTGCGCACAAATTTGATAGGTGTTAGATCTATTTGTTTTTATTATACTACGTGGAATCGGGGGTTCAAGAGTACTTATTTGTTTGAAGGGGGTATTTTTTTGATGTGGATGTTATAACGGATGTTCCTGCATATTATAAGCGAAATTAGAAAACTTTGCTTGACAAAACATTATTCTTCCTTTAAGATAATTGACAAAGAGAAATGGGTAAAGATATCATCCTCTACAAGATATATCAAAAGCCAATCTGGTTGAATATGACATTCTCTAAATCCATTCCAATTTCCCTTTAATGGATGATCCTGATACTTTTCCTCCAACGGTATTCCTTGAAGCAATTTATCAACAATAAAGTCCAATAATGAAATATTAAGCCCTCTCTTTTTAGCAGTTTTTAAACCTTTCTTGAATTTTCCAGTAAGCACCAATTCATATTTCATAATTCAACATCCTCCAACGCCTCCGCAAAATTACGATATCGTTTTGTATTTGGGTCTCTGCTCATTCGCTTTGCTTCTTCCATAGCTTCAATGACCTCTGGCTTAAATTCAGGATATTTTACCTCAAAAGGAATTCCCCTCTGCAAAATCACCTGTCTGAGAAACATATTTACAGCATCAGAAAGATTAAGTCCCAATCCCTCCAGGAGTTCAACTGCTTGTTTCTTTGTGCTTTCCTCGATTCTGATCTGAATGGGTGTAGTCGTTGCCATATCATAACCTTCTTTCATTTTTCTTCTATTCTACTACAATCAGTATACATTGTCAATCAGTATTTTATCCCACATTTATTTTCTCGATTGATTGTTCCCCCCAAATTTGCTATACTGAAACAAAAGACCAGACCAACGGTCACCATAATATGAAATCGAAAACAGAAAAGAGGTAATGATATGGACAAAAAACGAATCGTCATCGCCCTCGGGCGGAATGCGTTCGGCGAAACTTTCCCGGAGCAGCAGAAAAACGTAGCAAAAGCGGCATCCGCCATTGCCGATCTGGCGGAAGAAAAATATGAGATTGCCATCACTCACAGCAACGGCCCCCAGGTCGGCATGATCCAGACCGCCATGACGGAATTTGCCAGGCTTGACCACCGCTACACCGTGGCGCCGATGTCACTGTGCGGCGCAATGAGCCAGGGTTACATCGGATATGACTTGCAAAACGCCATCCGCACCGAACTTTTGAACCGCGGCATTTTCAAACCGGTTTCCACCATCATCACACAGGTGCGCGTCGACCCGTTTGACAAGGCGTTCAACCACCCCACCAAAGTCATCGGACGGTATATGAACGAAGAGGAAGCCGAGGCCGAAGAAGAAAAAGGAAACCACGTCGTGAAGGAAGATGACGGCTACCGGCGCATTATCGCCTCCCCGCGCCCGATCGACATATATGAAATCGACGCCATCCGCACGCTCGTGGAAGCCGGACAGATCGTCATCGCTGCCGGAGGCGGCGGAATCCCGGTGATGGAACAGGGAACCCGGCTCAAAGGCGCGAGCGCCGTCATCGAAAAAGACTATACGGCGGCCAAACTTGCCGACATGCTCGACGCCACCTGCCTCTTGATCCTCACGGGGAGCGAGCAGATCTGCGCCGATGGCAAGCCGATCGGAGATATTGACTCGGGCGAGGCGATACAGCTCATTGACGAGGGGCATTTCGACGCGATCACCACGCTTCCCAAAGTGGATGCCGGCGTTTCTTTCGTCACATCAGGCGAGGAGCGCACCGCGGTCATCAGCAGCTTAGAGCGCGCGAAAGATGCCGTCAAAGAGCGCTGCGGCACGATCATCCGCTCTGCCGGAATCCAAAAATAGAAATGGCTGTGACTCTGGCCGGAACTCTGGTCCGGTTCGACTTTATGATTTTTTTAGCGCGGGTCCTCCCCCGCACTACAGACCACCACACAGATGATGATCCCCCAAAAGAACCACGTAATATCGAAAAACCAGTGGAAACCGGCCATCAGTAAAACTGCCCGGCCCAAAACGCCGTACATGCCATCCCGGTAAGTCCTGCGCCACAGACACCCCAAAAAGACCGCCCACAGTATCACCGCCGCCACCCCCGCCTCTACCCCGATCTGGATATAACTGTTGTGGATGAGCGACACCTCGTAAACAATATCCGGCCGCCCGGCGATGTAATCTTTCCATGCACCGGTTCCCAGACCGGTAAACGGCTGCTGCAGTAGCGCCAAAATTCCGTCGCGCATCTGCAGCAGCCTCTCACCACCCGTCCCTCCAATCCGCTTTCCAAACAGCATAAATCCCGCCGCCAAAACAGGGATCGGAAACAGCGCGGCCGCCAGCGCGACGTTTGCCGTACTGTTTACAGTTCTCCCACGCTCCGGCCTCCCATAACGGTAACTGACAACGCCGATCACCGCAAACAGCACGGCCACGGCAGGGCCACCCCCGCCAAGGCGGAATTTCACCCAGTAAACCGCGAGGGCCATCACGCCGGCCAGGGCCAGTTCCAGCAAATCATCCAATAATCCCCTGACCGATCCCCGCCTCATATTTCGATCTATAAATACCACCGCCCCCGCGTAACAGAACAATCCCCCCGCGGAAAACGTCAGTACGAGCATGACCATCATCATAAACCGAACCCGGCTGCCACATCGTCTGCCCATGAGTTCCAGATATTTTTGGACGATCAATGCGATTCCCAAAAAGAGCGCTGTGGCATTTGCATACTGGAACGTCCCCATAAACCGCGCGTTTACGATAACCGAGCGGAGGACAAACGGCAATCCCGCATAGCAGTACATACCGGCCAGGGCCTCGGCCGCCCCAGCGTAAACCAGCCACCGGAACAGCTTTTCCCTCTCCGTCTGCTCCACGCCGCCCACACAGAGAACCCCAGCCAGTGTAACTAAAATGTAAATACAGCGTTCCCAGGCCTCCCGCCCGCTCTGGTGGCAGACGGCGGATATCGCATAACAGACTGCCATGAGCGACAGACAGACTGCCGGAGCATGTAAAAAGCGCCAGCTTCCGTCACGCCGTATTCCACGGCGGAACACATCATGGGCGAGGGCCACCGACAAGAGTATCCCCGAAAGAGCCGTCGTCCGTATAAAAAAGCCGCCCTGTATGAACACGGGAATGAGCATTGCCGCAAAGATCAAACGATACATGTTTTCTTCCTCTCCTGTTCAAAGAAAAACTGCAGGACAGACACACTGGCCGCCCTGCAGCATTTTTCTTTCCTTTCTATAATTTAGCGGTAAACCGCCTTCTTTGACAATCCCTTCTTCGCGAAAATGCCCTTGTATTTTTTCCGCAGTTTCGCGCTCATTTTGAGCGTCGGTTTCTGTGCTCCCTTGCCAAACGCGTTGTTTCCGACTTTGGCTGCCGTCAGCTTATTCGTCTTTACTGTGATCGTGCGGAGTTTTTTGCACTGGTAAAACGCCTTGCTCTCGATCTTCGTGACCCCTTTGCCGAGCGTCACTTTGGTCAGGTTTTTACAGCCGGCAAATGCTTCCTGGCTGATCGTCTTGACGTTGCTGCCAATCGTTACCGTTTTCAGGTTCTTGTCATTTTTAAATGCTTTTTTTGCTACCGAAACGACCTTGTAGGACTTC
>CAJTZN010000063.1:0-1301 GCA_910584065.1 uncultured Eubacterium sp.
TAAATAATGTAAAAATAAGCATTTTTTATTTCTCCCTGCCACAATCCTTTATGCAGCATAATTTTTTATTATTTTTTCATTGACTTTCCGAGACTACTCAATAATCCGTTTTATCTCGTCTTCCGGCTCTATAAGGCCCAGTTCCTGGATGAATCTGTCCGCAGGGGGCTGATCGATCCATGCCGTATTTCACTTGCCGGTGACGGAACCCCTCTGGAAACCGCAAGGCTGGAACGTTCCAAAAGGATCTGCGGCTGTCCGAAAGGCTCCAGATGCGGATGCAGACGGAAGTTTTCACAGCCCGACTGCAACTGGGGATGGGATTCCTCCAGAAATAAATATTTTTTCGGCTACCATCTCTACATGTTTGTTGCCGCCGATTCCGAAAATGACCTTCCCGTTTTTCCCATGCTTGAACGTGCTTCCAGGCATGACATGCTGTCATCAATATGCAAATCTAAGTTAGCTCTTATGAATCCGAGAGGCTATATGTTTGCACAACTATTCTATCAAATCTGGCGATTTCTGTCAATTTGGCGCATATATCTTTAACATTTTGGAAGTATGTTGGATTTTGTGTTACACTTTTTGTGTTGTCCTGCCGATACCTGGCAACGGGAGGAGGTGTTTGGATGGAAGTTGTGATTTCTTTTTTTATCGCTGTTGCGGCTGGTGTAGCCTGCCACTACATCATCAAATGGTTAGACGGCGATCATGAGGACAACGAATAACCTAGCGGGTGCTTTGCCGCTGTAAAAAGAAAAGAAGAATCCCCGGACTGTGCTGCAACACAGTTCGGGGATTTCGTTCCTCGTCCGGATGGACTTGTGATTTCTTTTTGCCTATTGGCATTATAGCATATGCAGTTTTGTTTTGCAATATTCTTTTATCACAAATCAGGATAAAAGATATGGGTTGCCAATAGGGAATACCCCTTATAATTATGATGTGACTACATCTGCGGATTTTGTGGAAAATATTTCCAATAAAAAATTGGCAACGTATATTGAGCGTAAAATATTTCCATATGCCACAGAAGAAGATTTGTGTATGGATCTGATCGGTAAAGCCCGGCAGATGGCGGTTAATAAATTTAAAGATCATCTTTGGGACAATATGACGGATATGGAGATGTTGCGAAGTGCCGGGCTTTATGAAAAAGACATGGAAAGCGGGAAAGAAGGTTTTAACATGGCGTGTATTCTCTTATTTGGAAAGCCGGAAACCATTCAGTCCTGTGTGCCGGGATACAAAACAGATGCCATTTACCGTGTAGAGAATTTAGACCGTTATGATGACCG
>CAJTZN010000063.1:1401-14009 GCA_910584065.1 uncultured Eubacterium sp.
CAGTGGAAGGGGAGAATCAGTCTTGAGAATTTCACTCCTTATCCGAAAAATCCCATAATAGCGAAGTTTTTTGTAAACATTGGATATGCGGATTCCCTTGGTTCCGGTGTTCGGAATTTGTATAAATACACGAAAATCTATTCCGATGCAGAACCAGATTTTGAAGAAAACGATGTTTTTAGGCTGAGCGTGCCTATGCGACCAGCGGGAGCGACGCTGACAGGCGATAGAAAAAACAATGAGGTTACAAAAGTTACAGAAAAGGTTACAGAAGTTACAGATGTTACAGAAAAAAGGATTATTGAATTATTAAAAGATAACTCAAGATATAAAACGACTGAACTTGCTGAAATGCTTGATATAAGCAGAAAAACTGTATCTATTAAGCTTAAGAACTTAAGAGAAAAAGGGATTATAGACAGAGTGGGGTCTGATAGAAAGGGGTATTGGAATATTTTTCTGTAACTTTCAGGTTACAGAAGTTGGAGAAAAAGGATGCATTATATTTTTGAAATTTGGGTTTTGACACCCTATATCATGGGAAGTCTTAAATAAACTATTGATAAAATGGTAGAAGTGTATTAAAATATTGTCACGTAATTGTGATATCATAGATGCTGCGGAGCAGGCATCAAAATATGTGGAGGGTGTGGACAGTGTGTGGTTTGCATGGAGTGTGCTAGTAAATTTTATTCCATTTTGCAGAATAAAGTAGTCGAACGAGCGCTTCCGATGGAAATGGTTGATTATTTTTCAAACAATAGTCAGTTACAGTATTATATTTCTGCGTATGAAAACGTTAAACAAAGCCGGGACATCAATAATTCGTTGTTGTGTTTGAAAGGTTTTTCATCATCAACACCTATGATAAACTCTGCCGTATTTAGTAAAAATACTTGTGTTGGAGGAGGGTTTTATCTAAACGTAAATGGATTTGGCGTTGTGATTGATCCAGGGATAGGTTTTGTGGAAAATATGCACAGAGAAGGGATTTTTATTGAAGACATCTACATAATGTGGATGACAATGTTCCTTCGGTATCTCCACAGATTAGTAAACAGTTCGAAAGATCCGTGATAAGAATGGAAGGTGTTGGCAGCATTAAACCTTAACAACATTTCATGTTGATTCGTCATTCTGCCTTCGTATACAACCCCTTTGTCAGTCTCTTGGATCTGCCCAGCTTACGCAGCAGCCATCGCTCCACCGTATACTGGCGGAGTAGGTCGATCCCGACGCAGACTACATATACAAGAAGCACCGTACAAACGGCATGGGATACGGACTTCCAAAAGGGAGAGGAATAATATCTGTCATTCTGAAACAGATCCGTCCACAGAAAACGCCGCATCGTATCGCTGTTCGCGTGAATCAGCAGGACTCCAAACGTAGTGGAGGAAATTCGATTGATACATATGCTGTTTTTGATTTTTATATTTTTAAACAGAAGGAATAGCGAAATAGCACACGTTACGGCCAGAAACTTATTGCATCCGTAAACCATGTGATAGGCGCTGAAAAAGCGGTATTTTCGATCAATAAGGTCGAAAAGGACTATGCTGCCGCATACGCAGAAGATTGAAAGAACAGATAACATCAAACCGCTGCGAAGTGTGTCCAGATTCGGTCGAGGGTATAACCGAATATACCCACCGAT
The DNA here is from genome assembly GCA_910584065.1 of uncultured Eubacterium sp. Classification (GTDB taxonomy): domain Bacteria; phylum Bacillota; class Clostridia; order Lachnospirales; family Lachnospiraceae; genus Eubacterium_F. The sequence goes on from CAJTZN010000063.1 coordinate 3,059, forward strand.
CAGATATGCAGTGGCATACCATCCAAGTCCTTCCCAGTGATTGGCGTTAGTCCACCCAGAAGCCGTTTTATGAAAATAAAAGGTGCTCAATATCGTAAACAAAAAGAGAAGGATTCCGAGTAATATCGTGTATTCCCGGCGGTTCATCGCATGTATCAATTTGTTTAAAAAAGGAACGAGCAACAACAAATACAGGAACAAGAACATAAACACATCCCGGCCAGTTCCGACTCCTCCGAAAAATGGGAAAAAGCCGGATAATAATGCCTGCATGCCGAGTGGTTTGTACCCGGCGATGAGGAAGATGGTATTTATCACAACATTATAAAACAGCCACTCCAAAAATAATCTGAGCCAGCGGTACAATGTCGCTTCCTGTGTGCACATAAAATAACCGGAAACTATGAGGAAACAGTTGATCGCGATTTTTCCTCCACAGCCGAAAATCTGCATAAATACCATATGCGCGCTGACATGGTCTAGTTGGTAAAGACTTTGTATCTGTGAATTGACGACGTAATGGTGTGCGATCACTACAAGTATCATTACAATCCGAAATAATTCAATGTTCGAATTCCGCTCTTTTCTCAATTGCGTTCCCTCCATTCTGATTCGTACTCCAAAAGCTTCCGGCTGCGTTCACGGATCACACGGCACGGGACTCCGACGTTGACCGTCCAGGGGGCGATATCATGATTGATCAGTGACATCGCGCCTACCGACGCGCCCTCCCCGACGTTTACACCGGGAAGAACCGTACTTCCGGAGCCGATGATCACATGTTTTCCGATGCTCACATCTTCGGAGACGACATGCCGGTATTGTTCGGGAACGAGTGGGTTTACCATGGATTCTCCGGAATAGTCGTCACTTTCCGCATAAATGGAAATGCGGGAAGAGATGGCGGTGTAATCTCCGATCTGGATCCGGGAACTGCCCGCAAACATCGAAGTATAAGCGGAGATGTGGACGTAGTTCTGGATGATGATATTTCCACTTAACAGACAGAAATCATCAATCCGGACATGGTTGCCGAGACATATGTTTTCTGCGCCGTAAATACTGCATTTACGGCTGATGCGGACGTCATCGCCATATTGTTTTAACCCTAATTGTTTTAACTCTTCTTCAGAATAAAAGCTTGTCATTGTTGTTCACCCTTTCCGCATGTTTATGATAAGGTCGCAGATCCGATCCACGGCTTCAAGCGGTAGGTCGGCGTACAGCGGCAGGGTCAGCACCTGTCTGGAAACGTGCAGAGCTATCGGAGTATCAGTCATGTCAAACTGATCGTGGTAGCAGTCAAACGTACTGGTCAGCGGGTAGAAATATTTTCTGGAAAAGATATTGTTTGCCTTCAGGCAGTTGCTGACTTCATTTCTCGTTGCGCCGAACGTTTCCGCGTCGATCAGGATGGGGAAATAGGCGTAGTTCGGTGTTACGTCTTTCTGTTCCGTATTCAGGTGTATCCCGGGGAGATCAGAAAGGCGCACCCGGTAATGTTCTACTACCTTTTTCCGTTTTTCAATCTCGCTGTCCAGATAACGCAGGTTACAGAGTCCCATCGCCGCCTGCAGTTCGTTCATTTTCGCGTTTGCACCGACGCCATCCACTGTTACTTCGTCGCGGATCCCGAAATTTTTCAGCCGGAACAGGCGTCGTCCGTAGGATTCGTCACGGAAGCAGACGGCTCCGCCTTCTACGGTATTGAACACTTTTGTGGCGTGGAAACTGAACATGGATACGTTTCCAAAGTTGCCGACGCCCTGTTCTTTGTATGTTTCGCCAAACGCGTGGGCTGCGTCGTAGATGACTTTCAGTTCATATTTGTCGGCAATACGGGCGATTTCCTCTATCTGGCATATGTTTCCATAGACGTGGACCGGCAGGATGGCTACTGTGCGGTCTGTGATCAGGCGTTCTAATTTGGAAACGTCGATCGTGTAATCGTCTTTGTCAATATCGCAGAATACGGGTTTTAGTCCGTTCCGGACGATGGCGTGTGTCGTGGAGGCGAATGTAAATGGTGTCGTGATCACTTCTCCACCCTTGTGCAGATGCAGCGCCTGTATTCCGAGTTCCAGTGCCATGTGGCCGTTTGCAAACAGGGAAACATGGTCGACATCCAGATAGTCCTCGAGTTTTTCTGTCAGATGTTCGTGCTTTGTGCCCATGTTGGTCAGCCAGTGGCTGTCCCACAGTCCCCGGATTTCTTCCACATATTCTTCCAGCGGCGGCATGGAAGATCTCGTAACGAGTATTTTTTCATTCATGGGGGAGGTCCTCCTTTTTTTCTACGTTGATCGTGTCACGAACGGTGCTTCTTGACAACCCGCTCGATGACAGGTACATTCTTCCGATGTATTCACCGAGTATCCCGATGCCTAATAGCTGGACGCCGGAAAAGAAGATGATCGTAACCATAAGTGACGTCCAGCCGATCGACTGTGTTCCGCCCAGACACCGCTGGATGATCAGTGCTATGATGATAAAGAAACTGATGATCGTCAGGATGCTTCCGAACCGGATCGCGATGCGCAGGGGCTGGACGGAAAAATTTAAAAAGCCGTTCAGCCAGAGTCCCAGCAGTTTTTTCAGTGTATAATTGGATTTTCCGTTGGTCCGCTCTCGGTGTTCGACATCCAGGTTTGCGACGTTTTTTGTGACGGCGAAAATGATGCCGTACAGGTAAGGGTAATGGTTCGCGTACTGCACCATCGCGTCCCTGACAAAACTTCTCATGACATAGAAGCTGTTGACACGGATGTGCTTTGGTTTTCCGAGCATGAATTCTGTCATTTTATTGTTTACCTTGCTGCCAAAACGGCGAAAGCCGCTTTCCTTTTGTTCCGGGTATCTAGCGAATACGACGTCGTAGTTTTCACGCTGCAGTTTATCGAGCATGCGCAGGATTTCCGCGGCCGGCATCTGCAGGTCGTCGTCCATTTCGACGATGAATTCCCCTTCTGCGTAGCGGTAGCCCTCGATCACCGCATTGGTCTGTCCGACGTTTTGCGAGAGGTGCAGAACTTTGATCCGAGGGTCTTTTTCGGCAATTTTTTTTACCAGTTCATATACGCCGTCGGGACTGTAATCGTCGACTAATACGACCTCGTAGTCGTATTCATTCTGCGCGGAAAAGGCGGTTTGGATCTCGTCCAGAACGGCCTGTATCGTCTTTTCGGAATTGTATAGTCCGATCACAATGGATATTTTTGTCATGTCAGTTGTTACCTCCCTGTCCTTTTTTCCGGAAATAGACTATGCAGCCTGCGGTCAGCGCAAGGCCGAGAGCAAACAGAAGGAACGAATACGGGTAGCCGACCGGGTGGTAGATGAGTTCCACGTCGTGCCGGCCTGCCGCGACCTGTACGCCGGTAAAGGCGGTATCTACCCGGAAGGTGTCTGCCGGTGTGCCGTCGATATAGACGTCCCAGCCGGGGTTGTACAGGATGCTCATGAACAGGATGCCGTCTTTTTCCGCGTTTACGGTGCCTTTCAGGTGGTCACCCTCGTTGGAAGTGATCTCCAGCCGGTTGCGGGAGAGTGTCTGTGCCTGCTGCTGGTAGGAAGCGATCGGTACGGCGACGACGTCGATGCTGTCAAATGTGTAGTTGCCGATCGTGCCAAAGTTGCAGAGGATCTCGCCGTCAAAAGAGTCAAAATAACCGAGGTTGACGATGTAGTTTTTGTTGCCGCGGATGCCCTGTGGTTCTCCCGCCGCATTGATCATTCTTTTTACGACCTGATTGGCTGTATTCGATATATAAATGGAAAAGTTTTCGTAAGGGATATACGACAGATGGTCACAAAAAAACTGTAACCGGCTGTTTGTGCCAGCCTTTGTGCCGCTTTCCTGTTCAAATTGCCAAAGCTGTTCTGTATTTAACCGTTCTTTTTGAAAATTACGAAATACAACAAATACCTCGCTGTTTTTTATTTGACGATCAGGTTTGATCTTCAGTTTTGTGCCATTTGACCTGATAGTTACAGAATGGTTGGACAGCGGTTGGCCATCTCCGGTGGAAATTGAAACGGGGATGGATTCTGTTTGCATGGAGGCTGGTTGTCCATTTTTATAAGAATTGCTTTTTATGTCGTCGGTGTTTATTACAGCATACTGCATGAGAATCTGCTCTCGCTCAAGTTCGGAATATTTCAAGAAGTCGCTTTCTGACATTGTCTTGTCTAATACATATCCCAAACCGGTTTTATAAGGAGCTTCTAAAAGTTGTATTCCGTCTATTTCATCTTTTTTTACAAATCCGTATCCAGAATATTCAGATTGTTTCTTACCTGTTTCGTTGTCGTTTGCAAGAAAATAGCGGATACTTAAAAGAAAATCAAGACGGGACCGGTTGTCATTTGAATAAACGCACATGCGTCGGAATGAACCTGCGCTGTTGCCTATTTGCTGGTTGAATTTAATCCAGTTTTTATCTGTTGTTGACAGATATTCGGAGAGCGACGGAACCTGCCAGTACAGAGTTGCATTGGCTGGAGTATGCGCTTCTCGTATGGCAGATCCATTATTTCCTTTTGAGTCAACGGTGTCGATGCGATAAAAAGTATCATCTTTTATCGAAGATGCTGTCCGGAGTGCAGATTGTTCATATGTTTTAAAACATGCCCCCTGTGTCATATAGATTCCAAGGCCATTACCCATGGTAGGCCAATAGGAAAGGAAGGGAAGGAGGACGATATTTGCAAGGGTCATCCATACAATTCTTTTTTGAAAAACAGTATTTTTGGATGGATTGGTAAATAACGTGAAAAGTATCAGGGAACCAATACATAAATTGAGAAGAACGGTTACTAATTCTATCATGGAAATTGCTTTCAATAAACTGGCTGTCAGGGAAGTGATCAGCAGAAGGCAGATCCAGATTATGACGCTGTTTTTGTATTTGGAAGTTAGGAGAACATCGGATTCCATACAGTCTGATGCCGCGTATACAAAAAAGAATACAAGAGCATAGCCCCATCGGCCGGATGAGTAACTGCCTCCGTTCAATATACTCTGGGCAAGCGGTAAGATAGCAAAAATAGCAGAAAGGGAAAACATGTAAATAGAAATTTTCTTTCTTTTCCACAATAAGAGCATTGCTGGAATCATCAAAACAAGCAGGATATTCATACAGGGAATCGAGTCATTGTAGCTGATATCAATTCTACCGGCAAATGCGGGCAGATAACGAAGTAGTTGTTTGAGCGTGGGTACGATCTGAACGTCTACGCCGGAACCGGTACTTGATTGTAACAGTGTATGCAGTGTTGGGATCAGGATAGGAGCGGTAAGCAGAACTCCACCTGTAACGGCATAGACGATGTATCGGCAGATGTGGATAGTAAATCTGCGAACACTTTTTGAACCATTGGCTATAACGTATTTTAAGACAACAAAAAAAACAATAAATATGGCGGACATGTACGAAAAATAAAGGCTTGTCATGACGGAAGCGGCAACGCTCAAAATAAGCATTAACGGCGATTTTTTGTCGTCAACACGTATTACGCCCCATACGAGGAGTGGGAATAAGATGAGTGGATTCAAAAAGAATTCATGTCGCAGGCAGATCAGTCCCCAGGTGCAGAAAGCATACCCGATCGAGCACAGAAGACATGTCCAGTCGCGTTTGCCCAGATAACGGAGAAATCCGAGCATGACAAAACCAGCCACATAGAGTTTAAGAATAATGATAACAGAATAAGCAATATCCATATGTGAGTCTGGAAAAAAAATAGCTATATAGTTAAAGGGGTCAAATAGGATGAGGGCATAGTTTCCGATCAGATCGGCGCCGAGGCCAGTGTCCCAACTCCATAGTTTACATGCCCCCCCCCCGAAGTTTAATACAACGTTTTTAAATTTGACAAGAAGGGGATACCATTGGAGATAGCCATCAGTATCCCATATAAAAGTTTTATGGTTTAGTAATAATTGTGAGAAAGTAAACAATCCAACGACCAGAAAAAGGATTGTATAATAAACATATAATTTATTTTTGGATGATTTTATCATGCTCAGTTTTTTTATCATTTCTTGAACGATCCCTTTCTCCAAAACTTATCCCGTATCCGGCTGCAGTAAAAACAGTAGGACCGGTAAATAACCCGGTAGATCCATGCGGATTTTTTCATGGACATCTCATAAGACCTCGTATGGAACGATTTACCGTGCATCCAGTCTGTAATCGTATGGAACGTAACCGGCGGCGCATATTCCTGTGCCCGTTCTCCCAGTGCCACGGCATCTTTTAGTTCACTGAATGTATTCAGTAAGATTTCATCGTTTGTATTTGGCCTGAAATAATTAACCGCAAAGTCAAATAGGTATCTGCCTGTCGTATGTTCGTCCTCCAGACCGAGCAAACAGAAATCTCTGGCAAACTGCACCAGATACTGTTCCAGACAGCGGTGCATTTCCTTGTCATTATCACAGGGCGAAAAAACAGGTTTGATCTGGCTGTTGTTCCGCTCATAACTCTCAATCGTTTTGTAAGGAAGGTTGGCAAACACGGACTCCACGAAAACGACGGAGTGCGTGTTGCACGTATAATTATAGCGGATTGAGTTCCCCATTGTGGGGTAAATACTCCTGACGTAGTACATCGGAACATCCGTATCCCTCCCAGCTGCCACCTGAAGCAGGCGTGTCAGGCAGTCCTGCGTATAACCGCGGCCCCAGTACTCCACAAAGGCAAATTTCTCATCAAAATCTATTTCCTGTCTCAGATAATCTACCACGATCGCCCGCTGTCTGGCTGCCGTCTCCAACAGATATTTCCGGTACGCGGATGAGCGTTTGATCATCTGACCGACTTCCGTAACAAATTCCTCTGTAAAACGCTTCCTCGTCTTGACATAAGAAAGTTCCGGGAAAAACTGGTCAAATTGTTCTTCACTTAATAACAGTGATTGGAGAAGCCGCTGAAAACTCCCTACACCGTTGAAATTTCCATAGGGTTCAAAAAATTCCTCATCCACTTCATCAATAAAGGAAGGGATGCGCCACGCTTTCCGCGAACCGTATATATACCGGGTATGTACCGGCAGTTTCTTTTGACGGATCACTTCGTCGGCAATCTGCTTTAAGTAATGGCCGTCGCGAGAGATGAAGTAAAGTGTCTCATAGCCTCTCTGAACGGCATCAGAAATGGCCCAGTGCACATATGGCACGAGGTATAGAGCCGCATATTGGTAGGCAAAGAGTTCTTTGTCCGATCTTGGTTCTTTTCTAAAATCCACAAACAGGCGCAGAACATTTCGCACTCCGTACTCATTTGTATAGTCGCCCAGTCTTTTTTCATAATTGCTCAATTCCGGCGTACAGATTGGTTCTGTCCGGATTCCCAGTCTTGATGGCTGGATATCGTCGGCAAATGGGTTGTCCCCGATATGAACCCATTCACTGTAACGGTAATCCAGTGAGTGATATACTTCCAAAAAGAGTTTTTTCGTCGTTTTCTGATATCCCAGATTACTGGAAAGGTAAAGCGGCAGTTTAGCGAGTATGGGGTCGGCTTTTGCCAACATGCGGCGGATCGTTTTTTCCGGCAGGTACATATCGCTGATCAGCACTACATCATGTCCCTGTGAAAGATAAGTCTTCAGTAGATCGATCTGTGATGAAAGGGGAACGACGGAGTCCAGTTCCGCCTCGCATTCCCATGACATGAGCTGCTGTTTCTGTTCACTGGTGAGGGAATACAATTCTGCCATCCGGTCGTAGATTTCCGCCAGCTGGATTTCAAGCCTGTCATCTTCTCGTAACAGTGTGGATTTCTTATAATATTCACGCACATTTGCCTCACACCAGCGCCGTATCCAAGTGAAATTCCGTCTGAAATACGTGTCCGCAACTATGCCGGACTGCTCCAGTTTTTTTTGCACACATTCAAAGATCGTTGTCGGGAAATGGCATTTTCTCGTGAACAGGGTGTCAAATATATCAAAACTGTACAGTTTTGGAAACGTTCTTGTGTCCGGAGTGAAGGCAAGCGCCCGCTCAATGATTTCTTCGCAGGAGTCGGGTGCCGAGTAGGACCAGAACAGTTGGTGGATCCGTTCCCGTTCAGCATGGTCTGTCTCCACACAGTGTTCCAGCGAATCCAGAAGTTCACCGAAATCGGAAGCGATCGTCCCGCAAGTCATTTCTTTTACATCAAATACAAAATCACGGAAATTTTCTTTCTCGTCTACATCATAAAAATAGCGTATAAATGTTTTTACGCCTCATCGCCAGCAGATCGTAAAAAATAGATGAATAATCCACGATGGCAATATCTATCTGATTAAATATTTCATAAATATCATTTTCATTTTCCCAAAAATAGAGATATGGGGACTGCGCATATTTCTGTTTCATCAGTAAATAGTGACTGTCTCTTTCTACTAAAGGGTGCATTTTCAGGATAAGAAGGATTCTGCTTTTTTCCAAAGCCTGCACTAGCTTTTCCATATCAGGAATCGCTGTCTTGATGAAATTCTCACCATTAGAATCGCGGTAGGTAGGAGCGTAAACGGCTAGACGAAAATCATCTGACAGACCTTTCTGCCGGAAAATATCGTGGTCATAACTCGTTACATCGTCTGCCACGATACATTTTGGATAACCGCCGCAGACTACTTTGTCATCATCAATACCGCACTGTTCTTTGAAGTGTTTTTCCATAAGTTCAGATGTGACTAAAAAAAGCTGATTGTTGCGTAACATATTATTGTTTTGAATGTATTTTTTGGCAATCCGCTCTTCTAAAAAACCGTTGTTCACTTTCCTCTCAATACTCTTGCATCCCACGCCATGCCACAGATTCAGAACCGTAATGCCCTCCAGTTCCGGCTGGAACACTTCCTTGCACATTTCGACTACATAGACACCTGCCTGTGCCATGATCTCCCTGCCGGCACGTGAATCATATAACTCGGCACGGTATCCGAGTTTCCTCACATACCGCATCGTATTTTCTTCATAGCACATCCACACCGGCGAGATATCCGTCCGGTGCCGGACAATATATTCCATTAACCATTTCGGATTGCCGGCGTAACTGCTGCCGGCATTAAAGATCCATATATGTTTATTTCTCCCGTTCATCTTGTCCTAACTCCTTAGCTGTTTCGTAATAAATCCATAAACTGCTGACAGGCATTCCCCGTCTCAAACGATCCCATATAATCAAAGTGCTCCTCGTAAGCATCTCGCAATTCGTCCATGTCAATGTTTGAAAGCAGGGACGGAATTTCTGTCACTTCATCAACTCGCATATAAGGCCATTTGTCCGGAGTAATAAAAAATCCCCGATCATTCTGCTCGTATTCCCGCAGTTCGCGTCCAAGAAGAAATACCGGTTTTCCCATCAGGGAAAAGTCCCAGATGGAAGACGAAAAATCCGTAATCAGAATATCTGCCGCACATAGCAGTTCCTGCATGTCATAGTGATCGTTTCCATTAAGCATCCTGCTGTTTTCTGGCATTTCCGGCGCTGTCCGGAAGTAATGTGTGCGATAGAGCACTGCCCACGCTGTACCGTCTGTTTCCATTTGATCCAGACCGCGGATCACCTCCGCCCACTCATCGGCTGCCGCCGTCCATTCCGCCGATTCCTCCTGTTTAAAACTGGGGGCGAACAGCAGAAGTTTTGTTTCCACTGGCAGATGGTAATGGTTCAATACCTTTTGGCGAACCGGCGGTTGGTTTTTAAACAATAAATCGTTGCGTGGTGTACCGATTTCCCAAAACTTATTTTTGTCTAAGCCGAATGCCTCCGAATACAGTTCGGTGCAAACCCGGCAGCTGGAAACAAAATGATCCAGACGCCGATACCAGCGGCCAAAATATTTTGAGATTTCCGCGTTTTCCCCAGAGGTCTCAATTCCCACTTTTTTATAGGCGCCGCCGCCGTGCCAGGTGGAGATAAAGACCTGTCCTTTTTTCTTGACCAGATTTTCATCCACCATGTCATTTGTGATAAAATATTTCGTGCGGATAAACACAAAAAAATAAGCGAAACTGCGTCTTGCAACCACGGTCACGCCATCCATCGGTTCACAGCTATCCGGAAAACAGGAAACCCAGAACAATTCATACCTCCCCGGTTCCCGTTGTAAAATGTGAGACAAAAGGTATTTGGGATTGCAGACGTAACCTTTCCGGTTATGCGCATAAAACATGATGCGGTTTTTTCTGAGGGGGACAAAAAAGTACAAAAGGTACTGGCACATCCTCGCAAACCACATTTTTAATCTAAGCGCCATGCCGATCATAACTCCCTTATTTTATTTCTCAAAAAATGCAACATTTGTGTGTAAAGTGTTGCATTTTTTCACCAGGGGGGATTATTTTTGTTGTTTCTTGATTTTGATAATGATAAAATGATTTTAAAAAAAGTTGTAAAATCGGGATATTTCAGGACTTTCGCTTGGGGAAGTCAAACAACTGAAAGCCGATAGAAGCGCATAGGTAAAGTTAATAGCTTGGGGGGCTTATGTCGGGATGAATGAAACTTACCAGACTGAATAGTTGGACAGTAAGCGGGACAAAGGAGGTAGGTCATGTCAAATATTGAAATTGCCAGACAATTATTTAATCAGTGTAAAGACATGGATTTTGATGAAACAAGAGAGTTGGTATTAATGGCTGAAAGCGAAGAAGAGATTGAATTTTTTTCTCTTTTAAGTGATTTTATTTTGCAGAAACAACAGCAGGAAGTAATTGAACAGAGGAGATTTTAGTGAAGAAATATGAAATATTTGCGGGAGTTAATGGTGCTGGAAAATCTACATTATATGCGACGTTCGGCTGTCAAAAAATGTTCCCCTGTGGTTTGATAGGAATAAATTAGAAAAATTCAGTATATAAAAAACTAAAAAAGGTAATACAGAGGTATTCTTTCACCAATGTCATTTAGTTAGATAAGTTGCTACATTTAACATAGCATAATCCAAGACA
>CAJTZN010000064.1 GCA_910584065.1 uncultured Eubacterium sp.
TGCCAAAATGTACACCTTTTGACATGGAAAGGATTTTAATGAACTATGACTCATTCAGATTTTTGGTCTAAAATAAAAAAAATCATAACATCAGGGAGATTTTATGAATATACGTTTATCTCTGTTATTCTCGCGACGTTTCTGTTCTGGTTGTTCAAAATATTTTACGAGGGAAATCTCAGTGAACAATTTAACATCTTTTTCAGCGCATGTGGTGATTTTTTTGCCGATACACTCAATGTAGTAGGCTATTCTTCCCAAAGAGATGTTTACAACAACACCATGTATACAGGATTAGCTGAAAAAGCTTATCCCCCTCTTACGTATGTTTTCACATATTTTTTATCACGTTTAGTCGATATGGATAAATACTATGCACTGAATTATTTTCTTTGGATGTATCAGGAACCAAGATTCCTTATCATATATCTCATTTTTGCCGTTATCACGATGATCATGGTTTACGAACTGATTCGCACATGTAAAACAGGAAGCCATTCGCTAAAAATAGTTACCGCAGCCGCCTGTTTGCTGTCAGCCCCCATGCTCTATTCGTTCGAGCGTGCGAACACCATCATCATAACAATGTTCTGTACAATGTTTTTCTGCTTCTTTTACGACAGCGAAAAATGTCTGCTCAGACAGCTGGCGTATCTTTCTTTTGCCGTGGCTGTGTCACTAAAACTGACACCTGCTGTTTTAGGCATCTTCCTTCTGCACAAACGCCAATGGAAGGGCGTTGTCTGTGTGGTTATTTACAGTCTGATCCTCTTTCTGGCTCCATTCGCCTTTTTCGAAGGGGGACTTTCCAATCTGCCGAAAATGCTGGAAAACATGCAGTTAAACCTGGAAGCATACACAAGTAATGAAGGATGTACATTGCTTGCCGGCATATTACATTTTGTTCCTTCCCCGCCGGAATCACTGCCATCTGTTATGAAAGCGATCACTTATGTTGTCAGCATTGTTTTTCTTGCTGCCGTTTTCGTGCTCCCCTCCAAATGGGAGCGGATGATGGCGGTCAGCCTGACTCTCGTTATCCTTCCCTCCCACTCGGGGTATTACTGTCTGTTGTACTTGATTCCGCCGATGATCGCCTTTTTAAATGAAACGAATCATAAATACTCGGATCTTCTTTTCCTGCTTGCCATACTGTTTATCATGCAGGACGTTCGCGGGGAGCTGCCAGATAATCTTTTCGACTACCATTTGGCACTTCTGATCATGACAATAACCTTATTCTGCCATTCTGTACTTGCCATCATCAGGCAATTTAAACCCTTAAATTTTCAGAAAGAAAACTAAAATTGTTCATTTATTGATTTCATGTTGCGGAGAGGTGCCCCAAACTGCTATAATGAAGGACAAAGCAGCCGGCAATCTATTCATACGCCTGCGTCTCAGGGAAAGAGAGGGCCCATACATGAAAGCCAGATCATACGTTTTAATCGCTATCATACTTGTCATAGCAGTGTTCCTGTTCTACTTTTTCAGGAATACTGTTAGTAATGAATATGTAAAAGTGATCGTGGAACATTTCCCTGCGCTGGAGGACATGTCGGGACGTGACTATGTATCGGCAGATTTTTACCAGCGAGATAAAGATTCGTTATTTTACATAGATTCCGATGATAATTTGAAACGATTGGACGAGGAGGGGGAGGAACTTCTCCAAAAACAGGTAACGTCTTTTTTCGTCACCGGGGATCACATTTATTATACGGATGATCACGGACAGCTCTCTCTATTTTTGAGGAGCGGGGAGAAGGACAGACAGAACATAGAGTCCGGTTCGAGGATCATCGAACTGGTCGGCCTGAAAGATCAAATTTTATACGGGCTGGATGTGAATAACGAGGTTCTGATCTGTTTTGATACAACCAGCTGGAAGGAAGTATTCTCGTATAATCTGAAACAAATCTACAAAAAAGACCGGATCGTTGAATCCCACTGTATGACGGAACAACACATCGTGTTTATGGGAAGCGACGGTACTTTATGGGATTATGACCTGGAAGAAAGAGAACTCGATCAGGTTGAACTTCCGATCGAACCAGTTCCGTCAGCTACGTGCACATGTATGTTAGCGTATCATGGAAAGATTTTATATTCCTATTTTGAAAATGAATGTATGCCGTCAAAATACGCAGAGGGAAAAGAAAGTGAAGACAGTGGGATCTATGTATATGATTTTACGGATTCAGGAATGAAAAAAATATCAAACGACTTCGCGGAGCATATGGTCTTACTCGATGGAGAATTATACTTATATGTCAGGGGCCTGTTTTTGGGAGAACTTCGAAAATCAGATTCCGTGCCGGAGGATCTGTAAAAAGGGAGCGAACGGAAAGCGCCAAAAAGAAAGCTGGATACCGGCCTCAAAAAACGATGGAAAAAATAAGTATCTTATGTTACACTTCTAATTGTAACCGTGTCAATACAGCAGATGGGATGGTGGCATTTTGATCAAAGTAGAAAATCTCGTATTTGAATACATACGGCGTGACGAAAATGACGAGGTCATTGGCGTGGAAATGGCGTTAGACCATGTATCCTTTCAGGTGAGGAAAGGCGAGTTTGTCGCCGTTCTCGGTCACAACGGCTCGGGAAAATCAACGCTCGCCAAACATATCAACGCCATATTGCTGCCGGGAGAGGGAACTGTTTATGTGGACGGCATTGATACCAGTGACGGTGGGATGCTCTGGGAGATCCGCCAGAGAGTGGGAATGGTGTTCCAAAATCCGGATAATCAGATCGTAAACAATGTCGTGGAGGAAGACGTCGGATTCGGCCCTGAAAATCTGGGAGTGCCGACGAAAGAAATCTGGAGCCGCGTCGAAGAGTCCCTCAAAAAGGTCGGCATGTACCGGAACCGCAAGGATTGTCCGAATAACCTTTCCGGCGGCCAGAAGCAGCGCGTGGCGATCGCGGGAGTGCTGGCGATGCGGCCACAATGCATCGTGTTTGACGAGTCAACGGCGATGCTGGACCCGTGCGGGCGCAGGGACGTATTAGAGGCCGTGCGGGAGATCAATGAAAAAGAAGGGATTACCATTCTCTGGATCACTCATTTTATGGACGAGGTAACGCAAGCGGACCGGGTTCTCGTGATGAATGAGGGAGAGCTTGTCATGGGAGGGAAACCAAAAGAAATATTTTCACAGACGGACAAATTAAAAAAATATCACCTCGACGTCCCGCAGGTGACAGAACTGGCAGACCAACTGCGAAAAAGGGGCGTGCCGTTACCGGCGGATCTGCTCACGGTGGATGAACTCGTGGACAGTCTGGCGGGAATACTTTAAATGCTTAAAGGGAAATGGAGGAAACGATGTCCATTTTACTAAATGAAGTGGAATATGTGTACGGGAAGGGAACCGTATTTGAAAAGGTAGCACTGTATGATGTGAGTCTTAAAATAGACGACGGGGAGTTCATCGGCCTGATCGGCCATACCGGTTCAGGAAAGTCCACGCTGATCCAGCATTTGAACGGACTGCTCGTGCCGACTTCCGGCGGCGTATATTACAATGGGGAAGACATAAACGATAAAGATTATTCAAAGAAAAAGCTTCGCGGGAAAGTCTCCATCGTCTTCCAGTACCCGGAACAGCAGTTGTTTGAGAAAACCGTACTCGACGATGTGAAGTTCGGCCCGGGGAATCTCGGGCTGGAACCGCTCGAAGTGGATATGCGGGCGTTTCAGGCGCTGAAACAGGTAGGGATCACCGATGATCTGCTCGATGTATCCCCCCTGGAATTGTCGGGCGGCCAAAAGCGCCGGGTGGCGATAGCGGGCGTGCTTGCGATGGAGCCGGAAGTTCTGATTCTGGATGAGCCGACGGCCGGACTTGACCCGGCGGGCCGGGATGATCTGCTGCAGCTCATCAAAAAACTACACGAGGAGCGCGGCATTACCGTCATCGTCGTGTCCCACAGTATGGAGGATATGGGAAAATACGCCAAACGGCTTGTTGTTCTGAATGGAGGGACCATTTTTCTCGACGGCGCGCCGGAGCACGTTTTTTCCCACTATCGGGAACTGGAAAAGATCGGACTTCGTGCGCCGCAGGTCACATATGTGATGGAAGGGCTGGCGGCACGGGGAATCCGCCTGCCGCATAACGCCATCAATGTGGGGCAGGCAGTAGATGCGATCATGAAATGTTATGGTAACAAGTAGGAGAGAGCCATGTTAAGAGATATGACAATCGGACAATATTATCCCACCCAGTCGAAAATACATGATCTGGATCCGCGGGTAAAGATCACAGCGGTACTCGTATATCTGGTTTCCCTCTTTTTGTTCCGTGGGTTTGCCGGATATGCCTTGGTAACGGTTTTTTTGGTGTCGGCCATTGTGCTGAGCCATGTGCCATTTTCGTTTATCTCAAAAGGACTGAAACCGGTTTTGTTCCTCCTTTGTTTTACCGCAGTCTATCACTTGTTTTTTACAAAAGGGGACGCGGTGTTTCAGTGGGAAATTTTTTCCGGGCACACGATCACGGTGACGTGGCAGGGCTTGAAAAACGGGGCGTTTATTGTACTGCGGCTCGTCTATCTCGTGATCGGTTCCTCGCTTTTGACCTATACGACGACACCGACCAAATTGACAGATGGGATCGAGAGCCTGTTGAAACCGCTGGGGAAAATCGGGGTTCCGGTGCACGATCTGGCGATGATGATGTCGCTTGCGCTCCGGTTTATCCCCATTCTTTTGGAAGAGGCGAACCGCATCATGAAAGCGCAGAGCGCGAGGGGGGCGAGCTTTGAGGAGGGAAATATCGTGGTGAGGGTCCGCGCCATCACTTCAATCCTGGTTCCGCTTCTCGTCTCGGCAACGAGGCGTTCGTATGATCTGGCGCTCGCGATGGAGGCCAGATGTTATCATGGCGGAAAAGGCCGGACGAAGATGAAACCGTTGAAATACAAGGGAAATGATGTGAGGGCGTATGTTGTTTTAGTGTTTTATGTTGCGGTGATCGTACTTGTGGACCGACTGGTGCCCTATTGATGGAAGGTGTGAAAACGGACGCGGGTTTCCGTGTATCGCGCTGTGATCATTCGTCTCACTCGCATCTTTAAAATTAAAATTAAAAAGAACTAAAATGAAATGGGGTAAAGATATATGCGGATCAGACTGACAGTGGCGTATGACGGGACAAATTACCACGGCTGGCAGAAACAGGAAAATGCTGTTTCTGTGCAGGGGATTTTGACAGAAGCATTACAGCAGCTATTAGGGGAAGAAATCGAACTGGCCGGGGCGAGCCGCACGGACGCAGGCGTGCATGCGCTGGGAAATGCGGCGGTATTTGATACCCAGACGAGCATCCCGCCGGAGAAGATCGCAGTGGCGGTCAACCAGCGCCTTCCGGAGGACATACGGGTCATGCGTTCGGAGCAGGTGGCAGACACGTTTCATCCGAGAGACGGGGTGAAACATAAGACATATGAGTACGCGATCACGAACGCGCAAACACAGCTGCCGACGAAGCGGTTGTACGCGCATTTTGTGTATATACCGCTCAATGTGGAGCGGATGCGGGCAGCGGCGCAGTTGTTTATCGGCGAACATGATTTTGGCGGGTTCTGTTCGGCAGGCAGCCAGGTGAAGTCAACGGTTCGGTGTATTTATGATATAAAAATTTTGAAAAATGGAGAAGATATAAAAATACAGATTACAGGGAATGGTTTTTTGTATAATATGGTGCGGATCATAGCAGGAACACTCATTGAGGTGGGCATGGGGAGACGGGAAATCGAAACAGTAAAGCAGGCGATTGACCGAAAAGACCGGGCGCTTGCGGGGCCTACGGCGCCAGCCAGGGGACTTGTGCTGTTGAAGATCGATTATAAGAGTGGGGAAGAGAATGCGGGTCAGATTTAGTAAGAGAGGGGATGGAACGAGATGCGGCTGCAGGAATTAACATTATTTGATTTCAAGATTTTTTCGGAGCAGAAATTTGTGTTCAATGGAAAGAGCACGATTATTTTCGGTATTAATGGAACGGGAAAATCGACAATATTATCCGCGATCAATTACTTGAACCGAGTGTGGATCAATCGTCTGAATCCTGCGCAGGGAACAGCGTTTCGTTCATTTTCAGACGATATGATTTCATTCGGGAAATCAGACTTGATGCTTCAGGGGGAAGTGGAACTGGGTGGGGCCATTTATCCTCTTATGAGATGCCATACAAGGGCAAAAAAGAATCAGAGAAAAAATACGTTATCTTATCATAGCGGTTTTTATACGAAGTTTACAGATGGATTTATACGAAATTACTTAGAGGACGAAACGGCCAATATGCCGGTTTATGTGAATTACGGTACAAATCGTTCGGTACTGGATATACCGGATCGGATTCGGAAAAAACATGATTTTGATAAATTATCTGCATTGGAACACACGATAGAGAACGAACTTGATTTTCGGACATTTTTTGAATGGTATCGGGAACGGGAGGCAGAAGAAGTGATCGAAGCAAGAGAACAAAATGATCTTGCGTATCGAGATCCTTTATTAACATGTGTCAGAAATGCGATTGAAGCGATGATTGGAAATGTGACGAATCTGAGAGTGAAGAGAAATCCGGTTAGGATGGTAGCGGATAAAGCGGGAAAAGAAATACGGGTTGATCTATTGTCAGACGGGGAGAAATGTACACTTGCTATGTTCGGCGATCTTGCGAGAAGGCTGGCCTTGGCAAATCCGGGGTTGAAGAATCCTTTGGAGGGAGAGGGAATCGTGCTGATTGATGAGATTGAACTGCATATGCATCCTTTGTGGCAAAGAAAGGTATTAAAGGTGTTAAGGACAACTTTTCCCAACATTCAATTCTTTATCACGACTCACTCCCCACAGATTTTAGGGGAAGCAGACGATCGCTATAATATCTATGTATTATCTGAGACGGAAGATGGCGGCTGCGTGGTGGATGCCATTAGACGGATGGATGGATATGATAGTAACCTGATACTGGAAAAATATATGAATACAGATTCGAAAAGTGGTGATGTTAAATCTTTGATAAAAAATATCAACCAGTTGATTGCTCAGAAGAAATATCTAGAAGCGGAAGAGTTATTGAATACATTAAAAGATATTTCAGGAGAGATGGATGAAGAGTACATGATGGCTCAGGGATTTTTGAAAAGGAGCAGGATTTTAGATGAAAGAAATAAATAGAGAAACAGAGCCGGATTTCTGGATCGAATATAAACGTTTACATCCGAACCATTCCTATATGGATTTGGATAAGTCCAGACAGGGAAGGAAAGCAAGACAGGATTTACGTAATTATTTATTGCAGTCACAATATGGTCTGTGTGCCTATTGTTGTAGGAGCATTGGAATAGAAGACTCTTTGAATGAACATATTAAGCCACAGGCAAAATATCCGAAGCAAACGATGGAGTATGAAAACATAATTGTTTCTTGCAGGTCGGAAGGGTCGACACTGACTTGTGGCTCAAAAAAGGCAAATGAGTATGATGAAGCGTTATTTGTATCACCGCTGGAAGCGTGTGAGGGGCATTTTATATTTTATCCTAATGGGCAGATTGAGGGAACTGGGGAACGCGGGCAATACACATGTGATCTGTTGAACTTAAATGCGTATGAACTTCAGCGGGCGAGAAGGGCGCAGTATAAAATATGTGCAGATTATCAGAATGCAGAACTTGTACATACTTATTTTCTCACACCTGATGAAGAGGGGAAACAGGAATCATTTGCGGATATGATCCAGTACTTTTATGAACGCGGAGATTTTGGAATTTCAGGCAGCGAATAGGCGAAAGGAGTTAGGCGCATGATCATCGATATTCACGCACACACCTACCCGGAGAACATCGTAAAAAAAGTGGTGCAGAGAATGGAATCCGTTACGGGCAGCAGGATTGAGGCGGATGGCACGCCTGCAGGACTCGTGGCAAGCATGGAACGTGCCAGCATTGATCGCTCGGTATTCCTTCCAGTGGCGACAACCCCCAAACAGGTGGGCAAATTAAATGCGCAGGCCGTTCAGATCATGGAGCATTATGGCGGACAGGGCCTGATCTCTTTTGCGGCGGTTCATCCGGATTCCGAACGTTTGAAAGATTTGATGCGTGGAATCCGGCAGGCGGGCTTAAAAGGCGTGAAAATCCATCCCGACTATCAGGACACTTATTTTGACGATGCCCGTTATATGAGAATCCTGGATGCGGCATCCGAGCAGGGACTCATTGTTTTAACCCATGCGGGGATGGATGAGGTGTATCCCGATGAGGTGCACTGTGACGTGAGGCGGATCCTGAACGTCATTGATACCGTAAAAAGCGAAAATCTGATTCTCGCCCACATGGGCGGCTGGCAGATGTGGGAGGATGTGAAAAAGTATGTGTGCGGTGCGCCGGTCTATTTCGATACCGCGTTTTCCCTGACGGGGACGGTCAATGTGGAAAATACGGGGGTATACGGGAGCATGCTCGATGACGCGCAGTTTGTGGAACTGGTGAGAAAACACGGGGTGGAGAAAGTGCTGTTTGGCAGCGATACGCCCTGGAGCAGCCAACAGGAAAATGTGGAGTGGGTGCGCGGATGCAGTTTGACAGAACAGGAGAAGGAACAGATCCTCGGGGGAAATGCGGCGGGGCTGTTAGGAATATAAGGTAATGGATATTTATTTTAAGAAAAGAGGTAAGGATTATGTTTCACTACTATTATTTTGACCCTACGTACATTCTCGTCCTGATCGGTGTCGTGATCAGTATGGCGGCCTCGGCAAATGTGCGCGGCAGTTTTCAGAAATACAGCCGGGTATTCAGCCGGCGGGGGATCCGTGCCGAGCAGGCGGCGGAACAAATACTGCAAAACGCCGGAATCTTTGACGTTCAGATCCAGCGCGTGCAGGGCAATCTGACGGATCATTATGACCCGAGATCAAAGACGCTCCGGCTGTCGGACTCGGTTTACGGTTCGTCGTCGGTTTCCGCCATTGGCGTGGCGGCGCATGAGTGCGGGCACGCGATCCAGCACGCGGGTGGATATGTGCCGTTAAAGGTGCGGGGCGCGCTGGTCCCGGTCGTCAATGTGGCTTCGACGATCTCGATGCCGCTCATTTTAGCGGGACTTATTTTAGGTTACTTTGGACTGGCGAGGATTGGCGTCGTGCTCTTTTCCGCCGTGCTCCTGTTTCAGCTCGTCACACTTCCGGTAGAATTTAATGCCTCGTCAAGAGCGCTCCGTGTACTCGGAAGTACGGATATTTTATACGAAGAAGAGGTGGGAACGGCGAGAAAAGTATTGCGGGCCGCGGCGTTGACCTATGTGGCGTCGGCGGTGGCGACCGCCTTGCAGCTGTTCCGTCTTCTGCTGCTGGTAAACCGAAGAAGGGATTAGGCCGACCTTGCCTTTCCATATATTTCATGGTACAATAAGTGCAAATGGTGTCAGTAGTAAAATAATTTTTGACCCATGTGAAACAATAACATACGATGGGGAAAAAGTAAAAAATAGGAGGATATATTTATGGCAATCAATTTATCAAAAGGTCAGAAGGTAGATCTGACGAAAGGAAATCCGGGATTGAAGAACATCATGGTAGGACTTGGATGGGACGCCAATGTGTTTGATTCCGGGGCGGACTTCGATTTGGATGCCTCGGCATTTTTGCTGGGGGAAAATGGAAAGTGCCCGACGGAACGGGAATTTATTTTCTACGGAAATCTGGAGCACGCCAGCGAATCCGTGAAACACATGGGAGATAATCTGACCGGTGAAGGAGAGGGCGATGATGAGCAGATCCAGATCGATCTGACTAAGATTCCGGCCAATATATCAAAAGTTGCGTTTACGGTTACGATCTATGAGGCGGACCAGCGGGGTCAGAATTTCGGACAGGTTTCCAATTCGTTTATCCGCATTGTGGATGAATCGACTGGAACGGAATTGATCCGGTATGATCTCGGCGAGGACTTTTCAATTGAGACGGCAGTTGTTGTTGGCGAATTGTACCGCCACAATGGAGAGTGGAAGTTTAATGCGATCGGAAGCGGTTTTCAGGGCGGATTAGCTGCTTTGTGCGGACATTACGGGATTGACGCGGAATAAGCGTAGAAAGAGGTGAAGGATGTCAGTACGTTTACAAAAGGGACAGAAGGTCAGCCTTTCCAAGGAACATGCCGGACTCTCGAAGATTTTGATCGGCCTGGGCTGGGATGAGGCTAAGCGTTCCGGCGGCGGCTTTTTTTCGCGGAAGCCGAAACCGATCGACTGTGACGCGTCGGCGTTTCTCTTGAAAAACGGGAAATTGGCGGATAAGACGGATATTGTGTACTATGGAAATCTCCATCATAAATCCGGGGCTATACAGCATTTGGGCGATAATCTGACGGGAGCGGGCGAAGGGGATGACGAGCAGATCGTCGTCGATCTTTCTTGTGTACCAGCGGAATATGACAGGATTGTCATCGTAGTTAATATCTACGCAGCGGTCAGCAGGAAACAGCACTTTGGAATGATCGAAAACGCATTTATCCGGCTGGTGGATGGCAGAGATAATAAAGAAATGTGCCAGTACAGCCTGACGGAGGATTATTCTGAAATGACAGCCATGATTTTTGGCGAGGTGTACCGGCACGATGGCGAGTGGAAATTTAACGCGATCGGCCAGGGAACAAAAGACAGGGCGATTGGCGATCTGGCTAACCGCTATCGATAACAACTTACTTGATCAAGGAGGAATGAAATGCAGTACAAGGGACTTACAGACAGGGAGGTAGAAGAGTCAAGGCAGAAATATGGCTCCAATGCGATTCCTGATTCTGAACCAACCACGTTTTGGCAGGAGTTTAAGGAAACCTTTGGCGACCCGATGATAAAAATACTGTTGGCGATCGCTGTACTTATGATCATTATGTGGGCAGTTGGATACGCTGATATTTATGAACCGCTGGGGACGATCGTGGCCGTGCTCATCGTCGCTTTTGTTTCGGCGAAGACCGGCGTTGCCAGTGATACGAAATACCGTGAATTAAAAGAGAACACGAAAAACGATGAATGTAAGGTTCACCGGAATTCCCTGATCAGCGTCATTGATGTAGACGACGTCGTTGTGGGAGATAAGGTTTTATTGCAATCCGGCGACAAGATCCCGGCGGACGGGATTCTCATTTCGGGTTCGCTCCGGGTGGATAATTCCGCGCTGAACGGCGAGGCCGAGGAATGTAAAAAGACGGAAGCATCGGAAGGCGTGGAACTGCCGGAAGAGATTACCGGCGACACTTTTGTAGACAGCCATTCCCTGTTCCGGGGCGCGGTCGTATTCGACGGAGAGGGCGTTTTGGACGTGCGCCGGGTCGGCCTGAAGACGATGATGGGTAAGATGGCAGAGGAAATGCAGGAGGACGAGCCGGATTCACCGTTGAAAGTGAAACTTTCCAAACTGGCGAAGCAGATTTCAACTTTTGGTTATATCGGCGCGATTGCCATTGCTTTATTATATTTTATCTATTTTATTGTACAAGCCGGTGGATTTTCTGCGTATTTCGCGATCGGCCTGCAGGAGGTCGTCAAGGATATTGTGGAAGCGGTGTCATTGGCAGTCGTGATCATTGTCTGTGCGGTGCCGGAGGGACTACCTCTTATGATCTCGCTCGTGCTGATGCAAAACACGAGCAAAATGCTGGACCACAACGTTCTTGTCAGGAAGGCGGAAGGAATCGAGACCGCCGGATCGCTCAATATATTATTTAGCGATAAGACCGGAACGATTACGAAAGGCCGTCTGGAAGTGGTTGATTTCTTTACGGCGGACGGCGCGTCGATCGCGCTTCCCGAGCTGGACAAGCATGAAAAAGTAAAAAAATTGCTGGATTTTGCGATTGGGAAAAATACGCAGTCCATGTTCGGTTCCGAGCACCAGGTGATCGGCGGTAATGCTACGGATCAGGCATTAATGAAGTTTATCGGGGAGCCGACATTCCAGGCACTCGAAGAGGATAAAGAAAATAAAGTGACGGCGAGCCAGGGATTTAATTCTACCAATAAGTTTAGTCAGGCGCGAATTGATCACGCCGGGAAGACTTTTTATAAAGGAGCACCGGAGCGACTTCTCGCCAAGGCAGAAAAATATCTGGATGCGGACGGGAATGTGAAACCAATCCAGAAGGAATTACTGGATCAAAAAATCGACGAGCTCGCAGGTAAGGCCATGCGTGTGCTCGCGTTCGGGTATTCGGAACAGGGACTTGTGGAAAATACGATCCATGATGATATCGTGATCATCGGACTCGTGGGAATCCGTGATGATGTTCGTCCTGAAGCCAAAGAGGCAATCCGGGAGGTGCAGAATGCGGGTATTCAGGTTGTTATGATCACGGGCGATCGATTGGAAACGGCGCAGGCGATCGCGAAAGATGCTGGCTTACTTACGAGCGACATGGATCGGGTTATTTCCTCTGCGGAATTAAATCAGATGAGTGACGAGGACGTCAAGAAGATCATCCCGAACATCCGGGTGATCGCAAGAGCGCTGCCGACCGATAAGTCGAGGATGGTGCGGCTCTGTCAGGAGATGAACCTCGTGGTAGGTATGACAGGTGACGGCGTCAATGACTCGCCAGCGCTCAAAAGAGCGGATGTCGGTTTTGCGATGGGAAGCGGTACAGAAGCAGCAAAAGAGGCGGGCAAAATTGTTATTCTTGACGATAACTTTAAGTCGATCAAGGATGCGATCTGGTACGGCAGGACCATTTATCATAATATACTGAAGTTCTGCAAATTCCAGCTTGTGATCAATGTGGCAGCGGTTGTTGTCAGTGCCATTGCGCCATTTTTCGGTGTGGAAGAGCCTTTGAAAGTGACGCATCTTCTTTTTGTCAACCTTGTGATGGACGGATTGGGCGCGATCATGCTCGGCAACGAGCCAGCCTTGAAGGAATATATGGTTGAGAAACCGAGAAGGCGTGACGAAAGTATTGTCAGCAAAAAGATGATGGCGCAGATCCTTGTGATGGCGGCATGGCTTTCGGTTGTCAGTTTTGTTTATCTGAAACATCCGTTTTTCGCGGGATTGTTTGAAAATGAGAAGCAGCATTTGACAGGATACTTTGTACTGTTTATCGTGAGTGCCCTGTTTAATGGCTTTAACGTGAGGGATGATGGCTTTTCGATCTTCCGGGGACTGGACGAAAACACCGGATTTTTGAAAGTGTTCTTTACGATCATCATCGTCCAGGCAATCATAGTAAATGCGGCATTGATTCCGTTCTCTGTATTTCAGGGAATCGGTAATATGTTCAGCTGTGTGCCGTTCGGCATAAGCGGCTGGGTAGCTGTCGTGCTTTTAGCTGTGACGATGATTCCGATTGATCTGATCCGGAAGGCAGTTGTGAACGCTGGTGGAAGGAAGAAGACGGCTTAAACGGAAAGGGTATTGGCTTAAGGTAAGAGGGCCGGCGTTTGTTTTCATCACCTGGTCGGCCTTCTTTTTTGAAAAAAGATTTTTCGTTTGTCATAAACGGACGCGAACCATGGCGAAAAAACAACGAAAAATCGGTACTTTGAAAAATATGCAAAAAAAATCGAACTTTTTTTGAAAAAGGTGTTGACAAAAGAAGAAAGTTTTGGTAAGATAATATTCGCTGACGCACCAAAGGGTACATCCTCAAAGGGTATATCCCCAAAGGGGACGACATCATGGATAGACACCAAGGGCAGGACCTGCAAGCGGCAGCACATAGCATGAACCTTGATAACTGAACAGTAAAACAACCCTGAAAATTCAAAAACGGGATGAAG
>CAJTZN010000065.1 GCA_910584065.1 uncultured Eubacterium sp.
CCGCAAACCCTTGATTTTACTGGTTTTCTTTGCCAAGCGTTTTCATCGTCGGGAACAAAAGCACATCCCGTATCGCCGCCGACCCCGTCAGCAGCATAACCAGGCGGTCAATCCCGAACCCGATCCCCCCTGTCGGAGGCATACCATACTCCAGCGCGCAGATAAAGTCTTCATCCAGATGATGCGCTTCCTCGTCCCCGGCAGCAAACATTTCCTCCTGCTTCATAAACCGCTCCCTCTGGTCGATCGGATCGTTTAATTCGGAAAACGCGTTGCACATCTCCCTTTTTGTGATAAACAGTTCAAACCGCTCCGTGTAATCCGGATTGTCCGGCTTTTTCTTCGCCAGCGGTGAAATCTCCACCGGATGATCCATGATAAACGTCGGCTGGTCCAATTTTTCCTCGACAAACTCTTCGAAGAAAAGATTCAGGATATCGCCCTTGCCGTGACGCGGTTCAAACTCGATGTGATGTTCTTTGGCCGCATTTCGCGCCGCTTCCACATCCGGGATTGCGTCGAAATCGACACCAGCATACTTCTTCACTGCCTCAACCATCGTCAGTCGCTCGAATGGCTGCGCAAAATCAATATCGACTCCCTCATACGAGATCTTCGTCGTGCCGAGCACATTCTGGCAAACCTGGCGGTACATATTTTCAGCCAGATCCATCATGCCGTAATAATCGGTAAACGCCTGATAACACTCCAAAAGCGTAAACTCGGGGTTGTGCCGGATTGACAGTCCCTCGTTGCGGAATACGCGGCCAATCTCGTAAACCCGCTCAAGTCCGCCGACGATCAACCGCTTCAAATATAACTCCAGGGAAATACGGAGGTTCAGGTCTTCATCCAGCGTATTGTGGTGGGTGACAAACGGGCGCGCCGCCGCGCCGCCGGCCATCGGCACGAGCACGGGAGTTTCCACCTCCAGAAATCCCTGCTCATCCAAAAATCTGCGGATCTCGCTGATGATCTTCGTGCGCTTGATAAAAGTGTCCTTTACTTCGGGATTGACGATCAGATCCACATATCTCTGGCGGTAACGGAGATCCGTGTCGCGCAGTCCGTGGAATTTCTCCGGCAGGATCTGCAGGCTTTTGCTCAACAGTTTGATGCCTTTGGCATGGATGGAGATCTCACCCATTTTTGTCGTGAAAACTTCCCCTTCCATCAGCACGATGTCGCCGATATCAAATTTTTTGAAGTCCTTATATACGTCTTCCCCGACCTCATCTCTCGCCACGTATCCCTGAATGGAGCCGTCGCGGTCCATGACGTTGCAAAAAGATGCCTTTCCCATAACACGTTTGGACATCAGGCGGCCGGCAACGGTCACGCTGCTGCCCTCCAGTTCGTCGTAACGATCCTTGATCTCCTGAGAATGGTGCGATACGTCGCACTTCGTGATCTCAAACGGATTCTTCCCCTCTTCCTGCAAAACAGCCAGCTTTTCTCTTCTGACCTTCATTAACTGATTCAAATCTTCTGCCACGTTTCTCTCTCCTTTTTCATTATCACTCTCTTATGGTGCAGAGGCCCGAAAACAACTCTGCCAATCGTCAGTTTTCAAAAACTTCCATTCTTAACGTCTTAGTTCTTTGTGATCTCCAAGATTTTGTATTCAATAATACCGGCCGGCGTTTCCACCTCCACCTTCTGTCCTACTTTCGCGCCGATCAGCGCTTTCCCCACCGGCGATTCATTCGAAATTTTCCCTTTCAGGCTGTTGGCCTCCGTCGAACCGACGATCTTATACTCGAGTTCTTCATCGTACTCCAGATCTTTGATGCGAACGGTACAGCCGATATTGATCACGCTGGAATCCACATCGTCGTCTGTGACAAGTTCTGCATTTTTCAGTATTTTATCAATCTCTTCTATACGAAGTTCTATGTCCCGCTGTTCTTCTTTGGCAGCATCATACTCTGCATTCTCGGATAAGTCTCCCAGTTCCCTGGCTTCCTTGATTTTCTGCGCAACTTCCTTTCGACGATTCAGCTTCAGATCCTGAAGTTCATCCTCTAACGCCTTCAATCCCTCTTCCGTCAAAATATTCTTCTTTACTTCTGCCATATGTTTTTCCTCCATTCTTTCTGTGTGAACAGAGCAAGACACCGCTTTGCGAAGCCTTGCGGGAAACTACATGATGAGGCTAATGTCTCCATGGGAAACATCCGGATCCGTAGTTTCATTCACATTTGCCCTGTGGACTATTATAGCGTAGCAAAGTGGGATTGTCAATCGGCAACCCCACTTCTCAGTACTTTTTCACTTATTGCGATGCGGATGGCCCGGCTGGTCAGCCCTCTGCCGGATCATCATCCTTGACCTCATCGTTTTTACTCGTATCCTCACCTTCATCCGCCGAATCGGAAACTTCAAAGAGACACTCTTTTCTCGGCTTGTAAGTGCCGTCTTCAAATTCGACGCGGTAGTACTTGTAACAGCCTTCCAGCACTGTATTCTTTTTCATATCCTCATAGTTCTGTTCCGAAATCTGACAGATCGTATCCGCATATCCGGCCGCCACCGCCGTGGCAACTGAAGCAGAAGAAAGGATTTCGACACAGATGGCGCACTTTTGCTTCGTTCCGCCCTTGCTGAATGTATTGCCGGTGATCGTCGGGTTCACGGCGCCTCTCACGAGGATACACGTATAATTGTAGCCTTTGTTATCTTCGAGTCCCTGTATACCGAGGAACTGGTTGTCTTTGATCACGGTATTGCGCCAGTTCCAGATACGGACGGCCGCATTGTACGTCTGGTTTACCTTGCAGTTCTGTATCGTCACATTCTCATGATAGATCTGCTGGTTGTTCATGTCCACCGAATACGTGTGGCTTCCGATTGCCGCGCCCATGTTCGTGAACATGCAGTTATTGATATTTACCGTATTACAGGCGGTGCGGTCGTGGGAAGACCATTCGTAATTAAACCCGTTCGTGTTCAGGTCGGTCGTATCCACATTGATCGCTTCCTTGTGGCTCTTATTATTGTAAACACGGAAATCCGTAAATGAGCAGTTCTCAATCGTCACATTTTTCGAGGAATTTAATTCGATAAAATGCGAACCGTATTCATTGGTAAACGCGATGTTGCGGATCACGACATTCTGGGCATGTCCCATCACGACACCCATCGCGTTTACCACATTGTCACAATCAATGATCACATT
Source organism: uncultured Eubacterium sp. (assembly GCA_910584065.1). GTDB lineage: Bacteria > Bacillota > Clostridia > Lachnospirales > Lachnospiraceae > Eubacterium_F. The sequence continues at coordinate 3,179 of CAJTZN010000065.1, forward strand.
GACGTCTCCCTGCAGCGTAACGTTTTGGGAACCGTTGTAACCGCTGACTGAATTTTTCACCTTCTCTTTGGACGGAGGCACGATCTCAAACATCGTCTTGTTCGTGGCGAGATTTGTATCGACAGCCTTGACCTTCTGGATCTTTACCCCGCTCTGGAAATTGACCGTCACGTTCGAGGGGATGCAGACCGAGTGGCTGAGTTTGTAATTTCCCGCCTGCACGTTCAGTGTGCCGCCACCGGCGTACTCCAGCTGTTCCATATAGGAACGGAACATAAAATACGTCTTGGCCTGGCCGCCGTTCGCCGTATAATCCTTATCATCCTCATAGTGTTCCCGATAAGGTTTGGACGACGGCGTGATCGTAAACGTATTATCGCTTTTACTTTGGAAATAAAACAATCTGGTGGTCGTCGCATTTTTATATGGTACATAATAATGGGTTAAACTTCCTACCTCATTATTTTTCATGCTCGAGATTTTCTCCTGCGAGAGCGTATTGTCCACACTTGACGCGCGGGCAATATTTACCGCATAGCCACAGTTATCAAATGTATTCCGCGACACTTCGGGATCCTTGATACTGTAAAGCTTTATCGCGGATGAGGTCGCATTCGTATTGTCACGCCTTTTCACCGTATTGGATGTGATCACCGGCTCGTCCCACATTTTTCCTATGACCGCGGCGTCCCTCATATCGGTAAATGTATTTTTTTTGATGGAAATTTTGGTCGAATACGCATCTTTTTTGTATTTGGTGGAGGCGACACCGCTCTCCAATTTTTGAAATGTATTCGACGTGATCTTCACGTTGAGGCACGGCGTAGCGCCCAGCGAATTGACTGTGACCGCCGTCTGCTTATTGCCCGATTTTTCCTGCCCATTTGTAAACGTACAATCTTCCACGCTTACTTTTTTGCTGCCGGCTATGTTGATATAGGCACCGCCCTTTTTGCCCTTGAACTGGATCTTCGAAACACTCACATTGTAATTGTGTCCCATGTCGATGGCCATGGCATTGTTCACTTTGCCAAGATCAATGGTCGCCTTTTTGGCTCCCTTGATCGCAACCTTTTTTGTCCCCTTATAATCCTTCGCCTTGCTGGCCAGCTTAAAAAGAGTTTTGGTCGGCTTTAGCGAGGAACTTCCCGTTTCATATGTTTTTTTCAACTTCGCCCCGCTCTTTAGCTGGATCGTAACGTTGGAGGGGATAACGAGCGTCGAACACACTTTATACGTTCCCTTTTTCAGGACGAGCGTACCGCCCCCCCTGCTCTTTAATTTCTCCAGATACGATTTGATCGTATAGTAGTGCTTTGTCTTACTGTTATAACTGCTGAGTTTGCGGTAAGAAGCGTCGCACGGTTTCGTGGATTTGGAAATCGTGTACTTCCCTGCGGCCTGTGCGTCGCCCGGGTTTTGCGCCATACCGCATACGACTCCACACGCCAGCAGGATACCTGCCGCTGCTACTTTTCTTTTCATGTACATAATCCTCACCTTTTCTTCGTAATTCTCCTTTTCAAGTATACTATATTTTCAAAATATGTCAACTTGATTCCAACACATAAAAAAAATAGTACAAATTTTTAACAAATTTGGATTTTCTTTCCCGTATCATACTGTTTCCCTTTAAACTCCACGACTACCGTGTACTCTCCTCGTTCGATGGTATACAGGGGGATTGACAGATAATATTCCATCTCGGCCGCCAGCTCCTGCTGCTGTTCAGGATCGCGGAAATCTTTGACGTAACAACAATCCGTTCCGACCAGAAATACCTGATTCACGAGGTGATCCCTCGATTTCACCCAGAGATTTCCGTCCTCGATGCGAAGCCGCACCCGCTCTTCCTGACAGGCAAGCGGCGCCTCTTCGATCTTCTCTTGCGGTATGTGCATACATTCCGGCAGCCGCTGAAAGGGCCGGAGCGACCCGACACACGGCTCCGCCGACAGATCAAGCCCGGCAGCCAGCCCGTCCACATCCGGCTTCATCTCAAAAGCGCGGAAAAAATAATATTTCAGGCTGTACCGGTTCAATTCCTTTTCCGTGTCATAATCAAATTCACAAATCACCCCGCCCCTGTCTTCATGCTCGTCCGGATACGCCAGATATCCCGCCATATAGAACAATCTGCGCTCCGCATGTTTATAGACGCCATTTGATGTGATCTTTGACTTGATGCCGCCAAACCGTTTTTCGACTTGCGCCGTTTTTTTCTTTTCATTGATCGTGTAAATGGTGACAAAGGACCGCTCGTCGTGATCGTACGCCGGCGTCTTTCTCCTTAAATTCCAGTGGTTGTCGAACATGATCAGATGTTTCGTATGCGCCTTCCCATCCAGATTCTCCCGGATGAGTTTCACCGAGTGCTGCTGAAAATGCCAGGGCATGTTTTCCGGCGTCTTCAGCACTTTGAACAGCCAGGGCGTCCGCCGCCAGAACCCAGTTTCACCCAGTATCCAGTTCAGCTGGTTCGTCTTCCAGTTGATACTGAAAACACTGTGGAGATTCCGCGCGGAAAAAATGACGTTTTTTGTTTCCGGCTCATATTCGAGCGAATTGATATGTATCCAGTTTGTGCGGTCGCGGTACGCCGTATAGAGGACATCACGCAGGTCTAGAAATTTTTCAATCTTTCCGGTCTGGCGGTTTACCTCGGCGATACAGTCTTCCACATGCCCGCACTGGGAATTACTCGCTACGAGAAGATTGCCTCCCGGCGTCATTTCGCACACGTCATGGTGGACGCCGTTTGGCACGTAATACGTGCGGTGCACCCTGCCAAAATAGTCGATTTCATACATCTGTGTGGAATGCGGCAGCAGATAGGTGGGAATGAGCGTCTGGCGCTCCATCATGATGAACCTGCCATTCGCCAGTTCAAACAGTCCGTACCCCCTCGGCCGGTACTTCATGAAATACCGGATATCGCCGTACTCGTCGAACGCGATCGGATACGACGTACTCTTCCCCGCCACCAGAATCAGTTTCATCGACGAGCGCGCGGTCTTTTTTTCCACACGGACCGCATCTTCTACATATTTCGTCAGCGGCTCCGTCCGGATCCGGATCTCGTTTTCCGCCATCACCTTATCCTGCGCGTCCAGCAGTTCCAGCGATACGACATTTTCCATATCCGGGTACAACCCGTAAACCGGCACCCGGTGCCACTGGCACGGCTGCCTGACCAACGATGTGATGGAAGCGTCCGGCGTCTTTCCCTGAACATGAAACCTGACCCGGCACTCTTCTTTCGTATAGAACAACACATAGGCACACAATGGCGTCATTCCATAGGGATCCACTATGATGCCCGGCTTTTCAAACGGATATTTCGCCTCCGAAAAGGTCCGGTTGATCTCCTGCTCTCTCTCCCTCGTCCTGACGGCCAACCCCTGCTCCCGTTCAATGTCGGTTTTGATCCGGTAATCATAGCGCTGGACGGACTGTGCCGCCTGCCATTCCCTGGACTTCGTTTCATACCCCCGGTCAAACTCCTTATCATACCCTTTCGTAAGCGGTATTCCCCTTTTGTTCATATAAAAAGGCCGCCATTTTTTCGGAACCAGTTTCATCTTGTCCATGTAATTTTATCCTCCTGTTACACGCGAATACGCGTCGTGTTATACACACATTATAAACAGGCGGATTGGTATTTTTATGGTAAATTTTAGTCAAAAGTATGGCAATTTTTTCTTATTGGCGGATGGTCTTCTGCGGAAATTTCATCTGGATCATTTTGATCATCTTGTCGCTCGGCTCAAACAACAGCACCGCCTGCTCTTCCTTTTCCCCCAGCTTGATGGCGATCCCGTACGGTTTGGCTTCGGGGCGGAGGGAGGAATAATCCCGCACGGGCAGATGCCGGTATCCGTCCATTTTCGGTGAATCCATCGGAGCGATCACCGCCGCGTTTTCCAACTCGATCCGCAGCACCGTCTTTCTCTTTTCGCCCCCCTGGATCATATCAAAATCAAGCTGCCCGTCGCAGTACACGTATTCCCACTCCACTTTAAAACGGGGCCAGTACCATATCAATAAGATCAGCGCCGCCACGGAAAGCATGGCTAACAGCGCGACCCTGCTCAAAAAACCCGCCCCCATGAGTAAGATCACGCCAAAAATGAGCAATCCTTTCAATACGGCGACTTTCGCTGTTGTTTTCTGCTTCACACTCGTTTCTGCATATGACTGTTCCATATCAGATCTCCTTTCTTCTCTCGATTCCACTGGAGCGGTAATATTCCGCTTTATCCTGGTACATTTTCCTCTCCGCCGCGGAAATCAACCGATCAATTCCCGCCAGGCTGTCCGTTTCCCACACGGCGCCCACCGCCATGTGGATTTTTTTCTCCTTCAGCTCTTTTTTTAACTGGGCTGTCTTTTCCCATAATTCCTGTTCTTCCATCCCCGTGCAGATCGCCAGCAATTCATCTCCGCCGATGCGGAAAAGTCCATGCCCGCCAAACGCCCGTTTCAAACTCTCGCACGCATTTATGATCAACCGGTCACCCGCCTCATGTCCTTCGCTGTCATTGAGCCGTTTCAACCCCGTTACATCGCAGTATACGATACCGAGACACGTGTGCCGCTGCCTGTTTTCGATAAATTCATTCATCGCGTGCCGGTTTCCGATCTTCGTAAGCTGGTCACAATAACTCATATCCCGCAGCCTCCGGATCAGATTCCTCCGCCGCAGGGATGAAATGATAAAATGCGCCATGATCTGGAGCATATTGGAAGCGTATTCGAGCGACTCTTTCGGCAGATTATCCACGCCGTAAAAGCCGATCGCCTCACCGTCATCATAAAGCGGAACGACAACCAGTGAATGGATATTCTGCCGTTTCAGGATGTCATACTGCAGCGGATTATTCTCCTTGATGTCTGCCAGTTTTTTGATGACGATATGTTTTCCTATACTGAAATTCTCATACCAGTTGGCACAGACTTCCGGCGGCAGGTCCTGCAGATTTTCTTTTTCCGGACTGACGCCGCTCGCCACCCATTCATACGTATTATCATCGTGGCCCTTTTCGTTTTTCTCAAAAATATAGGTCCTCTCGCCGCCGAGCGCCTTTCCCATATACTCTAACAAAACCTCCAGCGTTTTCGACGGCGTTTTCTGCATCAGGGCCATGCGCAGCCCTTCGTTGATCGTAGCCTCGAGGTTTTCATAGCCTCGGAGCATATTTCCCCTCAATTCCTGTTTACACGGATCAATGGCGATTTCCACGCGGTAGCGCCTTCCATCTTCTTCAACGACCGTATCCTTGAGCATCATATGCTTTTCAAGGATCGGGTTGTAAAACAGCCATTCTTTAAAATGATCTTTTTTTAATTCCTGATTATTGCAGATCGAACAGGGCGAAGAGCTGTTTTGCAGTATCTCATAACACTTTTTCCCGGCAAGTTCCCCGAGCGATTGAAAACCGTACAACTCGAGCGCTTTTTTATTCATATAAACCAAATCATAGCTGTCTACGTCGGAAACGTAAACTACCTCATCCATATTTTCAAAAAACTCCCAAATTTTTTTCATCATAGGTAACCTCCTTAATAAGAGTGCGCTTTTTTTGCAATTACAACTAAGTATATCACAACTATTCTTTTTTTTCCTCTATTATTTTATTTTTTTCTACTCTTTTTCTCTGCGCGCGCAAAAAAAGTGCCCTGATTCACATATTTTTGTTACCATGCCGTCTGTACTGCTTATTGCCATGTCTCCGTTTGTTTCACGATGTGCCGGTACTCCGGGTATTCCGAGAGAAAACGATCAATGATCTCCGGCTCTCCCCAGTAGTGCATGGGATAAACGGTTTTTACATCTACCTTCTCCAAAAAATAGCGCATCCCCTCCGCGTAATATTCCTCCTGCCGCGGATCGAGCGGAAGGAACGCCACATCAATAGTCTTTCCGGCGAGGAACTGTATCTCGTGCCGGTAACTTCCGGTCATCTGGCGGTTTTCCTGCTCCGGCTCCCCCTTCCACACCCAGTCGTTCAGGTCGCCGGCGTGGTAGATCGTCCCCTCCGGACATGTCAAAAGAAAAGCCACGCCGGAATCCGTCGAGTGGAGCGTCTGAAGTTCTGTTCCGCATGGCAGTTCATAGTGCTGGTGGAATGTTACACGGGTGATCTCGATCCCATCCGTCTCCGGGTAGTTTCGTTTTGAAATGTCCTTTGATAAGATGGCATGGATGTTTTTCATGCCCTGCTGTTTTAACAGTTCAAATACTTTTTTATTGTAATGATCCTGATGGAAATGACTGGCAAATACGAAAATTGGTTTTTCCGTGTTCAGTTTTGGCAGCTGCTTACGAAAATAGTCAAATAAGTAGTAACAGCTATCTGTCTCGACCAAAAAACTGCTGTGGTAAATATAGGTAATGTTCATAAGGTCTATCCTCCTGATCAAAATGTCCCGCCGGGGGAAATCATGAAAACATTATAGCAGAGAAGCATTATAATTTCAATCATACAAAATTGCCGCCGCCCTGCCTGTGCATGATGGCCTGCAAGTCCGGATTTACGGGAAAACGATAAATAAAACGGGAGCAGATCTGTCTGTCATACAGTTCTGCTCCCGTTTTGTAATATTATCCATAGCGGCCGTTCGATTTAGCGCAGACAGCATCCGGTCCGTTCCGTACAGCTCATTTGACGCATTTGCCGCCTCGGCAACGCCATCCGTATACAAAAATAATTTTTGTATATTTTTCCTTCTTACCCCCAGACTGCCTGACTCATGGGTTCAGGAATACCCCGCCAGATACCTTTTCGTTATACATGGGGAAGTAGCTGTATTGACAGACGAAAGGGATGAAATCGTGGAAGATTATGCCAGTACAGAAAATATGCCTTTTATCATTCTTTTTCAGCATTGGTTCAATTTCAGATTACATCAGAACATAAACAGACAAACCAGAACAAAGGAAGTTTTTCTAAAAACAGAGAGGGATTATATCAGAACAAGGGGAGAGGTTTCCAGAACAATGAAAGTGTACCTCGGAGCGGGGGCAGATTATATCTGAACAATAAAAAACAAGCCTCCCAGCGGGACTGACGCATTGTCAGATGCCGGGAGACCTGTATTTCACTTATTCTTCATCGCAAAACATGATATTAAGCTGACAATTACTCTAAATGTCTGTAAAACCACCAAAGGCAGTTTCAAAAGAATCTACACTGTTATAATCAGTACCTTTCCATGTGATGCTTGTCAGGCTACTGCATCCGTCAAATGCAGAATCCACGATATACGTCACACTCTCCGGGATCGTGATACTCGTCAAGCTGCTGCATCCTTGAAATGCAGATCCCCAGATCTCCGTCACACTGTCCGGGATCGTGATACTCGTCAGGCTGCTGCATCCGTTAAATACACTCCTCCAGATACTCGTCACACTCTCCGGGATCGTGATACTCGTCAGGCTGCTGCAGCCTTCAAATGCAGCCCACCCGATCTCCGTCACACTGTCCGGGATCGTGATACTCGTCAGGCTGCTGCATCCGTTAAATGCAGAAACCCCGATCTCCGTCACACTGTCCGGGATCGTGATACTCATCAGGCTGCTGCATTCACAAAATGCATACTCCTCGATACTCGTCACTCCATCCTTAACTGTCACTGCAATCGGCTCATCCGCATCATAAATTTCATCCCCATTCGTTCCATCATACACAATAGTGCGAAGTCCTGGCACATCAGGACTTAACGTAGGCACTGGCACATCCCCTGACGGTGTTGACGTTGGCACTGAGGTCGCTGGCGTACCCTCTGCTGACGGTGTTGATGTTGGTACTGAGGTCGCTGGCGTACCCCCTGACGGTGTTGTTGTTGGTACTGAGGTCGCTGGCGTACCCTCTGACGGTGTTGACGTTGGTACTGGTGTCTTCGCAGCCTGCGGCTTACTGCTTGCTGTCGGTTTCTTCTTTGCCACTGATACTGTCACAGTACAGTTATATTTTTTCTTACCAACTACTGCCTGTACCTTTGCCGTTCCCTTTTTCAAGCCTTTGATGGTAGCAGAAGTCTTTGACTTCTTGGTAATCTTAATCAGCTTCTTACCCTTCGTGATCTTCCATCTGGCTTTCTTCTTATTATTTTGCAGGCTGATTTTAACTGTCTCCCCTACCTTTACTTTCGCCTTCTTGGTCATGCTGACTTTCTCAGCCACTACCGTAACCTTTGTTTTGAACGCCTTCCCCTTAACTGTTGTAGTAATCACTGCCTTCCCTGGCTTTTTCGCAGCAATCGTGGCACAACAGAAGGATGGGTCTTTTTTTAATTTTACGGTTGCTACCTTAGGGTTACTGCTGGAGCATCTGCCGTTTTTATCGAGGGATACATCTACTCCATCCTGATCTCCTATCAACAAAAAAGTTTCTCCCGGTTTCATCTTAATACTCTTTACAACGGTTATTTCTGCCGCCTGCGCATCCTGCGGTGGTACAGCCAATACCCCCAGCAGCAAGGCAACTGCCAGCACTGCCGTCATTATCTTTTTGAACGTGTTTCTCATTTTCTTCCTCCATTCCCGCCATATTTCAGGCACATCATATTTTTTCAAAAGTATTCTACCACATCTAAACCCAAAAAAAAGCCAGATGTAAGAAATAGCAGAGTTGATGTAAGAAATAACTGCCTCAACCCGCTTATTCCATACACCATTACACCTTTACAGGAAACAAATCCTTTAACAGAATACTTTCTCACATATTTTACCATTACTTTTCCACCATTTCAAGACAAATATCTTCTGTTATAGGATTTATTTCTACCTCATTGGGAATACCTTTCATTACACTCTTAGTAGAAAGGCGGTGTACTCATATGGTAAATATAAAAATGGGAGAGCGGTTGAAGGTTCTCAGACAGGCAAAACGTCTCACGCTGAAACAGGTATCGGAACTGTTAGGTGTATCTGTGTCGGTTCTCTCAGCCTATGAGGTCGAGGACAGACACCCTTCTTACCACATACTCCTGAAACTCGCGACCCTTTATGATGTGTCATGCGACTACCTGATCGGCAGGGAAAAGACAAGAACGCTGGATGTGGAGGGCTTGTCTGACAGGGAAATCAACTCCCTCGCAGAAATCATCGATATAATGAAAGGGAAGAAATAAAATTCTAACCTGAATACCCCTGCACTGATACATGATCACTCTCATAGGAATGGACAAACTTCAGAAACACAAAACAATATATGGAAACAGACCAGCCAGAACCTCTCACATATATCCATTCAGGGGAAATAGCATGGTATGACACCAGAGCCGTCTCAGCCTCCTGTCTGGTCTTGAACGAGCCGAGCGACTTAACCTTCTGAACCATCTTTCCCTTCTGCTCATCATACTCATACCCCACCGTCACACGTACACGATAAGGATTTTTACTATTCCTTACCCTGGTAACATTACCACAGCCATTACCACGCTGTCTCGGCATACAAATGCCCCCTTTCCTTAATGAAAAAACATCACTGAAAAAAGTTACATTCTGTATTCCCTGTCTTCGCCGGCATCTTACTGATGATATTTCATCTCCGCCTGACCATTTTTCTGCACCGCATGGATGTTCTTCTCCGCTTCTCAAAAAACCAGCGGGCATCCTGAAATTTCTGCCGTAAGACAAGGCGTCCATCCTCTTGTCTTATAGCCGTCTTACAGCGTCTTATAGCACAAAAAAAGAGAGCAAACCAGACAAAACGAAATCCGATTTGCTCCCGAAATTACGGTGTTTTTATACGGTTTTATTAGAACTTGCCAATCGTTTCTTTAGAAACGGTTTGCGTCCGCTGCTTCCTGGATCGCAACGTGAAATGCATTTACGTTTTACTTATATGTTACTTTCAATCCAATGCTTAATTATGTACTCCCAATCCATGCCATCCTGCAATACACGAAGCACAGTGACCACCATCTCGTCTTCATCTATCGTATAAAACAATAAATGATTACTAATAGGCTTCATATAAATATCATATCCTCGGTATTGAAAACCTATTATTCCATAGCCGGTTGGAAATGTATCTAGTTCCTGTGCGGCTTTCTTTATTTTAGCGGAAAAGTTCTGAGCATAATCACGGTATTTAAAATTTTCAATGATATACCGCTTCTTATTCAAAACATCCATTTTTCCACTTTGTGCTATTACCACTTTGTATCGTTTTACCATTTGTACTCCTTATACTCTGTCAATTTCTTCCCATGCCTCATCAATTGTCTGAACCCTGCCATTTTCCATATCGTCAATGGCTTCATCGAGTTTTCCCAACAAGACATTCATAGAATCATTGATTGTATAAGTCGGTTCTACTGTTTTTACAGCCTCTGCCAATACCATGTGCATCACCCTTTCCAAAATTCTGATAATCATATATTGCCACAATCCGAAAGAAATATCCATTCCTATTTTCAAGATCTAGTAATCGTACAAAAAAATCTTTTCATAAAATGTAGGAATATGGGTGTAGGAATAATGTAGAAATAGTGTAGGAGTGACCTGCATTTAGCCACTCCTAATCACTTTTAAACAACGTTATTCTAATGTTTTTAGAACTTACCTGCCTCGGCACTCTCCTGCACGGAAACAGCTACCGCTA
>CAJTZN010000066.1 GCA_910584065.1 uncultured Eubacterium sp.
TGAAGGCTGGTTTGACCTATGAGGCGAGAATATATCCAAAAACAGATGTTTGGGGTTTTGACCCTGACATCATAAATAATTGATGCAACCTCTACTTTTATTTTCAAGCCATGTTGTTGTCCGTCAAATTAGATGCACCAGTTCTATGCAGATTAGATGCGCCTGATTTAGACTTTGCATGCCGCGCATCCGCAAGATTGTCTGCACCAGCATCTGCAGGTTATCTGACCCGCATAAAAAATGATGCAGATTAAGAGATCCGGGGAAATACAATAAAAGCAGGCTGCCCTGCTTTTACTGCTAAATTTCATTATTGTTGACTGCCTGCATGACGATCTCTGCTGTGATCATGTCACTCTTTTTAGAATCTTACTGTGGGAAGTTCCCTTTCTCCGGTCATGGTGACAAATCTCACCTGTCACCAAAAGACCGCAGTTGCCCCCATTCGTGCGGTGTGCGGTACCGCTGTTTCGTTTCAACCAGCCCTACCCCTCCTGATTCGCCCGGTCAGATAAATAAATATATACCGCCACGGCACGGTGCGGCAGCTCCATCCGGTAGAGAAAATCCAGTTTTCCCATGTGCTTCCTCCCTTTGATTTTCCTGTCTGCCGGTGTCTCTCGCCCCTGCCTGCCAAAGTCTGGTTCTGCCCGCCTACAGGCAGGGCATTTGGCAGGCATGTTCCACCTCATTTCTGCACGTTTTCTGTGCATAAAAAATGGCGTGGCGCATTCCTTTTGTCTGAAACACACCACACCGGGTTTATTGGTTCTTATTTACTTTTTGTAGGCTCTTTTGAATTTTCCCGTCAGTAATGCAGACCACATAACTTCACGATAAAACTACTGCTCAGTAAAATCCTCTCAATACCCCCATTACATAATCATAATCCTCTTTTGCCGGCTGCGCCGGACAGAAACAGATTTCTTCCAGACAGCGAACCACCCGCTCCTCGTCCACCCGCTCCGTCTCTTTGCCGCCCCGTCTGCCCGCCTGTTTCCGGCGGCTGGCCTCAAACAGGTACGCCAGCTGCTCCGACGGCACAGATAACTTCCCAAATGCCGGATCCCTGCGCCCTCTCCGGCGGCACACCTCCCGGTAATACCACAGCATATTCCGGCTCAGGTCTGTCGTGTGCCAGCTCCGCCAGCGCACCACCCTGCGCACCGCCACAATGACCAAACAGATGAAAACGGCAAGCGCCAGTATTGATATTACGGTAATCCGCACCGCGTCCGACCGCAGGAACGAGAGATTGATCTCCGACAAATCGCCCTCAAACTGCACATCCGGCGAATCCTGCAGGAAATTCGTGAGGGAACTCCAAAAATCCCCTCCTGTTTGTTCCTCCTCCGTCACGGCCGGCGTCGGATCGACTACCATCCATCCGCGAAATGCGTCGTAAATCTCCACCCAGGCGTGGGCATTAGCATCCGTCACGTCCACTTCCATCACGGCCGTTCTCCCAAGCTCCGAGTACCCGCTGTAATAGTCGTCATAATTCAGATCCTCCCGCATCTTCCCCTCCAGCACCGTACTGTAACCAAACGCGTATCCTTCCGCGTACCGCGCCGGAATCCCGAGACGCCGGAAGATCAGCACGGCCGCAGTCGCAAAATGATAGCACACTCCCTTTTTATTCTCATCCAGAAAATAATTGACCATATCGCTCCCCTCCGGAAGCCGTCCCGGATTGTAGCTGTAAGAATAGTCCTCTTTCAGATGCGACACAACCTGCTCCACGACATCGGGATCTCCCACTTTAATCCCGGACGTCGCAATAAAACGATCCACTGCCGCCCGGTTTACTGGCGGTATCCGATAATTCAAAATAGAATAAGGGGAGTAAGCTTTACTCTTTACCTCTTCTTTTTGAAAGGACAAAGAAGCTTTCAGATCCGCCGTATAACCAATATTCGGATAAAAAGTAAACCGCTGCTCCTTCCCCAGGCTGCTTCCGACAAACAATGGCTCCCCTGCCCTCTCATACTTCCCATAATCGTCTAATCTTGTAAAGTATGGAAGATACACGTACCTCACATCCGCCCCTTTGTTCAAAATCTCCATGACCGCCTTGCCCTGCCCCTCCTGGCCTGCTTCATAGCACTTCGAAAGCGCAAGGGCCTCTTCTTGCAAATTCTCCTCACCAAAAAAAGATTGATTTCCCGTACTCCCTCCCAGTTCATACGCATTCATCCACCCATTATTTTCATAAATGAGTCCCGTATACCCCTTTAAATAAACCGGACTGCTGCTATAAGGCGCAAAACGCACGATGAGATCCGTCTCATTGTCAGGCCGTATCGCCGAAATATTTCCAAATTTCCCGCCGCTCATCCCGCCGCGCGAATAGAGATTGGGAAAAAAACTGCGGAATCCGAGCATGATAAAGCCGGACACGCCCTCTCTCGTCGCAGTCTTGTACGGATTTTCCACATAACTCCTGCGGAAATCATCCTCATCATAAAAAACAGTGCAGACGCCGAGGATCAGCACAAACGCCAGCGTCCACAAAAGAACACCGCGGTATCCTTTATTATTCTGCGTATAGGAGAGCCGGATGTTCTTCCCCTCCTCCACCCGTTCGTAATCGCGCCGCCGGACGGGGCCGTCCTTAAAATGACCGCTGTTCTTATACACGTAGATCCCCGCGAAACCGCCTACCATACAGAGGGCAAAAAACAGATCCGGTTCCCGCTGCAGATAAAGCGGAAATACATAGAGCGCCAGTCCGACAAACAGCGCCAGTTTTAAACTCATATAATTGGAGAGAAAAATGTTCAGTAAAATGATCTCGAAAATACCGAAAAAAATAACCGTGATCGTGATCGTCAGGTAGCGGTCCTCAATCTTTTCCGCAAACTCCGTACCTGCCGCCAGATTAAAATACAGCTCCCCGCGCTGGCGCACGATATTGACGATCGCGGCAAACCCACTGTTTACATAGGATTGGAGAAGATAAACCGCCGCCACGTAAAACATAAAATAGATAATATACCCTAGATCCTTCCAGTATCCCTTGCGAAAGCCAAACAGACCGCTGAAATACATGGCAGACAAAAAAAGGATGACCGCCGGGATCACATAATTGCATTCCATCTCAAACGCGGAAAGAAATCCTCCCAGCGACCCAAATACGACAAGAAAACTAAACAGTCCCTTGGGCACACAGCTCAGGAAGGGATTTTGTTTCTCCCCGTTCCTCGGGTATTCCAAAAAAAGTCCCCCGGATATTTGCACCCTCTGCTCCGGCTCCTTCGTTTTTCGCCTGAATATCCCCATACCGTCACCTCTCTTTCCATACTGAACATGACTTTTAAACGAGCATTTTCTTTCCCGACGCCGCTTGATTACCTATTCCTTAACGAGCAGCCCCTCCTCACACGCCAATACATACCCCTGCCCGGGGTACAGGGAACGAAACTGCTGTTCCGCCATCTCATTTCCCGCTCTCGTGGAGAACACATGCAGCATCACATCCAGCCACTCCGCGGACGATTCCGCCGTCTCCTGCCGGATCTCCCGGAATCTATCACTCCACCAGCACAGCGTGAGCGGCACATGGTTCGTGATCAGGAACCCGCCAAAGGAATACAGCGTCTCGATCGTACGATCCGCCGCCTCTTCGCTTGATTTCTCGAGCCTCAGCACGACGAGCAGCTTCTGTGACGACATCTGCAGCCGCTCTTTTACCATCCACACATCCTTTTTGGCGGAGAGTTTCCAATGAATGTTTTTTATGGCATCGCCGGGGATATATTCCCGAATCTGGCTGACATCAGAAAAATCGCTGCCCTTCATCTGCGTCTCCTCGACCTCATTCATACCCTTCTCAAACGCATTCAGCGAAAATTCCTGCTCTGTCTCACCCCGGGGAACGATAAATACATGATCCTCCGCAAAAGCGTCCCTCTCCGTCTCGAACAGTCCAAGAAAATCCGTGAGAACGATCTTCTCCGTGCGGATCTCTACATCCCCGACACAAGCGGAGCACAGCGGAAGCTCAATCCCTGTCACATCAAGTGGTTTCAGCGGAACCTCGATATTCTGTTCCGCCGTCTCCCCCATAAACACATTTCCCATCTGGAGCCGGACCACACCGTTCGCCAGCGGGATCACACTATCGTTCCTCACGTTCACCCTGACGACAAACGTTATGTTTTTCGGCATCTGCTCCCCCGGAACCACGACAGATACCGACAGATAACGCTTCAGGATCAGGACGGAAATGATATCAAACAAAAGAAATAGGATCATCGCCGCCGCGATCAGCAGATTCAGGTATCCCCGGAAATACCAGAGCATCAGTCCATTCAGGCAGAATAAAAACACATATTCAAAAATATTTTTAAATTTTCTCATGTTCAAACACCTGCACCAGCACTTCTATGACCGTCATGCCCTCCGCCTTCGCCATCGTATCCAGTCTGACCCTGTGGGCAAACACATCATAGTAAACTTCCTTGATATCCTCGGGAATGACATAATCCCTTCCGCGAAGAACCGCCATCGCTTTTGCCATGCGCAAAAGCGCGATGCTCGCACGGGGACTCGCGCCCAGCGCCAGATAACGGCTCTCCCTCGTCGCCTCCGTCAGCCGCACGACATAATCGTACAGCGCATCGCTCACAAAACAATCTTCCGCGCTCTGTTTCAATCTCCCCCACTCTTCAATGGAAATGATCTCCCTCACATCCCGCAGCGGCTTGGCTCCGTCGTTTTTCAAAATGCTGACCGCATCCCCGTGTTCCGGATACCCCATCGATAGACATACCATAAACCGGTCGAGCTGCGATTCCGGCAGCATCTGCGTTCCCGAAGATCCCACGGGATTTTCGGTGGCAATTACGGTAAACGGCGCCGGCAGCCGGTGTTCCACTCCGTCCACTGTCACTTTTTCCTCTTCCATCGCCTCCAGCAGGGCGGACTGCGTCTTCGGCGACGTCCGGTTGATCTCGTCCGCCAGAAACAGATTGGCAAAAATAGCGCCCTCCCGGTACTCAAATTCCTTCGTCTGGCTGTTAAACATCGAAAAACCCACAATGTCGCTCGGCAGCACGTCCGGCGTAAACTGTACCCGCCGATACGAAAGTGCCATCGCCTTCGCGATCGTCATCGCCAGCGTCGTCTTCCCCACTCCCGGAATATCTTCCAGCAAAATATGCCCGCCGGCCAGCATCGCGCACAGCACCTTATCGACCACATTACTTTTTCCCTTGATCACCTTATTGATCTCTTCCCGTAAAATCTCTGTCTGTTTTTCCATCCTAATCCTCATTTCTGCCATGTATTCACACCTTGCACTGTGCATACCGCTCCTCCGGCCAGTCCGTCGAAGTATGTATGTTCAATATGCTCTGCGTCTCATTCATCGCATTGTAATACCACATCGCCGCCTCTTCATAGTCCCCGTGTTCAAAAAAGTATTCGCCGAGTTCAAAGCACATCTCGGAAGAACCTTCCGAGAGAAGATCCTTGAGGCACATTTTCAGGATCGTGTGGCTGTCCCCGCGCAGCCTGGCCGCGCGCGCCGCGATACAGGCCGCCTCCCTGACTTCATCGAGACTGCGGGAAGGATCCACCGCCGAAGCCGCGAAAAATGGCTCCGCCTCCAAAACATCCGCATCCGTCCCCGAGATTGAGAGTTCCATCGCATACATATGGTGCAGCCGCTTCGACAGCCGCCTCCCCTCCCGGATCTGCTTCTGGAACACCCGGAAATCCCTGCCGCTGTGCTGTTCTTCCGGCATATGCAAAATATCAATCTCACTGTCGTAAACGACCGGATCGAGCCGCACCATCTCGTGGACAGGTTCGATCCACACGAACTCCCGCCGCCGTTTGTACAACTTCGGCCGGTATTCCGCGTCAAAATTATAGGCGGTCCCATGCGAGAGCTGGTTGCAGTACCTCATCTGCACGATCTCGATCTCCGGGAGCATCGCTTCCTTTAGCTGGCGGAATTTCTCACGGTTTTCCTCATCGAGCACCTCGTCCGCATCCGCCGCGTAAATATAATCCTTTGTCGCCTTAGAAAAAGAAAAATTGCGCGCCGCCGAAAAATCATCATTCCATTGAAAATCATAAACCTGTTCGGTATATTTTTTCGCGATCTCCTTCGTCCGATCGGTCGAACCCGTATCGACGATGATGATCTCATCCATCAGGTCCGCGATGCTGTCCAGACAGCGTCCCAGCACCTTTTCCTCATTTTTAACGATCATACAAAGACTTATCTCTATCATAATGATCCCTCTCTCTAATAAATCCGAATTCCTTCTAAACCAATCCGTATCCCTTCTAACCAATCCGTATCCTGCAAAAATCCGTAATGATGATCTGCAGCGTCCGCCGTCCGCCGTATTCATCGACCGCAGGATAATACGCCAGTCCGAGATCAATCCTATTTTCCTTTCCGGCATACAGTTTTTCCAGCTCCTCCGCGCCCCACTCGTCGCGGATCAGCGCTTCCATTCCCTCAATATCATCAAAACAGACCGCATCCATCACCGTGCCGGACGCATTTGCCACTTTTAATATCAGCACATTCTGGTTTTTTCCCCGCTTCACGGCGCGCAGCAGCCGGAAATGCTGCTCGGCAAAAACCGGCTTCGGATTTCCGTTGCCAAACGGCTCCATCACGGACAAATCCGCGATCAGACGCTCCGAAATATGCCCGATGGGAAGCGCCACATCTATTTTTAGCTCCGGCACAAAATCTTCCTCACACAATCCCGCCTTTTCATTTAAGCGCCGCTCCAGCTCCGGCAGCCTGTCCTCCCGCAGCGTCATACCCGCCGCCATCTTATGTCCACCGAACCGCACCATCAGATCCTGACATTCCATGAGCCGGTCAAACATATGATACGACTCGATCGACCGTCCTGACCCCTTCACCAGTCCGTCCCCCACCGCCGTAAATACGATGACGGGATGGTGATAGCGCTCTTTGATCCGGCCCGCCACGATGCCGACCAGACTCTCATGGCAATCGGGAAGCAAGACGATCTGCACCGCATTCTTAGCCTTCCCACTCTGTTCCAGCACCTCAAAAGCCCTCTCCGCCGCCTGCCGCGTCATTTCCTTCCGGGTATCGTTGATCTCCTTCAATTCCTCCGCCAGCGCCAGCGCCTCCGCATAATCCGGTTCTTCCAGCAACGCGAACGCCTTCTCCACCGTATCGATACGGCCCGCCGCATTGAAACAGGGCCCGATCACAAATCCGATATGGTACGCATGGATTTCCTTTTCTTTTAATCCCTGCACTTCCAACAGCGCTCTCAGTCCGGTATTATCCGTCGTTTTCAGCCTGCGGAGTCCCTCTTTCACCAAAATGCGGTTCTCTCCCTGCAGCTCCATCACATCGGCCACCGTAGCGATCGCCGCATACACGAGCAGCTCCTCCCGCCTCGCAGCCGGCACGCCCAGCCGCTCATACAGGGCTCCTATAAACTGAAAGGCCACGCCCGCCCCGCACAGGCCCTTGAACGGATACCGACAGTCCGCCTGCTTCTGGTCGATGACGGCATCCGCCTCCGGCGCCTCTCCCTGCACCTCGTGGTGGTCGGTCACGATCACCGTCAACCCGCGCTCCTTCGCGTAGCGGATCTCCTCCTTCGCCGCGATGCCATTGTCACACGTAATGAGAAATCCCACCCCCGCCTCTACGGCCTCATCGACGATCCTCTGATTCAGCCCGTACCCCTCGGCCACGCGGTCAGGCGTAAAAATGCGGCTTTCGATACCGCAGGCCGCAAATCCTTTTTTTAATATAAATGCCGAAAATATCCCATCGCAGTCAAAATCGGAGGCAATCGCCGCCATCCGGTCTTTATTATGTACGACGATCTCTACCGCCTGTTCCATATCTTTCAAAAGCCACGGCGAACTTATGCTGTCATACGCCGCATTCAGGTATTCGTCAAAATCCTTTTCCGTACTGACTCCGCGGTTCATCATACACCGGACCGTCACCGGAGAAATGCCGTACTTCGCGCCGATCCCACGAAAATCCCCGCGCTTTGTCTGTAATATCCACCGTTTTTTCACGTTGTCTCCTTTCTTCTCACATTTCCGGGTTTCTATCCGCCACTTCGCTTTTGTGTCATACACGCTGCTAATGCAATGTACCGTAACGTATTATACACTAGTATATTGTACACTAGTGTATTATGCACTAGATGCCAAAAGAAGAATAACCAAAAAATGGCGCGAGATCCTTCCAAATCAGCAACGCTTCAATTACGAGAGTTCCCACCATCCCCGCCAGCGCGACCAGCGCGACTCCGGTCCGCTCAGAATTTATTTCTTTCCAGTATATATAGAAACATATGATTGAAAAAATAAGTATCATGTTTCCTTCTCCTAATTAAAAAAATAACCCTATTGCTATTATACTCCAGGGTACATCCGGAAATCAACTAATTTTTCAGTTTCGATTGCGCAAATGCGTAAATTTACTATGAAATCCGTTATTTTAACTCGATATATACCCCAGCAAAACAAGTATACGGTTTGATCAGCGTTTCGTAAAACCGCTTGTCAGCGATGGCGTATTCATGCCCCGTTGCAAACCATTCCTTCCATGCCAGCTCAAAACATTCCATTTCCCACGTCTCGACTCTTTCCATTCTATCGTGGTTCCCGACAATTTTCCTCCATTCCGCCGGGCTTTTGAACATATACGCCTCATCCCCCAGCCAGTCAGAAAGAAGTTCCTCGGAACGGCCGCCGTATTCATTTTTTATGCCGGGAATGCCAATGAATACTACCGCCTTCTCATTCAAAAACGGTAAGATCTTTGCTTCAAAAAATCCTTCCTCAGCAGCAAAATAATGATAGGAATCTATGCTGAACAAAGCATCAAACTGTCCTATTTCAAAGCTCAGATTATTGGCATCCTCATGAACGGCAGAAATCTACTCCCCAACGCCCCAGTCTTCAAATCTCTTTTCATTCTCTTCCGCGCGGACCCAAAGGTCATTGGCATAAACTTTTGCCCTTGTTTCTTTCGCGATCATAAGGCTCGTTAGTCCCGTCCCGCACCCCAGATCGAGAACCATGTTATTTTCATTCAGCCGCAACGGATACCTTTTCAATAATTCTTCCAAAATCCTTGCACTCTTAGGTCCCATCAGCGTATCGGCTGATATATATTTTGTATAATCTCTAATATCCATTCTTTTACTCTTAAATATAGTGTTCAATTTCCCTGTTTACATTACGACTGCCCTCTTGTTGAACTACTCGATTTTTTCGAGTAGTTGATATCTGCTCTAATTCTCCTGATTTATAAATTTCGCACAAATGATATGTAATTGTATTGGATTCCACATCAAATAGAAGTCCCATCATTCGTTGCGACATCCACAATGTACCATCCTAATATATTACTTCTACTCCGTCAGCGTGGGACTGTTCCTCAAATATTAAAAACTCAGCCGCACTGCTTCGAATTGTCAGTTCTTTTTTTTGCCATAGGTATCTATCCTTTCTTTAGTCCTTTTATGATCCATCACTTCATTTGTAATTTGTGCACTAGATACCAAAAGAAGAATAATCGAAAAATGGCGCGAGATCTTTCCAGATCATCAGCGTTTCAATCACAAGAGTGCCTACCATTCCCGCCAGTGCGACCAGCGCAACTTCAGTCCGCTCGGAATTTCTTTCCAGTATATATAGAAACATATGATTGTAAAAAAGTAGAATCCTTCCGTCTCCTAATAACAATATAACCCTATTGTCATTATACTCTAGAGTACATATGGAATCAACTATTATTTTCTCTTCTAATCACCCATTTTCACATTTCATATTACTTTTCACACAGTAACTAGCCATAACATTAGCGCCATCAAATTCCTAAAGTATTCCCATGCTCCATTGAATTATCCCACCAACTTATCAAGAATTTTCCCATCCTCCATACAGTACACAACATCACACAATGTATCTATATCCTCTTGGTTATGACTCGTAAGCAAAACCAGCGTCCCATCATCTGCCGCTTTTCTTATTATATCTCTTACAAGTCCAACTGAATTATGATCTAAACCATTCATCGGCTCATCCAGAAGCAAGATCTTCGGCTTTTCCATAATGGCCTGAACAATCCCTAACTTTTGCCTCATTCCCATAGAATATTTCCCCACATGTTTTCTATTCTTTGCGTCCAAACCAATCATTTCCATATACGCACATATCTCTTCTTTCCCTATTTTCCCCCTTACAGAGGCCAGTAATCTTAAATTTTTATATCCGGAGTAATTTGGAATGAATCCTGGATTTTCTATAATCACGCCAATATCTTCCGGAACATCCATATCCTTTCCCAGCAATTTCCCATCTATCACGATTTTTCCTGTGGTCGGCTTAACAAACCCGCATATACACTTCATTAACATTGTTTTTCCACATCCATTTCTACCAACCAGTCCATAGATCTTTCCAGCATCGAATTTCACAGAAATATCAGAAAGAACCTCATTATCCCCATATATCTTAGTTATACTGTTAACACTGATCATCGTATTATCCCTCCATTTGTTACACTTCGACAACATCTTTTCTTTTCGCAACAAAATACGTCGACAATAACAATATTATATTTAATATAATAAGACATGCAATAGAAAATATTGATGATGGAAACCCCCGTTCCCTTGCATAGGCCATATTGGACATTTGTATCCATGATATTGGGGAAATCCATAACAGCATCATATTGCCTGTAATATATACAAACCAGTCCAGCAAAACAAGTGCGGCACAGATCAAAATACCAACACTCCGATTTCTAAATAAAATGTTGCAAAAATATAATATCATCCCTATTAACAACATTAAAAGGACACTTACGCAAACCGTATAAACCATCACTTCCTGCGCAGAATATCGACTTACTGTTTGATAAGATATCGGATGAACGATGTCAAATTGCCTTGCCAGAGTTTCGATTACCTTTCCCCAGTCTTTCAAAAAGACGATCATAGAAATATTTCTTATAATAGGTAGCACCATTAAAAAAGCAGTAAGCAAAAAACAGCATATAATAATATACACCATTTGGGCTAGATACCACTTCTTCTTTCCTGTTCTTGACAAAAGCAATAGCTGAAAATCCGAAATAAAAGGAGCATTAGAAAATAAAAAAATCACACAGGAAAATATAACAATTCTCATAAATGGGTGCGTAAAACAAAAGGGAAATAAATATGGAGACACTCGAAATCTTGCCTGCTGAGCAAAATCAAAAACCGATGTATAATTGTCCAACACAAAAATCACCAGCGTTAGTACAACAAAATAAATTTTATAATTCCTGATCCAGTTTGCAAAATTGCACATTATGATTTTACAAATCCCTTTAGTCCTTTTCACCACAGCATCTCCTTTTCATAACACCAGCAAAAACAAAACCAACAAATAATAAACACGACAAATCAAACAATATAATATATCCAATCGACTGTCCTACAGAAGATGATGTCCGTGTAATCCCCGACCAGATTGAAGAAAACAGCGTATATTCCGGCATCCTTAAAATAAGCTGCAATTTCGTTATTATGATATATGCCAGATAGGGAGAAAGCGCAGAAACATATTGATTATGAATCAACACAGAAAGAACCATCCCTACTGCCACAAAAAAACTGATTACAAAAGCGACAAATAGAATACGCATTTCATAATACAAAATATCATGAAATTTCAATAAATCTTCATACGCATCTGTCCCACCGGAGTAATAACTCTCATCTATAGATGGCATAATCCCTCTTCCAATAGCGACAAAAACATTCAACACAAATATTGTCATCAAAAATGAATATACGATTCCAATAATATATTTCGCAATTATATAGGAATATGTACTCGCTCGCGTGATAAATAGACGAGACACTTTTTCAGTTACATCTATACATACATTTGTTGTCACTATATAACCAAGAGGAATAAATAGTAATTCAAAAAAATATCCTCCATAAAACATATGAGAAAACATATAATAAAAATTTGTATCACCCCAACCATTCTGCCTAATGTATGTCGCAACACCTATTGTCATTATAAGAGCCGAAAAAAATAGTGTGCTTATGGTATTGGTAGCCCCAAACAATCTTCTCACTTCTGTTCTGCTCATATTCCAAAGTTTCATATCAATTCACCTTACTCTATCCATTTCCCATTTTCCATATCTAAAATAAGTGACATAGTTTCTACGGCCTCAAGCCGTTTACCACCCTTGGAGTCGTTAATTTTTTGTTCTATTAGGAAAACATATACCGGAATGAAAGAAACCGTTTCGCTTTTTCCGTCGCTTACCGCCAAATAGGACTGTTGAATTTCCTTGCATTCTACTTTATCCGTAGAGATTATATTCTCAAATTTTTGATTCATGGCTTGTTTTGCATTCTCTAATGACAAAACTTCAATTTCTTCCGGCTCACTCGAATCCACATTGTAAATTCCGCTGGCTTGAAAAGTTACCAAACCCTCTTTATTGACAATCGCCCAAATGTAAGATCCACAATAAAAACGTTCTCCGTAATCATAGTCATTATGATACAATACATTTTCCCCCGCACATACGCTCATTACAACCAAATATCCCTCATCACGTTTTACAAAATCGCGTTTCATAGGTTCATTTGCTGGATCCTTCATATATTCTTTATATTCCTGATCTGACATAAACATCTTACTTAACTTGGTCAAGTTGTCTTTCGTCAGGGAGTATGTCTTTGTATCTTTTATTGAAAAGTTATTTTTTTCAATAATATCATTTACTGTTTCAATCGCCCTTTCTTCTGAAACATCCGTTATACTTCCTTTCTCAAAAATTTCATCAAAGTTTTCTCGAAACTTCCCTTTCTTATCATATAGGAGCGTTTCATAAGTATCATAGAATTGCTGCGTTGTATACCTGACACTTCCCGGTTCAACAATGAGATAATTATTTTCTTTATCTTCCCATGTACTTTCCTCTTCTTCTGTTTCGTCCTCTAATTGCCTATAATCAGAACCAGCCGGAAAATAAATTTGAGGTTTTGCCAAAGTATTTATTCCCCGAATCTCCCCCCGAAAAACTTTATATTTAGATACTTCGCCTGGCTTCTCTGTACTATGATCCTGTATCACAACATTATTATTCTCTATTTCTTCTTCATCCATAGCCTCATTCGCAACACCACACGATGTACATCCAAACACCACCAAGGCAAGCAACAGCATATTCTTGAGCTTAACACACATATTGTACCTCCCATTTTTATAGAGCGATCTCGGAAACTCCCGAGCCTTGATTTTTCTGACTCTTTTCATCTC
>CAJTZN010000067.1 GCA_910584065.1 uncultured Eubacterium sp.
CCCTTCCCCCTCACTCCCCTTTTCAATCCTGCACTCATGCCTCTTACCCTTCACACTATAACTAACTCCACCAGCAAAATCTCCCCTCCGTACCCCTTAATCCCTTCCGGATACCTTCTATCCCGAATCTACTTAATCGCCCCGTCCGCCCCTTGATCCCACTTCAACTCCACAACCAGCGCCGGCTTCTCCGCACCTCTCCACGGCAAAAAAATGACATCCGCATACCCCTTACCAGACGGAAGTTCCTGAATACTGATAAAATCATCCACTCTGCTCAAATAAGTTCTGACATCTCAATCATCTTCACCAGCTCCACCCTTTTTCCATTCTTAACCGCCCGGAAAAATTCCGCCCTGACCTCCTCATTTGGAATATACATCGACCTGGCATCCTCATCGTATGCCAAATACCCCAAATGCACGAGCAGTGTAAGAATATCATCCCTGCTTTTAAACGATGTCATATCATTTTGAAATGTCCCCACATCAACCGGACAGGCATCTCCTCCCAGCATAGAAATAACCGCTTCCTTCAAACCATCCATATTGAGATCAATATAAACCTGAAGCGCCTCATACGTCTCCGTACTGCTCCAAAAACTCTTCAATTTCAAACTCTGCATCCCGTCCACAACCGACTTCGGATTATATATATGAAGATTTCCGCCAAAATACCCGTCATACCACATCTTCACTTCATCAAAACTTTTCCCAAATTCCTCACACAGCCCCTTCACCTCTTCTTCCGTAAAACCAACATAAGGCGCCAAAACATCCGGATTCGTCATAGAAAATTCATCAAAAATATTTAATGCCGAATGCGTTCCATATTTTTTAATAGGAAGAATTCCCGTCATATAAGCAGCCGTCACATAAATCCTATCCTTAAAAAGATCCCGAAGGAACTCCAAATAAGCCTTTTGCGCCGGAACATTCTCTTTCGCTTCACGGAAAATACAATCCCACTCATCCACGATAAACACGAATCCCTGTCTGGGACTTGACTTCGAATAGATCACGGACAGGGCATCTGACAAGCTCGTTTCATCCTCCCTCACCCCATCCGGGAACTCTTCTCTTAATTCCTCCAAAACCTTCCTCTCAACACATCGGGAAAGTTCCTCCGGCTTTTCCACCTTTCGTATAAACTGCTGTATATTCAAATAGATAACATGATGTTGGTTCAAATGGGTGCGATACTCCTTGTCCTGTGCAATCTCCAATCCCCGAAAAAGTTCATGCGAATCACACCCCCTGCTATAATAAGCAGCAAGCATCTCCGCTGCCATCGACTTTCCAAACCGCCGCGGCCTGCTCACACAGATAAAACGTTTCCGCTTATTGATCCTGCTGTTGACAAAAGAAATCAATCCGCTCTTATCCACATAAATATCATCATTCACAGAAATTCGAAAGGCGTCATTTCCTGGATTTAAGTAAATGCCCATAAATCCCCCTCCACATCATTTTTATACCATGATTATATCATTGGGGTGATCCGATGTAAAGTTCTTACGCTGCCGTGTTTGCTGTGAGATGCCATCACGATACACCCGATTCATTAAATATCTGTTTCCTCTCCTCTTTCTTCTATCTGCGACATACAGTATGTCTGAACCAACTGTATCAATTCATCCGCTACTGCAATCTAACGTTCGGTTTCCTCTCTGCTTGCAAGATAGAAATCATCATAATCACTTGCATGACGTATTTCCTCCACCTCATTGACCTTTCTTCCAATCTCTCTTGGAAAAATCTTCGTTTTCACATAATTCTTATTAAAATTTCCAATTGCGTCCTTGTGACGTTTGTAACCATTTCCCTTCAACGCATGAACTGCATTTATCGCATGAAAGACAGCATAGTAAGCCCTGTTATTTGCTCCTCTATATTCTTCTGCATCAAATAAAATCCTCGCCGCATTCAAATCTGATTTGGCAGTCTGTATCCGATACAAAACTAAATCTTTTCTTGTACCCATGCTCTGGTTAGGCTGCTCCATACAAAACAACTCCTTCCCGATTGACATTAGCATAAAACGGATAATTTACGACCCATTTTTCGAAATGCTCTTCGCTTTTAGCAATCGGCTTTATGTCAAGGTCATAATCCATATTAAAATCATATGTCATATAGGAGAGTTTTTGACTATATGCCTTTAACTCCAAATCGGACATGTCAAGTAATATCATAAGATCGACATCCGAATCCGGTCTGGAATCTCCTCTGGCATAAGAACCGTACAAAATTACTTTTCGCAAGTGTGAACCATATATTTCCTGAACCTGTGCAATATACCGTTCCATCAAAGTCTTCATTGATTGCGGCATAGCCATACCTCCTTCATTCCATTTTTCTTACTTTAATTGTATCTGTTTTTCCCTTTTTTACAAGTAAAATTTAAAATTTCCCCCTTGTTATCAACAACTTTCTCCGTATCTGTCCTGTCAGGTGCGGAAATCTTTCAGGAGTTTCATTGTAAATTTACTTTGTCTGACATTTGTAATTCATCAATCAAATTAATAGAAAAACCGTTTCCTAATATAATATATATTTTTTTATCCATATTGCCCTATACTCCTTTAATATAACTCTCTATCATCTGCTCTTTATATCATGTACGTCCATCATTTGCAAATATCTGTCTTTTATCCTCCTCCGGCAAATACCTCGCCAGTTCCTCTACCAACTTATACACCTTCGTCCCCGGCGCGATCTCTGTTGGTGTCTTCCCATTTCCATCTTCTATAATCCGTTTCGCATACCGTATCGCCAGCTTCGGGCTCCCCTTCACCATCAGAACCTCAAAATAAAGCGGTTCCGTTTGCTCACCCTCACAGAAGATATAATAGCGGTATTCCTTTTTCTCCAAATATTCTTTGCGCCTCTGTTTCCTCCACTGAGTAGTTCTAACTTTCTTAGGCATTGACATCACTCCAATCTATGATCGTTTTCAGATATGGATCTGCGCCGTACTTGCCTTCTAAGTATTGCTTATCATATTTTGCGTCCTTGCGAACGGATTCACCTTTTTTATTCTTAAACTCAACCAATGAATAGAGTTTGGAATTCTGTTCCTTTCCCTTTGCTACAAACCAGATTTCATCACGGCGAAACACCTCATTATTCATAGTCGATAAATCATGCGAAGTAAAGATCAACTGTGCGCTGTTCTTGTTAATTTCCATATTATTAAACAGCATAATCACATAACGCAGCAAAACCGGATGAATTTTTGCATCAAGCTCATCAATCACTAATGTTGTCCCAACAACAAGGCTTCTTGCAATAAAAGGCAGCAAACCAAACAGCTTCCTTGTTCCGCTGGATTCCTCTGATAAAGTTAATTCCGTACTATATCCATTTACAATGTGCTTTGTATAAACTTCTATATGGTTGTCTTCCTTCTCTTCAATCCGAAAGTCCTCAATATCCAAATCCATCTCACGGATCATATCCAGTACTAGTTTTTTTACCTCATCCGTCTTCGCTATAGCAGTTCGCAGCTCCTGTCTTGGATTCCCATAATTTAAAAAATCAATTGACTCCTCAAACCATTCAATCACATCCGAAATCACCTCATTCTTTTTATAAGTGATTCCTAAATAGGATAATAAAGGCAGATTATCTGAAATTTCTTCACTGATTTTAATTTTACCGAACACTCCTTTTAGTTCAACGTTATTCCCATTTCTTACAAAGAGAGCCGAACGCCTCCCAGTCTCTAACTTGATCCTATCCAGGCTCTCATAAACAACATCATCCTGTTTCACATGAAGGATATAACGGTACTCTGCAATATTAGTCCGAAAGAAAACTTCAAACTCTGTTGGTTCTTTTCTCGTTTCTTCTGAAAAAGCAAACGGCTCTACCGGAATCTTCCTTGCCTTGTATTCACACTCCATCTTGTCACAAGTTGCGCACAGCGGTCTTAAAACCTTTGCATCCAGTGTGTGCAATGCTTCTAACACATTAGATTTACCACCGCCGTTCGGACCGTAAATCACAGAAACCGGCAAAAAAATCTCTCCATCTTCTGTTTTAATCACTCTATCCCTATGCTCCATAATAGCTGCGGCTTGCATATCAAAAGTCATCTCTTCACAAATACTTTTATAATTTCTCACGGTAAACTGGCATAACATAGTTTTCACCTCCATCTTATATCTGTATTATACACTTTTTTTAGATTTTGTAAATCGTATTTGAGATTTTATCTCATATTTCACCCCTAAAATAAATTTGTGCAAAATGTTCCTCTAAAGCAAAAAAGCAGTTCCTCCTCATCTACTGTAACAGCGTTCGGGTGTTTCAGAATGTTATTAGCCATTTCTATTTCCACCGATAAAAAAATGCTGTAAACGCTAAGTATAAAACATAAGCATTACAGCATTTTATAGTCATTATTTTTCTTTTTTATAAACTCATCCACACTGACCGTTCCACTCTGTTACATCCTTATGTACCGTGCTTTTTGACACACCAAACTTTTTTGCCGTCTGCCTGACCGTGGCGCCGTTCTCAACAATGTAATTCCCGATCTCAATGGCACGCTGCTCGATATATGATTTCAAAAAACTACCCCCTGAATACTCGTTGATTCATTGTATGCAGGGGGATATGGAAATATTCTATTTCCACGAAATATTCTATTCCCAGGCAATATTCTATTCCCAGGAAATATTCCATTTCCATAAAATATGTTATTTCTCTCAATCCTTCACGCGATCAGCCAGCAGTTTTTGCTGCGCTGAATTTGCCGTATACTCTTTTTTTATCAATACCCTTTACAAAAGCTCTCACTTTGTAATAAGTCACCGGACCCTTTTTCTGGCGTACCTGGATATTTTTCGTCTTACCAGCCGAAACCGTTTTGATCCGGGAGTACTGGCCGTCCTTTTCCTGGCTGCCAAAAATCTGATACCCTTTCGCCTTAGAAACCTTTTTCCAGGAAAGCGCCGTCTTCAAATATCCCTGGCGCTTGACCGTAACGCCATTCACCTTCGCCGGCGGAACCTTCACCTTAGACGCCGCGCTCATTTTCCCATAAACCTTCGTGCCATCGGCTGCCTTCTGATACGAACGCACCTTAAACGAATATCTTTTCCCATAACTGCATTTTTTCGCATAGGAAACGGTCTTCGAACCAGCAATCGTTTTCATCCGCACGTATTTCTTCTTTGACGTATTGTACCGGTACAGGACATAGCCATCCGCCCCTTCATCCCTCGTCCATCGGAAGGATACGCGGTTCGAACCATTCTTCACGGAAACCGTCAGCTTTAACTTCTTTCCAAAAGAAGAATCGTTCTGTGTCCCCGGCGTTGACAAATCCGGCGGCACTTGCTGGGACCCCGTTGAACTTACGATCACAGCATCTGCCTTCGAAAGAGAAACGGTAACTGAATTCAGTCCATCGCGGTCGACATACGTCACCTCCGGCCTGCCGCCCGTCTGACCGGCAAACTCTGCCTTGATCTGATAATTCTGGCTCGTCGGCGCCACGATGAGCGTTCCGAGCCGTAACGTCTCACTATCCGCAAATAACTTCTGTTCCTTTTTCCCGGAAACAATAATGTCAACCAGGTAGGAGCCGTCCTTTTCCTTACTGATCCCGGCATCCCTGACTTCACTCTTAACCGCGCCGCTAAATACAAACGCCGGTTTCCCCATACTGCCGCTGACCGCCGAAACACGCAGCTTCAGACGGAGGGAAGTAATTCCCTCTGTCTGACCTGCCGGAAGATGCAGCGATACCGCCACGTTATTTTTGTCAGCCGTAAGCGTGCCGCTGCCAGCTTCCGCAGCCGATACCGACATCGGGAATACCGCCGGAATAACCGTTGGAGTTACCGTCGGGAATACAAGCGGAACAGCCAAAAACAGAAATAATATTGTCAATACAAACGTAATCCTATTCTTCATCGCTTCCTCCCTTTACCACGTAGGCGTTACGCTTCGCACCGCCTGTAAAAGTAATGTCTGGCAGGACGTCCGGGATACGGATCACCTGCGTATCGCTGACGATGCGTTCGCCCTCTAACGTCAGGGCATCATCCACGCGGTACAGCTCGCCGCGCGCGCCCCCCATCTGTTTCAGCGTATCCTCATTCCACTGTCCCGGTTCGACATAATATACCCACGTTCCATCTGATGTTTCACCTAAATTACCCTGTTCCGGCACATCGGCAAAAATGACCTGTCCGGCCTGGACATTACCGTCTTTCGCGCCGACCACCCCGCCTTCTGTGTCGTACAGAACAACGACATTATACGCCGGGTTTCCTTTATAGATTCCCGTAAAAATGAGGGAACCTTTCGGGATCACATCCTGCGTCCCGTCGCCATACTGATAATCAGCCGAAAGAATACCGATCGCCGGCTGGCTGCTGTCAGCCGTCATAAATTCGAGATTATCTCCCGACGGGCCGCAGATATCGATTTCCTTTATGGAAATCTTGCCAGCCTGGGAAATCGTCAGCCGCACATACCTTGCATCGTATGTACCGATCCAACTGTCTCTCTTATCTTCTTTTACGGAATCAAACCATATGATCTGCTCGTCTGCACCAGTCAGACCGGTGTAATCCTCTTTTACTACCGTCCAGTCAGTACCGTCCGCACTGACTTCGACTGTCACGCCTGCCAATGCCTGGCCCGCGTATTTCAAAGCCGTCACCTGCTCAGTCTTTCGCATATCGACCGTGATCACTGCCGTACCGTCACTTTCACCGTTATAGGCGCCTTCCTCCGTCCTGTCCTGATCGAGTATGCGGTCAATGCTGTGCACTTTCTTTTCATCTACATTGCCAGGATTTTCTGCATCAAAACCGTTGTCCGGATCTTCGTCATCCGGTAAAACAGACGCATCATCTTCCGATGTCATCGTCGTTTCGACTGTCCAGTCCTCTTTATTCAGGACGCCGTCGGTCTGGATCTTAGCCGTGCCGGCTGCTGCCGTTTTGGAGTAATTCAAATACTTATCGACGGCACGCACTTCATACTCCATGACCCTGTTGTTGATCGTGGAAATCGTATCTACATAAACCGTAGACTGGGCGGTATCAAGCAGCTGGAAGCCGATCACCTTTGTTTCCTTTTTTCCATTGGAAATCATGCTTCTGGATATTTCGTATCCCAGTATCAGATCTGCATCCTGATCGGTTTTCATATCGATTTCCACCCGGTTCGAGGACGTTGAAATGTGCGCCGTTACGGCATCTTTGTCCTTGATGGTGCCTTCCTCTCCCGGATGCTGTACGCGGTAATCCCTGGCGTCATCGTTTACATAATAACGTGCTTTTGTATCCGCCGCCCCATATTTTCCGGCATACTGGATCGTGGCCTCATCCGGCTCCATACCCCATCGCTCAAAAAATGGAAGAATGTTCTCGTCTGCCGCCGCACATGCGAGACGCATCAGATTCTGGTCAGCGCCGCCATCCAGCGTAAGGCCCGCCTGCGGCGCTTTTGACGGATTTCGGGAATAGGTGTCAACCCTGGCAAAAAACAGATTGTTAAACTGTTCTTCGTAATCGTCAAAAATATGTTTATCATCCGGATTATTGTCAAATGCCAGATGGAGCTGCCAGTATAACGCCAGCTGTGTAAACACATTCGGCGAACGCCCAATGGTTCCGGACGTAACCTTTTTATACACATTGGGATAAGTGAACCGCGTGTACCCGGGGCGTTTCGTCAATAACTGCGCAAAATAGTTGTTTGTGATTTCCGCAACCGCATACGTTCCCTGATTGATGTCATGACCGATCTCATGGGCAATCCCCCATCCGAGATCCGACCAGCTGTTTGGCGCGCTTGCCACAGTCGAAGACCCCCACTCGATCCCGATATGATTGCCTGCCGCGTACATAAACGCTCCCGCAAACATTCTCATATACCGGATATTCAAATGCTGTGACGGCATCGCATTATTTCCCCTTGCCGATCCCGCCTGATCGCTCAGTCCCTTATGCTGATAAAATAATGTCATGGTGTTTTCCATTGCTTTTAACGCCTGATCAAGCTTGGCTGCCTTATCCTCTGCGTTCTTAAGACCAGCCCATACCTGTGTGGCCGGCAGGGAATACATCATTTCTTTCATCATAATGTCTGTGGCATTTAAAATACAGTTTGCCTGGTTATACTCATAATCCACATTTTTCGTTCCTGCATGTTCCTTTTCATGTGTATCTGAAATCGTAGATACATAACGTTCCAAATCCTTTACATACGCCTGTATCGCTTCTTTCCTCTCGCTCTCCGACTTACCGTACACGCTGAGGACTGGTATCCTGCTGCCTCCGCTGATCCGGACCGCATACTGATCCGTAGCCTGGTTCCCCGTGTAAGCCACATAAAGCTGTCCGCCCCGCTCATAATCGCTTGACGTGATTTGAGGAATGGTAATTTCATTTCTACCAATTTTAAGAGCAATCGTTTTTGCAAGGCTGCCCGACTCCGCATGATGCTGTGTGACAACAAGCTGTATGCCCGCCGCTTCTCCGGTTCTCTTCGTATTGTGCCCGACATAAACGAGCAGGCTTTCTCCGGAATAGGCAACCCTGCCAAGCGGCTGCCAGGCATTTAATCCGCCAAAACCGAGATGCTTATCTTTCTGCGCCGTTATGCGGTTATCCACCACATAGGACGGATCCAGTTTGGACTCCAGTATTTCCCTCGCCGTTTTCAGCTCTAATTTCAGTTCCCGGTAAAGCGGATGTTTCTCTCCACTTGCCTCATCTACTGTTTCGAGACGCTCCTCCAAAGCGGTTATTGTACCCGATGTGACATCTGCCCGCAATGTCGTGTGCATTTCATCCTCATACAGTCCCATAATATCATCTTCCAGTGGATCATAGGTATGGAAATGAATTTCTCCTACGACAATATCACCTGCGCCGCCCCAGCTTCTTCCGAGGCACAAGTGGATCTTCCCAGCCTGCACCGTCTCATCAAATTTGACTATATAAAAAGGATTTCCATGCTCATCCTTTTTCTCGATCAAATGGGCATTTACTATTTGTTCGTCGTTGGGGTGTTCCGTGTTCCAATATCCGACCCTGACCGTATTGGATGCTGTTTTCTGATCTACTGCCGCAAATGTCATATAGTTCATGGCATAGTCCCGGTCAAGCGTTATGATCATTCCTTTCGACAGACTAGGATAGGCTACGCCGTCATCCCAATCCGATTTCATCCAATAAGAAGCGTAATTGTCATCCACAAGTCCCAGCGCACTTCCCGGTGAAGTATCCAGCGGGCTTGCAACCATTTTTGCTCCTCCGCTGCCTCCGATCGTGGCATCCACGATATGCGCGCTCAATACGCTCTCGCCGTTCGAAGTATTTAAAAGCTTATACTTCGGCAGTTCCGGCGGATTGATGCTCTTCGTAGCGGCAAGGGAAACAATGGAAGGCTTTCCCCAGCCCAACTCATTCCAGCCGATCACATAAACCGAATACTCCGTCTCATCTTCCAATCCCGTTATCGTATACCGGTTCTCATTCAGCCTGCCCTCGCCGGATACAGCCGGCTCAAACCCATCGACGACCGGACGGTATTGCTCTTCCGATGACTTCTTATAATAAACCATATAGCCGTTCGAATCATCCATATCCTTCCACGTAACAGAAATCGAACGATAGCCGCCCTCTGCCTTTACATTGTCCGGCGGCGCAGGAAGTTTCTGCGGTTTCGGTATCCCGATCTTCTCTTCGGACCACGGGCTTCTCCAGTCCCCGTTTACCGAACGGACTTTGATCGTATACTCCCTGAAATTTACCATCGGCTTATCATGGATCGAAGAAATGATATGCTCTGTATTCGATACGCTTACAATCTGTGTTTCCGGATCCGACTGTTTCTTAACCGGGCCGGAAATATAAATTTCATATCCCGTCACATTTCGCTGCGGGCTAAAAGACACCGTAAGCGCTTCATTTTGTGATACCGGTTCATAAAGGGATGGAATATCAAGTTCGGGGGCTCCGATCCGCTCCTCCATATTATTGACAAACTCAACCTTTGCAATATTCACCAACGGCTCCGTCTTTTTTGTCCCGGTAATTTTAATCGTTACCCGTTTTACGGCAAGCTGCCCGCCGAAATCCAAAACGATCGCACCACTCGCATCCACGATTGCTGCTGCACGGCGGCTTTTTGTAGTTCGCAGACTCTGCGTAGTATTGTCCGCCCCGGCGGCAAGTGAGAAAACCTGCTCCTTCTCATTTCCATTTTCATCTATGTATGCGATCTGTGCCTCTCCGTCTGTGATGGCACTGGACACCGTTCCATCCTGATCCATCTCTTCCGGCGCATGAATCGTCATTCCCTGTAAATGAGGTGTGTCCTCATATGTACTGCTCTCCGCGAGAGTAAACTCAAGTCCTACCGGATTCTCACTCGAAATCGCGGCATCCGTACGGGAAGGCCTGAGACCGATACCGTCTTTCTGATTCAGAAAATCCTCCATGCTGCCTTCCGCGGATGTCCCTTCCTTTGCCTGGACTTTTCTAGGCAGCCCCTGTTTTTCTACATGGGATTCTCCTTTTTCATCCATACTCTGTACGAGATTTTGCAAATCCACCAGGTCGGTCTTACCATCGCCATTCAGATCCATATCCGTATTTTCTTCGTCTTCACGGATGTGTGAAATCATGACCTCCGCATCTTTCTGGTCGATCTCCTTATCCCCATTTATATCACCCGGGCGAAGCCAGCCGGGATTCATACCTCCCGGTGTAACGATCCGGGTCGGACATACCTGGATTTTAGAAATCCACCCCTTTTCAATCTGCACCTCTTGTTTGCAGTCAGCAAAACGTTCAGCGGAAACACAGACCTGATATGTCCCCTGCGGAACATCAAATCTGGCAGACGATGAAACCGTCTTTGTATCACTGAAGTCCAGTTTCATTGTCTCGCGGAAATTTTTGCTGTCGTCACTAAGTTCTACCGTTACATCTCCCTGAAATGGAACGAAAAGAGAAGGCTTCACCTCAACCACTAACGCACCTTCTGTTTTCTCGGCTACGGTATACTCCGTTACATTTTTCTCTGCTGCGATCCGTTTCGCCCCATCTGCTTGTGTGGATGAACCCATCCATGACTGAAGCAGAAGACAACCAGAGAGCAGCAGCGCTACCCATTTTTTCTTACACATTACTTTCCTAACCCTCCAATCAATACTTCCTTCCCCCGAAACGCAAAACCATACTTCCTAATTCGTTCCTCTCCGATTCCCTGCTCTAACAGGAATCTGTCATACTTTCTGTCGTTAATCTGCTGCAAAGCTGCCTGCACGGTTTCTTCCAGATCTTTTTCTTTTTTGGGATTATAGACTTTAAATTCCATAATAATGCCATCATCAGCTTGATCCCGTGGGCGCAACATCACATCATAACGCCCAAAACCGCTCTCCCGGTTGGAAATCACTTCGTATCTGTCTCGCAGATCCACTAACAATCCCAATACAAAACCATGATAAAATCTCTCCGGTTCTGCCTGGCCGGAAGGTTTCTCCCCCACATCAAAATAACTGATGGTATTCAGTGCAAAACGGTTCATATATTCATTCATGGATTCCAGGTCTGCACACAGCATTGATTTAATAAAATCATTATAATCTGCCGAATTCCTCCCAAACCAGCCACTAACCATATTTTCAAACATCTTCCGAACTTCATAATTCGTCAGCTCCAGCTCATAGCTTTCACCCTGGATCTCCACCACCTTCAGATAACCGCTGGCAAACAAAAGACTCCACACTGCATTTTCATCGCTGTTATCCAGTTGATTAAATACCATTTCTTCATCTATCACACTGCGAATGGTCTGTCCCTGCAGCAAATCCTCAAAACGCATCTTAACATTCCGGTTTCCCATGCGGATCAGGCTGCCCACCATCCCATTAGAACTGGTATTGGCCCAGTATGGCTTCATCCTCCTTTCATCTAAAAAACTAATAATCGACCATGGATTATAGATATCCTTCAAGTTCCCAATTGTAAAACCATCATACCACTGTTTTACTTCTTCCTTATTCGTCAGTCCAAATTCATCCATGGCTGTGAATACTTCTTCTTCTGTAAAACCAAAATAAGGGGCATAAACAGTGGAAGTCATTGTAACCACTTTTAAATTATTCAAATCGGAAAACATGGATTCTCTGCCAACCCTGGTAATACCTGTCATCACAGCACGTTCCAGGCAGGGATTGGTTTTAAATGTATTATTAAACAAATTTCTGGTAAGGGAAATTAATTCCTTCCAATATCCATTTACATATCCCTCTTGCAACGGCGTATCATATTCATCCAATAAAATAATTACTTTCTTTTCAAAATGCTTAAACAGATAATAAGACAATTTCTTTAATGCTATTGCTGCATCCTGTACGGACATATTGTAAGCCATATTTTTGAATACAGTCTTATCCTCATCTGTCAGCCGGGCAGAATCCAGCAAATAATCATGCTGCTGATAAACATCTCCCAAAAAACCACAAATCCGATAGGCCGCTGCATCATAATGATCTTCCTTTACTCCGGCAAAAGATAAAAAAATGACCGGATAAGTTCCCTGCAGTTTCCGATATTTTTCATCCTTCCAAATATTCAATTTTTCAAAAATCTCACCCTGCCCTGCATATTTCAAGCTGAAAAAACGCTCTAACATGTTCATGTTTAAGGTTTTTCCAAACCGTCTGGGTCTGGTAAGCAAAGTAACTTCATTCGCACTTTCCCACCATTCTTTAATAAATAAAGTTTTATCAATATAGAAATAGTCATTTAAAATTAATTTTTCAAAGTCCTGTACACCAATCGCTACCGTTCGTGCCATATCTGCCATCTCCCTATGGATTATTCCTGTCCATTTTTCAGCACATGAAAGCCCAGATACCCCGCCTTCATTTAATACCAAACAACTTAATATTCACGATACTAAGCTAAGTTTACCACATTCAAGACGATTTTTCCATAATCTTTTCAAATATATTTCCGTTGATAAATTTCACCTGATAAATTTCATTCCGCAGCTTTTTTCGTTTCTGCCATTGCCATAACGCACGCTTATTTTTATTCGCCCTCAATTTTTCTAAAATCACCCATTTTCCCCACTATCCGTCACAAGATGGCGACTCTCAAGACGACCCTCTCCCCGAAGAACGCGACCCAGAAGAAGC
>CAJTZN010000068.1 GCA_910584065.1 uncultured Eubacterium sp.
TGCCGGGTCCAGATAGTCTTTATATGAGAACCAATAATTATTTGTATAGTTGCTGTTCATTTTATCCGTTTTCAGCAACGCTAAAATAGAATCTTTTTGTAGATTATTCATGTTGCCGCTCCTTAAAGATAATAGATTATCACGTTCCATACTATTCACAACCTATCACCTTCTTTATTTGACCTGCATTTTTCTGAAAAGAATATAATTCTCTTATCGTACCTATAACCTGCTCTTCCCCGGAACCCATTTCATCCTGGTCCGATCCTTCGATTCCCAGCGCTCTTTTTACATTATACGAAAGCCATCCCAGCATTCCCATATAACTTCCGCTAAACACCGCATTCCAATCAACACCTGCCATGTCCGCATATTTGCTGTACGCACCTGCTAATACCGCGATCTTTTTCTCATCCAGCGCCCCGTTTCCATCACCACACCAGTAATTGATCACTTCCAATAACTCCTGAAATGGATTTACATATCCCGCAGATTCCCAATCGATTACATACGGTTTGTATTCATCCCACATAACATTTTTAGGATCCAGGTCACGATGGCTTATCACTTGGTTCCCCGACAGATATACATGGGAACGACACGCTTCCTTATTCCAGTTTTTAATGTCAGAAACTGCCTTTTTATATTCCATCGTCCATTGTTTCTCATCCGGCAAACTACGAAAACGTTGTAAATAATATTCCCATTCAAACATTTCAAATGGATCCTCTTCCGGTAACACCCCTTCAAACTGCCGTTTACTATAATGTATTTTCCCCAGGATCTCCCCCATCACCCTGCAATGTTCAAATGTAATATCCTGTCCAAAGACGGAAACTGCGTTGATCCACGGAAACACCAGATAATATTCCATATCCAGACATTGAATCTGTTTGCCTTCAAACGTAATGGCACTTACGAGCGGAATTTCTGCTTCAAATGCCTTCGCTATTTTTTCTGAATTTTTGAAATTTGTAAGCGCTTCAGGGCGTTTCATGATTTCAGGATTTAATCGCTTAACCGCATATTCACCAGCCATTGTTTTTACATGATACATGTTATGCAGCAGACCGCCGTGAACCCGGACCGGCTCTTCTAAAATTTGTCCCAGCCCCAGTTTTCTTGTCAAATGTTCTATAACCTGATATTTTTTCATAAAGTATGGCCCCCCCTAAAATCCTCAAATACACCGACAGCATCCTTTACTCGCCCGGCCTCTGCATCATCAATGCCTGCCTGTATCGCTGCATGGATTTCTGAGGCCAACATATGATCCGCATCAAAAGACTTTTCAGACCCACATCTTTCTTCTACCACATAAGCCCCCAGCATATTCTCCTGATAAGCTGCCCTTCTATATTCCCACATGCACTGGCGGATCTCCTGCAAGCCCGGACAGTCAATGCGATCCAGTTTCCTCAGCCTCGCATCATCCAATCCCTGCTCCGAGACGGCCTGCTCATAAAACTCCCTTTTATAATTCCAGAAAACAAGCCGCTCCCCATACCGCTCTTTCAACCCCTGCGCGATCTGCAGTCCTTCCGGATCAAAGTCCCCCGCGTAATAAAACTGCGTATCGGAGGGAAACAGATCCATCGTCGCATACCCCGCAAGCGTCAGGCGCCCGCTCGTGCAGAGAAACGTATGCCCTGGATATTTTTCGATCAAATAGGAAAACACCGCCGGATTTTCGAGGACATAGATCCGGGACAAATGATCCGGCG
Source organism: uncultured Eubacterium sp. (assembly GCA_910584065.1). Taxonomy (GTDB): domain Bacteria; phylum Bacillota; class Clostridia; order Lachnospirales; family Lachnospiraceae; genus Eubacterium_F. The sequence continues at coordinate 1,725 of CAJTZN010000068.1, forward strand.
AGGGCTCCAACCGCGAAAGTCCGCCCAGCGTGTGCAGCGTCAGCACAAACGCCTGCCCCTCCTCATAAAATCCCCGGATCCCCTGATGTACGCCCCCCTCCTTTTTCCGTCCCGTCACGCCATAGGCAAGGCATGTATTCGACAGTTCATCGCGCAAAATCCCCATCTGATACAGCACGGACTCCTTTTGCTCGATCCCCGACAGCCGTCCGTCGGCCTCCCCGAAACGATATTTCCCAAACTGTAAAAGAAGGCTGCCGGCTGAAGTCCCCTCGTCAAAAGAATGCGGATTACCTGTGATCCCGGAGGCAAAAACCGGAAGAAACTGCCTTTGTCCACGATCGGCCGGCAAACGCTCCGCCGCATGGATCACGCCAGTCAAAAGCTTCCGCGCCTCTTCCCGATCCGACTTATACTGCTTTAGGACCAGCCGGTACCCCGGCCCCTGTTCCCGCAAAAGACCGGACAGCCATTCCCGCACATCCTCTTTCCCGCATTGTGACAGACAGTCCTCCCAGAACGCATCCCGTTCCTCCTTCTGTCTCGTACGCTCTTCCTTCTTCACGACAAGAGGCTTCTGTTCGTACGCTGTCAGGATTTCTTCCCATGTGCATGCGCCGAAGCGGCTCTTTGACAGCGCCCGTTTCAACAGGGAAAAGGAGAGATGGACGGTCGGTTCCGAACCGAGATCCGCCCCGGCAAAGCCCGAGAGGACGCCGCGCTCTTCCTCCGTCAGACCGGACAGGACAAACGAACCTCCCAGATGTCCGAGACTGGCATACTTTTCCCTCATGGACGCAAACAGACGGCCATATACGTTATATTTGCGGAAATACGAAATTGCCTGCTCTAACTCGTTCTTTTCCATTGCTCCACATCAGACTAACGTCTTCACCTTTCCATTCCATATATATTTCATCACCGTGACATACTTTGCGTTCAGAGGCCGGATCAGATGGAAAATGGCGAGACCGGGCACGGTTTCATAATCCCCCCAGAGCACCTGCGAATTGATGATAAAATTCAGCTCCAGCTGGATCATCAGCCGGAACATATCCTTGATGTTCATTTCATCCACACCGGCAAATGCCTCGTCGAGCGAAATGATGCGCGGCGCATCGTCATTCGCCCCCTGATATTTGGCAACCACCGCGGAAAAGAGGGGAACGTACATGGACATCGCTTTCTCGCCTCCGCTGAACGTAAAAAACATCCGGTCTGTCATTACCTTTTTCTTCTCCCCCGCCTTCTGGAAGTACAGCTGGAATTCAAACCATTTCCGATAATCCAGTATTTCCTTCATGATCATGTGGAACGACTGCAGGTTGTACTCTTCCTGGGAACGCTTTCTGGCTTCCTGGATACAGGAGCGGAAATGGCCCGAGATCTTATCAATATCCTCCTGCCTCATGATCTCCGCATCGGTCCGCAGCAGTTCGACCAATTCTCCCGTATCGAGCTGCCCTTCCTGCTCTGCCGTCTTCGGCTTCCATTTCAGGCTCAGCGTCAGTCCGCTCGAAGTCTCCATCGATTCCATCATGCGGTTCATCTGATCGACCCAGCGGTTACTTTCCTGGATCTTGATGCGGATCTTTTTACTGATCGTATTGGACAGGATATCCTCAAACAGTTCCCTGTCCTTCTCGCTCAGGATATTGCTCAATTCCTCGACATCCGCACGCAGCTTCGAGGCCAGCTTCAAAAACGGGATCTCCACGCCCCGGTATTTCGCCCGGATATCGATGCGCGTCACTTTATCCTCCGGCAGGTCTGTCTGGATGTACTCCGCAAACATATTGTTTTGTATGATCAACTGGTACTCCGTCAGGATCCCCCTCTTCTCATGATAAACCGCCTGCAGATCTTCAAATAGGGCAAACCGGGTCTTCGTACCGAGCTGGCCGTCCAGCATCGCCTGCACCTGGCATGCCATATCATACATATCCTCATTAGGAACGAAATCTAACTCCACATAACCGAGCTTATATTCCTCCGAGAAGACAAGCTTCCACTGTTTTCGTACCGCGTCAGAGCGCAGCAGCGCATTGACCGCCTTCTCCATCTGCGCCGCTCCGTTTTTGATCTCCGTTTCCAGTTCCCCCCGCCTCTGGCTGGCTTCCTCCTTTTCCTTCGGAATGCCGTCCCGGGTGCTGAGGCGTTTGGCACAATGATCCAAACGCTCCCTTATTTCTTCATAATTGGTGAGTTTCATCTGCTCTCTCACCGAATGCAGGCTCGCCCTGCATTTATCCAGCTGCCAGTGCAGGCGGTTCTGTTCGCTCATCAGATCGTCCAGATCCAAAGACAGGCTTTGGATCTGATCCTGCCTGTCGCGCATGAGGATCCGCGTCGTCACGTACTGGCCGTGTTTTTCCTTGACCGCTCCGAACTGCTGCCCATACTCTTCCACCCTGTCCTGTTCTTCCTCATACGCCGACAGACGCTCCGGAAGTCCCGTCTTTCCGCAGATTTCCTGCACCTGGATCTGGATTTCCTTTAATTTCTGTTCCCACTCCAGCAGAACCTCCCGCTGCCGCCGCACGTCTTCTTCTGCCTGTTCCAGTAAATGCCTGGCTCCCTCGGCCCCTTTTAGCGCCTCCCTCAGATCGGCGACAGCCGGAAACGCGTCAAACTCCTTTTGCAGCTGTTCCAGCTTCCGCTCTGTCTCCCGGATCTCACCCATCACGCAGTCGATCTCCTGCTCCACCGCCCGCTTCTCCTGACAGAGCACGTCGATACATGCCAGACGATGCCGTTCCCTGGCCGTCGTCCCGACAAATTTGGCCTCATACTCCGAAGAAACCGTTCCCTCTACGATACCGATACGGTAGCGGCCCTTTTCATCGATCCATGTAGACGAATCCCCATTTATGCCATATCCGATACCGGATAACAGGTTCTGGATCTGCATCGTGAGCACGATGTCGTGTTCCGCATGTTCCGCCTGAAATAACTCCATGAGATTTGACTGCAAATGTCTGGCGTCCGTAAACAGATAACGGTCACACACCGTCTCGTCCATCGCCAGGATCCGCTCCCTGTCATCCGGACTGACGACGAGCGCATCTAAAATGCCCATCTCAAACAGCGCCGCCTCCAGACGACTGCTCTGCTCCGCCGTCAGCCCGTCGGCAAAATCGATCGTCTTGTAAAACGGCAGCGCGGGTATCCCCTGTTCCTGCAGTTGTTTCCGGTTCCTTACGACCGCCTCCGGGCGTTCCGGCTCTACTTCTTCCGCCTGTTCGAGTTCCCGGATCTCCTGCGAGAGCCTGTCATGTTCCTCTTCCAGCCGTCTTCTCTCCCGGTCAGATTCGCTTTTCTGATCCGCCAGTCCATTCCGGATCTCCTGCCGTTTCTGATCCGCCAGCCCCCGGATCTCCGAATAATCATCCTCATACCCGAACGCCTCGACCCGCCGGTCCATCTGCTGCAGCGCGGAAGGATCCAGCTTTAGCTGCTCGTTCTGTTCCGACCACACATGGATGGCCTCGACCAGCTCGCCCTTCTGCTCCCGGACCAGTCCCTCATACTGCTGCCATTCCTTTTCCCGGCTCTCCCTCGCGTCTTTGCGCCGGTCCATCTCCTGCAGCGCGTCCCCGTATTTCTTTTTCGTATCGTCCTCCTTCTCCAGTACGCGGATCCCTTCCCTGATCCGTTTGCCATACTCCCTAAGCAGTCCCGCCTGATAGTCAAAATCGTAAGATTCCTCCCGGTTCTCCTGCAGTTCCCGCACCATGAACTGCCATTCCGAAAATGCGCTCTCCTCCATCGTTGCCGCAATCTCTTCGAAACACTGGCCGATCTCATACCACAGATTTTCCGACCGCTCCGTGTGCTCCTGCAGCTGGATCTCCTTCTCCCTCAGGTCGCCCTTTTTGCTCTCCAGTTTCTCTTCCTTCTCCTGTAACAGCTGCCTCTTCTCGGCCTCCTCGGCGACGAGTTCCTGCTCCTGTTCTTTCAGCTTTGCCGCGTCACTGTCCTTTAGGCTGCGGTATTCGTCTTCCACAACCCGCTGCTCATTTTCCAGCGCCGCGTACCGTTCCTTCACCTGTGCCAGCTCCTGCTCCCTGTTTTTCTGGCGTTCCTCCAGCGCGGCCGTTTCCTTCTCATCTTTTTTATATGCCTGTTCCGCCCCGATATAATGCCCTGCCTTTTCGAGCAGGACCGCCCGGTTGTACTTGTCGTATACCGTCCGGATGTCTTTCGCGGCCTTCGCGCAGTCGGACAGCGTTCGCAGGTTCGTTTCTATGCTGTCCATATTTTCGATTGCCTCGGACATCGGGCGCAGATCGTCCTCCGACAATGTCTGCAGCGACTTACTTAAAATCTCATTGATAACGGACGGTTTAAAATCTTTTGACAGCTTCGGCGTCCTCAGCTGTATGAGCAGCGACAGGAGTTCCCTGTACTCATCCACGGTCTCAAACCCGAACAGCAGCCGGTTCACGCACGCCTCATACTCTCCCTGCGCGTCCATCACCTCTCCGCCGGTTCCGATGCGGTTTTTCAGCTCGGTCTTCGTAAGCACGAGTTTCTCCTTCCCCTCTTTGTAGAGAAGGAAATCCCGCCCCACCCTCCGGCCGTCATGGATATAAAAATACCAGGTGTCCAGTTTTTTCCCCTTTCTCGCGCGTATCCCCATACCGAACGTCAGATACGTCTCAGACGCCTCCCGCCGAAATTCCATATAGAGATAACCGGTCCTCTCGTCCCTCGTATCCTCTTCCTCCAACAGGTAATTATCCATTTTACGGGCGCGGGAACCAAACGGATCCAGCCGCTCGGGGCGCATATTCCCATCTAACAAAAGCGGGATAAAACTCTGCATCGTCACCGACTTTCCCGACCCGTTCGCCCCGCGCAAAAGCATCCGCCCGTCCAGAAATTCATACTCCTGATCCCCGTAATACCAAAAATCGACCAAACCGATGCGGCTGGCCATCCAACGACTATTGTTCACGTTTTTCCTCCATTTTCCCTTCACTATTGTTAAAATCAGCCGGATAACAACCAGCCATCCGGCACAATACGGCGCGGATCCGGATCTGATCCTCCACCTGCTCGACCAGTTCCATCTGTATCAGATACTTCATGACCTCCTGACAAAATTCCTTTGTCGTCATATCGCGGTATGTTTTGGCAAATCCCGCCTGAAACTCTTTTTTGCAGCGCTCGATCACAGAAAGCATCTGCTCCTTTCGCATGTAAATATTGTCGCGCAGATCGGGTTCGAGTTCCCTCCGCTCCACCATGTCCCGGATCAGGCCGCCGCACAGGAGCGCGATGTCCGAAAGACTTCCCGCATCCGGAAAACATTTTCCCATGCCGCATTCCTCCCCGAGTATTAAAAATGCCTGGTTCTTATAAATCTGCAGTTCACAGTCCAGATACCCGCCAAAATCCTTTTCGATATTCTTTTTTCCATACGTCCGGATATAGGCAAAATCTTCCTCCGTCTCCTCCGTGCGCTCCATGCCCATGGACATAAGGAGCCTGCGGTACACCCTCTGCCTGCGGATGATCCCCCTGTCTTCATCCAGACCGAACCAGTCTTCTCCCAGAAAATCCTGCGGCGACGTAAATCCGGTAATATCCCTCGTAAAATTCCGCATGAAATAGCGGGAAACGCCGGTGTTCAAATACAGCACGTCCGCCTGGCTGTCATTTTTAAAACTATCCTCGCTGCCGTCATACACTTGTAAAATGCCGCACTTCACACAATATTTTAACACTTTCACCAGATAGCGCCGGTTCTGGTAGACAGTCCAGTCCAGGTCGCTCTGCTTCCACACGCTCTGTATAAATTCGGTAAGCTGAGATAAGATAAACTGCCCGTCGACCTCCTTATCCTCTAAAAACATCAGCGTCAGACAGAACATTACATATTCCATCGGCTCGCCAAACTCCATGATGCCCATCCAGTTTTCCGGATGCGCGGGAATCTTTTCCAATTTGATCACATAGGGATTTACGATCACATGATAACCGAGTTTTTCACTTAAAAAATTTTGAACGTCACTGATCCCGTCTTTGACCTGATAATACTCGTCCCGGTTTACCGCCTTGACAAACCACCGGTTTGACAGCAGTTTTTCCAATACATTCATTTCCTCTCTCCATAAGTTAATCGTCAAAACAAATAGTAAATGCCGGCATGGTAAAATCCCCATCCGTACATCTTACGACGCAGGTCTCTTCCCTGTTTCCCGCCAGATGGTAGGTCCTGCCGTCTTCGGTCTTCGCCGTCTCGTCCTCGCGCTCGAGCGCCTTCGACAGCCAGACCAGGAACACATCGCGGATCTGCGGCTCGATCACCGGCAGGCTGGCAAAGTTAAGCGTTCCGTCCTTGATATAGCCATCCAGCATCTCCCGCTCCCGTTCAATCTGCTCCATCATTTCGCGGCGGACCCGCTCCTGCTCCTCCGACCGGTCGACGATCCCCGAACGGCTCGCCTTCTCGCGGTAATTCCTGACGCGCGGTTTCAATTTCACGTAATGCGGCGGTTCATCAAAAACACCGCTATTGATACTGTCGGTCTCCCGCGGCATATCGCCTTTCATGTGCAGCGCGGTCTCGATCCCGAACACGCACGCCGCCAGCCGGTGCGCCGCATTGATGTCCCGGCATTTGCCAAACATCTGCGCCACCTTATCGTATTCCTCCCGCCGGTTCGCTCCCATATTGCTCCGCTCGCTGAGCCGCGTCGCGTATCTCGTGATCTTGCGGATGATCTCATTTGTCGCGTCAAAAACGCGGACCGCCTCCGATTCGCGGCCTGCTGTTTCCAAAAACGCCCGGTCCGGCGTGTCTGAATTTTTCGTTTTCGCCCGGCCCACAAACCATTCCTCGATGCTCGTCCACTTCCCGATGGTCCGCTCGCGGATCAGTTCCGGATCGGCCTGCACCTCAATACGCGGAATATTCATTTCATATTCCACGATCTTTCCGACGATCGCCTCAATCTGCTCTTCCTTCACTTGTTTCATATAACTTTCGATAACTGTTACATTGACCTGTAATGCTTTCACGAATGTCCGGAGATATTCGATCAGATGGTCCTTGAACACCAGAAATTCCTTCGTGCGCATCAGCTCTTCCGCCCTTGCGCTGTTCAGGGCGCGCATATAATCCTGATAATTCTGGTTCAGCCGCACGAAATCGTTCTCGAGATTCTGCCACCAGCCGTAGGTTTTATCGACAGAAGCTTCCTGCATTTCCGGAAGTCTCGACAATTCCTCCCGGATACGCTCCAGTAACGTCGGCTCCAGCGAGGCGCCTTCCACAGAAAGGTTTTCCAGATGGATCACCATTCGCTCGATCTCCACCGTGTACTCCGACAACTGGTACTGGTACCTCCTGTTTTTAAACTCTTCCAGCGTTTTGACGTTTTTCGAATCCTGGATCGTAATGAGGTTTCCCCACCCCTCGAGCGCCGTCAGGTCCTGCTGGCACTGCTCCATCGTATAATCCGCAAAAAACGGATCCTGCCGCAGTTCCTCGTACACATCTTCCTGATACAGCCAGTATTTCATTCTCTCGTATTTTAAATAGAACAGCCGCAGGATGGGCCGGTATCGTTCCGTGTTTTCTACATTAAGATAATTCGCCTCTTTCAGCGGCTTCCTTAACTGTTCTGTAATTCGCATCGTGGTTCCCCTTGATTTGTACTAGTTGGTAATTTCACACTTCCAGTCATGAAAAGGTTATGTAATTAAAAACAGTATACCATAACAAAAGTGTGGAGTCCATTATAATTTGAAATAATTTGTTCTGCAAACTAGTTAGAATTCATTTTCAGGGAACGAATGCAATCATTACCTCAACTCCTCAATGAAATTCTGAATTCTTTGAGTTGCCAATTCATCTTTGGACATGAAACGAAGTTCGTCACCTGATATCCATTTATAGGCAGAAGTTTCCCCATCCTGTAAAACGATACTATCTTTATCAACATCGGTATTGCACAAATATTCTACATAAATTGCTTTGTGCCCATAGTGCAGCACCTGACCGATTTCTGTCAGTTCGTCTGACACAATTCCTGTTTCTTCCTGTAACTCTCTGACTGCACAGTCAAAAGGACTTTCACCCTGTAGTGCGGAACCTCCTGCGCTTGCTTCCCACATTCCACCCAGATGTTTTCTTTCGTCTCTCTGCATTAACAAATAGCTTCCATCCTGGTGCCTGACAATAATTTCACTAACAAGATGATAATAGCCCTCATTTATTGGTTCTCCACGAACTAATGATACGCCAACAATTTTATTTCGATTTTCGTCGTATGCATCCCAGATTTCCATACTTACCTCCTACTTATCCATAAAATTACGAAAAAAATCCAAAAAACCATCTTCTACTGCTACCTGATCTAACGCTTCCTCTGGCAGATCATAGTAATATCTGCCGCTCCTGATCTCAACCGACAGGCTGTCCAGCGGAAATCCCTTCTTATGTATAGCATGAGATTTCTCTGTGATCCAAAAACGCTCGCTCTCCATAGATGGCTCCATCGCCTCGTATATATGCTCTTCATCCATGACAAGACAGATCGCGTTTTTATAAAAAGCCGTCAACTTCCCATATTTTTTTGCAAGACTAGAATAATAGGCAAGCATTTCCTCATCCGTTAAATACTTTCCATGAACGGTGCGGACATGTACTCCTGGCTGGATCTCATCGGGAACATGATCAAAATACAAACCAGAATCACAGGAGAACACTGGAATTTGGAATGCCTGGTAATACGCCAACGCCTTTTGTCTGGCGTTCTCGAGAGGTGTTTGCCCATCTTCTGCCACCTGCGGAATCGCGCAGTCTAGATCACGCAATCCCAACACTTCAATCCCCATGCCTTGCAGCCTTTTTCTCATAGAAGACAATTTGGCCGGATTGCCTGTACCATATAGTAATTTCACTTATTCTCCTCCTTCATTGTAGTAAACGCGCATCATAAAAATATTTTATCACTACTCCCTCTTTTCGTCTGAACACCCGATCGCTTTAAAATCATGATAACAGATTATATTCAGCGTGTAAACCCTTGACCACGCCTATCAGGAATGATAAAATGGTAGACAACAATACGTGAAGGAGGCAATAAGTGATTATGGATTACGAAGCATTATACAAAAACAAGCTGACCACGGCTGAGGAAGCCGCAAAAACAGTCCGTTCCGGAGACTGGGTGGATTATGGCTGGTGCGTAAATACACCGGTCGCGTTCGACGCCGCGCTCGCCGGACGGATGAACGACCTGACCGACGTAAAATTCCGCGGCGGTATCCTCATGTGGGAACCGGAGATTTTTAAAATCGAAAACCCGGCAGACCATCTGGCATGGAACTCCTGGCATATGGGCGGGATCGAGCGGAAAGCGGCGGCGAAGGGATATTCCTTCTACGCGCCGATCCGTTATTCCGAGCTTCCTAGATACTACCGGGATCTGCCGTGCCCTTCCCGGGTAGCTGCTTTCCAGGTGTCACCGATGGATTCCCACGGCTACTTCAACTTCGGCCCGAGCGCATCCCATCTGGGCGCCTGCTGCGAGCGCGCGGAAGTCATTATCGTGGAAGTCAATGAAAATATGCCGCGATGCCTGGGCGGCAAGGAAAACGGCATCCACATTTCCGAAGTTGACATGATCATACAGGGGGATAACCCGTCCATCGCCGAAATGGGCGGCGCTGCTGCTGCCACGGATGTCGATCAGGCAGTCGCGAAGCTGATCGTAGAAGAAATCCCGGACGGCGCCTGTCTCCAGCTCGGCATCGGCGGTATGCCAAATGCGGTGGGCTCGATGATCGCCGAATCGGATCTGAAAGATCTGGGCGTTCACACGGAGATGTACGTTGACGCGTTTGTTGATATTTCCAAAGCCGGAAAGATCACGGGAGCGAGGAAAAATATCGACCGGTTCCGCCAGACGTACGCGTTTGCCGCGGGCACAAAGAAACTGTACGACTTTCTCGATGACAACCCGGAGTGCATGAGCGCGCCGGTTGACTATACAAATGACATCCGCTCGATTTCCGCGCTGGACAACTTTATTTCCATTAACAACACCGTGGACATCGACCTGTACGGCCAGGTGAACGCGGAGAGCGCCGGAACAAAGAACATAAGCGGTGCCGGCGGACAATTGGACTTCGTACTCGGCGCTTATTTGTCCCCGGGCGGAAAGAGCTTTATCTGCTGCTCTTCCACGTTCAAGAACAAACAGGGCGAACTCGTATCCCGCATCCGTCCGACACTGGCAGACGGTTCGATCGTAACCGATACGAGGGCAAACGTCCACTATTTTGTAACCGAGTATGGAAAAGTAAATCTGAAAGGACTATCTGCCTGGCAGCGAGCCGAGGCACTGATTTCCGTTGCCCATCCGCAATTCCGAGATGAGCTGATCAAGGAAGCAGAAAAGATGAATATTTGGAGACGATCGAATAAATAGTGCGACATAAAACAAACGGCGGCACCTCTTTTAAGGGTGCCGCATTGATATTGATATTCGCTATTTATCACCATAGTGATAGCGGCATGCCAAAATGTATATGTTATTCTTATCTATTCTATGATGCAAGGGCTAAAACCCCTTGTCAAAAACTTCTATTTTGCCAGTAAAT
>CAJTZN010000069.1 GCA_910584065.1 uncultured Eubacterium sp.
GGTAAAAATTTGATGAAAGCTGGCCAGCTGCCGCGTAGCGGCTTGGTACAATGGTCTTTATAAAGCCAAATGGTCCGAGCCGTAGAAAAGAACAGCTCACTACCGCGGCAAAACGGGAGGGTATCATGATGAAAATTTCCGTGCGAAATCTCGTAGAATTTATTTTCCGGGAAGGCGATATCAATTCCGCCGGCCTAGGCGCGAAAAACACTGAGGCGATGACACTGGGAAGTAAAATGCACCGAAAGATCCAAAAGCAGATGGGCGTCGGTTACGAAGCCGAAGTGCCCTTATCTACGTGTGTCTCTTTGAGAAGCAAAGAGACCGGCGAACCATTCGAGCTGACAATCGAAGGACGCGCCGACGGCGTCATGAGGGACACTGGCGGCATCATCATAGATGAGATCAAGGGCGTATTTCTCGATATCCACCAGCTCAAACAGCCGGTTCCCGTACATAAGGCCCAGGCGATGTGCTATGCCTACATGATCTGCGAACGTGAAAATCCAGCCTTTCTGTCCGTCCAGGTCACCTACTGCCATTTGGAAACCGAGGAAATACGCCGTTTCCGGGAAACATATACGAACCTCGAGATCCGGCAGTGGTTTGAAGACCTCATCCGGCGCTACGAGCCGTGGGCCATCTACGAATACGACTGGAAACGCCGCCGGAACGCGTCCATCCGCGATCTCGTATTTCCCTTTCCCTACCGGGAAGGACAGCGCGATCTCGCCGCCTGCGTTTACAAGACGATCGAACACAAAAAGAAAATATTCATCCAGGCGCCGACCGGCGTGGGAAAAACGATCTCCACCGTTTTCCCGAGTGTGAAAGCAATGGGGGAAGGACTTGCCGACCGCCTGTTTTACCTGACTGCCAAGACGATCACCCGCACTGTGGCCCAGGAATGTTTTCAGCTATTAGCCAAACAAAACCTCTCATTCAAATTCCTCACGATCACCGCAAAGGAAAAACTGTGCTTCCTCGAGGGAAAACCGAACTGCACACCCGCGTCCTGCCCTTACGCCAAAGGTCACTACGACCGCGTAAACGCGTGCGTTTACGATATGCTGACGAACGAAACCGACCTGGACCGGGATACGATCCTCGCCTACGCCGAAAAACATCAGGTCTGCCCATTTGAAATGTGCCTGGACGCCGCCCTGTTCGCCGACGGCATCATCTGCGATTACAATTACGCGTTCGACCCCAATGTCTACCTGCGCCGCTTCTTTTCAGAGGGGAACAAAGATTCCTTTATCTTTCTCATCGATGAGGCCCACAACCTCGTGGAGCGCGCCCGTGAGATGTACAGCGCCGTTCTGGTAAAGGAGGATTTCCTGCACGTCAAACGCATCCTGCGAGCGGAGGAAAAACGCTCCCAGCCGCCCGAAGTGAATTATATCCTAAAAGTATTTGCCTCCTCTCTCGACCAGTGCAATAAAACGATGCTCGCATGGAAGCATGAGTGTGATGAATTTGAACTGCTTACCGATATTTCCGCCTTCAGCTTCCAGCTCATGCGCGTCCGGAACCACTTTGAACTGCTGGCCAAGGAAGTCAAAGACCTGCCGGAGCGCGAGACGATACTGAATTTCTTTTTTGCCGTCCGCCATTTTCAGAACATGTACGATACGATGGATGATCGCTACCGGATCGTCACCGATTACGACAGCGAGGGCAATTTCCGCATCAAACTTCAGTGCATGGACCCCTCGGCCCGCCTGGCCGACGCGCTCGCGTATGCGAGGGGGACCGCCTTTTTTTCCGCTACACTGCTGCCCGTCCGCTATTACCGCGAACAGCTGTCAGCCGATGCGGACGATTACGCCGTTTACGCCAGGTCCGCATTCCAGACGAGCCAGCGCAAGGTGATCATCGCTAACGACGTCACGAGCAGGTACAAGCGGCGCGGTGAGCAGGAGTACCGGAAAATCGCCTCCTATATCGAAGATTTTATCGCCGCCAGACAGGGAAATTACATGGTCTTCTTTCCCTCTTATGCCTTTCTCGACAACGTATACCGCCTGATGAACGTGCCGGAACAGACGGAAATCCTCCGTCAGCACAATACGATGCGGGAAGCCGAAAAAGAACAGTTCCTGGCGGCATTTGACCAGACGAACGCGCACACGCTCGTGGGGTTCTGTGTCATGGGCGGCATTTTCGGCGAGGGCATCGATCTGAAAGAAGACCGCCTGATCGGCACGGCCATCGTCGGCACCGGGCTGCCACAGGTATGCCACGAGCGCGAATTATTCAAACAATATTATGATGCCATCAACGGCAGCGGCTTCTCCTACGCCTATCTCTATCCCGGGATCAACAAAGTGTTCCAGGCGGGCGGGCGCGTCATCCGCACCGTGAACGACCGCGGCGTGATCCTGCTTTTGGACGAGCGCTTCGCCGAGCGCGGTTATCTCGAACTTTTTCCGAGGGAATGGATCCCCTATGACATAACAAATAAAAAAGGAATGAAAGAAATCCTCCATTCCTTTTGGAACGATCCCGACCAATCGTCCTTATCGTAACCGGATCCCGTCCGGCCGTATTTCGATTTTTTTCTCCTTCATCAGCCTGCCGATCGCCCGCTTGAACGCGTTTTTACTCATCTTAAACTCGCGTTTGATGATCTCGGGTGACGTCTTGTCGTGGAACGGAAGAAATCCGCCGTCCGCGGTCAGCCGCTCCAGGATCGCCTCCGCGTCCATGCCCATCTGCACCGGGACATGTTCCTGCAGGCTCAGCGTCAGCTTGCCGTCCTCCCGCACTTCCTTGATCCTCGCGTGAACGGCGTCACCGACGTGCAGTTCCCGGTTCATCTCGTTGTGGGGAATCAGCGCGGAATACGTATCTTCCACCGCCACAAAAGCACCATATGATTCAAGGATCTCATACACCATGCCGTCGACATGGGTGCCAGCCGCAAAGTCGCCGTTTACTTTGAGATAATCATAAACGTGCATCGTCGCGCAAAGTCTCCCAGACTTATCAATGTACAGGGCCGCCAGCACTTCCTCGCCCTTTCTCACCCGGTGCGTCTGTTCTTTGAACGGAAGGAACAAATCTTTCGCCAGCCCCCAGTCCAAAAACGCTCCAATATTCGTCACATCTGTCACGGTCAGCCGGGCAAATCCGCCGAGCTGCACGCGGGGCACCGTCGTCGTGGCGATCAGGCGGTCTTCCGAGTCCTTATACAAAAAGACGGATAAGATATCCCCCTTCTCGATGCCCTCCGGCACCTGGTTGTTCGGCAGCAGCACCTGTAACTGCGGAAATTCATACGAACTGAGATAAACCCCGTTCTTTGTCTGCTTCGTCACATACAGCCGCTGCACACGCCCCAATATTTTTTCTTCAAATTCCATCTATGTTCTCCATTCTGTTTGTCCATCTGTTTGTCCGCCGTCCGCCAGACTACATCGCGGGAAACCGCTACACAGCGCGGAACCGTGTGATCGCATACGGTGCTCCGTCCGCGTCTGACATGACTACATAAAATCCATCTTCATCCTGTTTCGTTTGGACCCGGATCTGCTCCCCGAGTTTCGCCGCCAGCCGGTACTCCACCTGCAGATCGCCCACCGAAAAACCAGTCGGAAGAAAATTCGCCGCGATACGTATGTATTCGCCGTTATTCATATGCGAGTTCGTGTCGAGGTGGTTTTCGCACACCCGGACAGTTCCGCGGTATTCCATCTGTTCAGGATACGTCAGCTTCCTCGGCGTATATTCCATGGGGTATGGCTCCCCCATCCCGAACGGCTCCACGTCCTCCTGATTTGCCTTGATCGGCTTACCAGTGGCCTGATCAAAATAAAACCACTGGGAATCCGCATATACAAGCGCCTCCCCATCCATGCTCTCCATGAGGAAGTTCCTCATACCGAACACACCCCGGAACTTATAGGGCCATGTTTTTACAAGAAATTCCTCTCCCATCGACGGACGTCTCTGAAAAACAATATGCCATGAATTGACAAGCCATGCGCGGGCATCCTCTTTCAAATCCATACAGGAACGTCCCACATCCTCACTGTGGAACAGGCAGCAGTCCTGCAGCGCATTTACGACCGCATGTACTTTTAATTTGCCCTCCGTATCAATCCGGCTATAGGATACCCTGTCTTTATACTGATACACGATTCCATCTCCTGTTCTCCGCCCCTTGCGGACGGCACATTTACTCGTACGACCGTATCTGCCGCAGCCGCAGCGGCCGCGACTGTTAGAGTTATTGCTTTTGCTCCACCTCTGGTTGCGGCCCTCCTCCGCTGATCCATCTGGACATACCGGAACCATGATTGCCAAACGGCCTTTTATGAAATCCCAGTTTGCCGTAAAATTCTTCTTTATTCATCGCGGACATAAGGTTGACCATGATCGTCTCCCCCTCGTCCACCTGACCTTCCAGCCATTCCAGCACATTCTCTATTATCTTTCTGCCAAGTCCGCACGACTGGTAATGCGGATGTACGATCACATCACAGATAAAATATACATAACCTCCGTCTCCCACGACCCTTGCCATCCCCACCGGGGTTTCCCCGTCACAGGCAACGATCTTATACAGGGAGTTTGCGAGCGCGCACGCCGCCCGTTTCGGTGTGATCCGGATAAAATCCACACTGCCCCGGAGCGCATTATAATCCTCTGTGGAAATTTCATGCTGAAACGTTATTTCTTCTATTTTCATTTGTTTTATATGAACTGGTTCGTCACCTCATCATAATGATAATCCAAACTGCCCAGATTTTCACACAGCGTCTTCTCGTCAATATCATTCGCTCTGCAAAATTCCTCCAACGTCGCGTATTGATCCCGGAGCTGTGTATTCGCATAACTAAGCAGTATAATGGGGTCACCCGGTATGCTCATAATATCCTCCTATCCGATGTTTGTTCACCGCTGTCAAAAAATGATGCAATTTTATTGTAAATGGCTCGGCTTCTTTTGTCAACCTTCATTCTTGATTCCACTTCCGATAAGACAGGTGTATATACAGTTCCCCTCCTCTTATATCTTCAAATCCAGATTCGCACCAACCTGCGGTTGATCTTTTACGGTGGTTTTTCCTGCATCCTCTTCCTGGACAGCTTCGATAATTGTTTTCATATCTGTGTCATTCAGATAAATCGTGCCATCTTTGGAAGTAGCCATTTTTTCATTTATAAGCCACTCGGCCTTGTTCGGAATTGTTGTTCCATCTTCCTTTACTACTTCCTTTTCTTCCGACTTTTCACTTTCCTTCGCTTCCTCTGCCTTTTCCTCTAATTTCTCCGCAAGCTGCTCCGCATTTTCACGAGCTTTCTCCCTTGACTTCTCAATCCGCTCTTCGGCGTTTTCCTGCGCTTCTTTGCGCAGTTTTTCGTTCAGTTTATCTTTTCTTATCGTTTGAGAAAAAGAATGGAATTTACCATCCGCATCAATCCAGTCATGGCTGAACACAGTCGTTCTGCCTGTCATTTTATTATAGCTTTCAGCTATTCTGTTTTTTGCCTCAACACCTTTAATCAGTTCTTTCATTTCCTTTTCCGTTGCAGGATTATTCTGCATTTTTTCCAAAAGTTTCGGATTGACTGTCAACGTTATTCCCGTTCTCTCTGTTGAATAACTCTTCCCAATCCTAAACTCTGCACTTGGCACGAGCTTCGCCAGTTCGTTTGCATACTCTGCCGTACTTTTTGATTTGCTGTTCCCGGCTGTCTCCTGCGTTTTTTCTGTCTCTTTCTTTTTCATGCCGCTTGTAACACCGCTTCCCGCCATACCCTGTGCAGCATAGCTGTTGTAACTGCCCGCAATCTCTATTGCCATAATCAACATCCTCCTTGATATATTTTTTTCTTACAAAATTTTTAACAATTCCACCATCCAGCCATCATTTTGTTTCTCATAAGGAATCCGAATGGCTCCGGCATCTGAACCCGCCTTATATAAGCAGGATTCCCCTGCGCTTGAGAAGCCGGGAAGTTTATAAAAGCCTCCAAAAACAATATAAATATCTCCGATGGCATTGTTCTTCGCACAAAAATCCTCAAATTTTTCCCTGTCCACATAAACATAGCTGCCATCATACGAAATCATATGCTGAATGCTGTTGTCATTGTTTGAAATGACAGTGCTCTCCCCATCAGCATATTCATATACCAGTATGTTTTCATCATTACTATAAGGAAAAAGCCGCACACCGCACAAGCTGGGTCGTGTAATATGCCGCGCAGAAATCCAAAAGGCTGCCAATCCGTGACCAGTCAGGCATGGGCTCCACCCTCCTTATCCGTGGATTCTGTCCCCCGCTCCCTGCTTTTCTCCAGAATCTCCTCCAGATCTTTTATCTGCTCATCCGTCAGTGCGAAGCTCTGCAAAAGCGCCGCCATCGCATTTGTCCCGCTGCCGGAAAAATAACGGTCCACAAACTTCCTGCTTTTCTCCTTCACGCATTCCTCCCTTGACCTCTGCACATAATAGTGGTAAACCCTCGAATCATGCTCATCCACCGTGTAGCCGAGGATATCCTTCTGGTTCAGGCGGTTCATCAGCACCCGCACCATCCTCATCGACATATCCACATTCCCCTGCATCCTCTTGTAGACCTCGGAGGATGTCAAAGGCTCCCCGCACGCCCACAGGACTTCCATGATCTGCCATTCACTCGGTGTAATCTCTTCCTTTGCCATACCGTTTCCTTCCTTTCGATATATATTGCAGGAACCGCTTCGCGCACCCTGTAATCATGTATTGTCAATTTATATATCGGTCAATCGCTGTTAATCGTTAATAGTCATTGACTTTTTTGTAAGATATGGATATGACAGAGAGCGGGTAATGGGTAATTACTTCCCCGCTTTCCAAGTAATTTCCGCTATCAGACCGCCCCGCTTGGTCTGCGGAAACGGCAGACCGCCGCATATGGCAGCAATCCATAGCGACGGTCTTTTTTAGATATAGTATCTTAACTTTTTTGTGTGCAGGACGGTTAATATCGTTTCAGAAAATCTGCCATTGTGACAATTTCAGACATATCAACGTCTAAGACAAGAAAATCCTTATCTCCGGTCACAAAAACATCAATGTCTTCCATGACTGCCGCCGCAAGTATTGGAGAATCTTTCGGATCACGAATTTCGAGCAGTTACAATTCGCAGTTCCTCTACCACATAGTCGCATACTATGATCTGGTGACTATCAGCCAGCCTTTTGGCAAGCTCCCTCGTCTGCGTGGATGGAAAGAAAATCATGGAAACAAAAATGTTTGTATCAAGCATTACCCGCAAACTAATACCCCCTTACTTCCTGCTGGAATATGGCTTTCATATAATAGCTTGCATCTGCCCTCATTTTATCCTGCAAAACTTCTGACAGGACTTGGAGCGTGAATACGGATCGCTTTGACACTTTTGTTGACAAGCCACGCTTAAATCCTCTCCCTATCGGAACACCTACAACGTGCATGTGCGGGCTTACCTCATCAAAGTGACTTATCAGGGGAAGATTCCGATTCAGTATAGCGGGACAGCAGATTTTATGCTATCCTTATTTTGGAAAAGCCGTTAAGGCAGGCAAGCACATCTGGGTCTGAAACATCCATCATCTCAAACAGGCTGAGCGGCCCATCCCATTTTTTCGAGCTGAAAAATATAGTGACAGTAATAGATGGAATCAACCGGTCTTCTTTCCAGAAACCGCTTAAAAATTCACCTGCACTGGGAGTGTGTTTCCCTTCTTCTGCCTCCGCGCTGCCCTGCTCCTTTCGCCGCCTGATCTCCTTCCGGTGTGATCTTGCCGCTCCTTCTACCTGTCCCGCATATTCCAGCGCATCATACAGATTATTTCTCACTGCCATAGCGTAAATCAAGTCAGCTTTTCGCTGCCGATTTCATGATAGTGCCCGCGGCAATCTATTACAAGAAACGCTCATTTTCATACAGCCAACGCTCCGTTTCATATCGGCATATTCATAAGAAAAAAGTGCAGTCGAAAAACAAAAAAAGCATCAAGTAAACAATGAAACGCTAATCGTTATACGGTCACCGTACCTGCATGGCTATTCTCTCAATTAGCTGATTCACGAGTTCCGGCTTATCGGTGTTTGAATTGTGCCCGGCGTCCTTGATCCATTCCAGTGGAATTCCTGTATATTTGTGCCATGCCTTATTATAACGAATACATGAGCCAGCATGATCCTGTTCTCCGCAAATCAGCAATGCAGGACATTTGATTTCATACGGTAAATTCCTTTCCATAGCATTTGCAAGAATTTTGAACCCATGACCTGCTATCTGAGAATATCGCTTTTTGTCTCCATCATATACCATCATAATTTCATGCATTAGCTTTCTTCCGTATTCAGAAACTGCAACACCGTTTGTCCCAGACTTTAACAGAGATTTCCAGGGATAATAAAAGTAAACAGGTTCTATACGCTTTAATAACCAAATTTCTACCAATGTCACATATTTTCTCTGCAATGGAGCCGAGTCAATGGAAACAAATCCTTTTAAACTCTCAGGATATAATTCGGCATACGCCTGCCCAACATAGCCACCCATAGATTGACCCACAATAATGGGTTTTGTTATTTTTTCCTGTTCAAAAATTTCATTTAACCATTTTGCTTTATCAAAAAGATCAAAATCAAACTTAAATGGCCACGAGGCCGCGTGAGCAGGCGCATCCCAAACAAAAACATTATACTTGTCCTTAAAGTATTCAATTTGCTTGTCAAACAATCTATGGTCTGCTGTCAATCCCGGCAGAAACACCAGTGTTCCAATATCAGCATCAATTATATGAATCCAATAATGAATCGTACCTAATGGCGTTATATATGTTTTTTCCAACATTTTCTTTCATTCCTCTCGTCTGCAAAAAACTTTTATTCTTCTGCGCTCTTATCAGCAGGTTCCCTGTCCCCACGGCTCCGTTGCGGGTTCTAACACTGGTATGGCATCATTTTCCACTGTACGTCTAAATGAGGCATCAACATCTTCAAAGGTATCAACATAGATCGCAATTTCAAAATGACTATTTAACTCTTTGATATAATCAAACCGGAATTTCATCGTTTCTTATACATGATTGTTGTCCCATTTCTAAAAGTAGGCGGATAATCTCGATAACAATATCCGCATTTATAATAAAACTTATGGGCACTCTTCGAAGAAGGAATTTCTATCAATTTGCTATCCAAACACCATTCGTCGTTTTCAAGAAATTCCACCATTTTTTTGCCTATACCTTTCTTGCAAAAATCGGGATTTACAAAAATAGCGGTAAAATAACATTGCTTTTCTTGGCTCTTATCTCTGCTTACACCTCCACAAGCAACTATTTTTTCTTTGTACCAAACTTCGTAGTAATGCCTTGTATCTATAATGTTTTCCAACCAATCTTCGGTAAAACTATTCAATAAGTCTTTCACCTGATTTTGTGTATAGTCTGCGGCATTGATTTCCAATACACATCTTCGAATAATATCAAGCATTATATTTATATTGGATTTCTTTGCCTTTACGAAGGACAAATAATTCGTATCTATTTTTGCATTATCCATAGTCTTTGCTCCAAATTCCGCTTTGACAAAACTCTCAATCTCGTTGAGAGTTTTTAACTTCTTCTTCAGCAATATCATATAATTCAGTAAGCTTTCTTTGTAAAATATCTTTATCAATTAGTTTTGTTTTATACTCTGCTATCATTGTTTGTGACAAACTTCTGCTCAAAGAATACTCTACAACATCGGTATCAGCATTTTTGCATAGAATCATTCCGACGCTTGGATTTTCTTGTGATTTCTTTACATCTCTGTCCAGAGCTTCAAGATAGAAATCCATTTTGCCCATATATTCTGGTTTGAAATCATCAATTTTTAAATCAATTGCAACCAAACACTGTAATTCTCTATGATAAAAAAGAAGATCTACATAATAATCATTATTTCCAACTTGAACGTGATACTCCTCATCAATAAAGAGAAAATCTCGCCCAAATTCCAACAGGAATTTCTTCATATTTTTCAGTATAGCCCTTTTTAGGTCATATTCTTTATAAGGCTCTGGAAGTTCCAAAAACTCAAGCATATATAAATCTCTTAAAGCACCTGTCATATCTTTATTTTCAACAGTTGACTGAGCCTTTCCGTTTGATAAAAGCAAACGCTCGTAATACCCACTATCAATTTGTCGTTCCAATTCCTTTGCTTTATATTTCTCTTTTGAGGCCAATTTCAAATAGAATTCTTTTTCTTCATAGCTCTTTGTCTTAGAAACAATATGCATGTTATTTGACCATGTATTTTCTCTCAACAACGTTGAGAGTTCTGGCTTATCCTTATATGTTTCATAAAACTGTTTCATTCTCCAAATGTTTTGTGACGAATAACCTCTTATTCCCGGCTCTCTGCTTAATATATATTCAGACAGAGCTTTTACCGTAGACTTCCCCCAGCCATTGAGTTCTGTTTGTTTTGAAACATATTCTCCTATTCCCCAATACAGTTCAATGATTGTTGCATTTACTTGATGTTCTGTTTTCTGTTTGGCTGAATATATCATACCTAATACATTATCAAATAATTTCTGCAGTCTCTATCTCATTCATACTTAACCATTCCCTTCATTCAAATTTTTCATATTCACAATAACAAGCTGGAAGTTGTATAACGCTCCATAGAATTAGGTATCAATTCTATTTAATACATGAATATTTTTATTCCTATATACCAAATCATCTCGATCCACAAATCCGATATTTTCCCAAAACTGATTTCCTATATCATTCTTTTTAAAAGCAACTAATGCCACTTTGTTTATGCCTTCCCCTTCCAAAGCAGACATCGCACAGTCAACAAGCCTTTTTGCTATTCCTTGATTTCTATATGAGGGTAACACAGCAGTATGATGAATATATCCTCTTCTCCCATCATGCCCTGCCATAATCACTCCTATTGTTTTCCCATCACATTCTGCTATAAAACTTGACGTGGGATTGCGTTTTAAATACTTTTCAATGCCCTCTCTACTATCGTCTGTTGAATTTAACCCTATTCCCGGAGTATTAATCCATAAATTATATACTCCGTCATAATCAGTTATTGACATTACCCTAATATTTATCATTACTTTTACCTCCAGAAATTCCGGTTTATCTCCTAATCCCGTCATCTGTAAAATTTCTTTTTAACGCTCTTTCGGTTGGAAATATTGAAGCTATCAAAATAATAACTTGCATTGTTGCTAAAATCCCACCTACTACTCCAATCGTATTTTCATCTGTTTTATAAAACGGAATATGAACAATTATAGATGGTATCAAAATAATCCAACCAATTTTCCACCATAATTCTCCACAATGTTCATGTGCAAATTTCCACGTATCCATGTTTTTCATAGAACGAGATGTACGATATCCCATTAAACCATTTATATTTTTAGGACAGTGTTTCCACATCATCCACCCGCATGCAATCATAGTAACAGGAATTAATATATCACAACAAAACATAAACCACCAAAACCACATATTCTACCTCCGTTTGTTTTAAATATTCAAATTCCGATTTGTTCAATTCTATAAACTGGAATCTATCTATTTTCCATAATCAATTCTTTGCACTTCCATTCC
>CAJTZN010000070.1 GCA_910584065.1 uncultured Eubacterium sp.
AACCCGTGTTACCGCCGTGAAAGGGCGATGTCTTAACCGCTTGACCAAGGAGCCTGATGTCTTTTGCCTGCGCAAAAGACTAATTGCCAACATACATTTTAATGCTGCAACAAAAATTATATTATCACAATTTCTGCTATATTACAAGTCTTAATTTTAAAAATTTCCCCAAACCGGAAATTTTTTATTTTCGAAAGAACTCATCAACATTTTCCTTAATCTCTGCCGAATCCAAAAACTTTAACAGATAACCGGCCGGTTTTAATGCTTTTACCTTCTTTACACTCTCCGGATCGTTCCTTCCGGTCAGGAAGATTACGGGAATGTCGGCATATTCCTGATCGGAACGAATCATCTCGAGTGTCTGCCTTCCGTCGCAGACCGGCATTTCATAATCGAGGAGGATTAGGTCCGGCTTGTTAAACGCTATATTCCGGATCGCGGAAAGGCTCGATTCCGCTAATGTGACATCGTAGTCCTCCGTCAGCAGTTCACTCATATGCTGACGCACGGTCAACGAATCGTCCACCACTAATACACGCGGCTTTCCATTAGCATTTTCCTGCTTTTCCAGATATTCCTTCACTTCATCCATCGCGTGTTCTGCCTCAATAGCGATGCCGATGCCACTCTCGCGCAGGCGGGTCGCATCCGAACAATAAGCAAAATAGCCGGCACCTGTGTCCAGCAAAAGGCTGAGATTCGGTTGGTCTTTCTCGAACACCTTCTGGAACTGCTCAAAACTCAAAAGATTTTCCGATTTCAGTTCATACTCTTCATCAGTCGGAAACTGCTCCATCACGCACTTCACAAACTGCCTAGCCGTATATCTGGCCGCATGAAGGATCATATTGTCCATTTTATTCGTTTTGATGCCCATGATCTTTCCGACCGTATTGATCAAAAGTTTCTCTTCGAACACCAGAAAATACTCCTGTTTCTTTTCATTGCGTTTCGTTCCGTAGATCAGGCGGTAATATATGCCGTTTCCGAATTTTTCTCCGTTATACGAGTCACTGATCAGGTGGGACTCAAGTTGGAACATATCAAACAAAAGCTGGGTTATAACTGTCTTCACCGCATTGAGATGTTCCATCGGCAGAAGATTCATCTGCTTTTTCATCCGCTTTCCCGTAATCGCGACGTCTTCCGTCAAGGTATGTCCGATCAGCCAGCCTGCACAGACCCCCAGAAAATGCTCCACTGCATCCGGTGAATAATCCGACTCTTCCAATTCCCGCTCCAACGCAGGCAGCGTGTTTTCACGAAATCCCTTATGTAACCGCCTGTGCTGCTCCAAACCTTCGTAGCCGATGGAAGCCATATAATCTTCCTCATCCGCAAAATGATTGACCGCATGCTGTTTAAAAAATTTAATTCCTTCCCGGCACGCCCACTGGCGGGTGGCCTCTTCCTCTTGAAATAAAAGGAGTTTGTTAATGATCCTGAAAAGCTTCCTATGCTCTTTATCTATCGTTTCTACACCAAGATTAAACTCTTCTTTCCATACAAACTGGGTATCCATTCCAAGTCCTCCTGCTATATTGATAACTGTCCTGTTTCATTCACCAAATATAAATTTAGTATACCATATAAAAGCAGGATTGACAATGACTCTTTATAACCTTTCCCAAAATTCCTCCAGCGTCAGTTTGTTTTCATGCATATACGCAGCCGCCCGTTTCCCTACATAGCGGAAATGCCAGGGTTCATACCGGATTCCCGTAATTTTCTCCTTATCCTCGGGATACCTCAGCACAAAACCGTAGCGCCAGCTGTTTTCGCGCAGCCATACATTCCCAGGTTCCTTTTTCTGCGACTGGTCCATCCTCATATTTCCCGAACAGAGGATATCGAGCGCAAGACCCGTTTCGTGTTCGCTGTAACCAGCCGGCATCGTCTCTTTGTATGTTTCCTTCAGCGCCTTTTCGCGCGTCATTCCCTGATCCATAGCCCGGCGCACATCCTCATTTACGAGCTTCTGCTGTTTTTCCCTGCTGCGCCACGCCGAAGCGATCCAGTACTGGTGTCCCTCCTCTTCTGCCGCAGCAAGCAGCTCTACCAGCGGGCGGTAAATCCGCTCAGATGCCTGGAGCCGTCCTCCGCAGATCGAACGCAGCGACGCATCGTAGTCCTCATCCAGTTCGTGCGACGCATTGACAAGTACCAGTTCCTTTTTATGAGCTTCATATATATCTTTTACTTTCTTCTCCCTCTTTTTCGCCCCGGCTTTGTCCGAGGGGCTGTCGGGAAATGACAGCCCCTTGGCATCATCGTCCGGTTCCTCATCCTCTGTCCCGCTCTCCGGCGAAACAACCCCGTCTCCGATCCGGTACTCCATCCCCCCGTAAACTTTATCGACCGGAAGGATAAAAAACAGCACGATCAGAATGATCCCCTCCAGAAATATAATTCCCGCCGCAGCTAAAAACCATTTTTTTACTCTCATAGCAGTTCCTCCTTATCACAATTTGTTCTACTGTGATAAGTATAACTGCCCCTTGTAACAAACCACCTTCAAAACCGTATCAAAACTGTATCATTTTTTCCACCGGCAGGCCAAACCGGTATGTATACCCGATCTCATCATACACCGCGCCTTTTATAAAGCCGATCTGGTATTTATAATCAAACTCCATCATCCAGACCGAACCTGACCGCATATATGAGGCGCACGGAACATCGACAAAAGAAGCCACATCATAATAGTCCACCACGCCGTCCCCTTCCGAGAACGGCTCTGCCCCCTCCTGTCCCACCTCATCATATAAATCGTTGAAATCCCCTGTCTGTGCTGACCCGATCGTAGTACCCGAGTGTTTACTGTTTTCTCTCCGGCGGGCGTATTCCGCGTAATAGATTTTATGGTATTCCTCATCAAAAAATATCGTAGTACTCTTTTTTGCGTTCTCAAACACGAGTTTCCAGCAGCTGATCCCTTTCATGTTGCTGCTGTCACTGGATGCATAAATCGTATAGCGCTCACAACGGGTCAGATTTTTTGACCTCAGCTTTTGATCTGTGTTCATCAGTCCCAGATTCGTCAGTTTTTTCATTTCCTTTCTGGCAATCTTTGCCAGCTGGCCCTTATCCATCGAGAGCTCAAGTTCATCCGTGCGCACCGCTGAGAGCGTCCCCTGATTCCAGGCTTTGGCGATGGCGTACAGCTTTCTCATAAAACAGTCATATGATGTCTCATACGTGCTCATATTGATATCCGTAAAAACCGCCTGATCGAGCGTCCGTTCATCATATAAACGACTGTAATATCCGGGAAACCACATCGCCGCAGCAAACAGGACGACCACACACATAACGCCAATTGCGGTATACCATTTCATCCTTCATCACCTTCCTTTTCCGCTTCCAGACATGTGGGAAACAGGATGTCGACACTCGTTCCCCCACCCTCAACACTCTCGATCTTCCACTCTGCCCGATGGATGAAAATGATCTTCTGGCACAGCGCCATGCCGATGCCGGCGCCCCCTTCCTTTCTCGCGCGCGACTTATCGATCATATAAAACGGCTCCGTGATCTTCTGGATTTCCTCCGCTGGCATACCGCACCCATTATCCCGAAGAACAAAGCGGTAACCCTTCTCCGCGTTTTCTCCTGAAAGACAGATCTCCCCGCCTTCCCCGCACGCTTTTCTCGCGTTATCTATGAGGTTCGCAAACAGCGACAGCAGAAGATCCAGATCTCCCCTGACCGCTCCCGGTTCCACATGATCCGTCAACGTGATGTTTTTCTGCTCCAAAACGGCTTCTGTCATCGCCCGGATCTGTCTGACAAGATGGGGAACCTCAATGCGCAAAAGCTCGGTTTCCTGTTTATCAATGTAAGACATTTCCAGCATTTTCAGTGACAGCCGCTCCAGACGCCGCCCCTGGTGAACGATATAATTCGCGCAGCGGCTCCTCTCTTCCTCCGTCAGCGTCCTCGCCCGTAAAATATCAGCGTACCCGATAATGGACGTCAGAGGCGTCTTCAATTCATGTGAAAAGGCCGACGTAAATTCCTCCTGCCGCCTGGCCTCTTCCTCTAAACGGCCGATACTCTGCTCCAATTGGTCCGCCATGCGGTTAAAATCCCGGCTGAGCATCGTCACCTCATCATTTCCCCTCACCCTGACCCGTTTTTTATAATCCCCATCGGCAAACAGCCTCGTCGCCTGTGACAATTTGCGGATCGGCCGCGCAAAGTGCAGGGAGAACAAAAGAAGTACAACGGCAAAAACGGCTGAAATGACGCCGAGTAATACCCGGTAGCGCTCATACAGCCGATCCCTGTCCCCGTATACATAGTCAATATTCCGGTGGATTTCCAATATATAATTGCCTGCCGAACTATTGACCTCACAGAGGGATTCCAAATAGTGATGCCCGTTCCACACCGTGATCTGCCATATGCCGCCGTGCCCCTGCCTGTCTTTATCTATGAGCGCACTTTCGTACTCGTCGTCCCGATAGATCGCCTTGTGATCTTCGTCGTAGAGGACGATCCCCTCCTGACCGCCGTACAGATTCTGCTGGATTGAGCGGACGATGCCCGCAGCCGCCTGATCGACCGCCTGATAATCTTTCGGCAGTCCCTGCAGCGACGCCAGCATGGCGTACTGGAAAATCTTCATCTCTTCTATGTTCTGTCCCGTCTCCCGGTTCATCGTCGTTTCAAACGCCGTGTGCACCAGCACATTTCCGAGTACCATAAACGACACGATCAGCACACACATCGCCGTAATAAACTGTTTGGCAAATATCCTCATAGGAACCTCACTTCTGGATGGAAAAGCGGTAACCCACCTTGTAAACCGCCTGGATCTGCCTCTCCAGTCCCGCTTTTTTGCGAAGCCGCTGCACGTGGAGATCCACAGTCCTGCTGTCGCCCATATACGAACTCTCCCAAACCTGTTCGTAGATCACTTCCCGGTAAAGCGCCACGCCGGGATTGCGCACAAAAAGAAGCAGCAGGTCAAACTCCTTATAGGTAAGCCGTAGCGGAACTCCGCTTTTTGTCACACTCCGGGACACGGTATCAATGTGGAGATCGAGTACGTCCATGCTCGTTTCCGTCTTTCCATAACGCCGGAGAACGCTCTCCACCCGGGCCAGAAGTTCCATCACGTCAAACGGCTTCGTCACATAGTCATCGGCGCCTGCCCGCAGTCCTTTTACTTTATCCTCCGTCTTCCCCTTCGCCGTCAGGAAGATCACGGGAAGTTCCATACATTTGGCATAGTTCAATAGTTCATATCCATCGACTTTCGGCAGCATGATATCCAGCAGACACAGATCAAAATGCTCCCGCTGTATCTGATCCGCCCCTTCCTCGCCATCGTTACATACCTCACACTGATACCCCGCGTTTTTCAGGCTCATACGTATCAGTTCGGCAATCGGTTCTTCATCCTCCACCACCAGTATCCGGTTCATATTCTACTGTCACTCCTTCCCCGCCCGGTGTTTTCCGCCATGTTCCGCCGTTTTTCAACCCCCGGACAATTTATCCTTCGGACAGCATAACACCACTTTGTATCATAATTGCATACTACGCTCTTTTGTTCTCTATAAAATTCCGACCTTTCGCAGCAAAAATTCCGCATTCGTCGTTTTAGAAATCCCTTCCTTTATCTGGTAATCAAAATACATCTCATCGCCGCGGTACTCTTCGTAAAAACTATAGTTGACAATTCCCTTTTTATCGCCCAGCCGGCAGATCTCCAGGTCATGTGTCGTTATGATCCCGCGCGCGTTCAGGCCGTGCAGCTTTTCTATCACTCCTTCAGCGCCCTTGATCCGGTCTGCCGAATTCGTACCCCGGAAGATCTCATCTATGAAAAACAGCAAGCGGTCCGACTCCGCCGCCGCATCAATGATCTTCCGTATGCGCAGCAGCTCGGCATAAAAAGAGGAAATACCCTCTGTCGTCCGGTCCGCGATACGCATGGAAGTCAGAATACGCATGCGTGGACAGCTCATCCACTCCGCGCACACATAACTGCCGGCTCCCGCCAGCACGACATTGATCCCGACCGTCCGCATAAATGTACTCTTCCCGGACATGTTCGATCCGGAGATCATGACGATCGAATCCTCCATACGGAAATCATTACAGACCCTCTCCTCATTTCCGAGCAGCGGATGGCCGATCTTCTGTGCTGCGATCCTTCTCCCGCTCCCGGAGATCTGCGGCAGACAGACCGTGCTGCAGTTCCAGGCCAGGCCGGAAAAACTCATCAGGCTCTCGGTTTCCCCGAGCAGCATAAACCACTGCCGCACCTGTTCACCGTACTGCAGCTTCCATTCCTGAAAATCAAAAGCATTTTTAAAACTCCACAAAAGAAATCCGTCCAATATAAATCGGGAAACCGGATGAACCGTATATTTCATATGAGAAGAAATGACGGACAACTGCCGGATACCCTCGGACGCCTCAGCCAAGTGCGCCTGGATCATGCACAATCGTTCCGAGTGGAACGACCTGTCCCCCCACGCGCGGACGATCTCACAATACGGAGCCATCTTCCCCGCAGCCGTCCTTGTATAGCCTAGATAATTTTTGATGTGGTAATCGCCGAGCATACCAAGCGCCAGCTGCAGAAGGAGCAGAATGCCCAAAAAACAGATCGCTTCATTCGTCTTGTAGATACAGAGAAACGCGATCGCAACACATGTCACGCCGCGGAGCAGCCCCACGAAAAAATCCGCGTGACGAAACGGCAGGAACCGTCTGGGATTTTCCAATTCCGCGATCAACTCCGGAAAACGGCGGTCCACGCCTATTTTAGAAAAATAATATTCCATACGCGCCGCCCACTCGTAATCAGACGCCAGCTCTTCCACCGCTTCCTGCCGCCGGCGGATCTCCTCGTCCGCATCCAACGGATGTTCATCCGTCTGATGAAGCAGATCAGCGGCCAGTTTTTCCCGGCCGAAATAGGTATGTGTGCGGTTTATAAACTGAAACAGCGAATTCTGCCCCACAATATCCAGATCCACGGCGTATCCGTGCTCCTCATCCACGTATTCCTCCCCGGTATCCGAAAATTCCGTCCACTCTCCCGACCGCCGCTTCTGATCCGCCTTCACGATCTCGCACAGCCCTCTCTTTTCCTCCAAAACGCGGATAATATCCTCATGACGCACACTGGCAGCCGCAAACAGTACAAAACTGATTCCTGCTGCCAGCCCGCATACCGCGGAACGGGAAACGCTCCAAAAAGCAAACACAAGAAAAAGAAAGACAAAAAACAACGCCAGTTTCACGGCTCCCATTCGATTGGACTTGCGGTTCCACTTCGAGGCCTCCGTTTCGTATTGATCGATCAGTTCTCTGTACTTTGGCTCCATCGGCTCTCCCATTCATTCAAAATCTCTTCACAGCTATCGACATCGACTTCATTGACCGCTTCTTTCAGGCGGCCAAACAATTCTTCCTCCCATCCCTCGTATTTGTACTCTCCCAGTTCCTCTATGACATCTTCCATCAGGTCCATATCCAGTTCCTCGGCAGCCGATTTCATATCTTCCAGACACTCTCTCAGTATGTCGTCCGGTATCCTGGCCTTCTCTTCCGCGCTCTCTTCCTCTTCCTCACAGAACGGTTTCAGTATTTCCACATAACCCAAATACTGCTCCAGCATTTCATCTGTCTTCTCGTGTATCAGTTTTTTATTTCTAGCGTTTCCCGCCATTTCCATCGCCGCCGCTTTCTCCGAGAGGGACATGGCGCCGATCTGTTTGGAAGCGCTTTTCAGCGCGTGTACCTCGATCGTATAACCGGTCCAGTCCTCATCCGTCTCCAGCTGCTTTATGAGTTCCACCTTTTTCTCGATCACGCGGTAATATTCTTTCACAACGGACCAGAAAAGTTTCTCATTCCCCAGAATCTGAAGCGCGTAGGCGACATCCAGATCCCCAATGACGATCTCCTTCTTTTCGCCCTGGGGTTCGGGCACATTTTGTTTTGCGTACACGCGCTCGATCTTCTCCGGCGGGAGCCATTGTTTCACTTTTGAGATGAGCAGACGGAGTTCGATCGGTTTTGCCACAAAATCATTCATTCCCTCACGGCAGAACATCTCCCTCGTCCCGTCAACGGCATTCGCCGTCAGGGCGATGATCGGGACATCGTCGTACTCCTTATGGAAACGCCTGATGATGTGGGTCGTCTCCACGCCGTCCACTTCCGGCATCATATGATCCATAAATACAATGTCATAGTGATGGACTGAAATCTTCCCAATAGCCTCTTTACCACTTAAAGCGGTATCCACTTTCATTTTCAGCGGTTCCAGAAGGCCTTCTGCCACCGTCAGGTTCACCGCGTTGTCATCCACGATCAGAATCTCAGCGTCGGGCGCAATAAATTCAAAATCCTTCTCGCTCGTATCCTCATACTCCAGATGCAGCTCCTGCTGGTTGAAGATCATCGCCATATTTAGCACGAAAATCGGTTTTTTCACAACTAATAGGTTCGGAATATCGTACCGTATATTACTGTTAAAATCAATGAGAAGAATCGCTGTAATGTCCGGATTATTTTTTATGAACTCCTCCATCGGGAGCGTAAACATCGACTGCTCAAAAAAGCAGAACAGTCTTCTGTCCTTCGGCAGCGTGAACAGTTCAACGCCGGAATGCATCACCCTGTACTCCACGCCAAGCGCATTCGCGTCGGTCTCTAAATGCCCGGCCACATACGGATTGGATACGAGGCCCGCCGCGAGGATCGACTCCGGCTCATTTACCTTGATGCTCGGCGTCGGGTCACAAACCTTCTGCGGAAGACGGAACGAAAATTTGCTTCCCTTTTCATATTCACTTTCCACCCAGATCTCCCCGTCCATCAGCGTCAGCAGCTGTTTGGAGATCGCCAGTCCCAGACCGGTACCTTCGATATTGCGGTTCCGCTTGCTGTCCACCTGGGAAAAGGACTGGAACAGCTTGCCAAGATCCTGCTGCTTAATGCCGATTCCCGTATCCTTTACCGATATATAGAGTTCGACGACTTCATCCACCAGCGACTTGGCCTCCAATTTCAGCACAATTGCGCCGGAACTCGTAAATTTAGCCGCATTATTGGCAAGGTTCAGGATGATCTGTTTGATGCGGATACTGTCTCCCACCAGCTTGTACGGCAGATCCGGAGAAATTTCGAGGATCAGCTCCACATCTTTTCCATCCAGCCTGGTCATAATAATGTTTGCCACATCATGGACGACCGAGATCGGCTCGTACTCATCGGGGAATATGTCCATTTTCCCCGATTCTATTTTCGAAAAATCCAATATGTCATTGATGATCGCGAGCAGGGATTTCCCCGCCACTTTGATCTGATTGATATAATCTCTGGCAATCGTCGGCAGATCCTCCCGGAGCGCCATTTCCGCCATACCGATCACCGCGTTCATCGGTGTCCGGATCTCGTGGCTCATATTCGCGAGAAAGTCCGATTTCATGTTCACGGACTGCCCCAATTCAAGATTTGCCTGAAACAAAAGGTGCCGGCTGTATGTAATATCGGACAATATGCCTCCGAGTGAGTAGAGAAACTCAGCAGCGCTCTCTATTTCCTCATGGGTCAGCACCTTTATCTTTTTCAGGGCAGCGACGTATTCATCGGGATCGATCCCCATTTCATCCGCATACTTCCTCATCTTATCCAAATCCGGTTCCTCGAGCAGCACCTGCCCTCCGATAAAACATCCGATCAGCTCGTCGTGCACGACGATCGGCGCTGCGAAATCAATCAATCCGGCATGACATGTGTAGGCGATGGATTTCCCCTCGCGCAGCGCCATTTCCGCCCCCTGCTTATTGCACTGTTCACAGCGCGAGCAGCCGACGGGCGAAAATTTCATATATTTCATGCAAAATTCGGAAAGCATGGTACCCTCGATCAGGGCAACTCCGTTCGCATCCGTTGTCATGGAGGCAATACCCGTCATATTCGAAAAGGCTTCCTGAATCTGCTGCAACGTCTTTGTCTCAATCAAATCTGTTAATTTGAACTCATATTCCATATAAATCCCCATTCCTGATATGTATTTGCCGCGCGGCAGCACAAATACTAATCAATATACTGCTTGATCGTATTGATCAGTTTCTCGTGATCGATCGGTTTGAGCAGATATCCATCCGGCTGCAGCATCAACGCTTTCTGAATCTTCTTGCGATCGGATATTCCGGTAAGAAAAACAACCGGTACGTCTGCCGTCTGTTCATTGGCGCGCAGCTTTTTCAGAACGGCCGGACCGTCTTCATCCGGCATCTCATAATCCAACAGGATCAGATCCACCTGCCTGCGCTGCAGAAAACGAAGCGCCACCTGCCCGCTCGTCGCGGTTGCCAGATCGTAATCTTCATGCAGATGCTCCTTGATCACCTTCAACATCAACGGATTATCGTCAATCACCAGAATCCTTCCACGCCCTCTTGTCCGGCGCCTGCGTTTACGCCGCGGCGCAGCAGCTTTCTTCACTGCCGGTGCCGTCTTTGCCGCCTCTTTGTCCGTTTTTTCCTGACTCTCTGTGGAAGCTTTGGCCGGCTGCGCAGAAGATGTTTTGGCTGGCTGAGCCGCGGCTGGCTTTGCCGGCTGTGGCACAGGCACAGAAGGCATCGGCTGCGGCATTGGCTGCATATACGGCATCTGGCCAGCCTGCATCGGCTGTGCGTACGGCATCTGGCCTGCTTGTCCCGGCTGCATGACCGGCATCTGGCCAACCTGCCCCGGCTGCGTAACTGCCTGATTTCCCGGCGGTGTGACTGCCTGACCTCCCGGCGGTGTCGCTGCCTGCTCTTCCGGCTTGTTCAGGCCTTCCTTCTCCCTCCACTCGTTCAGGAATGTAGCTAGTTCCTGCTGAATGGCGTCGTTCTCCGAAAGGTTGTTTATCGTAAAATCAGTTATGTTCGCCGCAATCCGCTCAAACTCCGCACAATCTTCCTCCGAGCCTACCACGACAAACGGAAGCTTATGTTTCGTGAGCAGATGCTTAATGGGAATGATCTTACTGTATCCCTCTTTTGTCTCCTTATAAATGCAGTACACAAAAATATCCGGTGAAAAATATTTGATATGCCTTGCGACATCACCGTACCGGTTTGAAGTGGTCAACGTTTCAATCTGATGCATTTGCTGAAAAAACGCATCCTTTACATCATGATTACTACCCGTTATCAATGCCTTAAATTCCATAACTATCACATCCCTTACATCATTTGTTAAAATTATATCATATAAAAATGTCCGGGTCAAAAAGTATTTTGCTTCATTTTTCACCTCCGTTTTGCTATAATACTTAAGGAAAGTATCAGATTCAGAGCAGTCAAAAAAGAACAGC
>CAJTZN010000071.1 GCA_910584065.1 uncultured Eubacterium sp.
TGCCGAAATGATGGAAGAAATATCAGAAACAATGTTTCTTGTGGAAGAAGAGGACGATGATGATGACGGAACACCGCCGGGAGGCGGGGGAACACCATCTGCTACAGAAAATGAAACAGACGACGAGCCAGAAAACCGCGGCACGCTGATCATTGATGCAAGCTGTGTGCCGGCCGATATCGCGTATCCTACCGATCTGGAACTATGCGACAGGGCGAGGAAATGGACGGAGACCATACTGGACCATTACTGGAAGGAATGCGGGCCGGTCAGAGAAAACGGAACAAAGCCGCGCACTTACCGGAAGACAGCAAGGAAGAGATTCCTGAATGTGAACAAACGGAGGAAAAAGACCACAAAAAAGATACGAAAAGAAATAAGATTCCAGCTGAACTGTATCAGGCGGAATCTTGGATATATCAGGAAATATGAGGATGAGTATGGAACCGCCATCCTGCACAGGATAGAAGCCGAACGGCTGCAGACGGTAAAAATATTTGAAGGACAGCAGAGGTACATGCTGGAAAACAAGGTCCACAGTGTGGAGGACAGGATCGTGAGTTTATCCCAGCCGTGGATACGGCCGATCGTGCGCGGCAAGTCAAAAGCACCAACGGAATTCGGGGCGAAGATATCGATATCCGTAGTAAACGGATACACCTTTGTGGACAGGATCAGCTTTGATGCATATAACGAAGGAGAGTATGAAGAGTTCAAAGCCGTAGTGGAAAAATACTATGAGAGGTTCGGGTATTATCCGGAGAGGATACTGGCAGATAAAATATACAGGAGCAGGAAAAACAGGGGATTGTGCAAAAAACTTGGCATAAAACTATCCGGGCCGAAACTAGGTAGACCGGGTAAAAACCGGAAGGAAGAAATACGACAGGAGTTAAGAGAGACCGGGGAAAGGAACGCGGTAGAAGGAAAATTTGGAAACGGGAAGAGAAAACTCGGGTTAAACCTTATCATGGCCAAACTGAAGGAGACGGCAGAGAATATGATATGGATGGACATATTTGTTCTCAACATGGAACATTACATGAGGACATGTATTGTTTTATGTTGCGCAATTTTAGAAATGCTGAAATTTGTTTCCCTGAAAAATGATAGAAAGAGAATGGACTTGCTTGTGGTGACCTTGTAAGGTATTGGATTATATTATTCAGCAAGCCCTAAGTAGCCTTTACCAAGTGCAGTTCCTTCAGCTGTAGTAAATCCACCTTCTGCAATCCCAAGTAATTTGCCGGTTCTGAACAGAGAAGGCAGTGTGGTTTTTACCGCAAATGTAGATGAATCTAATAAAAATATGTTAGTGCTAAAAATCATTAATCGTTCTGGTAAGGAGATTGGAACAGGTACTCATTTTTGGTTGGAATATTATGATGGCAGTTAATGGGTGCCAGTTGGCTTTAAAAATGGCTCATACTTTTTCAAGATTTTAATTCTCATTAGAGATGGTCACGAATATACAGGAAGAATAGATCTAGAACAATATTTTGTTGGACTTCCTGATGGAATGTATCGGATTACAAAACGGGTAGATACTCCTGGAATTGTCGATCAGGGGGGAAGCATACAAACCGAGTTTATCATTCATTGAGACAATTACAGGCTGGTGAGCGAAGCGAGTAAAATCGGGGGTTAAAACCCTGTCGGTGGCTTTTGTAAAGAAAAAAGGAGGGGTGTTATCAAAAAGCGGGAGCCTGTATTGGTATAATCGTCTTTCTTCCATGTCAAATTCCCGTAACTATAGTTTGAATAGCACGTTTCTGAAAAATTTATAATACTCTGGTGCAATTTTGGTGGCAGGATAAAAAATGGACAATAAAAAAACTCGCTAAAAAAACTCAAAAAAACACTTGCAATATTGTTCGTCTTGTGATAACATTGTACCCACGATAATAAATTATGAAAGGAGGTGGACATCATGAATAAACCAACAACGATTGTTACAAACAACCATTATGATAGATTTTATGATGCGGACTTGCTGATCGGAATCCATGTTGTCCGGCCTCCTGTTTATTTATCCTAGGAAAAAGTACCCTTTCTGTAGGAATACATGATAAAAACACAGGTCAGATAAAAGAAGGATTTCCGATTTAATCAGGGAATCCTTCTTTTTCGTGCTAAAAAGAATGGGCAGGACCACTTGACAAAACGTTTGTTCGCATGTTAAAATGAGAGCAGATGGAAGGAACATAAGTTTGTATCGCGGGTAATGGCAGAAAGGTTATAGAAATGAATAAAAAAAAGAAAGAAAAAAAGATAGGACTCGGGTTTTGGAAGACCGTAAAAAATAATTTCTGGGCGCTTTATTTTGTGTGGTCGATGAGCAAGAGTTATGTGATCCACACGTTTCTGACGAATGCGCTTGGTTACGTACAATGGGTCTTTTTCAGCGCCTATTTCATCCGTTATCTCATCCAGGCGATGACGGGCGGGGAATCCGTTTCCAGTGTGTTTTTCTACATCGGTGTGGTAGCTGCGGCCCTGTGCCTGTGGAACATATATGACGGTTATTTCGGCCGGGTAGTGCGGCCGCTGAAAGAAACCGAATTGTACCAGAAGATGTATTCCGCCCTTTACCGTAAAGCGGAAAATGTGGAACTGGAGTGTTTTGAGGATGCGGAGTTTTATAACAGGTATACGATGGCGGTCGATAACGCCTGTGATAAAATGACGAATATTGTAAGGGAACTGACGAATATGATCTGCGCGGCTGTGGCTGGCATCTCGACCTATATTTTCATGTATCAGATGGATCCGTGGATGCTTTTGTTTGTCATCTCTCCCGTCATTGGTTCTTTTGTATTTGGAACGATCATGAATAAACTGAATTTTCAGATTTATCAGAAAGTGACTCCCGACAACCGAAAAGTGGAGTATGTAAACCGCGTGATGTATCTGTCGGAATATTCAAAGGAAATGCGGCTGTCTAATATTTTCCACGTTCTGAAACGTACATACAACGAGGCGGTGAGACATCAGATCCGCACAGTGAGATCATACATATCAAAGTTAATACCAAATGCGTTCCTGCAGTTCTATCTCTCGTACACGGTCATTTTTGAGGGTCTGCTGCTGTATGGGGCGTATCAGACGATGGTGACGCACCGGCTGACACTGGCAGATCTGTCGATCCTGTCCAGTATGATGATCGTGGCTTCGTGGATCTTAGTCCGCATTGGAAACTCGATGATGAACTGCATCCAGAACGGTATGTTTGTCCACAATATCCGCACGTTTATGGAATATGAGGAAAAGCTTCCCGAAGATACTGATGGGATCACACCGGATGCCGAGGTTGAGAGTATTGAGTTCCGAAATGTTTCATTTTCCTATAAGGGCGGGAAAGAGATCATCCATGATCTTTCATTCCGCATCGGTAAAAATGAGTCCGTGGCGCTGGTGGGACATAATGGCGCCGGCAAATCGACGATCATTAAACTTTTGTTCCGCCTGTACGATCCGGACAGCGGTGAGATACTGGTGAACAACCGGAATATCAAAGAGTATCAACTGGAAGAGTACCGGAATTTATTCGCGGCGGCCTTTCAGGATTATAAGATCTTTGCTTTCAGCGTGGCGGATAACGTACTGATGGAACGGAAAGTGGATGATCCAGAGAGAGTTGTGAAAGAGGCCCTGACGCGCGCAGGCGTCTATGA
Organism: uncultured Eubacterium sp.; assembly: GCA_910584065.1. Classification (GTDB taxonomy): domain Bacteria; phylum Bacillota; class Clostridia; order Lachnospirales; family Lachnospiraceae; genus Eubacterium_F. The sequence continues at coordinate 3,675 of CAJTZN010000071.1, forward strand.
TAAGATCCGAAGCCTTCCCAAAGGGATCCACACGGTGCTGACGAAAGAATTTGAGGAAGATGGCGCGGTACTTTCGGGCGGTGAATACCAGAAGGTAGTAGTGGCAAGGGCACTGGCTAATCCGGCGCCGGTGAAAGTGTTTGACGAGCCGTCGAGCGCGCTCGACCCGATCGCGGAGTATGAGTTGTTCCAGGCGATCATGGAGGAGAGTCGCGATCATATCATGTTTTTTATCTCCCACCGACTGTCTTCGGTAAAAGATGCCGATGTCGTATTTATGCTGGAAGAGGGAAGGCTGATCGAGCGGGGGACACATGAAGAACTGATGCAGCTGGGCGGAAAATATGCGGCCATGTACCAGATGCAGGCGAGGAACTATCAGCCGGATGATACGGACTGGGAGGTGGAATGGAATGTGGATTGATCGAAAGAACAAAAGCAGATTATCGGTGAAGCGTACGTGTTCCAACGTTTGGTTCATGGTCAGCATCATTTTTCGCGCCTCTCCGCTGTATGGTGTGATGCTCCTCATAGAGAATATGCGGCACAATGGCATGATCTTTATTGAAACAACGGTTGGAGTGGGATACATATTGGAAGCAGTAGAGTTTGGGAAGCCATTTTCTGAAGTATTCTGGTTTTTGATCTTCCTGTTTGCCCTGTTTGCGTGTTCGGGACTTTATTCTTCTGTGTTCCATTCTGTCGTGACGGGAATGTGCATGCCGAAGATTGAAAGAAAGCTGAAATTTATGCTGTACGAAAAAGCGGGAAGTCTGGATATTGCCTGCTATGATGATCCCGAATACTATAATGAGTTTGTACTCGCGGTATCAGAGTCAAAAGAGTCGATCGACCGGACGGTGAATCTGATCGGATTGTTTGTGGCGGGACTTATCGTTTTCTTTACTTATGGAACTTATTTTTTGCTGAAAGATCCGGTTTCCGTCGTATTTGTCGTCGTATCGTTTGCCATCAGTTTCGTTGTCTACAATGTTACGAATAAGATCCGATACCGGATGAAGCTGGAGATCAATCCGCTGAACAAGAAGCGGCAGTATGTACACCGGACGTTTTATCTCAGTACTTACGCGAAAGAGCTGAGGCTGAACTGTAAGCTGTCCGGCCGGCTGCACCGTGAGTTTCAGGAGACGAACGAGAATATATACAATGTGCAGAAGAAGGTGTGCCGGAAATTGTGGGGACTGAATTTTCTGACGGATTATGTCTTTACCGACTTTATTTTTAACGGTCTGTATCTGGCGTATCTCGTGTTTCAGGCGGCTGTACGAAAAGCCATTTCCCTGAGCGGTCTCGTCGTGTTATTCAATTCCGCCGGCAGCCTTAGAAATGGACTGCGGCTTTTGTCGGAACTTCCGCCGGCGGCGGTAGAGACCGCGCTCTATGTCGAAAAGATACGAAACTTTCTGGCATATGAAACGAAAGTAGTCAGCGAGGAAAATCTCGAGGTTCCGCAGGAAATCGGTGAGATCCGTTTTGAGGATGTTTCGTTTGCCTATAATGAGAGAGACGGAGATATCATCCATCATGTATCGTTTTCGATCGCGCCGAGGGAAAAGATCGCGCTTGTCGGCTATAATGGCGCGGGGAAGACGACGATCATCAAACTTCTGATGAGATTGTATGACCCGACGGGCGGGAGGATCTTATTGGATGGTATTGATATACGAAAGTACGACCTGCAGCAGTACCGGAGCCGGATCGGTACGGTATTTCAGGATTATCAGATCTATGCGGCGACCGTGGCAGAAAATGTCGTGATGGATGAGGTGCCGCCGCAGGCGGATGTGATCCCGGCGCTTCGGCAGAGTGGATTTTATAGAAGGGCTGCCGGTATGAAACACGGGGTAGAAACGGGGCTGACGAGGGAATTTGATGAGGAAGGAACCGATCTTTCCGGCGGTGAGAGCCAGAAACTTGCCGTGGCGCGCGTGTTTTATAAGGAGAGCGGGCTGATCATACTGGATGAACCTTCCAGTGCGCTTGACCCGATCGCGGAGTATCAACTTAACATGTCGATGTCAAAGGCGTCTGAGCAAAAGAGTGTCGTGTTCATTTCCCACCGGCTTTCGACGACGAGACATGCGGACCGGATTCTCATGCTGGAACAGGGAAGGGTGATTGAGTCCGGGACACATGAAACTTTGTTGGCGCAGGCTGGCAAATACGCGGAGATGTGGCAGGCACAGGCGAGTAAATATATATGATGCCGCAGGGCAAAAGTAAGGATCAGATAGAGTGAGCAAACAAGTCACAGAGCGATGGTTCTGTGCAGAAATGAGGATGAGGATGAAGAAAAATCAACTGCCTTCCCGAGTGGTTAAGCAACTGAAACCTTATGGAATTGGCAAGGGGGATATTTTGGATGTCTGTCCGATGGATCTGTCGGATGCGTGTGAATACATAAGCGGGTATTTATTTTTGACCGCGGACACGCTTGGCATCGTGGTGAGTGAGCCGGTCACAAACCAGACCAGGTATTTCAGGGGTACGAAGACGAAGGATATGGAATACCGTGAGGATACGCTGGAGTATTCGTTCCGGCTGATCCCGCTGGAGGAAACGGCGCATATGAAGATCGAACGGATGGTGGCGACGAACCGCATCACGATCCTTCACAGGGATGTACCGCTTCAGATCGGAGTCATGACAAATCTATATCTCGAGCAGATGAACCTGTTTTTGAAAAGCTACCGCAAGCTGAAAAAGTATCCCGGAGCGGCGGATGAGATCGAGTCATCGGTTCAGATTCAGGAAGAACAGGCGGAATACTGTCCGGTGTGTGGTACGATGTATCCCGATCCCAAACGGAAGATCTGTCCGAAATGTATGAATAAGCGGTCGATCTTTCTGCGGACGCTCGGCTATTTTTTCCACTACAAATGGAAGTTTATCACTTTGTTTTTCTGCTATTTCGCGATGGCGGGACTGAATCTCGTGTGGCCGTACCTGAACGGGGCGGTTTTGTATGACCGGATCCTGCAGAAGGACGACGGGTTTCTAAAGCAGTTCGGGATCGCCGGGGAGTATCTGCTGGCGCTTCTCCTGCTCGTAGTCATTATGCTGCTTTCGAAAATCGTACAGCAGGGCGTGGCACTTGTTCAGGGAACGCTGATGGCGCAGATCGTGGCGGCGACGATCCGCGATATGAAACAGGATGTATTTTCTGCGATGGGAAACCTGTCGATCAACTTCTTTACGAGCAAGCAGACGGGAAGCCTGATGACGAGGGTGCTCAGTGACGCGGAGCGTGTGACGGACTTCTTTTTGGATGGATTTCCGTATATATTCGTTCATGGATTTACGATCATCGCAACGTTTACCGTGATGTTCCGCCTGAACTGGCAACTGGCGCTCGTGGCCTGTATCCTTCTGCCGCTGTTAGTCATCATGAGCGTTAAGCTGAAACCGAAACTATGGAGCCTGTTTGGACGCAGGCACCGCGCCGAGCGCACGGTGAACAGCCGTGTGAACGATAACCTGACGGGAGCGCGGGTCGTGAAGGCATTCGGTCAGCAGGAACAGGAAAACAGCCGTTTTGAGTCGCCGAACGAAAATCTGCGGGATGCCGAAGTGCGGATCGTCAAGTATAATAACCGGTTCACGATCCTGTATAACCTCGTGCAGGAGGTTTCAAACATCTGGGTATGGATACTGGGAGTATTGCTCCTCTTAAATACAGGCAGCATAAAGTTAGGCGTTCTCATCACATTTGTCGGCTATGTGGGCCAGCTGAACGGGCCGATGAATTTCTTTTCCTGGGTGTTTCATATGTGGACGAACAGCATCAACGCGGCGCAGCGGATGTTTGAGATCATGGATGCGGTGCCTGATATTCAGGAGATCGAACATCCGGTGCGCATGGAGGAACCAAAAGGTGATATTGTGCTCGAACATGTGACATTCGGATACGATGTGAATAATCCGGTACTCAAAGATATAAGCCTTCATGTAAAAGAAGGGGAGATGCTGGGAATCGTCGGTCGGTCAGGAGCCGGAAAGACGACGCTCGTCAATCTGATCTCCCGTCTGTATGATACAAATGAAGGGAGTATTTATATGGACGGCGTCAATGTAAAGGATATTGCCTTCCATGACCTGCGCCGGAATGTGGCGATGGTATCACAGGATACATACATTTTTATGGGGACGGTAGCGGAAAATATCGCCTACGCGAATCCGGCGGCGACGAGGGCGGACATCATACAGGCTGCGATGCTGGCGAGCGCCCACGAGTTTATCTCCAATATGCCGGATGGGTATGATACGGTGATCGGAGCCTCGGGAAAGGATCTGTCCGGCGGGGAGAAGCAGAGGATATCGATCGCCCGCGCCATTTTGGCAAATCCGAAGATTCTCATCCTGGATGAGGCGACGGCCAGCGTCGATACGGAGACGGAAAAGGCGATCCAGAAGTCCCTTGATTATCTTGTGAATGGCAGGACGACGCTGTCGATCGCTCACCGGCTGTCCACGCTGCGGGATGCTGACCGGCTCGTCGTGATCGATAACGGCAGGATCGTAGAAGAGGGGACACATCAGGAACTGGAACAACTGGGCGGCATTTATTTTAAGTTGATGGAACTGCAGACGAAGTCGCTGGCATTGAAGGAATATGGAGGATTGTGATGGCTGAAGAATTTAAGATGGAAGAGATGGAACAGGAAGTGGAGGAGATGACGGCCCTTCGCTATCTCACAAAAGACAACGCTGTTTTTTCCAGAACGGAGGGCGGTTTTATCCGGCTGGCATTTGACGGAACCGAGTGGGACAGGGTACAGGTGATCCGTCTGTTCCCCTTTACGGATCCGGAACGATACATTTCGATCCGTACGGTGGAAGAGCGTTCGAAAGAGATCGGCGTCATTGAGGATTTGAAAAAGATGCCGAAGGAGACGAGAAAAATGCTGGAGGAACAGTTGAACCTGCACTATTTTACGCCGGTGATACAAAAGGTACTGGATATCAAGGACGAGTACGGATACGCGTATTTCCATGTACTGACTGACCGGGGTGAATGCCGGTTTACCATCAATATGGGCGGAAATGCTGTCGTACGCCTGACGGACACCCGTCTGCTCATCACCGATCTGGATGAGAACAGGTTTGAGATACCGGATGTGTTACAACTGACGCAGAAAGAGCAGCGGAAACTGGATCTGTTCTTATAGTTGCCACAAAGCGAGGAGGTTATCGATGATATTAAAATTTGAACTGCCAAAGACTGCGGTTTCCTGTATCCAAATGGATGCCGGAGAGCGGATCTATTACGCGGTCCCGTTTGATGTGGCGGAGGATGGTTCTTTTCTGCCGGATTCGTATCTGGTCGTCACGACGAGGCATCTGTGGGTCATTTCAAAGGGAGAGTTGCGGGAAAAACTGGATCTGTCACAATGCAGGCACGCAAAAGCGGAGCCGAAGATCGGCTGCGGCCTGCTCGTACTGGAACATCAGGGCGTGAGCCGTTACGTCGTGCAGTATTCGGCCAAACATCTTTCCCGGTACGCCTATGTGGCGAGAGGGATCAACATATTGATTTCCGGCCGGGGAGAAGAGGTAGTCAGCGGTGAATATGAAAAGATCTGTCCCAATTGTGGAAAAGCGATACCTGGTACGCGCTATTGCCCTCATTGTTCGAAAGAGGGAGGGTTCTGGCGGAATTTCCTGGCTATGGCGGCTCCCTATAAAAAGAGTTTTGTCGGAATCATCGCGCTGATGATCCTGGCGTCTGTCGTCACTCTGTTAAATCCCGAAGTGCAGAAGCACCTGGTGGATGAAGTGCTGACAAAAGGAAATGGCGGCATGTCGGTGGCGTTTACCTGTCTGGGGATCATGTTTGGCCTGAGTATCGGGATCGTGGTCATCAATATACTGAAGAGTTATTATTGTACGGTGCTCGGGGCAAGGATCGCAAAAGATCTGCGGGAACAGCTTTTTGCGAAAATTCAGATCTTGTCTTTGAGTTTTATCAATGACAGGCGGCCGGGAGAATTGATGAACCGTATCGTTTCGGATACCGGAAGGATCCGCGAGTTTATGGAGAAGACATTTTGTAATATGTTTACGGTCTGCTTTATCTTTCTCTGCGATGTGATCTTTATGCTGGCGCTGAATGTAAAGCTGGCGCTGTTTAGTTTTATCTTTATTCCGATCGCGGCGGCGGTCACGTATGGGTTCCGCAAAAACATCCATCGCAGGTTCCATCTCCAGTGGAAGCGGGGCGACGATGTAAACAGCAATCTGCAGGATGTGATTTCCGGTATGCGCGTCGTGAAATCATACGGCAGGGAAGAGGCGGAAAAAGTAAAATTCAATCGCCTGGCAGATGAATTTTGTCATGTGCAGACGAGGAATGAAGTGTTCTGGGCGGTATTCAACCCCTGGATGAACTTTCTTATGGGGGCGGGTGTGTTTCTCGTCGTGTACTTTGGCGGTATCGACGTACTGGATGGGGAGATGACGACCGGTGAGCTGCTGCAGTTTGTGACATATACGCAGCTTTTGTACCAGTACCTGAACTGGATGACAAACATGCCGCGTCAGCTGATCAACCTGATCAGCGGTATTGAGAGGATCAATGATGTGCTGGCGCAGGAGCCGTTTATCGAGGATGTCGAACATCCGGTGGATCTCGATGTGCAGGGCGAGATCGAATTCAAACACGCGACGTTTGGTTACAAATCGTACCAGCCGGTGCTGGAAGATCTGAACCTGACGATACGCAAAGGGGAAATGATCGGGATCGTAGGGGCATCCGGAACGGGAAAATCGACGCTCATCAACCTGATCATGCGGTTGTATGAAGTGGACGACGGAAATCTTCTGGTGGATGGTTATGATATAAAAGAAATCCGTTCTGACAAGTTCCACTCCCAGATCGGTGTCGTATTGCAGGAGACATTTCTGTTTTCCGGGACGATCTTAAACAACATCCGTTTTTCCAGGCCGGATGCGACATATGAGGAAGTGATCCGCGCGGCGAAGATGGCGAACGCCCACGAGTTTATCTGCAAAACGCCTGACGGCTACAATACGTATGTCGGCGAGAAGGGGTATAACCTTTCCGGCGGGGAGCGCCAGCGTATCGCGATCGCCCGGGCGATTCTGAATGAGCCAAAACTGTTGATTTTGGACGAGGCGACGGCGAGCCTTGATACGGAGAGTGAGTACATGATCCAGAAAGCGCTGGAACGGCTGACGGATGGCCGGACTACGTTTGCCATCGCCCACCGGCTGTCTACGCTGAAAAATGCCGACCGGCTCATTGTCATCGACGGGCATCAGGTGGCGGAGGTCGGTTCCCATGAGGAACTGATCCGGGAGAAGGGGATTTATTACCGGCTCGTGAAGGCACAGATGGAGATGCAGATGTAAAGAGAAACTCAGGCACTGGGATTCTCAATCTCGGCACTTTTCTGTATGATTAACGATTGAATGGAGCTTCCTGTATAATTAAAAATATAGAGGATCCCAAGGAAGAAGGTTGAT
>CAJTZN010000072.1 GCA_910584065.1 uncultured Eubacterium sp.
GGGAACCGATGGTGCCCTTACCGGAAACGGAAACGCCGACGGCCGCGCCCACCCAGAAACCGACGGTGCCCTTACCGGAAACGGAAATGCCGACGGCCGCGCCCACCCAGAAACCGACGGTGCCCTTACCGGAAACGGAAACGCCGACGGCTGCGCCCACCCGGGAACCGACGGTGCCCTTGCCGGAAACGGAAATGCCGACGGCTGCGCCCACCCGGGAACCGACGGTGCCCTTGCCGGAAACGGAAACACCGACGGCTGCGCCCACCCCGGGTATGGTACCAGCCGTTTCCCCGCCGGCGGTGCAGATGCCAGGGGAACCCGTTAATATAAGTCCGGGAACCGGTCAGCAAAACACCAGGATATTGAGCAGCCAGCTGAAGATTCAGGGGGTACGCAGTGTGGCAGATGATGTTCCGAAAATGAAATGGAACCGGAATCCGTATGCGACCCGTTATGAAATTTTTCGTTCCAGAAAAAAGAAATCCGGGTTTCGGAAAATCCGGTCGCTGCCGTCCGCACAGACGGAGTTTACTGACCGGACGGTCAAACGCGGGGATACCTGGTATTATAAAATACGGGCGGTATATGAGAAAACCAGTCCGTTTCTGGTTGGTGAATATTCGGATGTGTTACGCCTCAAGCATCAGTATCTGCATATTCCGGTGGTGAAAATAAAACGGATGGGTAAGGGTGGCAGGACAGAGTATCTGAAAGTTATTATCAGGAAGAGTGAGGGGAAGAAGATTCAAATTTACTTTGGGAAGGGGAAAAAGAGGAAAATTGTCCGCCTGCAGTCCAGGAAGATCAAACGTATTTACCGGCTTCAGTATAAAGCCAGTGCGAGACATATGACATTTTACGTCCGGACATATGTAAAAAAGGCGAAACATATTTATTTCAGCCGGTTTGCCGTAATTAAGATATAAAAGGTGATAGATGTGAAAGCGAGTGAAAAGCGTGCCCTGCTTCCCGGCACGGTATTGAAGGAACGTTATATTCTGGAGAACGTGAGCGGGGAGGGCAGTTTTGGAATCACGTATATCGGATGGGATTTATTGCTGGAAAGCCGCGTGGCGGTAAAGGAGTTTTTTCCGGTCAGCCGGGTGAACAGAAATGCGGAACAGGGGGAACAGGATGTTTATGTTTTTGAAGAAGAGGACTATGAACAGAGCCTGCGCCGTTATCTCGAGGAGGGGAAAAGGCTGTCCAGGCTGAATCAGGTCGAAGGCATCGTGTCAATCCGGGATTTTTTTTATGCCAATCACACGGCGTACATCATTATGGAATACATCGAAGGTGTTTCTTTGAAAACACATATTGAGCAAAATGGGCCAATGCAGGGAAACGTCGTGATGGGGATGATGTCACCGGTTCTGGATGCGCTGGAAAAAGTACATGAAAATGGGATCATCCACCGCGATATCAGTCCGGATAACATCATTGTTACGAAAGATAATAAACTGGTTCTTGTCGATTTTGGTTCTGCGAGACAGGTCGACGGAATCGACCGGAGCCTGACGGTAATGGTAAAACGGGGATATTCCTCGCCGGAGCAGTATCGTTCGCGGGGAGAGCAGGGGGCCTGGTCGGATGTGTATGCGATCTGCGCCACGATGTATTTTATGCTGTCGGGAAAGGCTCCGGATGAGGCGATAGACCGGATTTTGGATGATGAGACGAAATCCCTTCTGGATATGAAGGAAGTTCAACTTTCGAAAAAGCTTAAAAAGGCAGTGATGAAAGGGATTTCGCTTCGGTACAATGAACGTTACCAGACCGTAACGGAACTTAAAAAAGCGCTGCGTGACACGGGTGAAAAGGAGAAAAAGCTGAAAAAGTGGTGGAAAGTGTGTGCAGTCAGTGTCCTGGGTCTGGTGGCTGTTATTTGGTCGTTCTGGCGGTTTTATCCCGGTGCAGGGGAAGAAGATGGTTCAGGGCATAGGACTGGCGGCATAGTGGGACTGCCGTTACAGACGGCCTCGCAATGGCTGTTTTTTAGTGATCAGGTGGTAAAAGAAATGGTGGCGGATAACCGCATAAATACGGTTCGTGTTCCGGATGTGCGGGAAAAAAAGCTTGCGAAGGCGAAGAAAATTCTCTCCCGGAGCGGCCTGAAGTGCAAGGTGGTCCGCGTAGAGAGCCGGGAGAAAGAAAATACAGTGGTGTCCCAGAATGAAGAACCCGGCAAAGAATGTGAGGCGGGGAGCAGGATCGTTTTGCAAGTCAGCAAGGGAACGCCGTCCACACCAGCGCCATCTGTTCGTCCGCCAGCAGCCAGGACACCGGCGCCGAAACCGAAACCGAAACCAAAACCAAAACAGGGAAACCAGAATAAGTATGACGGGATTATTGAATAAAGAAACATACAGATATACGATTTGAGATGGGGATGCTTATGTCGAAAAAAACCGAGAATTCATTATACAAAGCATTGAAAGAGATGGATGAGAGAAATTCGTTTCAGAGAATGGATTTTCTTTTTATTCGTCAGATGCTGCCGTTTATGGGAGACCAGCCTGTCACGCCGGAAGTGCGAAAAAGGGCATACCGGGAATTTCAGGAACGAAGCGGCGGGAGTGTGTCTGCTTCTGTGCCCACGATGCAGAAATGGTTTGGTATTGGTGGATATTCCAGACCGAGACGCAGCCAGGTGTATGAAATCGCCTTTGCCCTGCATTTGGGGAGGGAAGAACTGGACACACTTCTGACAGCCGGGCTTCACGAACCAGCCGTTCAGATCAATGATTATACGGAGACGGTATTTGCCTACGGACTTGAGAACGGGCTGGATTACGACGAGTGCGCCGGGATGATACAGGAATTTGAACAGAATCTGGGGGAGAATTTCACCGTTTGCCATTCCCAGAATACGCAGGAGCTGCTAAAGGAGTTTCAGAGCAAAAAAGGACTGCCAAAGGATGAATTTATGGACTGGCTGGCAGAACGTGCGGATGCGTTTAAGGGTTATAGCATTACGGCGCGGAATTATCTGTTAAAATTCAGACATACGATATGCAAGTCTGTCAGGAAGGATATGCAGGAGTATCTGGAGGAACTCCTGTCCGAGGCAGGGTATGATTCGTGGAGGGGAAGACGACGGTTCCGCCCGGATGAATGTGGTGAGGGCATTCGAAAATTTATATATGAAAACCGGGGGCTGCCAGAAGATATTCGGAAGGAAATCCTGCATCTGGTGCAATATATTTATTTTGAAGAGGATACGAATACGCTTCTTTTGTCAGAAGTGTATTCGCCATCCAGACATATGGAATACCATTTTACAAATCTGGGGAAATGGGAAAAACTCGGCCGTATGACGGAAAAGCATTTGTCTGATCTGCTGAACGTGGCGATACAAAAGGAACGGGATATCCGTACTGCCCAGGCAGAGGCAGTGCTGCGGCGGAATTACGACAGTGCAAAAAGCGGGAGGTGCCCGGAGTGGATCGTCACATTGATCGGCGAATACATGAGCGGACAGCTGAAAGGGAGTGTTCCCGGAAACAGGGAACTTTCTGTGCAGGAGGCTCTCGGTCTGATCAGTAAGTACCGCAAGGAACATAGAAGACGGTGCGTACTTCTCGAAAGAAGCGACCTGCTGCCGCTCGTGTTGTATATCGCGCAACATCGTTATTTGGAATCCATCGGATTTAATATGGTGAATTATGTACAGGTGGAGGCAAAAAAGGAGTTTATCGTTCTGGCAGAGCAGACACTCGCAGCCTGCAGCATGGCGAAAATATCGGAAGAATATGAACTGGATGCACTTTTGCTCACCTGTTTTCAGGAAGATGATATGTATTCATACTCGGAGATACTGGAGATGGTGGGATTCCACTCAACACTGTGTTCAGGGAATGGAAATGCTTTGAGGTTGGTTAATGACTAATATTCAGAAACATACAAACGCATCGTTCCACTCCAGAATGGCGTAGTAATGGTAACGTCGACAGTTCCTTTTCCCTTCAGCGTAAAATACAGCTTATCTTCTTCCCATTCTCCAATTTCTACAACATCTTCGTCACTGCTGGTCACTGTGATTTGCGGTTCCTCCGTTTCCTGAGGAGAATACTTGATTTTCCAGTAATATCGGTTGTCCTCATCCTCCCTGATGTAATAACTTTCCGAAAGGGTTTCGCTGACATCATAATCCATTTCATTGCCATATGAATCCAGACAGGTAAGTTCCACATCATAAACCACAACCGGTATATCAATCTGGCATCCGGATCTTGTCCTGATATGGGCTGTCGTGCGTCCTGGTGAATCCCCTTCCATAGTCCACGTATTATTATTATAGTAACCTGTATGTGCGGATGCAATTTCGGGATCATCCAGAAATACTTCCTGAATATCTTCCGGTTCCTTCGCTATTGAAAAACTCGCATAGTAACCCTTCTGAATTGAAATACTCTCTATCGGTTTTCCGCTTTTATAAACATTTGTATCCCGTACAACAATTTCTGCTTTTTTCGTTGACTGATTACTATATTCATAATCGGAATATAAACGGAATTCATATTCGCCGCTGGCCGAGAAGTAAATCGTAGCTGTTCCTGCCTGCATGTCCCCTCCCGTCATCGCTTTCTCATAGTTCAGAATCACCTGGGGGGTGCTGGTTTCATCATCCCATGAGTTATATGATTCTGAATTCTGCTCCCTGTTTATCCTGGCGCTGTACTTCAATTCATTTTTCGCAATGTTACTCCGGAACGATACCGTATATGCGTATGGAAATTCTTTTGTCTCAAGAACTATCTTCTCTTCACTCATTTCGATGAGCGGATTGATTACGGTTACCGTGCAGGTGCCGACATATCTTACATTACTCTCTGTCACACTTGTCAGTGTAATCGTCGCGACGCCTTCGCCATGTGCCTGTATCGTTGCTTCACTTCGTTCGTCTATGGATACTGTCGCCACACTCGAATCGGACGATACGCCGGACGCAACAGCATATTCTTCTGCCGCATCTTCATCGTATTCTTTGAAGCCAATCCCCACAATTTCTCCTGCTGACAGCCGAAGTTCTGATTTGGCAAGCGGGGCCTGAAGCGTTCTCAGTCCTTTTACTGTAATAGGTATTTTTGTTGTCTTTCGGCTGATCGATGTCCGGGCAGACAATACTGTACTACCGGATTTTACCGCACAAAGTTTACCCTTTTTGATTCTGGCGACGCCCGTATTGGCTACCTTCCATGTCACCTTATTAAAACTCTTATTTTTACTGATGGCAGAGAGGGAACGTGTATCGTCATCTTCCATCACGATCTTTTTGGATGGCACACGGTACGTCAGGGTCTTTTTCAGTTTATTTCTCTTCTTGACAAGCTTTTTTCTCAGGGATTCATGCCGGTTCATCTCCCTGCGCGCCTGTGTGAGTTTTGCATCTACTGAGCTCTTGACTGCCGTTACATTCGTACACGAAACACCGGAATAATACGTGGTGCCCCCCGATGAACGAACCGACGCCGTATAAGAACCGAGCAGGGTCGTTCCGTTGGATGGGTTGATTACCCGGTAATAACGACCGCCGATACTGACTATAAACGGATTTGTGTTTTCTATTTTTGCCAGCAAAAGCAGATGGGATCCCGCTGTCTCTGCCTTATCTTTCGCCGCCAGTGATTTGTATTTTGCCTGCGCCTTACTACTTGCCCGGTTCTCCTGCGCTATCTTTTTGTCAACTGCCCTGATTTCTTTTTTTACCTGCTTTGCAGAGGTATATGCCTGCGCCTGATCGGACGATATGGCAAACACTCCTAACATCACTGCCAAAACAGTTATTGCTGCGTATAAAATTCGTTTCATAGTTTCTTTATCCTCCTGCTTATTTGTTTTTTTACCATTTACGATACGGAAGCAATTCTATTCTATCATATGCACTAGAAAAATGACTTTCCGTTTTTTTGTAACCACTAAAAAAATAGTTGTTTTTTATGCGAATCAATAGTATGCTATTATATAGAAAGTTGACTTTGTGATACAGAGGGATGGCCGGCTCATCCCCATAGAAGAATTTTAGATTTGAGGACCGGAAAAAGACGGTTCCCCTTTACGCGGCGTTCTGTATCTGATTTACATGGTATGAGTGATAACCGAAAAGAAAATAGGAGGATAAAAAATGGGACAAAAAATCAAAGGAAAATGTAAGTATTGTGGAAAGGAATATACGCTAAGTTATATGATAAGGCATCTGTCAGAATGTAAGAAGCGTGAGGCGCGGCTTGATGCGGAGAACGGGAAGAGACAGTGCGGATATTTTGAATTGGTCATTCATCCGAAATACAGTAAGGATTACTGGCTGATCGTGGAGGTTCGGGAGACGGCTGAGCTCATGGATGTTGATTCATTTTTAAGGGATATATGGTTGGAATGCTGTGGCCATTTGAGTGCATTTGAAATATATGGTACGCGCTATGAGAGCGTGCCGATGGATGATTTCATTTGGGAAGAACCGTCTAAAAGTATGAACTATAAACTGGATACCGTATTGGAGGAAGGTATGACAATTGGGTATGAATATGATTTCGGTTCTACGACGGAGTTGGTGATAGATGTAACGGATTACAGGGTTGGTGATTTGAAAAAGGAAAAAATAACAATATTGTCGAGAAACAATCCATATGAAATTATGTGTAGTGAGTGTGGCAAACACCCTGCCGTGGCGGTATGTGCGGAATGTGCATGGGGCGGGGATGGTTTTTTGTGCGAGGAATGCAGTAAGACACACGAATGCGGGGAAGAGATGCTTCTTGATGTGTGTAATTCGCCTAGAATGGGAGTTTGCGGCTATTGCGGGAGTGAAATCTATCCTGATCAATTTACGCCGGACAAGTGTTAAGCCGCCTGTCCGCTAAAGTTGAACTGCCGGATTAGTGTTGGAGGGATGGACAAAACCACATGCATTGAAACGGAAAATCCCGTCATGCTGCCGGCTTTACCAGAAGCCGGCGGCTTTCTGTAGTCTTTGCGTACTTCCTGTAAATCTCCGGCTGTTCCTGCTTCAGAGCCTTTGTGTCAAGACGCTCTGTCTGGCTGTTCTTCCATGTGGTATCGGATTTGGGATTGCTCTGTGCGAAGAAGGATTTGGTGGCGAATGATGTTCTTTATATGGTAGAGGAACTGAATGACTTCAAAGGCGGTATGGCGGAAAACTATGTCCACGCACAGCTGATGTCAAACGGATACCGCATGTATTACTGGGAGTCGGCGCGTGGCGCGGAAGTTGCGGTAAGGGGTTTGGGAAATGATTGCAAGGACGACACCTCAGAAACATACGTTAATCATAGTTTATGAGAGTCGGTGTCCAATAGTGCCTGGCAAAACTATGTTATGTTTTTAAAGTTCTTCCGGTACCCGGATGGACTTTCCTTCATAATCTGCTTAAAGGCCCGGTTGAAATAGCTGATGTTATTAAAACCACACCGGGCTGATATATCGGCTATTTTTTTGTCTGTGCCAGTCAGCATGCCACACGCCTTTGTGATGCGTACCCTGTTAATGTACCCAAATGGGGTAAACCCCGTAACATCTTTAAAAACCCGGCAGAAATGTCCCTCGCTGAGCCCGGAAGCGGCGGCGAGATCCGCAAGGGAGAAATCATACATATAGTTGGAGTTTATCGTATCAATACATTTGTTTAGCATAGGGTAGGCTGGGAGTGCGTGGTGTTTGGCGATCAGCTTGGAATATATGTTGTTGTAAAGAAGCTGCCAGGCGCTGAGTAACCTGCCGCGTATGGCAAGTTCACATTGATCCAGCGATGTGCGGTTATAATCAAAAATTCCTGTTAGAGAATTGATTACGGCATGCTGCCATTCTGCATTCGGGGTCAGACAGCACACTCCAGTAATGGAATTACAGATTGCGGAGTCAAAGTATTTTCCACAATAGGCAGGCAGGGCATCGACCATCATCTTTATAGAGAATACGATAGCGTCAAAAGAACATGCTGACTCGCTGTCGCCCGTACGCGTCGCATAATGGATCAGACCTCCGGGGATCAGAATGGCATCTCCGGCCCGCATATGATATACATTGCGTTCAATATAAAAATCCAGTTCCCCTTCTGTGAGATGAAAAAATTCGAGTTCCGTATGACAGTGGATATAAAGCACCTTTTTGACAGCTGGCGCCACATCGGTATGATGTATGGAAAACGGTCTACCTTCTGTCTGGTGCTTGATTTTTTCAGTAAGAGAATCCATTTGCGGGTTTGTATTTGCTGTCATGGAAGTCTCTTTGATAACATTTTCCGTAATCATAGGGAACACCTCCGCCTTTTGCTTGATGTAGTGCCATCATAACACAATCGGACTGTTATATCAATATAGTGTCAGAAAATCTACAAATAGTGCTAGATTTTACAGTGGAAAATCAATATAATTGTTGTAAAGGCAATAAAAGGAAGGTGGGCAGCCACCAACATGAATCGAACGTGGAAGGAGAGATATTACAATGGGAAAGATCACGGTTTACAAAGATAAGCTTGTTTTTGAAAGAAGAGAGGAACTGACGGTTATAGAACCATATGGCCGTAACTGCCTGCGGTGCCGTTCAACGAGAAATGGGAAGATACGGGATGAGGCGTGGACTCTCCTGCCTCCGACGGATGACGCGGAATGTGTCACAGAGGGCGACGAGAAAGAAGCGACGATACGAAATGGGATGATGTCAGCCAAAATAGAGGCAGGGGATCCATGGTATGGCGGGATCATCACCTATTACCGGGACGGCAGTCAGATTCTGCATACGAAATTTGAGGGCGAGTACACGGGAAGGAATGTGCATGTGGAAGGCGATCATTATCAGATCAAAGTCATATTTGACGCCAATGAAAACGAGCACTTTTATGGACTTGGCCAGGAGCAGGAGAACCAGTTTGACCGAAAAGGGAGCACGGTCAATCTTTTGCACTATAATACAAAGTCGGCTGTCCCGGTTTTGTATTCTTCCCTCGGTTACGGCTTTTTCTGGAATAATCCGGCCCCGGGAAGGTGTGAGACGACAAACAACCATACGATGTGGGTGGCGGACAGTGCGTATCAGGCGGATTATCTGGTGTATGCGGACACGACTCCGGCAGCAGTTGTCAGAAAATACTGTGACCTGACGGGGTATGCGCCGGCGTTTCCCGAGTGGGCGGCAGGTTTTTGGCAGAGTAAGCTCCGCTATGAGAGCCAGGAGGAGCTCTTGGAGGTGGCGCGCGAGTATAAGAGGAGAGGCTTGCCTCTTGCCGCGATCGTCATTGACTTTTTCCACTGGACAGAACAGGGCGAGTGGAAGTTTGATCCTGCTTACTGGCCGGATCCCAAAGCGATGTGCGGCGAATTGAAAGAGATGGGGGTAGAGCCAGTCGTGTCGGTGTGGCCGACGATCAATCCGGCGAGTGAAAATTATACGGAGATGAGCGAGGGGAACATGGTCGTCCGCACGGAAAATGGTCAGTATGGCCTGTTTGAGTTTCATGGGCAGCAGACGTTTATTGACCCTACGAATCCGAAAACCGGGCCTTTTGTATGGAATATCATCAAAAAGAATTACTACGACTATGGAATCCGGAATTTCTGGCTTGATGAGGCGGAGCCGGAGGTTCATCCGCAGCAATATTCGAATCTGAAATTTTATGCGGGAAATGGCGCGCAGACGGCCATGCTGTATCCTTATTATTACAGTAAGATGTTTTATGAGGGGTTAAAGGAGGCGGGGGAGGACGAGATCATCCTTCTGACGAGAGCCGCTTATCCCGGCACGCAGAAATTTGGTTCCCTCGTATGGAATGGTGATATCATGTCAACCTTTGAGGCACTTGAAATGAGCGTAAAGACGGGGCTTTCGATGGCAATGAGCGGTATTCCCTGGTGGAACAGCGATATAGGGGGCTTTTTGTCTGGCGACATCGAGAGCGACTATTTTAAGGAGCTTGTCGTGAGGTGGACCCAGTTCGGCGTATTTTCTCCGGTTATGCGCCTGCATGGAGCGCGGAACAAGATAAAAGGTCAGGTCGATAAACATCCGGGCATTAAGGAAAGCAGCGGCGGAGATAATGAAATATGGAGTTTTGGAGAGGAAAATTATGAGATCCTCAGTAACCTTGTCAAACTCAGGGAGAGACTGAAACCGTATATCTGTAAACATATGGAGATCACGCATGAAACAGGCGAGCCGATCATGCGCCCCATGTTTTTTGACTACTACGAGGATGAGGTTTGTTATACGCTGGAAGACCAGTATATGTTTGGCAGGGACATATTGTTCGCGCCGATCACGCGGCAGGGAGTGACGGAGAGACGGGTGTATCTTCCAAAGGGTGAGTGGATCGATGTGAATGGTCGGGAAACATACACAGGGGAACAGTGGATCGTGGGCAAGGCGCCTATTGATACATTCCTTGCCTTTGTCAGGAAGGGATGCGAGGTTTTGGAGGTATTTGCACGCTGAACGTTGTTTCGTTTTCACATGGGACACGGTTTGATATTGATTTTCGCAAATAACGAACTTTTTGAATGCAAACTTCCTTAAAAAAGTCAAGAAACGAAATAGCGGATGATATATAATACAGTTACATCGCGATGTTACTGGAATCAGAAAGGAGTTCGATGATGAGTTTTTCAACACATACACGAGCCATGATCCGCTATATCGAAGCCCATCTCCAGGGAGATCATTTTGATTACAAAGAAATGTCAGACGGGATTGGCTATTCCGAGGCGTATATGCGGGAATTGTTCCGCCGGAATACAGGCTGTTCCCTGTCATTCTATGTGAGGAAGCGAAAAATCCTGGCTTCCGCGTTTGATCTGATCCACTCGGATGCTTCTATTATGGATGTCGCGCTGCGATATGGTTTTGCAAATCATGAAAGCTACACGCGGGCTTTTCGAAAACAGGTGGGCATGACGCCGAGCCGTTTTCGTAAGGAACGGCCGATCGTGGGAAAAGAGGAGCTGG
>CAJTZN010000073.1 GCA_910584065.1 uncultured Eubacterium sp.
CATTTGCGGCAGCAAAAAAGGCCATACGCAACTGAAACAGACAAAAAACAGAACGAATAAAATGAAAATCGGCCTCAGCCTCCATGACACAGCAAAGGATGCTTTGTGCCTGTGATCACATTTACGGGCAGACTCAGACTTTTTCCAAACACCACATTCCATATACTCTCTTTCCCCCTGTTATCTGGTAAGGACGGATGCGGATATATTTAACCGATTTCTTTTTGTTCCGGATCCGCATGCTCGTCTTCTCTTTTTTTACTTAAATTCCTGCCTGATCTCTGGAAACCGGTGTAAGATCATCGTGATCGGATCACTGCCTAACCGGCCAGACGTAATAACTTCACCGACCTTAGCAGGCAGGCTCGGATACAATTCATACTTCCCCGGTCAATTCCTTTTTAATGTATCCATATCCCATCTGCCAAAACACATATTTCCGTCTATCAGTTTAAATGGGCGGATCCTTACATAATCCATCACGAATAGATCGTCATGCAGGTCCATATGGGTCATTCCCTTTTGGGCATAATACGTTTTGCTTTCCCCGGTAAACAAAGGATCCCGAGAAACCTGGATCTGCCAGCCGTCCACTCCGGTAATGTCATGCCACTCAAATTCGACATCCGCCGCTCCCCCGCTTCGCAGGAACAGGTTGGTCTGCCATTCCTCCACTCCTTTTTCAAATGTCAGCGTCAATGTCGTCGCCTTATTCCAAACATGGGCAAATGCTTTGGCGTGGATCCCTGCGGTAGAGCCGCACACAGTGGCCCGCTCCAGCGACCGCATCACAAATGCATACGCATCTACCTTTTCCACCGTCGCCGGAAGTACGAGTTCGTTCCACCCGACGAGCCCGTACCACTCGTCCAGTGCAAAAGCATGATACTTGATTTCCTTTATGTTTCCCTGTAAAAGGATCGAGGCCGGAACGGACGAATCTTCAAAAGCCGATTCCTCGATCGTGGTGACGGTATCGGGCAAGGTCATGTCCCTCAGGGAATCGCATCGTTTAAAGGCAGCTTTCGGAACCTTTGAAATGCCGTGGGGAAAAACAACATGATCGAGACGCCTGCAATAACTGCATACATGCGACCCCATCGCCGTCAATGCTTTCGGGAAACGGACTTCCTCTAATTTCCCGCAATCATAAAACACATGGTCTTCCAGTTCCGACACCGTATCGGGGATAACACATCGTTTGATCTTTTTTCTCAGAAACGCATTTCTTCCAATCTTTTTTACATCATCCGGCACCTTCACGTCAGCTGCCTTTCCCGTGTATCGCAGAAGACAATCGTCACGGCTGTTGACACACATTCCCTTTTTAATATTTACATAAGGGAATTGACGCAGAAAACCCTCCTCATCCTTGAACTCAATACAAGCCAGAATGGACAGAATACTCCTGCTGTCCAACCGCTTTGTCTGGATCGTCATCTCCGTTAAACGGGGGAAAGCATAACAGTCCGCAAAATATTTCATCTCATCCACCGTTTTCACCGAACGGGGAAGTGTGATCTTTGATAAACTCCTGCACGTCAGAGACGCGTTATGTTCAATATCCCTATTTGCGTACATCACGGACTGGAGACAGAATTCCTCACAGCCGGCGGCCACCTTCAGCGACTTGCGGTACGCCGGGACCCGCACGATGCTTTTGCCGTTTTTGGAATAAATAACACCGCCAATACTCTTGTATTTTTTATCTTTTTTGCTGACGATCAAGTGATTGCTGCTCACATAAGCAAGTGTCTCCAGCGACAGCGGCGTATTAAAATAAACGGTATCGATCCTGCTTCTTCCATTCTCCAGACTGCCGTACACATCGTCACTAACCTCAAGATCAAAATAAAATGTTCCCGGTATCGTAACTTTCTTTAACGTCTTTGCATTAGGAAGCACCCCTTCCGCAATCGTGTTCACCGAGCTGGCGATCACGACCTCTTTTACTTTCTTAAAATCCACAAATGCCCATTTGGGGAGCGAAGTGATCCCTTTTTTCACGACGATCTTTTTGATCTTTCCTTTGTTTTTCACTTTAATCTGGGAATACGTGACGGCGCCTTTGCCTGATATCGTAAGTGTTCCTTTTTTAACGGAACAGGTGATCTTTCCTTTTCCCCCGCCCTGCTTTTTCTCCGCCGCCTGAACCGTTCGCGGCAAAAAAGTTAGAAACAGGATGAAAAACAATATCATCACGTTCCCGGTCCATCTGTTCTTTTTCATATGAAATCAATCTCGCCTCCCATCATACTTTTGCCACACTCCATCTGCCATACAGCTTCTTTCCCGCCTTTTTTATACGGACGGATCCGTACATAGCGCAGATAAAAGGGTGTCCCGGAACTTATAACACCACCAGCTGTCATAAATTCCGCGGGCACCCTTCTATCTAAAACCAAAATTATTTCTTCATCTCTGTCTTCAGCATTTCCGTCAGCTGCGGAACTACCTTATTCAGATCGCCGACGATACCAAAGTCTGCTACATCAAAGATCGGAGCATCCTCGTCTTTGTTGATGGCAATAATGATATCCGACTCTTCCATGCCGGCCGCATGCTGGATCGCGCCAGAAATACCGATGGCAAAATATACATTCGGACGAACGGTCTTACCAGTCTGACCTACCTGCAGGTCTTTCGGCAGCCAGCCGTTATCGACAACGGCACGGGAACAGCTCACCGTTCCGCCGATCACCTCTGCCAGATCCTCAAGAAGCTTGAAGTTCTCTTTCGAACCGACACCACGTCCGCCGGATACAAGAATCTTGGCATCCATGATATCGACAACGTCCGTTACGGATTTTACAACATTCAGGATCTCTACATACTTGTCGTTCGGCGTAAATCCCGGATTGTAGTTGATGACTTCAGCCTTTGCGCCTGCCTTCGGCTCAATCTTCTGCATAACGCCTGGGCGCACCGTAGCCATCTGCGGGCGGTTATCCGGGCAGGCGATCGTAGCGATCGTGTTTCCGCCGAATGCCGGACGTGTCATCAGAAGCTGGTTATGTTTCTGCTCATCCTCTTTGCCCGGAACCGGATTCAGTGGGAAATCACCGATCTCAAGTACCGTACAGTCTGCGGTAAGTCCCGTAGCGACACGGGCGGACACGCGGGGACCGAGGTCACGGCCGATCGCCGTCGCACCAACTAACATAATGTCAGGTTTGTATTCATTGATGACAGAAGCAAGTGCGTGTGTGTATGGTTCGGTCCGGTAGTCTTTGAGTTCCGGATCATCTACCACGATCACTTTATCTGCCCCGTACTCAGCCAGTGTATCAACAAGGCCCGAAACACCGGAACCGATCAGTACGGCAGTGACGTCTGTCTTTAAGTCTGCGGCAAGTTCATTTGCCTTTCCCAGCAATTCCAAAGCGATTCCGCTCAATTCATTGTCTACCTGCTGTGCATAGACAAATACACCTTTATATTCTTCTAAATTCATTTTATTCACCACTTTTCCTTATTTGATTAGATTACATGTTTCTCTTTCAATTTTCCAACGATGTATGTAGCCGCTTCTGCTCCGTCAAGGGCCACTTTTTCACCTGCTCCCTTACGAACTTTGTCGGAAGCCTTCGCGATCTTCGTCGGAGATCCTTTCAGACCAAGGTTTGCATCATCTACATCCTTTAAGTCTGCCCTTCCCCAAACGGTAATTTCTTTCTCATACGCATCGAAAATTCCGCCCGGAGTCATGTAACGCGGCTCATTCAATTCAGAAAGAGCGGTAATAAGGCAAGGCATTTTCACCTTCAGTTCATGGTATCTGTCATCGTACTGACGCTGTACGATCACCGAATCCCCGTCCAGCTTAATGTCCTGTGCATACGAAATAACCGGAATATCAAGATGCTCGGAAATCTGCGGCCCTACCTGTGCCGTATCTCCGTCGATCGCCTGACGTCCCGTAATGATCAGGTCATAGTCAATGTTGCGGAGTGCGCCTGCGATCGTCGTCGAGGTCGCCCATGTATCAGCGCCGCCGAGAACACGGTCTGTTACAAGGATGCCCTTGTCAGCTCCCATCGCCATCGCCTCACGCAGAACCTCTTCCGCTTTCGGAAGTCCCATCGTAAGAACGGTAACTTCGGCACCATTCTGTTCTTTGATCCTGAGCGCTGCTTCCAAACCAGCTTTATCATCCGGGTTCATAATGGTAAGCATCGCACCTCTGTCAAGTGTACCATCCGGATTAAATTTAACGCCGCCTTTTGTATCCGGCACCTGTTTAATACAAACTACTATTTTCACGATATGAACCTCCTTATTATTTCAATAAGCTACCAGAGATGACCATACGCTGAACTTCTGATGTACCCTCGTAGATCTCTGTAATCTTGGCATCACGCATCATACGTTCCACATCGTACTCTCTGATGTAACCATAACCACCATGCAACTGAACTGCCTTTGTCGTAACTTCCATCGCCACCTCGGCAGCGTACAATTTTGCCATCGCAGCTTCCACGGAATAAGAAACCTTCGCTCCGTCTGCAAACTGCTGTTTTTTCATGGCCGCTTTGTATACAAGATGTTTGGCAGCTTCTACTTTCGTCGCCATATCTGCCAGCTGGAACTGTGTATTCTGCTGTGCAGCGATTGCGCGTCCAAACTGTTTTCTCTCTTTCACATAGGCTATCGTCGTCTCAAGAGCACCCTCTGCGATACCAAGAGCCTGTGCGGCGATACCGATACGTCCGCCGTCCAGTGTGTGCATGGCAATCGGGAAACCTTTCCCTTCCGGTCCCAGAAGATTTTCTTTCGGGATCCGGCAATCCTCAAAGATCAGTTCATAGGTAGAAGAACCGCGGATACCCATCTTCTTTTCTTTCGTTCCGAACGAGAAGCCAGGTGTTCCTTTTTCCACGATAAAGGCGGAGAAATTCTTTTTCTTTCTTCCTCTCTTGTCTTCTACCACACTTGTAATAGCAATTACGATATATACATCTGCCACTTTACCATTCGTGATAAAGCACTTGCTTCCATTGAGTACCCACTCGTCGCCATCGAGCACGGCTTTTGTCTGCGCGCCCTGGGCATCGGTTCCTGCACCCGGCTCGGTCAGGGCAAAAGCACCGAGTTTTTCCCCATTGGAGAGAGGCGGCAAATATTTCTGCTTCTGTTCTTCCGTTCCATATGTAAGGATCGGATCCGCGCAAAGGCTCGTGTGTGCCGATACGATAACGCCTGTCGTACCGCAGACTTTGGAAAGTTCTTCCACACACATCACATAGGTTAAAATATCACAGCCCTGTCCGCCGTACTGTTTTGGAATCGGAATTCCCATAAAGCCGTATTTTCCCATTTTATCCACCGTAGCCTGCGGGAAAACTTCCGTCTCGTCCGTTTCCTGAGCGAGTGGTTTCGCTTCGTTTTCAGCAAATTCTTTGAATAAAGATCTTGCCATTTCATGTTTCTGATCTAACGTAAAATCCATCTTCTCTAAGCTCCCTTCATTTATTTGTTATAATCAAAGAATCCAACTTTTGTTTTGCAGCCGAGCTTTCCTGCACGAACCATCTTCCTGAGAAGCGGCGCCGGTCTGTATTTTGAATCGCCGGTCTCGTTATAAATCACTTCCATGATCGCAAGGCAGATATCCAGTCCGATATAGTCGCCAAGGTGCAGCGGTCCCATCGGGTGGTTGCAGCCAAGGATCATCGCCGTGTCGATATCTTCCGCACTGGCAACTCCAGCCTCCAGTACGCAGATCGCTTCGTTGATCATCGGGATCAGTATACGGTTTACAGCAAATCCAGCAGCTTCATTGACCTGTACTGGTGTTTTGCCGATCTGTTTTGCGATGTCGATAATTTTGTCATTCATGTCATCCGGTGTATTCTCTCCGCGGATTACTTCTACCAGCTTCATTCTATCAGCCGGATTGAAGAAATGCATGCCGATCATCGGGCGGTCAAGACCGTTTCCGAGTTCCGTGATGGAAAGAGAAGACGTGTTTGAAGCAAACATACAGTCTTTTGGAACAATGTCCATCAGCTCTTTAAATGTCGTCTTTTTGATCTCCATATTCTCCGGTGCAACTTCCACTACGAGGTTACAGTCAGTACAAATGTCTTTGAGCCCCGTTTTGATTTTGCCAAGAATCTCATTTGCCTTATCCTGTGTGATTTTCTCTTTCTTTACAAGGAAATTAAGATTTTTCTCAATTTTCGCCTTTCCGCCGTCTGCAAACTCCTGTTTGATGTCACAGAGACGAACTTCAAATCCGTCAGTCATCGCAAATGCCTGCGCGATTCCAGAACCCATAGTACCTGCACCTATAATACCTACTATCATTGATCAATACCTCCATCTGTTTTTTTATATTTTTTAGCAGTTCTTGAAAGGAACCACTTTCAATTTCTTTTCTTTGTCCTTCTCGAGGAAATTACCCATGCCCGCTTTCTGGTCTTCGGTCTCGAAGCAGTCGCCAAACAGTTTCTCCTCGATGACAATCGCCTCATCCATATCTACCTGCAGACCGTCGTTGATCGCCTTTTTACAATTGCGCACAGCGATCGGCGCCTGCATCGCGATACCTGCCGCCATCTTCTTTGCTGCCGGCATAAGCTCCTCCAGCGGATATACCGCATTGACAAGTCCGACGCGGAGCGCTTCCTCTGCCTTGATGTTCCTTGCGGTATAGATCATCTGTTTTGCCATTCCGACCGGAATCACGCGCGCAAGCCTCTGTGTACCGCCAAATCCCGGCGTGATGCCAAGGCCGACTTCCGGCTGGCCAAATACCGCATTATCCGAACAGATCCGGATATCACAGCTCATCGAAATCTCACAGCCGCCGCCGAGGGCAAACCCATTTACTGCGGCAATGACCGGGATCGGGAATGTTTCCAGCTTGCGGAACACATCATTTCCCTTTTTGCCAAATGCCTCTCCCTCCGCTTTTGTCAACGTACTCATCTCACCGATGTCCGCACCGGCTACAAATGATTTCTCACCGGCACCTGTCAGGATCAGGCATCTCACCACATCCAGATCCACGCCGTCGAGCGTCTCGCTCAATTCATCCAACACCGCACTGTTCAGCGCGTTTAACGCTTTCGGACGGTTGATCGTAATGATCCCGACTTTGTCCTCAACCTCATAATTTATGAATTCCATTTGGGAACTCTCCTTTCCTTTCCATAACATTCCAAAACTTCAACTATGTATCACAGCATGATCCGGCGGCAAACACGCCGCCAGACCATAGCTGCTTTTTTCCATCTTTTAAACAACATAACGCTTGCACGAATCCCTCGCGACCTGCCAAATGCCAAAGAATCCGCCTCACGAATTCTTCCAAGGCGAAACCGCAGGTTTCACCTTAGTCGCGTTCCACGATCGTTGCGCAGCCCATACCACCGCCGATGCAAAGTGTCGCAAGACCTTTCTTTGCGTCGCGCTTCTGCATCTCATGGAGAAGTGTTACCAAGATACGGCATCCCGAAGCACCTACCGGGTGTCCGAGGGCAATCGCGCCGCCGTTTACATTTAATTTCTCAAGGTTAAAGCCAAGATCTCTTCCCACAGCGATCGACTGTGCGGCAAATGCCTCATTTGCCTCGATCAGATCCATGTCATCCACACTGAGACCAGCTTTTTTCATTACCTTCTGCGTCGCTGCAACCGGTCCGATACCCATGATGCTCGGATCTACACCAGCGAGCGCGCCGGCAACAAACGTAGCCATCGGTTTTACGCCGAGTTCTTTTGCTTTCTCCTCGCTCATTACGACAACCGCAGCCGCACCGTCATTGATTCCGGATGCGTTACCAGCCGTAACAAAACCGTCTTTATTGATCGGGCGGAGTTTTGCCAGACCTTCCATCGATGTGCCCGGACGCGGTCCCTCATCTTTATTAAATACGACAGTCTGTTTCTTCTGTTTTACTTCTACCGGTACGATCTCATCGTCAAACCGACCTGACTCCTGAGCGGCTACTGCCTTTGTCTGGCTCGCTACTGCAAACTCATCCAGCTCCTCACGCGTCAGTTTCCATCTGTCATCGGCGCAGATATTGTCTGCCGTCTGGATCATATGGTAGTTATTGAACGCATCCCAAAGAGCATCGTTTACCATCGTATCCACGATCTTATTGTCGTTCATACGATAACCAAAACGAGCCTGTTTCAATGCGTACGGAGCCATCGACATGTTTTCCATACCGCCAGCTACGACGATGTCAGCATCCCCTGTCTGGATCATCTGTGCTGCCATATTGACACAGTTCAGACCGGAACCGCAGACAACGTTGATCGTAACGGCCGGTGTCTCGATCGGAAGACCTGCGTTGATCGACGCCTGACGTGCCACGTTCTGGCCAAGTCCTGCCTGGATCACGCAACCCATATATACGTGATCCACTTTGTCTTTTGGAACACCAGCCCGCTTCAAAGCTTCCTCGATCACGATCGAACCCAGCTTCTGAGCCGGAGTCGTGCTGAGTGTACCTCCCATTGTTCCGATTGCCGTACGACATGCACCTGCTAAAACCACTTTCTTAGACATAATAAATATATCCTCCTTATTTATAGTTTTATATTATGCCGGATAATCCGGTATCTACCAATTTTAAATATTTCCACTTCTCGATGTTTCCGTCTTTAAATCTATCCGCTTTTATCGTCCTTCTCCGTCAAAGCGCTCCCGAAGCTTCTCCGCCACTGCGTCCGGCACCATGTTCGATACATCCGAACCGTACGATGCCACTTCCCGCACAATGGTGGAACTCAAAAACGCATATTCGAGGCTGGTCGTAAAAAATACGGTGTCAATTTCGGGATTCAGGCTGTGATTGGTCTGGGCGATCTGCATTTCCGATTCAAAATCTGACACGGCACGCAGTCCCCGCACCATGATATTGGCCCCGATCTTCCTGGCAAAATCCACGGTAAGTCCCTGAAATGTTTCGATTCTTACATTAGAAAACTGTTTCGTCACCTGGCGAAGCATGTCTACTCTTTCTTCAATCGTAAAAAGCGGGTTTTTACTGCTATTTACGAGCACTGCCACGATAACTTCATCCACCACCCGGGACGCTCTCTCGATAATATCTAGATGTCCAAACGTGACCGGGTCAAAGCTGCCCGGATAAACCGCTTTTCTCATAAAGAATCCCCATTCTCCTGCTTATTCTTCCGCCCTTTGAAAGATTGTTAATTTTTTCACAATTGCCTGTCCTCAAAACTAATTATATCATAACATTCTCATTTGAAAATGTCAAATAATTTCCAAAAAATAAAAAAGTGATTATATCATTTATCCAGTCTGCCTGCTATTGTAAGCATTAAATCCACAAGTATGTTAGATCATATTAAATAATTTACTGAACCATTTAGGGTTTGCTGAATAATAAGATCCAACCCCTTATAGGGCCGCCACAAGCAAGTCCATTCTCTTTCTCTCATTTTTCAGGGAAAATTTTCAGTATGAGATATCCCCCTCTTTGTCCTCATCTGGTGCGTTTTCATAATTTCCAATCATACTTCGGCAAAATCGTTCATCTGCCCCCTCGTCGGCTGCCACTCCCTGAACATATGCCAAAACATATCCCATTTTATAATCTGGTATAACATCTAAAAGTTCAATGATACGCTTTTTTTTACTCATTTTTTGTCCCCCTTCTTTTTCCTATCCCATTTTTTCATGATTTTACCATTGACACAACCAATTATCTGATATAAAATATAGTTAAAAGATGCTGTTGGCTATCCGGTGCTTGCCTGCAAGTGCTGGCAAGCTTGGTGTCCGACAGGGAAGGCTTCGTGATGGTGTCTGCTTACAGGCGCTTTACTCGCGGGGTCTTTTACTTTTTATATTTTAAATAATCATATATTCGTATCAATTTTCTAATATTACTTTTATTCATCCCTTCAACCATAGATATATAATTGGGATGATTTGCAAATATTTCTTTAAGAATCATCTCTAAATCATCAACACTTACATTTTCATATGGCAAAAATCCCAGCAACCGTATCGCCTTACTTTGATTGTCCCTTTCCTGTTCCCATATTTCCCTCATCGTCCGAAAACGAATTGCTGATTTATTTCTATCAATAGAATCATTTGAAACAATTTCCGAATAATCTTTTGGCGCACGACTAAAAACATCCGGGTAATCTTCGTTTGCCCGTTCTAAATAGTACCAGACCGGTAATTTCCACGAATTTTGTTTCGCAAGCTCTAAATAAACATATTTTAGTAAATCATCCTCCGAATATTGTAAATCATGAAGAATGATATTTCGATACCACTGTTCTGAATCAACAGCCCTTGCCAATCCATAATATCCGGTTGACGCCAAACCAATCGTTATCGCAAGTGTGTCCTCATCGATTCTCTCATCCTCAAGCGGCGCAACCCGCATGGTTCCTTTCGGTTCATTCGTAAGAACAAAATTATAGAGATCATCTTTAAATCTTCTTAATATCTTTACCGGAAAAGCTGCTCTCTTTTTGCTTAAAGCTTCATATAATATTCCAAAATCCGACAAAACAATCTTGGTCATTTCGATTGATTTTTCATCAAATGCCATCGAAAGAGAAGAAACAGAGGCACCAACGGCTGTTTCATCATATTCTACAAACACAAATCTCCTTTGCAATAATGGTATACTTTTTTCAGGCAGACACTGAACCATTTCTAAGAGAATTGATCTTATATCGGAATCAGTTATAGAGTACCCCAAAAATATAATAGGATATTCCATAAAAATAGTCATTAGCTTTGCCGCAATATACTTTCCCTTTTTACGAAACTCATTATAATCATTCTGATTGATCACAATACTTTTTGCTTTCTCTACCGAACCATGTATCTTATAAATTTCTGCTATCCCCTCCAACTGAGAAAAAACAAGTTCATCCTGTCCAACAAATGTTTTATCAATGTCATTTAGTTTAGCCAAATAATTGTAAATCATGTGGCTTTCCATCTTT
>CAJTZN010000074.1 GCA_910584065.1 uncultured Eubacterium sp.
GCGTCCCGTCCGGGCGCATGATGGCAATATCGTAAAGCGGACTCGGTTTTCCCATCGAACCGGGGCGCGGCGTCATGCCTTTTATGTTTCCGATCAGCATCGTTGTCTCCGTCTGGCCGAATCCTTCCATAATATCAAATCCGGTCTTATCCTTGAACTTCTCGAAAATTTTCGGATTGAGCGCCTCGCCGGCCGTCGTAACATTTTGCAGGGAGGACAGATCGTAGTTTTCCAGTTTCATGTGGACCATCACACGGTATACCGTGGGTGGCGCGCAAAACGTGGTAATATGGTACTTTTCAATCATATTTAAAATTTCTTTCGCGTCAAAATCGTCGAAATCATAGGTGAAAATAGGCGCCTCGCAGATCCACTGTCCGTAAATCTTTCCCCACAGCGCTTTTCCCCAGCCGGTGTCCGAGATGGCGAAATGAATGCCGTCAGGATCGACCTGATGCCAGTATTTGGCCGTCACATAGTGCCCTAACGGATAGCGGAAATTGTGGGTCGTGATTTTGGGATAGGAAGTCGTCCCAGAGGTGAAGAACATGAGCATCGTGTCATCGCCGCCCGGCGCGTCCTCGGCGCGGGAAAAATTGGCGGAAAAATAGCGGATGTCTTTGTTAAAACAATGCCAGGATTCCCTGGCGCCGCCGACCATGATCTTTGTCTTCAGCCGGGAATTGTTGTGAGCGGCTTTGTCAACTTCACGCGATACTTCGCCGTCGGCTGTACATATGATGGCGTCGACTTCACCTGCTTTGAAGCGGTACTCAAAATCTTTTTTTGTCAGAAGATTTGTGGCAGGAATGGCCACGGCGCCGATCTTGTGAAGGGCAAGCAGGGAAAACCAAAACTGGAAATGGCGTTTGAGGACGAGCATGACCTTGTCACCTTTGCGGATGCCGAGGTAACTGAAATAATTGGCGGCCATGTTAGAATATTTCGCCATGTCGCGGAACGAAAA
This sequence comes from uncultured Eubacterium sp., assembly GCA_910584065.1. Lineage (GTDB taxonomy): Bacteria > Bacillota > Clostridia > Lachnospirales > Lachnospiraceae > Eubacterium_F. The sequence goes on from CAJTZN010000074.1 coordinate 968, forward strand.
GCGGCGCTCGCGCCCGTCTTTTGAAATATGGAGCATCGCCAGCTTATCCGGACATTTCCTTGCCATCACATCGACCACGTCGTACGCAAAGTTAAAATTCTCATCATTTTTAAAAGATATTGTTTTCAGGATTCCGTTCTCATCTAATGTTGTCTCTGTGTACCTGTCCGCGATTCCGACCAGGTCAAATTTCTTGCCCTCTGCGCATCCCATAATATTAACTTCCTTTCGTTGTTATCATTTTTACTAGACGTAGTTTTGAAAACTATGTGCATTTGTAAGTCTATGATATAACACACGACTTTTCGTGTCAAGAGATATTTTCCATGTCTTGTTTTTTTCTTTGTTCCGTGCTATACTTTTATCAGATTACAGTATTTTTAAGAGCAGTTCATTCGCATGAAAGGGAGGGCAAGATGAGAGAGGATAATTACAAATTATTTGATTCCGAAAAAAAGGTGATGGAAGTTCTCTGGGAACATGGTACGATGACGGCCGGGGAAGTGGTGAAAGTGCTGCGCGACAGCATCGGGTGGAACCGGAACACGACGTACACGGTCATCAAAAAATGTATCGCCAAAGGCGCCATTGAGCGCACGGAACCGAAATTCCAGTGTACGGCTGTCATTACAAAAGAACAGGTGCAGGATTATGAAACAAATGAACTGGTGGATAAAATGTTTGACGGATCGAAGGAAAAATTCTTTGCCGCTTTTTTGGACGGCGGAAAGCTGTCGGAAAATGAGGTGAAAAACTTAAAGGATATGGTAAATCGGCTTAAATGAAAATCGTATTTGAGTATAATGTGTTATACATTAGCGTTATTTCCACTTTTTTAATTGTTTTACTGCTGTTGGTGCGTGGGTTTTTTGGAACTAAAATTCATCGCGTCTTTTTTACGCTTGCCTGGACCATTGTTTTAGTGCGCCTTATTTTGCCGATTGGCGTGATGGTGCCTGTCGGATGGCCGGGTGGTGCGGAAACGGTGTACGGCTGGGTAAAAGACATACCGTTTTCTGATTTTGTTTGGATCTGGTGTACAGGGGCGTGTGCGGCTGCTGTTGTTTTTGTGGTGCGCTACATCATATGGGGGCGGGTTCTCAGGGAAGCGCTCCCGATCCAGAAAGTTCCGGATATTGATGAGGAGATGTTTACATTTATGGGGATCCGGGTGTTTGTATCGGACCGCATTTCCTCGCCGGTGACATTCGGCATCTTTCACCAGAAAGTACTTCTTCCCAAATATTACATGAATTTGTCGAGAGAACAGTTGAAATATATTCTGATCCATGAAAAAATCCATATTGATAACCATGATAATCTGAATAAGTTCCTTATTATTATTGCGGTTTGCATCCACTGGTTCAATCCTTTCGCCTGGATGATGTATCTGTGCTGCAACCGGGATCTGGAGATGGCGTGCGACGAGAAGGTTATCCGTCAGGTAGGGGAATCGGGACGCGAAGATTACGCCAATGTGCTGATCAGTCTGGCTTCGAAAGAGGTGATCGGGGAAACTGCCTACAGTGGTTTTGCCCAAAGCGCGATTCGGGAAAGGATTGTGATGATCATGGGTTACCGCGGGGTAAAAAAGTGGAATTACGCGATGTATGGGGCGGTGGCGCTGAGCTGCATGCTGATTTTTACGATGCCGGCAGATCCCGATCTGTGGGCGGGAGGAATGGATCCCGCCGCGGAACGTGATGACGGAAAGACAGGGAATGACCCAGTTCCTGACGGAGAGGTGAGCGCCAGGGAGTATGAGGCCGTGGATGTGGAAGAGGTTTTGGATGAGGATTCGTTTGGGGCGCGCACGTATGTGACGGTAAAGACGGTGGAGGGCGTCGAACTATGTATCAAATTATTGCTGCAGAAAGGGATTGCCGCTACGAATGGCGCGGTGCTGACTTCCTATCTTCCAGAAGGGGAAACATGGAGAGCAGGTATGGACGATACGTATTCGGGGGAGGTTACGATCCCCGAGGCCGTTTCCTATAAAGGGAAGCAGTATCCGGTGGAGAGGATTGGCGCGTACAGTTTTTACCGATGCCGGAAAGTGACGGGGATCCGCATTCCGGATACGGTGAAGGAAATTCAGGAGAAGGCGTTTATCGACTGTGAATCGGTGAAAAAACTGCGGCTGCCGTCGGCGCTCGAGACGATGGAGGTCAATCCGTTTATCGGATGCGCATCGCTAAAGGCTTTTGAGATGCCGAAGTGCCAGTCGCAATATGTCGTAAAAGATGGCGTGCTGTACACGGATTTTGGCCGTTTCCTCAAAGCGTATCCGCAGGGGTGTGAAAAGAAAAAAGTCGAGTTGGACGAAGAAGTGATACAGATCGCGAATTGCGCGTTTTACGGGGCACAGGTAGAAGTGGTCGTTCTCCCGAAAAATATGGTCCGTGCAAAGAGCAGGTGTTTTCAGAACTGCCGGAATCTGAAAGTCGTGCAGGCCAGCCGGAAGACCCGGATCGCCGGGGATGCGTTTGTGGGGGCGTCACAGGCGTACGTGTACCGGTATGAGTGAGGGATGGGCGGAGCGATATAGGCAGAGTGATGAATGGCGAAGCGATGGGGAAGGTGATTTTTTCTTGACAGTTTTCGGGCAAGGGAGTAAACTTAAAAACAGGGAAAACTTGAAGTTTTATTACTAAAATTAAGAAAAGGAAGTACATGCATATGGAAAAGAAAGATTTGGACTGGGCAAACATAGGATTTTCTTATCGTCAGACAGATAAGAGATTTGTGGCGAATTATAAGAACGGAGCGTGGGACGAGGGGGCGCTGACCGACGACCCGACGATCACCATGAGTGAGTGCGCCTGTGTGCTGCAGTATGCGCAGACGTGTTTTGAGGGTCTGAAAGCGTACACGGAAAAAGACGGGCATATCGTATGCTTCCGTCCGGATATGAACGCGGAGCGTATGGCAAATACGGCAAAACGCCTGGAGATGCCGGTATTTCCGGAAGATAAATTTGTCGAGGCGGTGAAGCAGACGGTTCTCGCCAATGAGGCGTATGTGCCGCCGTACGGTTCGGGGGCTACGCTGTATGTGCGCCCGTTTTTGTTCGGTATCGGCCCGGTGATCGGCGTGGCGCCGGCGGACGAGTACCAGTTCCGGATTTTCTGTACACCGGTCGGGCCTTATTTCAAGGGCGGCGCGAAGCCGATCACGATCCGTGTCAGCGATTTCGACCGCGCGGCACCGAACGGGACCGGCCATATCAAGGCGGGACTGAATTACGCGATGAGCCTGCACGCCATCGTGGATGCGCATAATCAGGGATTTGCGGAAAATATGTATCTGGATCCGAAGACCCGGACGAAAGTGGAAGAGACAGGAGGAGCGAACTTCATCTTCATCACGAAAGATGGCAAGCTTGTCACACCGAAATCCGACAGTATCCTGCCTTCGATCACGAGGCGTTCGATCGTGGCGATCGCGAGGGATCATCTGGGAATGGAAGTGGAAGAGAGAGAGGTCTACCTCGAAGAGGTCAAAGATTTTGCGGAGTGCGGCCTGTGCGGCACGGCGGCAGTCATTTCCCCGGTCGGAAAGATCGTAGACCACGGAAAGGAAATCTGCTTCCCGAGCGGCATGGAAGAGATGGGTGAAGTGACGAAAAAGCTGTATGACACCTTGACCGGAATGCAGGAGGGACGGATCGAGGCGCCGGAAGGATGGATCAACGTCATTAAATAAGGAGGGAATCCGATGGAAACGATAGCGAGTTTTACCGTGGATCACTTAACGCTTCTGCCCGGTGTTTACGTATCGCGTAAAGACTGTACCGGAACTGACATTGTAACGACGTTTGATATCCGGATGACGAGGCCGAATTTTGAGCCGGTTATGAATACGGCGGAGGTTCACGCCATTGAGCATCTGGGTGCGACGTTTTTGCGGAATCATCCGGATATGGGGGAGAAGACCGTGTATTTTGGCCCGATGGGCTGTCGTACCGGGTTTTATCTGATTCTGGCCGGAGATTACGAATCGGCGGACATCGTGCCACTCCTGACGCAGATGTTTACGTATATCCGGGATTTTGAGGGAAAGATTCCCGGGGCGTCGCCGGAGGAATGCGGCAATTATCTGGACTTAAACCTGCCGATGGCAAAATATGTGGCTGGCCGCTATCTGTCCGAGGTGTTGGACGGTATTTCGGAAGAACGGCTCGTATATTGATCACTGCCCGTGTCATTATTTTCCCTCTTCTGCATATTTATATAAAAAGAATGCAGTGCGGGAGCCATGAAGGATGTTCGAGTGGGAAGGGCGGATTTTGGACAACAAGAGCATACAGGTAGTAAAAGCGGCGCTTCCTTATTTGGATATTCCTGTGGGGAACATCATAGATGTGGAAGGGCTGCTTCGTTCTATCCGGGGGTTTTGCCATCAACGGGAGCAAAAGTTCATCGACATGATCCTCAACTTTTTCATGATGAAACGAGTGATGTCGATGATGACGATGATGAACCAGATGAACGAGGCCGGCGGTGCCGGACAGGGAATGGACGGTATGCTGAATGTGTTAAAAAGCCAGATGCCGAAAGAACAGCAGGAAATGTTTGATATGGTGTCGGTCATGATGTCCGCGATGGCGGAAAGCAGTGCGGAAAATAACGGGGAGGAACAGGGAGATGACGGGTCAGGAGGACATTTTCAAGAATATGCATCCGGTGAAGGCGCAGGTGATCCGGGAGCTGGAGGAGAAAGCGAATGGGAAGGACATGAAGAGCCTGGTGCCGCTCATTATGGAGGCGATGCAGAAACTGAAGGCTCACAACCTTTCGTTTTCCCAGCAGGAGGTTTCGGTCCTTTTAGAAATCATGACAAAGGACATGAGTCCGGCGGAGAAGCAGAAGGTGGAAATGATGAAGCGGGTAGTGAAGAATAAAGGAAAACTGTAACAGAGAAGATATTTGGCGGCGTGGCAATGGGAAGCCGGTTGCAAAAGAAAAGGAGAATGGGATGAATAGTAAGATGAAAAGGACGGCGGCGGTCGTATTGCTTTTTTCGATGGCGGCGGGAACGGGGTATTTCCAGCCGGGGATGGGGCAGGTGTCAGCGGCTGCCGGCCCTAAGCTGAGCAAGAAGAAAGTGAAGATCCAAGAGAAGAAATCGGTGAAGATCACATTGAAAAACAAGGCGGGGGCAAAGAAGGTCAAGTGGTCGATCACCAATAAAAGGGTGGCGACGATCAAAATAAAAGGCGCTTCGGTAACCGTGAAGGGGAAAAAGGCCGGGAATACGAGACTGACCTGCCGGTTTTCCTATCACGGGAAGAAGAAAACACTGAAGTGTAATGTGACGGTAAAGAAGGTGAACCGGTCGATAGGAGGCGGCACAGGGAATGTTCCTTCCATACAGAATACACAGGCGCCGCCGGCTCCGCAGCAGTCACAGCAGCCGGGAAATCCGGGAGTGACACAACCGCCCGCGCAGACGCCGGCAGCGACCGGAACGCCGGAACCGATCCCTGTTTTGGACGACGTGGATGCAAGTAAGAAGTATGAGATTCAGGGAAGCCTGAAAGGGGCGTACCAGCGGTTCTTTGGAAATGTGGGCACATCGGTGAACATTTTCCAGATCGAGCCTTCCAACAGTATTTTTGAGAACGCCGGCGATATGTTTGCGTTTACAAAGAGCCAGTATAACAGCATCACGCCGGAAAATGAGACGAAGCCGTGCCGCCTTTTGAATACGGGATCTGATTTTAATGACTATTTTGCCACTGATTTTAAGGCGCAGACGATGCCTGTCGCGGAGGCAAAAGCGGATCCGCACTATTATGTGCCGGACAATTATAAGGAGGAAGTCTGTCCGAAGATCAACTATTCCCAGTTTGATATTTTCATGAAAAAGGCCGCTGAAAATGGTATGCGCATCCGCTTCCACGCGTTCGTATGGCATCAGCAGACGCCGGACTGGCTGTTTAAAGAGGACTTTGACGCCGAGAGAAACTGGGTGACGCCGGAAGTGATGGATGCGAGACTTGAGTACTATATCAAATCGGTGATCCGCTATATCACGCTGAAAGAACAGGAACTGGGATGCGACGTCGTTTACTGCTACGACGTGGCCAATGAGTATTTCCACAATAACGATAAGCAGGATAAAGATAACAGCTATATAAAATCGTATTGGGATGAGGTGTATTACCCCGATAATAAGCTGGATAAAAACACCGGAAAATATGAGCAGGTCGCAGAACCGGTATACATCAAACGCGCGTTTACGTACGCGAGGGAGATTTTGGACAGCTATGGGAAAAAAGATGTGTCCCTGTTCTATAATGACTACAATACGTATATGGTATCCGATTCGATCCTGAAGCTGGTCGAGTACATCAATCAGGATCAGATGCTTTGCGACGGGATCGGCATGCAGAGCCATTTGGATGTGAGTTATCCTACCGTGGAAAATTACGCGGCGACGCTGAGAAAATTCCTGGCCTGCGAGAAGCTGCGCGAGGTGCAGATCACCGAACTGGATGTGACGGCGGGATCGAGCGATAATCTGTTGAAGCGGCAGATGGATTATTATTATAATCTGATGAAGGCAATCCTCGAGGTGAGAAAAGATTATCCCGGCAAGATTACGGGCCTGACGTTCTGGGGACTGTACGATGGATTTTCCTGGAGACGGGAAAAGTATCCGCTTCTGTTCGCGAGTACGACAGAGGCGAAGGGGGCATATTACAAAGTGCTCCAGGCAGCAGCGGAGGCGGTAGAAGAGGGGCAGGGATAAAGGATCTGGCGAAGGAAGAAACGTTACGCGCCATAGATTTTGATCAGGTAAAAGGGGGGCTGTCGGGAAATAGATTGTTGAAATTTTCTATTTCCCGACAGCCCCTTTTTTGGCACATTTATTTATTTCATTTTCATCATCTCATTTTTTAGCATCCATCTGTTATTTCTTTTTGAGCTTCATCGTCTTTTTATATCCGGTTTTTGTACCCAGCTTCTTTTTATAACTCTTGATCAGCTTTTTCGGTACTTTGATGATCGCTTTTTTCGAAATTCCCTTGATGGCGTTATCTGCGATATCCACGACGCTGTTTGCGTTGATCGTGATGGACTGCAGTTTTTTGCAGCCGTAAAAGGCGTTCTTTCCCAGTTCGTCAATTGATTTCGGTAAAACGATACTTTTCAGTTTCGTACATTTGCGGAACGAGGAGGCGCCGATGATCTCGACCGAACGTCCCATCTTAATCGACGTAACATTTTTGCAGCCGTAAAATGCGTAGTCTTCGATGCTAGTTACGTTATTGCCGATCACGATCGATGTCAGTTTCGTGTTTTTGTAAAACGCGTTTTTCCCGATCGAGGTAACTTTGTATGTTTTTCCATCGCATGTGACCGTGGCCGGGATATTGAGGGTCTTCAGATCCTTGCTTGATGTGCTGGAAATCTCTACCTCGCCTTCTTCTTCATCTGTGATGTGATAAAGAAGATTCTGGCTGATCAGGGTATCGTCCTTACTGTATACGCTGTCTTTTCCGGAACTGTATGGCAGAATCGTAAAATTCATGCGGGCAGCGCCGGTGTAATGATTGATTCCCTGAACGACAGCATAGGCAGTACCTTCATTGATATTTGCCTCATAGGTCAATGCGTAATCCACATTCTGTACAAGCGTTTTACCATTTAAAACTACCGTTACATTTGGTTTCTTTTCAGAACCGTCAAATGTGTATATCGTATCGGACAATGTCATAGCCGCCTGTTCCAGGGAAATCCTCTCGATCGTATACGAAATAACTTTCTCTCCCTTGTAGGTTCCTTTTCCAGTTACCGTAACGGTTGCTTCTCCCGGCTCGGTATCATTTGCGTAGGTCAGTTCGTAATCCGTTCCTTCGGTTAGCAGTTTTCCCTCCGGATCCTTTACGGTAACGGCCGGTTTTTTGGAACTGCCATCATATAAAACGGATGTATAGGCCAACGATATGTCATAGTCTGCCATCGGCGTTTTATAAATGGTGTACGTCATTTCTGCGCTTCCCTGACAGGTGCCTATCCCTGTCACGGTAACGGTCGCGGTACCCTCGTCGATATCATTTTTGTAAGCCAGGGTGTAATCTTTTCCCTCAACCAGTGCTTCTTCCTCGTACTTTACCGTTACGTCAGGATCCTGTTTTTCTCCATTATACAGAGTTTCCTGATATTCGAGGCTGATGTCGCATTTCTCCAGCGGACGATATATTTCAAAGTTATATTCCCGTTCGCCTTTCCATAACCCCAGCCCCTTGAAAATGATTGACGCTGTTCCGCAATTTTTGTTGTTTTTGTATGAAACTTCGTAATCTTTACCGTTCTTCAAGGTGAAAAAGGTGTTTTTACTAGTATAAGTAACTCCTGAATCGGGAACGTAAATTGGTTTGCCTGTATATTCATATTGCTTGGCTCCTGGATCAAACCCGAGATTAGTAGGAATTGCGGCGAAATCAATTCCTTCTTTCGCGTCTGCGTAGTGTACCTGATTCTCTTTACAATACTCAATCTGATAGTCGTTCGTGCAAAGAACAAGACAGTGTTCCGGAAAATTGTCCTCTCCTATGTAGGTCAGTGAGGCGGGAAGCGCTATAATGCAGCCTGGATGCATTGTCAAATGTTGTTTCAATGCCTGATTTCCGAGTTTCTCCAGATTGGCAGGAAGAGTGATCGGCTCTTTACCGCTGTATAAACTGAATGCTTCATGACCAAATTCCTTAACAGTTGACGGGATCTGAATCTCGTTAAGATCTGGACTGTCAAAAACTGAACTGGCATTAGAAAAATTTGTGCTTCCGATGACTTCCAGTCCTTCATGAAGAATCACTTTTTTCAGTTTATTACAACCAAAGAAAGCACCGCCCATAATTTGTTTTACGGTCTTTGGTACATCGATTTCAGTGATGGCACTAGTGTAAAAAGCATATTTTTCGATGGTCTCTAATCCTTCATTTAATACGACTTTTTTCAACGATTTACAGTTGTCAAATGTCGATGGGTTAATACTTTGAACCTTTGAAGGTATTTCGATTTCCGATAGCGTAGAGCAGTGTGAAAAAGCGCTGTCACCAATCTGTTCAATCGTCTGGGGTAAGGTGATTTCTTTTAGAACTTCGCACTGATAGAAAGCACCAGTTCCAATTGATTTCAATCCTTCATGCAGAACAACCTTTTCCAGTGTGTTACACGTAGAAAAAGCATAGTCCCCGATCGTTGTAACGGATTGCGGTATGGTTATTTCCGTTAATTTTTCACAGTTTGCAAAACTGCTGTCTTTGATTTCCGTCAAAGTATTCGGCAAAGAAACCTGACTGATGTTCTTAAAGCCATAAAAATGAATGGAGGTGATCCCTTCTGCCACGACCATTTTGGTTACGGATTCGGATTGTTCCGGTGTTGCTGACAGGTAACAGGCCCCTGTACCTGATATCGTCAACGTCCCTGTTTCCGCATCAAACTCTGTGGTACATCCCTCTGTCGTTTCGGTTTCCCCGGTTGTTTCTGCCGCCATCACAGATCCCGGCTGCGATGTCAGCATGAGTGCAGCCGTCATAAGGACGGCGAAGATACGTTTCATTTTTTTCTTCATCCTTTTTCCTCCCTATATTGTCAAGTGATTTTTCCTTAAAAATCAAGGAATTTTTGA
>CAJTZN010000075.1 GCA_910584065.1 uncultured Eubacterium sp.
TATCAACCTTCTTCCTTGGGATCCTCTATATTTTTAATTATACAGGAAGCTCCTTACTTAGCTATAATCCTGCAGAATTTGAAAATTCGCAAATATGAGCACGTTGATCCCTTTTTTGTATGGATTTATTCATTTTTTTAGAGCCATATTTACTTAGCCGGCTTTGATCTTTCAAGAATTCTGAAGATTATAAAAATTACTTTTAGGTATACAACAAAATTATAGCACAAACAATATACTATTACAAATACTTTTTAAGAAATAGTATATTAAAAAGCTAATAAAAAGAGGTATTTGAAGTTTTGGGCACAAAAAAGTGAACTTCTGGACATGTCTCCGGATAAAACCTATAGTTCCTATGTTTATGTTATAACAAGAAAGGGAAGACTCCAGGATGAAGATTTATTAGCACTCGGCCTTGACGAGTGCTAATAAATGTGATATAACATTACTAAGATGATACTTAGTTCGTTTTCAGAAAGGGTGAAGATGATGAATATTACAAAATTTACGCAGAGATCTGTCGAAATACTGAATAATCTGGAAAAGATCGCATATGATTTCGGAGCGCAGGAGATCGTGCAGGAACATCTGCTGTACGGGATGCTGACGGTGGAAGACAGCCTGTTGAAAAAGCTGGTTGAGAAAATGGACATTGACAGCGATGTATTTCAGGCCCAGGTCGAGGGGCTGGTGAGGAAGCGCCCGCAGGTGAGTGGCGGCCAGGTGTATATCGGCGAGCAGTTAAATAAGGTACTTGTCTATGCAGAAAATGAGGCGAAGGCGCTGGGAGATGAGTATGTTTCGGTCGAGCATCTGTTTCTCAGCCTGCTGCGCAAGCCGTCGAAGGAGGTCAAGCAGCTGTTCGCAGATTTCCAGATCGACCGGGAACGCTTTTTGCAGGCCCTCTCTAAGATCCGCGGGAACCAGAAGGTGACGACCGACAATCCGGAGGCGGTGTACGACAGCCTGAGCAAATACGGCTATGATCTCGTGGAGAGAGCCAGGCAGCAGAAACTGGATCCGGTCATCGGACGGGATTCGGAAATACGGAATATGATCCGCATCTTGTCCCGAAAGACGAAAAATAACCCGGTGATGATCGGAGAACCGGGTGTCGGGAAAACGGCGGCGGTCGAGGGACTCGCCCAGCGGATCGTGCGCGGCGATGTGCCGGACGCGCTGAAAGATAAGCAGATCTTCGCGCTGGATATGGGGTCTCTCGTCGCCGGCGCAAAGTACAGGGGGGAGTTTGAAGAACGTCTGAAGGCTGTTTTGCAGGAAGTCAAGGAGAGTGATGGGAAGATCATTTTGTTTGTCGATGAGCTCCATACGATCGTCGGCGCAGGGAAAACGGACGGCGCGATGGACGCAGGCAATATGCTGAAGCCGATGTTAGCGCGCGGGGAACTGCATTGTATCGGGGCGACGACACTTGATGAGTACCGTATGTATATCGAAAAAGACGCCGCGTTGGAGCGGAGGTTCCAGCCGGTCATTGTCGATGAGCCGACGGTGGAAGATACGATCTCGATCCTGCGCGGACTGAAAGATCGCTATGAGGTGTTCCACGGGGTGAAGATCATGGACGCCGCGCTCGTAAGTGCCGCCGTTTTGTCAAACCGCTACATTTCCGACCGTTTTCTGCCGGATAAGGCGATCGACCTCGTCGATGAGGCGTGCGCCCTGATCAAAACCGAACTCGATTCCATGCCGACCGAGCTCGATGACGTGCAGCGGCACATCATGCAGCTGGAGATTGAAGAGGCGGCACTGAAAAAGGAAACCGACAGCCTGAGCAAGGATCGTCTGGAGAACCTGCAGAAGGAATTGGCCGAGTTAAGGGAGGAATTTTCCGGCGCGAAGGCGAAGTGGGATAATGAAAAGAATGCGGTGGAAAAGATACACGGATTAAAGGCTGAGCTGGAAGAAGTTAATAATCAGATCGAGGCGGCGAAAAACAGCTACGATTTGGAAAAAGCGGCACAGCTGCAGTATGGCGATCTGCCGAGGATCACGAAACAGCTGGAAGAGGCAGAAGAAAAGGCGAAGCACAGCGATCAGTCGATGGTGCATGAGAGCGTGTCGGAGGAGGAGATCGCGAAGATCGTCTCGCGCTGGACGGGCATTCCGGTGGCAAAGCTGACCGAATCGGAGAGAAATAAGACGCTGCATCTGGACGAGGCGCTGCACAAAAGAGTCGTCGGCCAGGATGAGGGCGTGACAAAGGTGACGGAGGCGATACTCCGCTCGAAGGCGGGCATTAAAGATCCCGATAAACCGATCGGTTCCTTTTTGTTCATGGGACCGACCGGCGTGGGAAAAACAGAGCTGGCAAAGAGCCTGGCCCAGAACCTGTTTGACAATGAGCAGAACATGGTGCGCATTGATATGAGCGAGTATATGGAAAAGCATTCGGTGTCCAGGCTGATCGGAGCTCCTCCGGGATATGTCGGCTATGAGGAGGGCGGCCAGCTGACGGAGGCGGTCCGCCGAAAACCGTATTCGGTTGTCCTCTTTGACGAAATTGAAAAGGCGCACCCGGATGTGTTCAATGTATTCCTGCAGATACTCGACGACGGCCGGGTGACGGATTCCAAAGGTCGGACCGTGGATTTCAAAAATACGATCCTTATCATGACGTCCAATCTCGGGGCGGAGTTTTTGTTGGATGGGATCGGAGAGGATGGGTCAATCCGGCCGGAAGCGGAAAATCTTGTGATGGATAAACTGCGTATGAGCTTCAAACCGGAATTTTTGAACCGTCTGGATGAAATTATCATGTTCAAGCCGCTGACGAGGGACAATATCCGGGGCATTATTGATCTTTTGGTGGCAGATCTGAACCGCCGCCTGTCGGAGAGGGAACTGTCGGTAGAACTGACGGACGGCGCGAAGGAAAAGATCGTGGAACATGCGTATGAGCCGGCCTACGGCGCCAGACCGCTAAAACGGTATATCCAGAAACACGTGGAGACGCTTTTGGCTAAAAAGATACTGGCGGATGAGCTTCATGCCGGCGAGACGTTTGTCATTGATGCGGATGCTTTTTGATGCAGGCATTGCGGTAAAACAGAAGGGGCTGTCGAGAAATGGATTTTCCATACTGGATATTGGTATTCGTAAGATAACAAAAACAATATCTTGTTGAAATTTTCTATTTCCCGACAGCCCCATTTTTTCATATTTAGCTATGCTGCACGCCTTGCAGTATTTGTTCCAGATCGGCGATCAGTTCTTTGGAATAGTTTGCGGCCTCCCGATAGACTTGTTCCGCCTCGAAAAAGGAGCCGTTTTTTAAGGCTTCAATGATTGTGGCGCCGTAACGGTGAAATCGCTTGTGCTTCATTTCCAGCGCGTCCCATACGGGAAGGATCCGGGGGAACCGGGGCCTCATCGAGTAGTAGAAATGACCGAAGCCGCATTTGGAAGAATCGAGCTGCAGCGGGGTGACCGTTCGCGAATCAACCATGTTCTTCAGATTTTGCAGCCAGGTCTGATGAGCAGTGATTGCGTTCCGCACATATTTGGAGAATTCCGTGTTGTCCAGATGGAAAAAGGCATCTTCTGACATGGAGCCCATTTGTTTCACTGAGTCGTCCAGTGTTTTTTCGATGTCAATGACAGGTTCGACTGCCTTTTTCAGATCCGCGCTGACCTGGTTCATAAAATCGGTGCTCGTCCGGAGCTGATGTTCCATCGCCACCATGGAGCTTGTGATATTTTCACTCACGGAAGCGATAGAATGGACGGAATCGTTGATTTTTGAAACGCGCTGCTGGCTTTCCATGTTCAGATCGCAGACGCAGTTGATCTTATCTGACATTTCTCCGAGTGAGTCCACGGTTTTGGCGGCGCTTTTAACACTTTTTTCTGAAGCTTCCTTGATTGTTTCTACAAACTGTTCCATATTGTTCGTTAATTTCTGGGTTTCGCCGGCTAAAGTACGGATTTCGTCGGCCACGACGGCAAATCCCTCACCGGCTTTTCCCGCCCGTGCCGCCTCGATGGAGGCGTTTAATGCGAGCAGATTTGTCTGCAGGGATATGTTGTTGATCTCGTTGATCACATCGCTTATGTATTCAAGGATCTGGAGCAGTTTGTCCATATCTTTCTGTAGTTCCGTAGATACCCCGATCGTCTGTCCTGAGAGATCGCGGATCGTCGTCAGTTCTTCCTGTCCCCTTTGGATCTTTTCAAATATATCCGTGGTATCGGATGAGACATCGACGATCGTATTTGTCAGCTCTTCGTGCTGGTTATTGGCGCGGCCGGAAAGATTGTCAGAGGAGCCGTAGATCGTTTCCGTAGCGTGCGCTACATTTTGCGCGATCTCCACGATCTTATCCGTCTGGTACTGCATCGTCAGGTCGAGAGAACTGATCTGCATAACGGCCTTGATATTTTTGTCAAATATTTCTCCAAATTGCTTTCTCCCATTTTGCAGCCGCTGATAAATGTTACGTAGGTCCGGTTCTTTCGCGTAATCAGCTTCCTTTAATTCAGAAACTGCTTTTACAAGCGCTGACTTACTCGTTTTTAATGCCATAGGTCATCTCCTTTTTGTAATGGTTTCCGCAGCGGGCAGATCAATATGCACCGCCTCCGCAGATGTCAAAAGTATATACTTTCATGATAAGGGATTTTCTACATTTTGCAAGCTTTTTTTGAAAAATTTTAATGGTTATTTTTGTGAATATTCTGCAGGGCGGGTTTTTGCGGGGAGTGTTGTGGATAAAAAGAGAAAAGGGGGGAAGCTGATCGCACAGTTTCCCCCGCTGCTTTTTTGTTATTTACAGAATTGTTTATCGAAATCAGGGTTGAACGCATAATAATTTTTGCTGTTCAGGTCATCCAAAACGAGGCGGAGTCCTTCACCGAAGCGCTGGTAGTGTACGATCTCACGTTCGCGCAGATAGCGGATCGGGTCACACACTTCCGGATCTTTTACGAGGCGCAGTATGTTGTCGTACGTGAGGCGCGCTTTCTGTTCTGCAGCCATATCCTCGTGCAGATCCGCGATCGGATCCCCGGTGGACTGGATCATCGATGCGCTCCACGGCTCACCGGAAGCCGCCTGCGGCCAAAGGCCGATCGTGTGGTCGATATAGTAGGGGGCGAAGCCCTGTTCCTGGAGTTCATCGGCCGTCAGGTTTTTCGTGAGCTGGTGGATGATGGCGCAGACGATTTCCATGTGGGCGAGTTCTTCGGTACCGATATCGGTCAGGACACCTGCTACTTTGCGGTTGGTATTGGAATAGCGCTGGGAAAGGTAGCGCATGGCAGCGCCTACTTCGCCATCGGGTCCTCCTTATTGCAGATAGGGATATACAATCAATAATACAAAAGAAAGCAGTCAAAAGACCGCTTTCCATCTTTTAGCCTACAACCTTTTATACACATCGCCCCGATTATTTATAGTTTCTATATCAATCAAGCGTATAGTCTCATCAATTGTATACAAAATTCTGCAATCACCAACACGCATACGGTACAGATTATGGCCTTTCAGTTTTTTGATATCCGTTCCGCCTGGTAATTTGTAAATTGCTTTATAAAGGCGTAAACGTTTATTCTTGTCCTGTTTGTCAAGAAATTTTTGCGCTTCTTTTTCAAAAACTATTTTATAAGTCTTCATAGGTCAGTCCCTCTTTCTCGAGTAGTTCATCAAGGGATATTACCGAACCGTCATTATTGGCAGTTGCATCCGCGATCATTTTTAAATCCCATTCGTCCGGCTCCACTTCTTCTATATCGGTTTTTTCTATGTCTAAAATTAAATTCGCAATATACGCAAGTTTATATTCCGGAAGCCGGTCAATGACTTGTTTCAAATGTTCTCTATCACTCAAGGCTTATTCTCCTTTCATTTGATTTATTGATGGATTTTTTGAATGAGTGCTTCCTGGAGAACGGCTGAGAAATTTATGTTTAGTGCCAAAGCTTCTTCGTTTAGCCATTCAGGAATGCTCAATGTTTTTTTTACTGCTTTTGAGTTGTGTTTGCGTCTGTATTCATCAAGATCGAATTTCACCACAAGCAGAACAGCATCCGGATCAATAATGATGTCTGACGGGGAAGATGGTTTTGGAAGATCTGTTCCTTCATTCAAACGATCCGTAATACACAGGCCGAGAGAGGATACGGCCATATCATAGGCCTCTTCCAAAGTTTCGCCTTGTGTGAAGCATTCAGGAAAGTCAGGAAAGGTAATCCAAAACCCTCCTTCTTCTGCAGTATAGAATAGAGCAGGGTAAAATAATTTATTCATAAATGAAGCCTCCTGATTCCGGGGAAGGACTATATGAGTCCTGCCTGTTTTAGTATTGCCTGTTCCAACCCTTTTTTCAAATCAGTGCAGTGATAAGGAACGATTACTTGTTTACCAGTTTGGTCATTTTTCAATTTTATATGAGAACCATTCTGGCTAATGGTTTTAAAACCGTTCTTTTTAAGATATTTTAACATTTCTTTGGATGTCATTGGCATCTTCAGTATCTCCTTTCCTTATCCTAAATATATTATATTACGTAAAAATACGTATGTCAATACAAAGGAAATGATTTTTAACATAAATCATGTGAAGAGATAGTAAAACCGGAAAGTATCGCTTTCGCCTGAATACTCCATATAATCCAGCACGGTCCCCAGAGCCCGGTGTTTTTCCATCACGCTGCATGATGGATCGTTAAGGACTGCCAAAATATCCCGGATACGTGAGACGAGTTCTTCAGCGGTTGGGGGTTCGGTTGTATGAAGCGCTGTCTTCTCCTCGGATTCGATGAGCAGCTCCAGTTTAGCGCGTTCTTCTGTCAGTATTTTTTTGTTTTCCCTGTATTCCTCCTTTGTATCGATGCCGTCAATATACGCTTCGCGGACACGTAAGGCTTTTTGATCGAGTTTTGCAAGTGCGGCACGGTATTTGTCCAGTAAAGGAGAGGGCTCGCACAGTTTGGGGCTCGGATGAACAACAATCTCATTTATATCCATTTCAAGAAATGTTTGGAGGGAAGCCTTCAGGGCCTCTTCGCAGCGGAGGGAGGAAATACTGCCGGCTGATTTGTGCATGCCTTTTGAGTACTGCCAGCAGACAAAGCGGGGGTAGGTTCTGCGGTCCTTTCTTTTTGGAAAGTGATACGCCAGGTTTTTTCCGCAAACGGGACATTTTAAAAATCCACATAGGTAGTGTTTATATTCAGTGTCGGATTTCCGCCTGCAGTTACCAGTACGGCCGGTATAGCCGGGTTTGAATGGCAGTAAGCGCTGCTGGAGAGCGTTGAAATACTCTTCCGTAAACATAGGTTCATGCAGGCCTTTGACAACGATGATATCCTTTGCATCATTTAATTGATATTTCCCATGCTTCGCGCGGTTCCATCGGACCATGCCGGCATAAAAGGGATTTTGTAGAATGTACAGGACAGTACGGCGTTCGAAGCGGTTTCCGCGCCGGGTGCGGTAACCGGCGTCGTTTATGATGCGGGCAATCGTTGTCAGGGTGTTTTTTTCATCAAACAGCTGAAAGATCTGGCGGACAATTTCGGCTTCTGGTTCGTAGATCTCCGGGACGCGGTCCGCATTCATGACGTAGCCGAGCGGAGTGACTGACTGGTATCCGCCGCGGAGAGCCTTTTCTGTCATGCCGCGTTTTACGTCTCCGGCAAGGCGGATCGAATAGTATTCGTCCATCCACTCAATAATCCTTTCGATTAGGGGGGCGAACGGGCCTTCGATGAGAGGCTCCGTGATGCTTACGACTTCCACATTGTTTTTGCGGAGCAGGGACTTGTAGACGATGCTTTCTTCCTGATTTCTAGCAAACCGGCTGAACTTCCATACAAGTATGTAGTCGTAGGGATGCTCTTTTGATTTGGCATTTGCGATCATTTGCTGGAATTCGGGTCTTTTATCGGCGTTTCGGCCGCTGATACCGTTGTCCTCGTAAAAATCGGTGATGAGGATGCCGTTTTTTTGGGCGTACTTTTTTAGTTCACGTTTTTGGGCAGCAGGGGAGAGTTCCTCCTGGCGGTCGGTGCTTACTCGGATGTAAGCGGCAGCAGTTTTCATGGATTCATCCATTTATAGTTCCCCCTTATGTTTCGTTCTCTTTGTTTACAGCTATTATAATATACTAAATATAATTCATCAATATCAATTCAAAGAGTTAAGAATGAAACAAATATTGGAATATACGGGATGAGACAGACAAGAAAGGATGAGAAAAGTAAAAATCCTGGTCTCTGTAATGGCTAGGATTTTACAAATTTATAGTTGTATCAGGTGAATTCTTCTTAAATTCCCTGACAAACTTTTTGGCCGATGCCATTTTAAAACCAATTTTAAAAGTAATATATTTAACTTCGTCCGAAATGTATGTAATGATTAGATAGCCATTAGCTTCAATATTTGTTTTTTTCTTGGTTCTGCCGCCTACGAGTGCGCCTAGGGGGCCGAATAGCATTCCACCTGCAACTGCTCCACCAGCACTGGAGACATATTGTTTTCGTATTTCCCAATCGGTTTTTATACTTACATCAGTGATTTTGCTTTTTTCAAGTACAAATTTCATTGATCCAGAAGAAAATTCAAATGAATCGGGAAGAGATTTTATTGTACATTTCACATTGGCTGCAAGTGGTAATCCGTTTATATGATTCATGGTACATGTATCAAGTGCATTTCCATAAGAATCAGAATCACTAGTTGTGTTTTTGTCAGCCCATATAAAAAAGATAAGCAAAAGTAAAGATATGGTAATAATTGATATTGCTACTGTTTGGTTTGTAGACATTAACTGAAATCCAAACACAAGTATAAAAAAGCATAATACTCCGCAAAGTTTGATTTTAGTTCTTGGTTTCATCGCAATCCCACTCCTTCCTTATAATTTTTCATTTTCTTTTATCATTATTAAGTTTGTTTATCACTTTTCCCATACATCTGGCAGATTCATTCAGCGATATGTTAGGGGAATCTTTGTTTATTGATATTAGTTCATTTTTGCCTCTCTTTTTCACATAACAGCAGTCATCTACAAGAAATATCCCAATATCACCAGGGAGGATTTCCTCCGTCATCTCGATCAAAAGAGTATCCCCGTCATGATATACCGGTTCCATGCTGTCACCATTGACACCAATAGCATATGCTGCTTTTTGATTTTCAGGCGTATCAGGTATCTCAATACGTTTTGTTGGTGGGGTGTCAAAGATGATCTGGCCGGTCCCGGCGGATGCCAGCCGGTAGTAATAATTGATGAGACGGGTGCCGGGGGTGTTTGAGCTGTTTTCTGCAATGGTTTGTTCCAGTTCGTTTATTTTTTCTGCTACAGAATATTCTCTGTCCAGCACAGTATCTACCACTTTTGCACCTTCAGGGGAGTTGGTGGAAATGAAGCGGTATTTTTCTATCATGTCAACTTCTTTCATATTAAGTTGTAGGCTTCCATCTTCTTTATAACCGTCATATCCAAAAGTTTTTAATATGTCCTTTATTCCATATATATCACATAGTTTCATAAGAATTTCGATATCCGGTCTGCTATTTCCATTTTCCCAACTATATACAGTTTTTTGAGAAGCTTTGTATCCTTGTTCTGTCAGAATCTTAGAAACCTGTTCCACTGTCATTTTAGAATTTAGCCTTGATTCTCTTAAAACACTTCCAATTTCCATATGATAACCTCCCTATATTGTCAAGTGATTTTTCCTTAAAAATCAAGGAATTTTTGATAGTC
>CAJTZN010000076.1 GCA_910584065.1 uncultured Eubacterium sp.
ATTTTTATATATCCCATATACGACATAACAGGGAATTTCCCTCTCCTTAGGCGTTTCCTCTCCCCAGCGTTCCATAACATCCGCAGGAATAATCGGTTCCCTCCTGATAAATTCCCCACCCAGTTTCCGGGCAATTCTATTACTCGCTTCATTGCCCTCTGTAGTCATCCATTCTATACACTCTATTCCTTCATCCTCAAACGCCTTATTTATCAGAAGGGAAGCCGCCTCAAAAGCATATCCTTTTTTTCGTTCTTCTTCCAGAATCCCAATCCCCACCCGCGGACAATGCACATCCTTCATTTCCAGTTCAATGTATCCGATTCTCTTTTTGGACTGCTTCTGGTAAATCAGGCAAATAATATCTGACCCTTGTATATCTTCGATCAAACCCTGTTTCATGTACTCCCAAAGTCCATCTTTTATATCATAAACCTTTTTAAAAACAGTAGCATATCTTCTTATGTACAAATAGTCATCCAGTTCCTTCCTGGTCACTAATTTTATCACGACTGATTCCCCGGTTATATAAAAACTCTCTTTTTTCAAATTTGTGCCTCGCTTTCTTTAAAAAACTTTACTTTCTGCCACTGCTCATCCTTGCTAATAATAAGACCGATGCCTGTACAAACAGAACAAATCATTATCCAGCAAACTCTGATCAATTAACGGATAATCAATTCTCACAATTGCCCCTTTTTAATAAAGTCTTTATCCTCGCCATTATCCTACCGTCGTCGCTGTTATATACGCCTTCGCTCCTATGTTGCCTATTGTTTTAAAAAGTAACACGGTTCATCCGGCATCTCTTTTAGCCTTTTACTCTGAGAGCGCAAAAAGCGCGCATAATTATATATATATCTTCCAGTTGATATTCTGGTATTGTATGCAGCAAATTTATGGTTTTTTCCAACGTTGCAGTTCCTTTTTCTTCATCCGTGATATTTTTTAAAATATCATTTTTAACTGCATAAACCTCCCGCCTGCAGCATTTTCCTCATATACCCACAAGTAAACGGGAAGAACTCATACTTTTCTGTCCCTACATGTACTGCCCCATACTTCTCATACCATTTTCGCAATCTCACATTTTCCTCCACGATTCCGATATTTACCCACAAACACCCCATCCTCCCTGCCTCGTCAAACGCATGTTGTAAAAGCTGTTCCCCGATCTTCTTATGCCGGTACTGCTCTAACACGCACAAATTATTTAATTCACACTCCTTTTCATTCTGCCACAACAGTGAATAATATCCCACGATTTTACCATCCTCGAAATATGCGAACATTTGCCTCTCCTCATTCTCCCACTGCCAGATCAATCGCTCCTTCGTCGTGGCAAACGCCGTAAATCTCGGTGCATTTTCTTCCGTAAATCCAAACTCATCTGCCACTGTCATAAAACTGTTACAGATCACATCCACACAGTCTGGTATCTCATTTTTTCTAATCTTCCGAATCATCAAACAGCCTCCTTTCACGTCTTCCGCACCAGGGAAATACCAAAAAATATCAAAACCGGAAAGATCATAGCAACAAGAAGCCCCGTCCGCAGCGCACCGCCGGCGGCATCCGCCACCATACCGACCACGGTAGGCCCTCCCGAACATCCAACATCTCCGGCAAGCGCCAAAAGCGCATACATCGCCGTTCCCCCGCCCGGAATGCTCTTCGCCGCAATACTGAACGTCCCCGGCCAGAAAATTCCCACCGAAAATCCACAGACCGCGCAGCCGATCAGTCCCAAAACAGGATTTGGGGAGAGGGCGGCCGCCGCATAGCAAACGATACAAAGAAGCGCACAACCGAGCATAAACCGCTTCAGCGGGATCCGTTCGCTGAACTTCCCATAAAGCGCTCTCGCAATACCCATAAGGACGCCAAACGCACACGGCCCGGCCAGATCCCCCACCGTCTTTGAAATGCCGAGCGCCGACTCCACAAAGGCGGACGCCCACTGGCTCATCGCCAGTTCTGATGCCCCCGCACATACCATGATCACCATCAGAAGCCAGAACACATTCCTGCCAAAAAGTCCCCGCAGTGAAAGCTTCTCATGTTCCTCCACGATCGGATAGATCGGAACCACCATAAAATAAATCGTATTTAAAAACGGGATAACCGCCCATAAACACGCGAGAACACGCCAGTTTTCGATGCCAAACACCGCAAAAAAGAACGTTGAAACCAATACGAGAAACACCTGCCCCCAACAGTAAAATGAATGCAGGAGGCTCATGGCCGCCTCCTTCTTTTCTGTCGGACATGCCTCCACGATCGGACTGATCAGCACTTCGATGATACCGCCGCCGACCGCATATAAAATAACGGACACCATGATTCCCGTATACGCGTGCGAAAACATCTGCGGCAAAACAGCCAGCCCGGCGATGCCAGCCGCCGCAAATATATGGGCCGAAACAATGGCCGGCCGATAACCGATCCTGTCAACAAGCTTCACCGACACCAGATCAACGAGAAGCTGGACGAAAAAATTGACCGTCGTAAGCAGCGTGATCTTCTCCAGCGACAGTCCATATGTCGCCGCAAATGTTAAAAAAAGAAGTGGCGTAAAATTGTTCACCACCGCCTGTGTAATGTATCCCACATAACTGGCATAGATCGTATGCTCATAACTCTTTTTTATATTCTGCATCATATCTTTTTCCTTTTTGCGACATGGAAATTTGTTTCATATCATTTGCGCCAACCAGAAAGACAGCGGGAGCCACTTCCACACAATCTGCCAATCTGTTCTCAGAAAAGAAAGGACTGCCGCACAAGCAGATACAAAAACTGATACGGCAGTTCCTTCCAAAAACGACTTATTTCCCGTAATGCACATGTAACAATTCATGCGCGCGGTCTTTCAAAATTCCGTTTTCATACATATTGAGCAGCGTCGGGTTCTCTTCCGAACGCTTGATGATCGCGGATTTATCCGCTTTATACATACCGGTCGCGCGTTCCTGCTTCACGTTCTGGTAACCAAACGGCTGCCCAGCGCCTCCGATACAACCATACGGACACGCCATCACTTCGACAAAATCCAGTTTCTCCTCGCCGCGCTGGAGCTTCTCGATCAGCTTCTCGGCGTTTCCCAGGCCATTCACCACGCCGACACGGAGTTTCGTTCCGGCCACTTCCACCTCGGCCACTTTCGTGCCCTCCAGTCCGCGGATACCAGAATACTCAATCTCACGCAGCGCCTCGTTGTTCTTTTCTGCCACATGGCGGAGCGCCGCTTCCATCACACCGCCGGTCACGCCGAAGATCACGCCGGCGCCGGAACTGATGGAAAATGGCATAT
Organism: uncultured Eubacterium sp.; assembly: GCA_910584065.1. GTDB lineage: Bacteria > Bacillota > Clostridia > Lachnospirales > Lachnospiraceae > Eubacterium_F. The sequence goes on from CAJTZN010000076.1 coordinate 3,314, forward strand.
CCGGTGCACTCGGCTCGATCTCGTTAAACTGGATGCCGAGCTCCTTGATCATGAGGATCAGCTCTTTCGTCGTAATGACATAATCGACATCCGGCACATTGTCGCGTTTGAACTCGTCGCGCGCCGCCTCGTATTTCTTCGCCACACAAGGCATCACGGCCACGGATACCGTCTCGAGGCCGGTTTCCTCATCCGCCGGTTTATAATGCTCTTTGAGCACCGCGCCAAACATTTCCATCGGGGATTTGCAGGTGGATACGTATGGCAGCACTTCCGGATGTTTCGTCTCCACAAAACGCACCCAGGCCGGACAACACGACGTAAACAGCGGCATGGAATTTCCGAGTGGATATTTCTTCTCCCCATTTTCCAGTTTGTAAACAAGTTCCGTCGCCTCTTCCACGACGGTTAAGTCCGCGCTGAAACTCGTATCAAATACCGTATCGAAGCCGAGCATGCGCAGCGCCGTAAAGATTTTCCCTACTGAGTTTTTCCCCGGAGCAAGGCCAAATTCCTCGCCGATCGCCACACGGACGGCTGGCGCGATCTGCGCTACCACACGCTTATTCGGCGCGTACAATGCCTGCCACACCTCGCGCAGGTCATTTTTAATGGTGATCGCCGCCGTCGGGCAGACAGCCGCGCACTGACCACAGTTTACACAGTCGGTATCGGCGATCTTTTTGTTAAATGCCGGGCTGACTACCATATCCGCGCCGCGGTGGGCAAAGTCGATCGCCCCGACATGCTGTACTTCGTTGCACATCCTCACGCAGTCACCGCACAAAATACATTTACTCGGATCCCTGACGATCGAAAGCGAAGAATCGTCAATCGTTCGCTCCGGATGCGTATTCGGGAAGCGCACGTTCGTGAGGCGGAACCTCGCCGCCAGCATCTGGAGACGGCAGTTCCCGTTCTTCTCACACACCGTACAATCGCGGCAATGCGAAGCGAGAAGCAGTTCCAGGATCATCTTCCGGTGCTGGTGCAGCTTCGACGTATTGGTACGAATGACCATCTTATCCCTCGGCGGAGTGGAACAGGAAGCGATGATACTTCCCCGCTCATCCTCTACCACACACATACGGCACGCGCCGTAGATCGACATGTCCGTATAGTAGCAGAACGTAGGCACGTGGATCCCGGCTTTTCGGATGACCTGCAAAATGTTTTTCTCATCCGTAAATTCGCTACGGATGCCATCTATAATCATATATTTTTTAGACATACTTTTCCTCCATTCTCAAAATGTAATCCGGGTTACACTTCTTTTACCGCACCAAAGTTACAACCCTCTTTGCAGGCGCCGCATTTGATACACTTCGACGCGTCAATCACATGAGCCTCTTTCACTTTTCCGGAAATGGCCCCGACCGGACACATTCTCGCGCATTTCGTACATCCACGGCAAAGTTCCGGATCGATCTGCAGCGTCGTCAGCGCCTTACACTGGCCCGCCGGACACTTTTTGTCCACAACATGCGCCACATACTCATCCCGGAAATATTTGAGCGTACTCACGACCGGAGACGCCGCCGTCTTTCCAAGACCGCACAACGCCGTGGCAGACACGGTATCCGAAAGCTTCTCGAGAAGGTCAATATGCTCCATCGTCCCCCGTCCCTCGGTAATATCTGTCAGAAGTTCGAGCATCCGCTTCGTTCCCTCACGACACGGCACACATTTTCCGCACGATTCATTTTGAGTAAAGTTCATGAAGAACCTTGCCACCTCTACCATACAGCTCTTATCATTCATGACAACGAGGCCGCCCGAACCGATCATCGCCCCCACTTTTTTCAGCGAGTCGAAATCGAGTTTCATATCCAGATGATCCTCGGTCGCGCTCATACACAGACAGCCGCCCGAAGGCCCGCCGATCTGTACGGCCTTAAATTCGCCGCCTTTGACGCCGCCGCCGATGTCAAAAATAACTTCACGCAGCGTCGTCCCCATCGGAACTTCGATCAAACCGGTATTCACGACATTTCCGGTCAGCGCAAACGCCTTCGTACCGTGATTGTTCTCCGGCCCGTATCCTTTATACCATTCCGCCCCGTTTAAAATAATGGGCGGCACATTACAAAACGTCTCTACGTTGTTCAGCACCGTCGGCTTGTCAAACAATCCGTGCTCCACCGTACGCGGCGGCTTCACCCTCGGCATTCCGCGGTTTCCTTCGATCGACGTCGTCAGCGCGCTTCCCTCACCGCACACGAACGCTCCCGCACCCTGACTGATATGCAGGTCAAAATCAAATCCGGAACCGAGGATATTCTTTCCTAACAGCCCGCGGTCAAGCGCCTTATTGATCGCCGTCTGCAGCCGCTCAACAGCCAGCGGATACTCCGCCCGCACATAAATGTAACCATGATGCGCATTGGTGGCAATGGCCGCGATCAGCATACCTTCAATGACACGGTGCGGCTCCCCTTCCATCATCGAACGGTCCATGAACGCACCCGGGTCACCCTCGTCGCCGTTGCAGACGATATACTTTTCGTCCACATCCTGATCAAGTACCTGCTGCCACTTGCGCCCCGCCGGGAATCCGCCGCCCCCGCGTCCGCGCAGCGACGCCTCGCTGATCTCATCCACGATCTGCTGCGGCGTCATATCGAACAGCGCCTTTGCCACCGCGCTGTATCCGCCCAGTGCCAAATACTCGGCGATACTCTCGGCATTGATCCGCCCGCAGTACTCGAGCGCCACACGCGTCTGCTGTTTATAAAATGGGATATCCTCCTGTTTTACGTACGATTTCAGCGATTTATCCTTATAGACCAAATGATCGACAACTTCATCGTTGATGATACTTTTCTCAATGATCTCTTCGCAGTCTTCCAGTTTCACTTTCAGGTACAGCCAGCCCATCGGCTCGATCCGGAGCAGCGGGCCCATCTCACAAAATCCGTGGCAGCCGCTCTTTTTCAGTCCGATGCTGTCACCGTGCGGCTCCTTTTCCAGAAGCAGCGCGCAGCGAAGCCCCTTCTCCTCAATGATCTCCTTCATCCTGTCATAAATCTGCAGCGATCCGCCCGCCACACAGCCCGTTCCGGCACAGATCAGGATCTGTTTTCTCTGACTGTTCAAGGAGGCCTTATATTCTTCCTGCTTCGCGATCAGTTCTTCCCTCGTATTAATCATCTGCCTCAACCTCCTTGCCGCTTTCTTCTCCCTTTAGTTCCTCGATAAGTTCCCTTGCCTTTTCAGGCGTCATGGCCGGATGCACATGGTCATTCACCGTACATACCGGAGCCAGTCCGCACGCCCCCAGACAGGACACGGTCTCCACCGTAAACATCATGTCATCCGTCGTCGGCTTATCCTCGCTCACGCCGAGGATCTTGCGGAATTCCTCTAATATCGGCACAGATTTACGCACATGGCAAGCCGTTCCGTCACAGATCTTGATCACATATTTTCCCTTCGGCTCCAGGGAAAAATTCTCGTAAAATGTAGCGACCCCATAAATTTTAGCTTCACTAAGCTTCAATTTTTTTGCTATGTAACACAACGCTTCCTCGGGAAGGTAATGATACTCTTTCTGTATGTCCTGCATGATCGCAATGAGAAGAGTATGATTGTAGTCATGTACCTGCAAAATTTCATCTAGTTTTGCTATCTCCTGATGTGTCAATGTTTTCTCCTTTCTGAGAAAGGCGCGGGCCGGTACGTTCTTTCGAGCATTGCCGGCCCTGCCAATCGATTACGTTTTTATGGTTTTAATTGTAACATAAATGCTTCGTTATCTCAATAACATTTTTTCTCAGGAATTCATTTTGCGGGAATCCACTCCAAAGATGAGCATTTTCGGACAAGATGGTAAATACATTGGGACATCAGGCACTCCCCCAATCTTTCATACATTCCTCTTTACGCAGCACTACTATAATTTACAATAGAAATTTCCTGTGTAAACTGCTTCGCCTGTTCTGTGATCTGTTCTAACCTTTTAATAACATCCCCTGTATAGATAATCTCATTACATTCTTTACACTTATAGCAAGGAACATTACGCACGATTAAAAGGCAATTTCCTAAATCCGTTACACTTGTTGTATATCCTTTTTCTGCTTTAGCTCCACATTCCATACATACCATAATTAACGCCCCTTTCTAGTTTTTAAATCACTTTCCCACATGTCAGGATCAGGAAAATATGAAGTTATCAGATATATAAAATCTATATCACAACTTACTACAATGTGAATATATTCAGACTTAACAGAAAATCCCAATATTAAGCAACTTGCTAGTGGTTTATCGTCTGGATACTGTTTTATAATCTCACCTGTATTAATTCCATTTACAATATCATCAATATTTATATTCCGCTCATACAGGCGGATTCTTGCATGTTCTGTGATTGCTATATTTTCCGGTTTATTTAATGCTTTTAACTGCTCTATCGTTATCATTTTACACCAACTTTTCTATTGATATTCCCATTATATCAGATTCCGCTACTTTTTCAAGGCTTGAGTTTCCGCGAAAATTCCCATACCCACGTCCTTTTTCCTAGAACTTATCCACAGATTGAAAAAAATTGCTAAAATCTAAGGAAGGTTCTTGTTTATGGCATTACGGAACATCCAATGATGCTTGCCACCAATAAGGAGATCAGGTCAAAGGAAGATGTGATCCGGGTGGCCCGCATATACTTTTCCAGATGGTCAGATTGAGGAATATCTCCGTTGCAAAATCCTCAAAATAATTCCTCAAAATAATCTTCGTCAAGAAACGTACCATTTTCAATACGCTTGCGATCGATTACATATCCTTTTTGCGTATACCGGGACAATACTTGCGTTGTCCATCTTCTGAATTGTGTGGCTTTTATTGAATTCACTCTGTAACCCACGAAGATGATTGCATCCAAATTATAGTGTTCAATTTCCCTGTTTACATTACGACTGCCCCCTTGTTGAACTACTCGATTTTTTCGAGTAGTTCAAATCTGCTCTAATTCTCCTGATTTATAGATTTCGCCCAGATGATATGTAATTGTATTGGATTCCACATCAAATAGAAGTCCCTTCATTCGTTGCGACATCCACAATGTACCATCCTGATATATTACTTCTACTCCGTCAGCGTGGGTGGGACTGCTCTTCAAATATTAAAAACTCAGCTGCACTGCTTCGGATCGTCAGTTCATTTTTTGCCATAGGTATCTATCCTTCTTTAGTCCTTATCCTTCGCCCGGCATCATACAATACTATCGTAACAGACAGGTTGAACATCGTCAATTATAACCTTGTTTTTGATGCTTTGTTGCATAAGCATTTCCCAGCTAAATTTACTGCCGAAAATCTCATACCAGCCAAAAAAGAATTTTAAGCCATCAACTACTGTTCCAACCAATAGTTGATGGCTTAATCAGTTGCTTTTGCCCGTTGCCGTCACTGTCACTATTGCCTTATCTGATGAGACATAACTTAATTGGGGTCCATGCATTTTTGATAGCAATTTCTTTTTTTTATCCATCTTAATAATTGTGGCACGGATTTGAGCCGTTTTCCCTCTCTTTAAAGCATAAACCTTTTTCTTTAGGCTTATTTTTTTAACGTTTGTTCTCGTCTTATTCAAGCTTCCTGTAACATGCAAGACAGCAGATGTGCCGATATACTGTTTTTCCCCATTTGACAACAAACGATATGCTTTGACCTTCACTTTATAAGTTTTCTTCCCATCGTAAAAATTTGATGAAAGCTGGCCAGCTGCCGCGTAGCGGCTTGGTACAATATTCTAATCAAAAAGAGTGTCAAAAAGTACACTTTTTGACACTCTTTAATCATTCTATTCCCCACATATTACATGAATCTACCCTCTTTCATTCAACCGAGCGATCTCGGAAACTCCCGAGCCTTGATTTTTCTGACTCTTTTCATCTCCAAA
>CAJTZN010000077.1 GCA_910584065.1 uncultured Eubacterium sp.
AATTTGAAGACGATATAGGAACATTTTGGTGGAATGAGTTTCAATCCCTGTTCCAGTCCGCCTATGGCGATCGATTCCAAACCCAGAGAGAACTCGAATACCAGTCCCTCCTTCATACACTGGAAAAATTCCACTCCCCGGCGGATGCGAAATCATTAAGCGAGCAGATGTTCGCGTACTGGGTAAAGCCGCCGATCTTCCCAGAGTCAAAACAATTTTTCGAGGAATGCCCATTCCCGGTCTATATCGTATCCAATATTGACAGAAACGATATACTGCAAGCCGTTCAGTATCACGGCCTGACACCAGCCGGTATCATAACGAGCGAGGATGCAAAAGCGTACAAGCCGCGAAAGGAAATGTTTGAGTTTGCATTAAAAAGCGCCGGTGTTTCCGCAAGGGAAGTCGTACACATCGGGGACTCACTGAGCAGTGATGTAAAAGGTGCGCAGGCATGCGGTATACAGGCTGTGTGGATCAACCGGAGCGGAAGAGAGGTGCCGCGCGGAGTCAAATCGGCAGGCAGTTTACAAGATGTTTTATGACCATACGCAGCCTGTAAGTTTCAATAAGAAAAAATGCGGTCATATGACCGCATTTTTTTCTTGACAATTGGAAAGTATAGAGTATAATATAATGTATAGGGGGGAGCGGAGTGAGTAATCAGGCAAGTACGTCGGATATTGCAGCTTATCTTTCTGAGATTAAGAAGCTGCTGTCCGCAGGGAAATACGATTTTGTTCCAAGAAGGAAAAATATGCAGGCATTGGCGCAACATGGCCTTACGATCACGGATGCAAAGAATGAGATTTTAGGGCTTGTTATTGATGATTACTACAAAGGCCCTAAGCAGGATCTGGATTTGAAGCGCCCCGGAGATATATGGGAATTTAAAAAGTATATTGATGGGAGACAGTTTTACGTGAAAGTTAAGATTACACAGGAAAACGGAGAAGATATTCTAAAGTGTCTTGGGTTTCATGAGGATGATTTTGTTTAGGAGGAGATGGCATCGATGAGAAAGTATTGCGAAGAATGCGGAAAAGAGTTGGAAACACAGATCATAACAAAGAGAGAATCATTCGACGTGTGCGGAGAGACCATTGAGGTTGAGGCGCAGGTATTGGTGTGTGCAGAGTGCGGCGAAGAGTTCTATTCTGAAGAACTGGATAACGCTACATTAGTCCGAGCATATAATGAATATCGCAGAAGGCACAAATTGCTTCTTCCCGAGGAAATTAGAAAAATACGGGAGCAGTATGGGCTTAGCCAGAGAAGTTTTGCTAAATTACTGAATTGGGGAGATAAGACCATTTGCAGATATGAGAATGGATCGATTCAGGATAAAGCACATAATAGTTTATTACTTTTCCTGCGTGAGCCGGAGAATATGAGGACATATCTTACGGAAAATGAGGTTGCCCTCAATGAACGGCAAAAGGGTAAACTGCTTGCTATTGTTGAAAATCTTGAGCAGAACGAGGAATATCGTGCGGGAAGAAAAATATTTAACCATTTTTTTACGAACGTACCGTGTGAAGAAAACGGATACAGGGCATTCGACTATGATAAGTTCTGTGCGATGGTTCTCTTTTTTGCACACAGAAGTACAGAATTGTTAAAAACAAAACTAATGAAGCTTTTGAATTATTCGGATATGATCTTTTATAAGGAAAATGGGATATCAATATCCGGGGTGAGATATGCACATTTGCCATATGGTCCAGTACCAGAAAATTTTGACATCCTTCTCGGCACGATGGCGGCAGATCATATTGCTCATATTGAGGTGTTCTACGAAAATGGCTATGAGAAGCATCAAGTAATTCCTGAAGAAGAAATGCCGGAAGGTGTTCTTTCCGAACATGAGTTGGCGGTATTAGAGCGGATTTACAATAAGTTTGCAAGTTTTGGATCAGTTGAGATTTCCAATTATTCGCATAAGGAAAAAGGTTATCTGGAAACAAAGAAAGGCGAGATTATTTCTTATAAATATGCAAAGGATATTGAACCGATGGAAACGAATGGTTGAGGATGGATTAACAGTTGACAGGCAGGTGATACAATGAAAATAATAAAAGGAACCTACACAAGCGCGAAAATATTTACATGCGCCAACCCCGAACACGAACTGGACGATTACGCCGCCGCCCAGATCCAGATGCTATGTGATAACCCTGTTTCCGAAGGGTGCAAGATCCGCATCATGCCGGATGTCCACCCCGGAAAAGTCGGCACGATCGGCCTGACCATGACGGTTGGCGATAAGATCATGCCTAATATCGTGGGAATTGATATTGGATGCGGCATGACGCTGGCAGAAATCAATGGAAAACGGGTGGAATTTCAAAAACTCGATACGGTAATACGGGAGCATGTGCCATCCGGTTTTCACATCCGCAGCACCGCACACCGTTTTGCGGATTCGTTCGACTTCTCCCGTTTGGCATGTGCGGGAAAAATACGAAAGGACAAAGCGCTGCACAGTCTCGGAACACTCGGCGGCGGAAATCATTTTATAGAAATCGACAAAGACGACGAGAATCATATGTACGCCGTCGTTCATTCAGGCAGCAGGCATTTGGGAAAAGAAGTAACCGAATACTATTTATCGGAAGGGCAAAAACAGCTGAAAGAGAAAGAAATGGATGTTCCCTATGAACTGACATGGCTTGAGGGATCGCTCAAAGAAGATTACATTCACGACCTGGAGATCGTACAGGAATACGCCGCCCTGAACCGACAGATCATGCTGGAAGAAATCGCAAAGGGAATGAAGTGGAAATACAAGGATATGTATTCCTGTATCCATAACTATGTCGATGGCTCGTCAGAGAGGCCGATACTCCGAAAGGGAGCCATTTCCGCAAAAGAGGGGGAAATGGTGATCATACCGGTCAATATGCGGGACGGGATACTGCTCGGAACCGGCCGCGGCAATGAGGACTGGAATGAATCCGCTCCTCACGGTGCAGGACGGATCTTAAAGAGAGAAGATGTGAAATCGTGTCACACACTGGCAGAATTCAAAAAAGCCATGAAAGGCATCTATTCCCCATCCATCAATAAAGAAACGCTGGATGAGGCGCCGTTTGCCTACCGCGGCCTGGAGGAGATCGCGGCAGTGATCGGCGATACCGTCTCGATTTCGAAGACGATCCGGCCGGTTTATAATTTCAAGGCGGGTGCAGAAGTGAAATAGCGTTTTCTCTATGCTGCTACCCTGTTTCGGTTAATGACGCCGGACTACGTGGGAGAGTGAAAGAAAGGAGAATACCATGATCTTACAGATCAGTTCCGGCCAGGGGCCGGCAGAGTGTGAGCTGGGAGTGGAGCTGCTCTATGAAGCGTTAAAAAAGGAATATCCCGATCTGGAGCGCTTATCCGATCATCCGGCCAAAGAGAGGGGCTGCTATACCTCCATCCTCTTTTCCACGGAATGTGATCTGTCGGAACTGGAAGGGAGCGTCCAGTGGATCTGCCAGAGTCCGTTCCGGCCAGATCACAAACGGAAAAATTGGTTTATCGACATCAGCGTCATTCCGGAAGTAGAAAACATCTGTACCGATCAGGAGATCAAATTTGAATCGTTCCACAGTCACGGAAAGGGCGGCCAGAATGTAAATAAAGTAGAAACCGGCGTGCGCCTGATCCACATTCCTACGGGGATCACGGTTACATCTACATCCGGGCGCAGCCAGTATATGAATAAAAAAGATGCACTTGCCAAACTGAACGCGATCCTTTCCGACAGGGAGTCCGCGGCGAAGCAGAAGCAGAAAAAGGACGCGTGGCGGGAGCATACAAAAATCGTAAGAGGGAATCCCGTGCGCATTTATGAGGGGCGCAGATTTGTGAGAAAAAAGTGCTAGTGTACGGTACACTGGTGTACTGATCAGCAAGTGGTTTTCTAGGCATCTGCAGACCCCTTTACAAACGGGATCAGCCGAATCGTAAAACAAAATTCCGATTCATCAAATCTGTATTTCTCGATCAGCCGTGGCCCGCAGCTGTTGGAGCCGATGCCATTCTGGGCATGATCCAGACAGAGAACGCTGTCACCACAAGGCTGTAATTCGTAATTGTGCTTTTTCGCAGTCAGTTCTTCCTGCGTATAGATCGAAGCGTTAAAACAGAAGGTGTTTTTGCCGGCAGCGGCCAGTCCGTGTGTGCCGGATTCCAAAATGACATAGCTGCAGTCAAAATGGCTTCCGTTTTCCTGCGGCCGGATATAGTCCTCGTGCAGATCCGAAATGGAACTGGTATAGCTTCCGTGGCTTCCCGCGCGGTGTTTGTCTATGTAACTTTCCCCGGGGCCGATGCCATAATACGTTACGGTATCCAGTTCACGGGGAAGGAATAGACGGAGTCCGAACCGCGGCAGTTCCGGAAATTCCCTGTCGCGCTGTACGGATACGGAAATGTCCATTGTCCCGTCTGCCTGAACGGTCCATTCCGTTTCTATATCCATGAGTTTTTGTGTGGATGGGGAACAGAGGGAGGCAGTGCAGCGGATTTTCGCGACCGAACCATCGTTTTCACTCGCTATGACATAAGCGCGCTCCGATGCCCGGTCGTAGTGTGCACGGATCCATTCGGCGCTGACCGCCTTATCATTATCGGTCGGGGCGCGCCAAATGTTGAACTGCATCGGCCGCATAAGAAGCTCGCGGCCATCGGCGCTCATATGCTGCGGCATTCCCGTCCGCTTATTAAACACATAGCGGAAGCGGCTTCCTTTTAGCGTGAGAGAAGTATCGTCTTCTGACAGCAGGATGGGAGCGAGATCCTCCCCGGCTTTATGCGTTAGTATGCTTTGGCAGATCTGGTTTCTATCATCCCCGCCGGTCAGCGGCAGCTCATCAAACCCAAGCAATAAATCAACCGGGACACAGGGCGTTTTCTTTTTTTGATGATAAAACAATTTTAAATAAGTGATCCCCCGATCAGGAGCCTCCGCAGAAAACGGTATGCTGCCTGTTTTGTGCGGCGCGATCGACGGGCAGTCGATCGATCCGGAGTCTATGATCGTGCCGTCGCAGTTTATTTCATATGTAATGGAAACACATTCCTGAACATCTGTAAAATCCAATGTATTTTCCAGCACCAGTTTACCATGTTCCCGATCAAAGCAGACGGCCCGGACAGGGCGGTGCACATTTTTGTATTCCAGTAACCCTGTGTGGGGCGTGCGGTCAGGATAGACGAGTCCGTCCATACAGAAATTTCCGTCGTGTACGGTTTCGCCGTGGTCACCGCCGTAGAAATACATGTCTTTTCCGGCTTCTGTTTTTCCTTTGTAAATGCCGTGGTCGCACCATTCCCAGACAAATCCGCCGCAGAGGATGTCGGACTGGTGAAACATTTGGTAGTAGTCTTCAAAATCTCCCGGCCCATTTCCCATCGAATGGCAGTATTCGCACAAGATCAACGGTTTGTCCGGTTCGCTATCTAAATATCGCTGTATTTCCTCCATGGAAGAGTACATCCGGCTTTGCAGATCCAGATTTGAAAAATCACATGTCCGTTTTTCATTGCGGTATAATGCGCTTTCATAATGGGTCAGACGGCCCGGATCAAACGTTTTCGTCCACTGGAGCGCCTGCTCGAACGCAGCGCCGAACGCGCTCTCATTTCCCATCGACCAGATGACGACGCACGGGCGGTTTTTGTCCCGGTGGACGCACCGTTTCACGCGGTCGATGATGGACTCGGTAAAAGCGGGATCATCGGCGATCGGCCCGCTCCAGCGTCTGCACCGATTGTCCCACGCATCGTCTTCAAAATAGAGGGCGCAGGCGCCGTGCGCCTCGATGTCAGCTTCATCAATGACGAAAAAGCCGTATTCGTCGCAAAGCTGATAGAAGAGGGGAGCGTTTGGATAGTGGCTCGTGCGGATCGCATTAAAATTGTGTTGTTTCATCATAAAAAGATCGGTATTCATCTGCTCCTGGCTGATCGTAAATCCGGTTACAGGATCGGAGTCGTGCCGGTTCACGCCCCGGAATTTGACAGCGGTTCCGTTTACGGTAACGATATTGTGTTCCACCTTGATTTCACGAAGTCCGACGCGGTCGGTGATCGTTTCACTCATCGTCTCTATGACTAACGTATATAAATAGGGATCTTCCGGATTCCAAAGACAGGGATCGCCGATCGAAAGGCAGACGGAAGCTTCCTCGTGTTTTTCGTTTGGATCCGCGCATCGTTCGGGAGCAGACAGATCGGGAGCAGAGACGTCGGAAGCGGAGACAGAAGTTTCCCCTACGCACAACCCGTCCCGGTCGATCATCCTGATCCGGGTCGGAATGCTGCTCCGAAAATAGCGGAGCCGGACAGAAACAACAGCACGGCCGTCTGTTTGTTCGGACGGAAGTTTCGTTCTGATAAAATAATCAAATACGCCGTCGTCCGGCCGTTTTAGTAAATACACATCCCGGAAGATACCGCTCATGCGGAACTTATCCTGATCTTCCAGATAGCTGCCGTCACACCATTTCAGAACGAGGACTGCCAGCTGGTTCATGCCGTTTTTCACATAGGCGGTCACATCAAATTCACTCGTGGCATGGGATACCTGACTGTAACCGACATAATGGCCATTCAGCCATACATAAAAACACGAGTCCACTCCTTCAAAATTCAAATAAGCATTCGGAGCCGCTTCGTCCTTTTGGTAGGAAAAGCAGGTGCGGTATGCGCCGCACGGGTTATCCTGCGGGACATACGGGGGATCGAACGGAAACGGGTAATTGAGATTCGTGTACTGGTGGGAATCATAGCCGTGATTCTGCCAGACGGACGGGACGGGAATGACATCAAAGTCCGAATCATCAAACATTTCATCAAAAAAATGGTCAGACAGGTCATAGATGCTTTTGTAGTAGCGAAAGTGCCAGCTGCCGTTTAAAAGCTGGAACCGGTCGGAATCCCCGCGGTGGTGTACGAGGGAATCCATCGCCGTGGAAGCCGGGATATAATAGGCTCGTTCGGGCATCGTGTTTTCATGTAACATATGCAGGTTTTCATAATATCTGGGTATGATCATGGGGATCTCCTTTTTTCTTTGTATGAATAAGTGAACGCTTCGTTATAACTTATTCTAACATGGGAGCGGGAGAGAGGCAACCGGCAATCGTCTCGAATTGGAAGCTCTTTCATAAATTCTTTATAAAAAACCATTCGTGCAGTGTAAAATACCGTTTGTGTGTTTTATTTCATTTGGGGTATCATTTATGTTATACTTGTATCCATCGCAGGGAGAGCGGGGAGAGCTGTGAGAGCAGTTCAGCCTGGACCGAGCGGAACATGTGAAGGAGGATCGTCATGAAGAAAAGGCGGGATTATCATTTGTATGAAAATATAATATATTTGGCGAAGGAAAGCTGGGATTATGACCGAAGGATTCTGATCTTTTCCCTGATCTCGATCGTCACGGGTATTTTTCTTCCGCTGTTCCAGATTTACCTGCCAAAGGCAGCGGTGGATCTTTTTGTACAGAAAGCGGATCTGCAGCAGATCGCGAAAACGCTCGGTCTGGTGGTGGGAGGGTTTCTCCTATTGCAGGCGGGGAACGGGTATGTCACCAGCGCAAAATATTTTTTGTACAATGACATGCGGAATGTATTTTTGCAGAAAATATTCCTGACTTCGATCGACTGCGATTATTCGGAGGCAGAAAATGGGAAATCGCTGGAAAAGTACCAGCGGGCGGTAAATGTGACGAATCAGGGGGACTGGGGGGCGACCTCGCGGGTTTACCAGATCGTGCCGGAACTTGTCACCAGCATCTGCTGCTTTTTCCTGTACACGGGAATTTTGTCGTCGCTGCATATCGGAGTCATTTTCCTTCTGCTATTTTCGTCTGCGGTGACATACTGGTTCCAGAAAAGGGAGACGGCCTGCTATGAGCGGACGAAGGATCTATTTGCGAAGATACAGAAAAAACTGTATTACTCTATCAACTGTGGCGCCTGGGCGGGAAAAGACATTCGTGTTTATCATATGCAGGAGTGGCTGAAAGGACTGATGGCAAAATGGCAGGGAGAGGGAAATAAGATACGTAGGGAACGGAGCAAGCAGGAGTTTTATACCCACATTATGAACTGCGTGCTCGGGTTTTTACGGGACAGCCTGGCGTATGTCTATCTGATCGCGAGGACGCTGCAGGGAGAGATCGGCGCCGGGGATTTCGTGTTCTATTTTGGTGCGGTTGTCGGTTTTTCCGGCTGGATCCAGCAGATGGTAAGACAGCTCAGCGGCCTGAGGACGGCAAATGTGGGAATCAATGACCTGCGGGAATATTTGGAGATTCCGTCAGAAGAACTGCGGAGTGGTGAGGTGGAAATGCCAGACTGCTCGGACGGTGTGGAGATCGTATTTGACCATGTGACGTTTTTTTATGCGGAAAGTCCTGTCCCGACGATCCGCGATCTGAGTTTTACCATCAAAAAAGGGGAACACATCGCGCTAGTCGGCTTGAATGGCGCTGGGAAAACGACGCTGATCAAACTGATGATTGGTTTTTATCAACCGATGTCCGGGCACATACGGATCAACGGAGTCGATATGAACCGTCTGGGCAGGCGGGACGTGTACGCGCTTTATTCTGCAGTATTTCAGGATATCCTCATTCTGCCTTGTATGCTGGATGAAAATGTCGCTCTTTTGCCAAAGACGCAGATTGACAGGGAGCGCGTGAATGAGGTTTTGAAAAAGGCAGGTTTATGGGAAGAGATGGAGCGCAGGAACATTACGCTGGATTCCTATATGACGAAACATCTGACGGATGACGGGATCTTACTGTCCGGGGGACAGCGGCAGAAGCTTTTGCTGGCGAGGGCATTGTACAAAGAAGCGCCGGTACTTTTGCTGGACGAACCGACCGCGGCGCTCGATCCGCTTGCCGAGAAGGAAATATATGAAAAATATGAGGAGTTCTGCGGGGGGAGGACGGCAGTATTTATTTCGCACCGTCTGGCGAGTACGCAGTTTTCGAACCGGATCTTTTTTCTGAAGGAAGGGACGGTTGTGGAAGACGGGACTCATGAGGAACTGATGGAGCGGGGCGGCGAATACGCGAAATTATACGAGGTGCAGAGTCATTATTACAACGAAGGAGCAGGAGTAGTCTCGGAAAGTCAATGAAAAAATAATAAAAAATTATGCTGCATAAATGA
>CAJTZN010000078.1 GCA_910584065.1 uncultured Eubacterium sp.
ATTCGAACCCCCGACCCACGGCTTAGAAGGCCGTTGCTCTATCCAACTGAGCTACTGACACGCATTAAGCGTACTTATCCGTACTGTCAAATGTTATCATAAATTGGTGCGGATGTCAATATTTTTCTTTTTATTTTTCGCTGTTTTTCCTACACGCCATATTGATCTGGTGTTTGGAAGGGAGAATCCGCGCCGTTTACGGCATTGAAAAAAGCGGGTGATGGGAATCGAACCCACGTATCCAGCTTGGAAGGCTGGTGTTCTACCATTGAACTACACCCGCATGTGTCCGGCAAATAAATCGCCATCATATTTATAAAAATGGAACTAGTGGTCCCATGGGAACTGGTGGCTCCATGAATCGGGGTGACAGGATTCGAACCTGCGACCTCTTGATCCCAAATCAAGCACTCTAGCCAAGCTGAGCCACACCCCGTTGCGATCAGTATTTCCACAACGCAAGATTTATTATATTATAGGAAAATATAAATGTCAAGATGTTTTTTTAAAAAAATTTAGAAATTTGCGTATTTTCATTGACTTTTATTTCTCTATCGTGGAAAATAAAAGAGAATAAAGGTCTGGAAGGAGGTACTCGGTTGGAAACAGGTATCAAGGGGAAACAAACAAAGGTCGTCAATGAAGATGGCACGGCAAAGGCGGTGGGGAGCGGATCGCTGGAAGTATTTGCTACGCCGGCCATGATCGCGCTAATGGAAGAGACGGCATGGAAAAGTGTGGCATCTCATCTGGATCCGGGATATGGGACGGTCGGGATCCGTCTCGAGGTAACTCACGATGCGCCGACACCGCTCGGGATGGAGGTCACGTGTGAGAGCGAGCTTGTTCGGGTGGATGGCAGGAAACTGACGTTTGAGGTACGGGCGTATGACGAAACGGGCTGTATCGGAAAAGCGGTCCATGAGAGATTTATCGTGGAGGAAGAAACATTTATGGAAAAAGCGGCTTGCCGCAAGAACCCGAAGTAAAGCGACGGAGGAAACCTATGCGTTATTATATTGCGGATCTGCATTTTTTTCACGAGGGACTGAACGAGAGCATGGATTGCCGGGGATTTCCGTCGGTGTCGGAAATGAACGCGTATGTATTGGAACGATGGAACGCGAAAGTCAAGCCGGGGGATGACGTGGTGATCCTGGGGGATGTGTCCCTGGGGAGCGCGGAACAGACGAGCGGATTGTTAAGGCAGTTAAATGGCAGACTGTACCTGATCGAAGGCAACCACGATCATGTGATCCGGCATCGGAAATTTGACGCGTCGCTCTTCCAGTGGATCCGGCCTTACGAAGAAATGAGGGATAATAAGAGGAAGGTCGTTTTGTGCCATTATCCTATTTTATGTTATAACGGGCAGTACCGGAAGGGGGAGCATGGGGAGCCGCTTACGTATATGCTTTACGGGCATGTTCATAATACGCAGGATGAGGTTCTCGTGAACCGGTTTATCCATTTGACGAGACAGACGATGCACCGGGCAAGGGGAGCGGATCAGGCCGAACCGATCCCGTGCCAGATGATAAACTGTTTTTGTATGTTTTCCGATTACACGCCGCTGACGCTGGATGAGTGGATTGTGGTCGATGAGCGGCGGCGGGCGCGGATGAAGCAGGAAGAAACGTAGTTGAAGCGTCAACAATGCAAAGTGCAGAACGTACAGCTGGCAGATCATTCGAGCATGAGCCTTGCGTCATCGCCGCTGTTGTGTTATAATGGTTCAGGCGGAGAACCGCCAGAGGCTGCGTAAACAGTGTTTTATACTGTTGGGCAGCAAAAAATAAGAGAAGAAAGGAGGGTGGAAATGTTTGGAAAAAGGAGCAAATCCAGCGCTGTTGCATTTGTGGATTATGAACATTGGTTTTACGGATATTCTAATTCATTTCAGATGAAGCCTAATGTGGATGAATGGCTGGAAGAACTGAAAAGGGATTTTAGGTTGAAGGATTTATACGTTTTTGGCGACTTTTCGGAGCCGAATATCGAGCAGGACCTAAACCGACTGAAGAAAATGACATCTGGTGTTGTACACACGGCCAGTGACAAAACAGGCGTGGACAAAGACTTCACCGACGTCATCATGCTGGACTATATTTACCGCTATGCAGCGAGGAAGAAAAGCCCCGATGTCTTTATATTGTTTACGGGTGATGCACATTTTTTAAAAGTGGCAGAATATTTGAAAGAACTTGGGAAAAAAGTGATCATTTATGGAGTGAAGTTTGGCTTTAGTAATCATCTAAAATCCGTTTCCACGAGTTATGTGGAAATGCCGAGACAATCGCAGGAAAAGGATCATTATAATGAGTTGATATTTGCTAGTCTGAGCCGGCTGCGGCATAAACCGAGGACACTTGTTACGTATTGGAAGACGATCAACAGCGTATCCGATTACAACCGCGTTTCCAAAGACCGGGTAAAAATGGCATTGGACGGCTTGCTGAAACAGAAATATATTTCGAAGCAGGAGCAGGTCGGTTACAATGGCAAGGTAGTAGATGCCTTACGTGTCGATTGGGACAGAGTGGAACGAGATGGACTGTGGAGTGAATAAATGACTTAGGAGGGGCTGTCGGGAAAGAGATTTCCCAACAGCCCCTTTTGCGCGCGGATCAAAGAGGCGGGAAGAGAAGTACCGTTTGCGATGCCGGACTGACGGAGCATGGGAAGCGCACATGGCATGGCGTCACGGGTGCGGCGGGGGCGTACAGCTTTCGCGGCTGACCAGGCGGCAGGGCAGTTCCAGACGGACATTTTCATGGTGATGGCCGTTTTTGCGGTCGAGGAGCAGAGTGAGAGCGAGATGGCCCATTTCCTTTTTGGGAATGTCGATCGTTGTCAGCATCGGCACGGTTTTTTGCGAATCATTTATATTATCAATGGAAATAATAGAGGGAAAATACCCTCTTTTTTTGTGCTGTTTCAGCGCGTCCAGGACGCCGAGGGCCGTGCAGTCATTGGCACAGAAAATGGCGGTCGGACGGCGGGGGGAGCCGAGCAGGGCGGTCATCGTGTGAAAACCCTGTTCCTGTGTCTGGTCCGTCGGGTATATGTTTTCATAATTTAATGCGATCTTGTGGTTGATCAGTGCCTGGTAATAGCCGATATAGCGCGTTTCATATGTACAGTCACCGATGTAGGCAATATTTTTGTGGCCGAGGCCGATCAGATGCTCGACGGCCAGTTCCGCGGCGGCCTGTCCGTTGCACACAACCTCGTCGTATTCATATTCGGTCGGATTGCGGTCGATGCCGACCAGGTAAGCATAGCGCTTTTTGACGATCGGTACAAACTGGGGCGGGCATTTGCCTAAAATAATGAGCCCGGTGTTTGCCTTTCTCGCGACGAATGCCGGTGAGGGCCCGGATGTCTCGGATTGAACCTTCTGTACAGGTTTATATGGGACATGACTGGGGGCGGCGCTGCCGGTTGAAAGGTTTGTCATGTCAAGCGGATTTTGTATTTCCCCGAGCAGACAATGATTTTGTATCAGTTCTTCTTTGAGGATCCAGAAAAGTTCGCGGAAAAAGGCGTCTTTATTAATGGAATCAAAGCGGGTCAGGAAGATGTCAACGGTAAATGGCTCTTCACTGTGGCCGCTGCCAAGGCGTAAACGGCGGGCTGCGGGATTCGGCACATAGTGAAGCGAATCCGCAATCTCCCAAATATGATCTGCTAATCCGGGATTGTTGCAGCGGTGAGCCGGATCATTTAATACGCGGGAAACAGTGGCGACAGATGTTCCGGCAAGCCGGGCAATTTCTTTTAAAGACATGGCGTCCTCCTTTATGATGGGCAGAGTTCTTTGTGAAAACGTTTGCGTGGTTTTTGGTAAAAAATATGATCTAAATGGCTGTTGCTTACTAATATATCATAAAATGGTTTGTTTTTCAAATGAAAACGTTTTCAGATATTCCGGTGGGATTTTTTTGATCTGGGATATAAAATGTTAAGGTAAGAAAAAAGAAAAGGAGAGCGGCACGGGTTTCTTGAGCGAAGCCGCTTGACGGAAAAGAGGTATCCAGTGAAATATTTAAAGAGAACGGGACTTTTAATCATGTTGCTGATCGTACTGGCTTCGATGGCGGGCTGCGGGAAAAGCCAGGAGAAAGCAACGACGGTCAATATGGGTTATTTCAATAATATCACGCATGCCCAGGCGCTGTTGATGAAGGCCGAGGGAAAGTTAGAAGAAAGTTTTGGCGATGGCATTACGGTAAAATGGAATGCGTTCAATGCCGGGCCGGCTGAAGTGGAAGCGCTGTTTTCCGGCGCCATTGATATCGGTTACATTGGGCCGGTGCCGGCGATCAATGCTAATGTGAAATCGAAAGGCGATGTAGTTATTCTGTCCAGCGCCACGAAAGGCGGCGCTGTATTGGTAGGACGTCAGGGTTCCGGCATCAAGGGAGTACAGGATTTATCCGGTAAGGTTGTCGCCATACCGCAGATCGGAAATACACAGCATCTGAGCCTGCTCCAGCTTTTAAGTGAAAACGGAATGAAACCGGCGTCCGAAGGCGGAGACGTGACAGTCAGCGCCGTTCAAAACGCGGATGTGGCAAATATGATGGAGAGGGGAGACATTGATGCCGCGCTGGTGCCGGAGCCGTGGGGAGCGACGCTTCTCGGGCAGGGGGCGGAAATGCTGATGGATTACGATGAAATTTATATGCAGGGGCAGTACGATGTGGCGGTTGTCGTTGTGAGAAAAGAGTTCATGGAAGCGAATCCGGAACTTGTCGAGAAGTTTCTGGCGGAACATGAGGCGGCGACCAAAAAAGTGAATGAAGATGCGGCCGCGCTGAACACCATCAATGAGGAAATCGACCGGGCTACCGGGAAATCACTGAGTGAGGCCATTATTTCAGAAGCATTTGGACGAATCGGCGTGAGCACGGAACTGAACCGCGAGTCAGTGATGGGATTTGCTAGTATCAGCAAGGAGCAGGGACTGATCGCGGATCTGCCGGAGGAAGGTAACTTATTCGCGGAAAAGGAGAAATAAAATGGCGCTAGAGTTTAGGCAGGTTTGCAAGCATTTTGACAACAGCGAGATGCCGACGTTGAACGGGATCGATCTGGAAGTGAAAAATGGCGAGTTTGTTTGTATCGTCGGAACATCCGGCTGTGGAAAGAGCACACTTTTGAATCTGGCAGCGGGGCTGGAAATGCCCACGAGCGGAGAGATTCTGCTGGATGGGGAAAAGGTGACGGGGCCGGGAGCCGACCGGACAGTCATGTTCCAGGAGCATGGGTTGTACCCCTGGCTCAATGTGATCGAAAATGTGAAATTTGGCATGAAACTTTCCGGCGTCCCGGCGGAGGAGCAGGAAAAAAAGGCCAGACACTATTTGGATATGGTACATCTGACCGAGTACTGTGATTATCCGATCCACCAGATTTCAGGCGGAATGCGCCAGCGGACAGCGCTGGCGCGGGCGCTGACGATGGATTCGAAAGTGCTTCTGATGGATGAGCCATTTTCGGCGCTGGATAAGCAGACCTCGAACCGTCTCCGGGAAGAACTGCAGAAAATATGGATGGAGACGAAAAAGACGATTCTGTTCATTACGCACAGTGTCGAAGAGGCTGTCTTTCTAGCTGACCGCGTCGTTGTCCTGTCGCCGGAAACAGGCAATATATCGGATATTGTTGAGATCGGGCTGGGACATCCGCGGCATGTGTATTCACCGGAATTTGTAGAGCTCCGGCACGAGATTTTAGAGAAAGTAAGAGGAGAGGCAGTATGATTGGACTGATCATTTTTTTGATTTTACTCGTGGCAGCCTGGCAGGGATTTTACTGGCTATTTGTAGATCTTCTGGCAGTCTGCAAACCGTATTCGGTTCCGTCGCCCGGCGGTGTTGCCGAGAGGTGCGCCGAACTTCTCAGTGACGGCACGCTGTTAGAAGCGACTGGAAATTCTCTTTTGCGCGGGATCGCCGGGTATGCGGTGGCAGTCGTATTAGGCATTGTTTTGGGGCTTTTGATCAACCATTTTAAGTATCTGCAGAAGAACCTGAAGCCTCTCGTGCTCGGGGTGCAGACGCTTCCGAGCGTGTGCTGGGTCCCGTTTTCCATTTTGTGGTTTGGGCTTTCAACGCAGGCGATCCTCTTTGTCGTTGTGATGGGATCGGCGTTCAGCATTGCCATTTCGGTTGATAACGCCATTAAAAATGTGCAGCCGATCTATCAAAAAGCGGCATTGACAATGGGAGCAGGGAAGGGCCAGCTATACCGCTATGTTATTTTCCCGGCAAGCCTTCCGGAGTTGATCTCCGGCATGAAACAGGGATGGTCGTTTGCATGGCGCGCGCTTATGGCGGGGGAAGTCATGACAACCTCGATCGGACTCGGCCAGACGCTCATTATGGGGCGTGATCTGGCGGATATCGATCAGGTTATGCTCGTTATGCTCGTTATTGTGCTGGTTGGCATTATCATAGATAAATGTATCTTTTCCGTGATTGAAAACAGGGTGTTAAAAAAGCGGGGACTTGCGTGAGTTGCGTGAGGTTTGCGTGAGGGATTGCTGCGCGCCTGTACTGAAATTGTTGCATTTTTTCACATTTTATAGTATACTTATCTTAGTAATGCCCCGTAGCTTATGTAGTCTGACCGCTATGAGGCTGGATAATCGAGGTGTATGTTGTGAAAGAAGACATGTCAAATGGCAAAAAAGTCCTTGTTTCCTGCCCGATCTGCGGATTCCGGGCAGAGGTGGACGATTTTAGTAATGACAACGAGGTGTGCGAGCAATGCGGCAGGAGTACATACACATTTCGTACGTTAGAAAGTATAAGGAATGTATTTGTAGGGGAATTGATGAAGAAGGACAGGGAGTCATTTAAAAAATAGCACGTGATTTCGTGAATAAAAAAAGTCTTCGGTTTTATACTAAGTAAAAAACAGGAGGCTTTTTTTATGGAACAGAAGTTTAGGATCAAATCGGTACGGGCAAGGGAGATCCTTGATTCACGCGGGAACCCGACCGTGGAGGTGGAAGTGAATCTGTGCGGCGGCGCAAAAGGAAGAGGTGCCGTTCCATCTGGCGCATCGACGGGAGCCTACGAAGCCGTTGAACTGCGGGATAAAGGATTGCCGCGATATGGCGGGAATGGGGTGAAAAAAGCGGTGGATTATGTCAATCATTCCATCGGTTTTCTGCTCGACGGAAAAAATGCACTCAATCAGGTGGAGATTGACCAGTTGATGATACGGGAGGATGGTACAAAAAACAAGGGGAAATTTGGGGCCAACGCTATTCTAGGTACTTCTATCGCTGTGGCGCGGGCAGCAGCAGAAGCAGTCGGACTTCCGTTGTACCAGTATTTAGGAGGGCCAAATGGCAGGACGCTCCCGATTCCTATGATGAATATTATCAATGGGGGCAAACATGCGGATTCGAGTTTGAACATTCAGGAGTTTATGATCATGCCCGTGGGCGCAAATTCTTTCCATGGCTGCCTGGAGTGGTGCTGCAACGTGTATCGTGAACTGAAGTCCCTGTTAAAGCAGGAAGGACATATTACGAGCGTCGGGGATGAGGGCGGTTTTGCTCCCAATCTGCGTGATGATGAGGAGGCGCTCCAGTATATCGTCAAGGCAGTGGAACAGGCAGGGTACCGGCCGGGTGAGGATTTCCGCATCGCGATCGACGGGGCCTGTACGGAAATGTATGACGAGGCGGTGAAGCAGGGACGGACCGGCGATTATCTTTTCTGGAAGACCGGGGAATACAAAACGCCGGAAGAGATGGTTGATTTTTGGGAAAGGCTTTGTAACAAATATCCGATTTTTTCGATTGAGGACGGGCTTTCCGAGGAGGACTGGGACGGATGGAAGAAATTAACGGACCGTCTGGGCGGAAGGGTTCAGCTGGTAGGAGATGATTTGTTTGTGACCAATACCGACCGCATCAAAAAGGGAATCGAATTAAATGTGTCAAATGCCGTCCTGATCAAGCCGAACCAGATCGGCAGCGTGACTGAAACACTGGAGGCCATACGGATGACGCAAAATCAACACTGGAACGCGATCGTGAGCCATCGGTCCGGTGAGACGGAGGATACGACGATCGCAGATATAGCCGTTGGCTTAAATGCCGGCCAGATCAAAACGGGCGCCCCGACCAGAACGGATCGCGTATGCAAGTACAATCAGCTTTTGCGGATTGAGGAAGAGCTGGCGGAGTCCGCGCTGTTTGCTAAACTGGTCTGAAAATTTATTGTTTTGTATTTGTTAAATGGGGGCTAAATTTTAGCCCCTCTTAATACGGAAACTATTTTTTATCAATCCCCAGTATCATAAATTCAATTTTTACAATTAACTCCATGATCTTATCAAACAAAGAATTAAAAAATTGAAATATTTTTACTGCAAACTTTGATATATAATACGCACCGCTTATTGTCATTCCACTTTTATATCCATCAAACCAGAATCCAGTTGCTAAAAGGATTGCCAACGCAAGAAAAAGAATAGCAGAGACTTCTACAAACAAAGTAATGGCCGCACCGATCTTAATAGAACCAATTAAAAACGCAGCTGACAACAATATCATGTTTCCGCTTTCTGCTCCTATCAGCTCGCTGTTTTCCCAGTTTATAACAAGCAGATTTAACACTTTATAACAATATTTGCTTTTTCTCAGGGATAATGTTAACAATATTGACATTAAAAATATTTCCAAATTATACATATGGACTATTATTTCAATATGAATTTTAAGTAATATAGAATGGTGTTTTATGTCTGATTTATTGGGAATACCTGTTAACTCTCGAAAAGTAGTGCAGAAAATTTCAAGCAGGGGTCTCTAAATCAATTTCGGATTAAGGATTCAAATTTTGGGCTTTCTTTTGTCTTAAGAGTTCCTTTTGTCTATGATAAATTTTTTGCTCCTTCCCACTTGGAATTATTCTTATAAGTAAACACCAATAACGCCTTCACTTTATTTTTGTTATTCTTTTTGCCAAAAATCCCTAAAATCCCCGCCCTTCCGTCCGAAGATGGCGACTCTCAAGACGACCCTCTCCCCGAAGAACGCGACCCAG
>CAJTZN010000079.1 GCA_910584065.1 uncultured Eubacterium sp.
CATCCGTTACTTTTTGAATCTGAATACTCATAACAAATACCTCCTGAAATATATAATGAAATGTAAAACGCCATCAGGCGCCGTATTACCATGATCACCAGTTGCCCACGATCCACTTGCCCGACTTTGACAGATTCTTTTTTGAGATCTTCTCTGTCTTTTTGCAGGAAGCTTTGATCAGCGCGCTCGTCTCATTTTTATTCGAAATGTTCCAGGCCACGCGCCCGATCTTGTATTTTTTCAAAAGCTTCATCCATTTTTTTGCTTCTTTTTTATCAATATTTCCATTTCCCGACGCGTCACAGATCGAAAACTCCGTGACAATGACCGGAAGTCCTTTTTCATTCGCCTTTTTCAGCTTTTCGCGCAGCGGTTCCTTATGCGTCGCCGCGTAGAAATGAAAGGCGTACGCGATGTTTTTCTGCTTCTCGATCGGATCGTCCGCCACCACATCCACATCCTGCGACCAGGTCGGCGTACCGACGATGATAATACCATCCTTGTCGTATTTGCGGATCAGTTTGATCATCTTTTCCGCATACGGCTTGATGTCCCTCTCCCACGTCACGTCGCCATTCGGCTCGTTGCATATCTCGTATAACACGTTTGTCTGCCCGGCGTATTTTTTCGCGAAATAGGTAAAAAACTCCTTCGCCTTTTTCTCGTTCGTGTTCGGGTTTCCGTCAGACAGGATATGCCAGTCGATGATGACATACATGCCGAGATCGGTCGCCGCTTTCACGCCTTCATCGACCTTGCTGTATAACTCCTTATCATATCCGGCGGAATCGTCGCTGTAAAACGCGAGGCGGATCGTATTGGCGCCCATCTTTTTAAAGCTTTTGAAGCACTGTTTGTTCACATAATCCGGATACCAGGCGATCCCGTGGGTGCTGACTCCTTTTAGCACGACGGTCTTGTCGGAAGCGTTGACGATTTTATTTTCTTTTACCTTTAACGCGGAAGGCTTCGCCGCCAGACATGTTTTTCCTCCCCAGGCGAATCCCATGGCAAACAAGGCCGCCGCGCAGGCTAATAATACAATACTCTTCTTTTTCACTGCACCGCCTCCGCTAAACGACCGGCCGGCAAAAGCGTCAGCTTATGATCGATCTCCGCCCACAGATCGGTACTCGTCGGGTTGAAAATGCGATGTCCGTCAGCAGAAAACACAAGCTTTTGATATGCTTTATGATACTCGCAGATCTCGCCGTTCGTCGCGTACCAGACCTCTTCCTTCCCGGCTATTTTCTCAAACAGGGATTCGATCACATCCCAGTTACCATTTCTGTCAAATTCAAACGTGTGCCCCCACACATAGAACATATACGGCTGCTCGCAGACCTTATCGTTTAAAAACCGATCGGTCAGTTCCCACAGTCTTTCATCGTCGTGATGGCACGTCGGATGCAGCTCCAGCCAGTCTTCCGGCAGCGCGAATTCACCCGTACTATGTACTGTTCTCGCGTACGAGATGCCAGCATCCCGTAAGACCTCGATCAGATCTTCATTGTACAGACCGTACGGATACGCGAACCCCGTCGTGATCTTTCCGTACATCTGCTCCAGCCGGAGGCGGCATTTTACAATATCGTCCATATTGAGCAGCTTCGGGAGCGTCGTCATTTTCGTATGGTTGAATCCGTGGTTCGCCACCTCGACCCATTCGTCCTCATAAATCTCCCGTGCCTTTCTCTCCGTTACATTAATATACGTCTCACCCGCCGGAAAAACGGCTCCTTCTTCCGCAAACCATCCCGGGATGATATTAAACGTCCCCTTGATCTCGTATTTCTGCATCAGTTCGATCAACCGCTCATCCTGTGTCACATTATCGTCATAACTGATCGTAAATGCTTTCTTCCGACCGTTCGGAAACCGCAGATACATTTCATTCATTCCATCATTTCTCCCTTCTGTTAAAAAGTCCCGCATGGCTTTTGCCTGCACGATTATTTTAACACATTTTCGCAGGAAAATATAGTGCTATTTTGAGCGAAGTGAAAAAACTGCATCCAAAAACGCCGCCTGGTTCATATACACAAAAAGGGATTTACTGTATTCGTAATTGTCCACGGCCATCCAGTCCTCCTCGTCAATGATCGCGTTCCGTTCCGTATCCAGATACACGATCCCGTGATCGCCGCCCTTCATTTTCATCACGTAATCACAGAGACCGATCGTCACATCCGCCTGCTGCCTGTCCATCACGCGTTCCAGCTCCGGGTTCAGCGAGTGAAGGGTCGCCTCGGCGTCCGAAAAAGCCGCCTCTTGCATTGATCCGACTTCTGCGGCAGAACGATCCGCTGTCAAACCGTCTGCTGCCGATCTGTCTGTCTCCGATCCATCCGCCATAAGAAAATATGTGCGCTTCCCCTGCAGAAACGCGCGCAGCTTATCGTCATTCGCGTCGTTTGGCAATATTTTATGCTCCGCGGCCTTTCCGCGCACCCCCCGGATGGCATCAAAGAACGAATAGGAAATCGTGCGCATGATATTGTGTTCTTCCCGGTACATGCTCTCGTACAGCGAATCAAAGACCGCGCTCAATATGCGGTAACTCATGGTATCGATCATTTCCTCCGGCGTATAGCGCATAAAAAAGTTCATGCGGTTGCGCCACATATAATAATTGATAAACGTGTTCGCCGGCCTCGCGTTCGACCCCATCTTGTGCAGGACGACGCTGTCCCTGATGGTCACCACGCGGAACCCAGCCAGTGTAAACCGGTAGATCCACTCCATATCATCCCAGTAGATAAAATTATCCTCCGGCATAATGCCGATATCCGTCGTTTTGATACAGCTTGTGCGGATCATGACGCTGCACGTGGCGACCGTATCGCATTCATGGACGTCCGGTATGCTCCCGTCATCGAGGAAATCGGCGTAGTGCGTGATCGCCGTAAAGTGCTGGAAATCAATGTCAAGTCCGTACTGCTGCACATACTGTGGATAGTCCATGTGATAGACGATCGAGCCGGCCACCCCGGTATCTTCGTGGGCGTCGAGATAGTCCGCCAGCGCGCCCACCGCGTTTTCGTCCACGAGCACATCATTATCCAGGCAGTAGAGATACTCGTACCCCTCTTCTAACACCTTGCGGATTCCCGTATTAAAACCGCCCGAACCGCCGAGGTTTTCCTTATTTACAAGTAATGTCACCCGGTCGCCGTATGCCGCTCTTACTGCTTCCACCGAATCGTCGGTCGAGGCGTTGTCCACAACATAAATATCAAAGTCGTCGGTTTTGGATTCCAGTACGCTCTGGATACAATTTACCACGTATTCCCGTTTATTGTAATTACAGATCACGATTCCTATTTTTTTCATCTTTTACCTCCATTCGCACACGTTTTTTGTGCATGAAAGAAGTTTGGGCGTGTACGCACAAACTTCCTGTGTGAATAAGAAGCTCTACTGCCGTAGAACTCCTTAGCTTTCGTTTTTACAAACAGACAGTACTCCATTTCCCATATACTCTCGCCCCCTCTTTCATCTGATAGGGGCGGATGCGGGCGCATCTCACCGCACCGTTTTTATTGTTAACCCACATCCCCGTCTTCTGCTTTTTGGCTTCGAATGTCCGAAGTTTTTTGTGAAATGCCTTATCCCGGGAAACCTGGATCTGCCAGCCATCTACTCCGGATATGCCGTACCATCCGAGTTGAACAACACTTCTTTTCCCTGCCCCCGCCCGGGAAGCATCTAACACCGTTTGCCACTCTTCCGCTCCCGTCCGGTATTCCATTGACACGTTTATTTTATCATTCAGACAGCTGCCAAATGCGTTCTGGCTGATCTGAGTGGAACTGCCGCATATCGTCACCCGTCTGAGCCCTGGCCCCGCCGCCAACGCAAACGGCTCAACGATCTCTACCGTTTCCGGAAGCGTCAGTTCGCTCCATTCCACACTGCCAAACGCATAACTTTTTATTTTTTTGATCGAACGGCAGGACAGGATGGAAGACGGCACTTTCGTAGAAAAGAACGCATAGGCTCCGATCTCCGTTACCGTGTCCGGCAGAACTACCTCCTGTAACGATTCGCAGTACAGAAATGCCGAGGTCGGCACTTCTGCCAGGCCCTTTGGAAAATGAACATTTGTCAGCGCCGAACAGCCACTAAAGACTGATCTCCCCATTTTCCCAAGCGTCTCCGGCAGCCTCACCTCCTTCAGAAAACGGCACTGTAAAAAAGCTCCCTCCCCGATTTCTGTGACAGAATCAGGTACGACAACCCGCTTGACACCACTTTCCGCAAACGCAAAAGCCCCAATCGCACTGATCCCGTCGGGGACCACTACCTCATCGCCCCTGCCGGAATAATAGATCAAATATCCATCCCGCCGGTCCCAGAAAAGTCCGTTCCCGGTTACGACATCGGGAAGCTGTCCGAGAAACCGTTTCGGGTCAACCGCTGGAAACTGGTGAAGGATCCGGGCGAGTCCTTCACCGTCCAGACTATGTTCCGCGCGGACCACGATCGTTTTCACCTTACTCGTATCGTAACATTCCGCCTCGTATTTTGACGGGTCGACCGCCCGGACGGAGCGCGGCAGCACGATTTTTCTCAATCCCTTACAGACCAGTTCAACCTCCGTGTCGATATCCACGACCCCGTATTCTTTTGCGTACTGTACCGCCTGCGCGCAAAACACTTCGCACCCCTCTTCGACTGTCAGCGACTTACGAAACGCCGGAACCCGCACGAGATCTTTTCCATCTTTCGAGTAGACAACCCCTTTTATGCTTCGATATTTGGGATCCTTTTTCCAGACGTTTAACTGTCCGCTCTTGATATAGGAACAGGTATCCAGTGATAGGGGCGTATTAAAATATATCGTGTCGATCCGCACCTTTTCATTGGGAAGGAGACTGTAAGACAGATCATCCCCCTCGTCTTCCCTATAGCGGAAGGAACCGGGCATCGTCACCTTTTTTAACGACTTGCTGTCCGGCAGCGCCCCCTCTCCGATCCTTCGGACAGAAGCGGCGATCTCTACCTCTTTTACATTTTCAAATCCCCAAAATGCCCATGGCGGAAGAGATGTAACTCCTTTTTTCACGACGATCTTTTTGATCTTCTTTTTGTCTGCCACCTTGATCTTCGGAGAAACGGCTCCTTTTCCTTTCAAGATGAGCGTTCCGTTTTTTACCGTGTAAGAAACGCTGCTTTTTCCCCTCCCTGCCTTTCCTCCGTCCTGCTTTTTCCCTGCTGCCTGAGCCGTTCGCGGCAGCAAAAAAGGCCATACGCAACTGAAACAGACAAAAAACAGAACGAACAAAATGAAAATCGGCCTCAGCCTCCATGACACAGCAAAGGACGCTTTGTGCCTGTGATCACATTTACCGGCAGACTCAGACTTTTTCCAAACACCACATTCCATATACTCTCTTTCCCCCTTCAATTTCTTCAATAATCATCCGTGCAATCTGTCGTCCATCTCCCGTACTGTTTTCTGCCGTCTATTGTTTTCCACGGACGAATCCGCGCATATCGCATACGTGTGCGAAGCTTTGTTATGTCTTTCTTCATCTCTCCTTTTCTGGCATAATAGGTCTTTTTCCTGTGAAATGCTTTATCCGGGGCAACCTGGATCTGCCATCCGTCCACACCGGCCACATCCTGCCACATTAAAAATATTTCATCCTTTGACCAGCCGTTGATCTCCATACCCGTCTGCCAATGTCCGATATTCGCTAAAAAAATGAGTATCGGTTTTTTTTGCCCATATTCCTTACCGAACGCCCACGGACTGATTCCTCCCGTATCCCCGCAGATCGTTACGCGCCGCAGCGTCCCCATCGCAAATGCTGCCCCGCCCACTTTCCGGATCGTTTTGGGCAATTCAAATTGTTCCCAGCCCACATCGTAAAATGCGTAGGACTGAATTTCACTGATCTCTGCCTGTGATAAAATGGATGGCGTTACATCGGTTTCCCGAAACGCTTCCATCCCGATCACCGAAATATGTTGCGGCAGCGTTATTTCTTTCAGGGAATAGCAGTATTGGAACATTTTATCGGGAATCTTCGTCATCGCATCTGGCAGTCTCACCTCCTGCAGTTTCTCACAGTGATTGAACGCCCCTGCTCCAATCCTTGTTACCGAATCCGGAATCGTGACACGTTTTAGGTTACTCCACTCAAATGCCTTCACCCCAACCGCCTTTATGTAAGCGGGAACTTCAAATTCCTCTGCCTCCCCTTCATATGAGAAAATAGACGCTTCCCTGGTATTGACATACATATCATCCTGATATGATATATGCTCAAACTGACCGAGGAAATCTTTCTTCTTCACCTTGAACCGGTCTAACAGCAGCAGAATATCCCGATCACTCAACTGCTTCGACTTTACCCTGATTTCATTAACACGGCTGTAATCGCGGTGAACTGCATAATACTTATTCGTATTGATCCTCCGCACAGAAGCCGGCAGGACAATCTTTTTTAAATCATGACATGCAAGTTCACACTCGGAATCTGAATCAACAAGTCCATACATTTTTCCGTATTCAACTGACTGTGTACAGAATTCCTCACATCCATCCACCACCGTCAGCGATTTCCGGTATGCAGGAACACGTACGATACTTTTTCCATCTTTCGAATAAATAACACCGCCTATACTTCTGTAATTTTTGTCTTTTTTACTTACAATCAGATGATTGCTTTTTACAAATGACAATGTTTTCAGCGAAAGCGGCGAATTAAAGCAGATCGTGTCGATGTGCCACCTCTCATTGATCAGGCTGTGTGTGATGTAATCCGGGTCTTCCTTATCCCGGACATACTGAAACTTACCGGGCATAGTAACCTTTTCCAGCCGCTTCCCGCATGGCAGCGCATAATCACCCATCTTACGGACAGAACTGGCAATCTCGATCTCCTGAACATTTTTGAATGATTCAAATGCTGAAACCGGGAGCGCTGTAATCCCCCTCTTCACAATAATCTTCTTAATTTTCTTTTGGTCCGCTACCCTGACCTTTGAAGTGAGGGCACCTTTTCCTGATATGGTAAGCGTTCCCTTTTTCACCGTATAGGAAATACCGCCTTTTTTTCCCGCCGCCAGAACATCTGGTGATGACTTCGCAAAACAGCCAAAACCAGTGAAAATGCACAGGACGGCTAAGAACACCATCCCCCGTTTCACCTTTATCATTCTCCGTTCCATATATTCTCCTTCCGGTCTTCCGTTTCTATATTTATGCCTCATCCACGGTCCACCTGCCATAACGCGTCGTCCCGTCCACTACTTTAAACGGGCGGATTCTTACATAAGGTTTTTTAAATGTATTGTCGTTCACTTTTTTCCGGATCTTTCCTTTTTTGACACGGTACGTTTTCCGTTTCCCCTTAAACGAGGCATTTCCAGCGACCTGAATCTGCCATCCGTCCACGCCGGTGACGTCATCCCAATTTAACTCAATCTCTGACCTCCATTTTTGTGAACGCAGCCCGGTCTGCCATTCTGCGACCTCTCTTTCAAACGTCAGTGTCTGCTTTTTCGAGTTTGCCCAGCCGGCGGCGACAAACGCTTTCGCATGAATCCCGGCGGTAGACCCGCACACCGTGACCCGCTCCAGCGTAGACATCGAAAAAGCGCACTCACCTACCTTTTCCACCGTTGCCGGAAGTACCATTTCACTCCACCCGGCTGACAAAAAAGCCGCCCTCTGGATTTCCTTTATGCTTCCCTGGAAAAGAACCGAAGCCGGAACCGACGTTGTGCTAAAAGCCGCTTCCCCGATCGTGGTAACCGTATCTGGCAAAGTCAAGTCCGACAGGGCATAACAGGAATGAAATGTATAATCCGGAACCCTGGCAATACCGCCAGGAAAAATGACATGATCGAGAACCTTACAATAATCGAAAACATGCGTCCCCATCGCCGCCAGCGTTTTCGGAAGACGGATTTGTGTCAGCTCTGTGCAGTCTTCGAATGCATAGTCCTGGATTTCATGCACCGTATCCGGAATCACACACCGTTTCAGCTTTTTCGATTCGAAAACGCCCTTTCCGATGATTTTTACATCATCCGGCACCGTCACCTCCTCTTCCGCGCCGGTATATCGCAGAAGACAATGATCCCGGCTGTTGATACACATCCCCTGGCTGATCGTCACATAATCAAACTGCCGCAGAAACGCTTCCTCATCCCTGAGCCGGAAACAATTCACCAGTGACAGAATATCCTTACTGGCCATCTGGTTTGAATGAAGCGTGATCTCCTTTACCGGGGAACTGGGAAAATTGAAAAAATACCGGGACTCATTGACCGTTCTCACGGAACTGGGAAATGTAATACTGGACAGTTCCGTACACATGAGTTCCGGGTCCGACTCAAAATCATAGTTTTCATACATCACAGACTGGAGATAGAATTCCTCGCATCCGTCTGCTACCGTCAGCGTTTTGCGGTACGCCGGAACCCGTATGATACTCTTTCCGTCTTTGGAATAAATGACACCATCGATGCTCTTATATTTTTTATCTTTTTTGCTGGCGATCAAATGATTACTGCTCACATAGAGAAGTACATCCAGCGACAGCGGCGTATTGAACGAAACGGTATCGATCCTGCTCTTTCCATACTCCAGGCTGTTCGTCATCTCATCACCATAATCCGTAACGAGGCGGAATGTCCCGGGCATCGTAACCTTTTTCAGCGTCTTCGTACCCGGTAGCGCCCCCTCTCCGATTTTTTTCACCGTCTCTGCGATCACGACTTCTTTCACTTTCGGAAACCGTAAAAACGCCCTTTTGGGAATGGAAGTGATCCCTTTTTTCACGACGATCTTTTTGATCTTCTTTTTGTCTGCCACCTTGATCTTCG
>CAJTZN010000080.1 GCA_910584065.1 uncultured Eubacterium sp.
CAATTTCAGGCACCCCGGATTTTATCTTTGGATAATGGGTGTTCTGAATAGTTACGGAGGAAGATAAAATGGCAAACGCAGATCAAAACAAAACGGGAATAGATGTCCGAATGGATTCCCTTAAAGCACTTCCCTTTGATAAGGTAGCTGTTCATGACGAACGTCTGAAGCGGCAGGAAGGCGATAATCGGGCCTATCTTATGGAACTTACGACGAGGAACCTTTTATATAATTATGAACTGGAGGCCGCCATCACACATGATGCCAATATACCGGGCGATATACACGGTGGATGGGAGTCGCCGACTTGCCAGTTAAGGGGACATTTTCTCGGTCACTGGTTATCCGCGGCTGCGATGCACTATGCCGCAACAGGGGACAGGGAATTAAAAGCCAAAGCCGATGTGATCGTTGACCGCCTTGCAAAATGCCAGGAGGCCAACGGGGGAAGCTGGGTGGCATCCATTCCGGAAAAATACCTTTACCGGATCGCGCGCGGCCGTGAAATATGGGCGCCGCATTACACGATCCATAAGACCTTTATGGGACTTGTCGATATGTACCGCTATGCAGGAAATGAAACGGCATTGTCTGTCGCGGATCATTTCGCGGACTGGTTTTATGACTGGAGCAGCCGGTTTGATAGAGACCAGATGGATGACATACTGGATTTTGAAACGGGCGGCATGCTGGAGATCTGGGTACAGCTTTACGACATCACGCGGGACGATAAGTATAAAAAACTGATGGAGCGCTATTACAGGCAGCGACTGTTCACGCCGCTTTTACATGGCGAGGACCCGCTCACGAATATGCACGCGAACACGACGATCCCAGAGGTGATCGCGGCGGCAGAGGCATACAACGTGACCGGGGAGCAGCGGTATAAGGACATTGTGACGGCCTATTGGGATTCGGCTGTGACAGAGCGCGGCACGCTCGCTACCGGCGGGCAGACAAACGGGGAAATCTGGGGGCCGAAGAAAGCGTTGTCGGCAAGACTCGGCCTTAAAACACAGGAGCACTGCACCGTATATAATATGATGCGTCTGGCGGATCATCTGTTCCGCTGGACCGGAGAGGCAAAATATATGGATTATATTGAGCGCAACCTGTATAATGGCGTCCTCGCACAGACATACTGGCACTGGGAACATACAAATGGATATTCTCCCGATTCTCCGGATTTTGGACTGATCGCATACTTTCTTCCGATGCGTGCCGGAGCAAGGAAGGGATGGGGCAGCAAATTCAATGACTTTTTCTGCTGTCATGGTTCGATGGTTCAGGCAAATGCGTCGCTGAACCGCTATATGTATTATCAGGCAGACTCCGATCTTTATGTAACCATGTATTTTGATTCGGATGCTTCCTTTACGGTAGGCGGAAAGAATGTGACGATAAGGCAGAGACGGGATCCGCTCACGGGTAGTTTCCATCTTTCCAGCACGAGCAGCGGAAAACAGCTTGTCAACCGGACCGCCGCACAATATCCCCATAATCCGGATACCCTTTGCGTGTATCTGCAGATCGAGACGGAATCGCCCGTAGAATGTACGATAAACGTACGTATTCCCGAGTGGATAAAAGAGCCTGCGACCGTGGCGTATAATGGCGGACAGATCGCGGCGGTGGAAGAGGGAGGCTGTTTTGTGGAAATACGGGAAGAGTTTCATGATGGCGACGTCATATGTATTACAATGAAAATGGGGATCCGGGCGTGTCCTCTCCCGGATGACGAAAATATGGTGGCATTCATGTACGGCCCGGAAGTGCTTGCCGGTCTTTGTGACGAAGAGCGTATGTTATATGCGGAGGGTGATGCGCCCGAGCGTATTCTTGTTCATGAAAATGAACGTGAGTGGGGGAACTGGAAAAGTGACTTTAAGACGGCAGGCCAGCCGGCGGGAATACATTTTATACCATTAAACCGCGTCGGATATGAAAATTACTGCGTGTATTTTCCCATCAAAAAATAGAGGAGTGCTGAGAACGGCGGTATGGCGGGACGTTGGGATAGCCATACCGCTTCTGTTTATGTTATGTTTACGCGTTCATAATGTCTGTGATCGTATTTGACAGAGCCATGATCTTTTCAGTAATGTTCATGGTTCCATCCCGCAATCTGCTTTCAGACAGCGCCAATTTCAATGCCCGAATCCTTTTTTTATGGCCATTCTTCCATAAAAGAACCGCCACCGCTGCATGTTGATCTGTGCCGCAAACCAAACGAGTTCCGGATAGTTCATATTGTATTTGGGGATCAGCACCCTGACGGCGCTTCCGCCATTTCCCCTTGCCATGAATGGCCAGGGTTGTACGTTTGCCTGTCCAAAACAGGTAACAGTAATGCCGCCATCGGAGAAAACTTCCCCTTCTGCTTCATTTACTAAACGCACAATACTGTTTTGCGGATCCCCGGATGAAATATACGGGCAAGTCCCTGCCAGATAGCTGCTTTCACCCCTCGATCTTCCGCTGTAAACATCAAACAATTCCTCCACCGTTTTTTCCGTTCCATATGGCAGATCGGGAAGGGTGGAATGATCGGGGAAATTCCCGATTACTTCCCCGGCAATATCCTCAATGCAAACAGCCGTCTGTAAAATGGATCTCGTTATTTTATCGCAAAAGATTTTTTGTTCTTTTTCTGGCAGCTCTGGCTGCGGGAGATAGCACTCGGGGGAAAATTCAGCTCTTTCCTTCATACATTCGCCGGCGGGGGTTACGGTTGCCAGCGAACTATGGAAGGGAGTCCCGTTTCGAAACTTCATAAAGGCCTGTAGTACTTCCGGAAGCTGCGATCCCTCGCATTCGACGCGTTTCCCTTTTGACTTGTGAAATCCGTCGTTCCAGATCTTGGCCATGAAAATACCATCTTCTTTTTGCTGTGGGCGGTGAGCCTGCGCGATCATGATCGTCGTATCGATCGCGGTCGGATAAAACAGATCTCCCGGCAGGCTGATCAGGCCCAGTACGGTGTGCTTCCGCAGAAATTCCTGCCGCCAGAGCGCGTTATCATCATCGGCAAAAATGCCGGATTTGACGACTACGGCCATCGTTCCCATCGTCTGTAAAGCTTCCATAGCAGCAAGGATAAAATCGCGTTCAGGTTCTTCTTCCTGTGAGAAAGGGGGATTTAGTAACGCTTTTGTAAACTGCCCAATCACCATTTTCTTACTGCGCTTATCAAAACAGCTTGCGTTTTCGATATGGCTTTTCCCGTCACCGCGGAAAAACATATTCAGGGACGCCAAAGACCAGACCGTCGGATTTGTGTCGAAACCATAAATGGATTCCCGCACGATTTCCGCTGGTATCCCCATAGCTTTTGCCGTCCGCATCATCCGGTCAAAGGACGCGACCAAAAATCCGCCCGACCCGCAGGCGATATCGATCACGCGGTCTTTGGCATTCACATCAATCAGTTCCGCGCAGTATTTCGTGATATGGCGCGGCGTAAAGACGATGCCGAGAGAATTATTGTCATATCCATAGCGGATAAACGCTTCGTACAGTAAGCTGAGAAAATCGGTGTCTGTCTGCAGGACGGATCGGATATTCAGTTTATGTAACAGGAACACGATCTTACTGATTTTGCCCGATAACCGGTTATAGTCGCCGGTGGTGAGGGTCAGCGTTTCGATCAGTTGTTTCTTCTTTTTGGTTTCAAAATGTTCGGCCGCCATGATCGCGCTGTTGACAAGGTCGTTGATGGAAGCGAGTTCTTTTCCCTTCGTCAGGTCGATTTCTCCCCGGTATAGCGCGGTGATGATGGCGCCTAATACTTTGGGCCGTAAAGATGGTTCGATCTTGGCGCTTCGGAGGATGGAAGACAGTTCAATGGCGGTGTCGATGTACTCCGATACTTCGGGCAGCGTGACTTCTGTCGTCCCATTGTTTGTAAGGAGAGCGCCCTCGATTTCGGAAACGCCCGGAAAACTGGTGAGTTTAAAACCCCGGGAGGAAAGGGGTTCCCATGTCTTCCCATCCCAGTACACGGTTTTAAATATGTATCCGTGGTCTTCTTCTCCGGCAACGCCGATGGCTTCTTTTAAAGCCTGGGAAATCTTTTTTCTGTCATTTTTTGCCTCGACGACGAGGAGGGGGATGTTTTTGTGGCATACTAAAAAATCCGGTTTGGGAAAGTATGAATTGAGGCAGCAATTCGCTGGCGGGAAGCTCAAGATCCTCGGAAAGTTCGCTGACAACCATTGTTACTATGAGGATAATTTCAGTGATGTTTGAGTGTTATGAATGATGGTGCAAAGCCGTATAAAATAAGGCTTTTTTCATGAGGCGTAATACATGATGATACACAGATATTAAAAAAATGGTGTCAATTTTGGTGTAATTGGTGTCAGAAAAAATATCCGAGGAAATGAAAAAAGTGCTTGACAAAGGTGTTTAATGAATCGTGTTGAAATATGGTATTCCTTCCGCTGATTCCGCACAGTTTGAATAGAATATTCTATTTCACCCTATATTGTTCGCTTACAGTGAGTAAAAGAGGAAAAGCACGATTTTCAGCGCATTACAAGAATGTCCGATGGCCTTGTGCGATTTAAGCAACAGAAACCCTAACGTGTTATATGAATTGGGAATTAGGCAGGCATACGATAAGCCAGTTGTGCTGGTGCAGGATGAAAAAACAGAACGAATTTTCGATGTATCAGGCATTAGCACGGTGCAATACAGCAGCAAAAGGCTTTATGAAGAGGTGTTGGAGAATAGAAAAGCTATAACGGAAGCAATACGCTCCACCAAGGAAGGGAAGCAGAATTCAATCATAAAGGTGGTGAATGTGAAAAATGCTGAGGTTCAAAAAGGAGAAGTGTCCAAAGAAGATAAAATTGAGGTTTTGCTGAGTGGTTTGCTTGAAGATGTTAAGGAACTTAAGAAATATAATGTTAGCCCAAAACAGCAGTTCCAGAGTGAAGAGATAAGTGATTGGGAGGAGGTTATGCTAAACAATATTATTTCTTTCGAAATAATATTAAAGCATGGAATAACTAATAAAGATATTAACAATGTAGTGAATAATATCATAAAGTCTATGAGTGTACAAATGGATTGTTATAGAAGAGGGGATCGTTTATTCGTGAAAGTTAATACAAGCGATGTGCAAAAAATGAAAAATATTAGATTTCTGCTTCAAAAAGACTTGTGTGTGTAATGTCGAAATCTTGGACAAAATGGTAGAATATTTGATAAGTCTATTTTGCTAAGGAAATGATAGACCATGAAAGGCATATGCGTGGCAGCACATGCCTCTTCTTTTGGTGTTAATCATCAGATTCCATCAACATCTTGAAAAAATCCTCGGTGGAGCCTGTAAAACATTGTCCGCTACCAGTCTTGATTATTTCCTCAATTTCACCCATTGCCTCCAAGGTCTCAGCATTGGGGATTTCATCTGCAGAATATTCAGGTTGCATGGTTAAGTCCTCCTTTCAATCACCGAGCCTGGCCTGTATTGAGCAGTTGCATAAGTCCATCCTGGAGCACCTGGGAACAGTTTACACCTCGTTTTTCTGCGAGGGTAGCCATCCATGCAGGAAGTGAGACATTTTTGCGGACTGCTCTAGTATCGGTTGCCGCACGGTATGCGAATGTATCAATACGGATGAAGGAGCAGGTTGCATTATCCGGGATATCCAGCTTATGCTGTGGAGTGGCAGCAGGGATTTCGTTCCCTTCATCCTCTGCCACAACAAGCCATCCGCTGGCAGCATCGGTAATCATTTCAATGGCATCATCGATACTGCTGCCGGTTGTAATGCATCCAGGAAGATCAGGTACTCTGCAGTAGTATTTTGTTTCGTCTTCATTTGGTACGAATGTTGCAGTATAGATATATTTCATAGGTCAGCCTCCTTTGCTGGCGGCAGGGAGGCTTTACCTCCCGCCCTGTTTGATTTCTTTGCGTATGTAGCGGAGATCGTCTTCATCGAAGTGTCCTCGTTTCAGAGGGATGGAGTACTTTGTTTCCGGATTGTAGTAGATATCGTGATTTCCTCCGCTTCGCTTAAATTGATAGCCGCTATGGTTTAGGTCTTTGATTGCTGTGTTTCTTGGATTCATTGTGTTCCTCCTTATAAGAATATTATACACAACATTACGCAATATGTCAAGAAATTTACACAACATTACACAAATATTTTATGCAAAAGAGGATGAATCTATACATCTGCTGCCGGATGCTTTCACAAATGTATCCATATGCTGGCAGTTGCCGTCATATGGGTACAACTGCTGCCGCCTGGAGAAATACTGTCAATTGGCAGCAGGGGGCTAATGGCATGTTTCATAAAAGCGGTTAGTCCGGACTTCCTCAGACATAAAGTGGCAGATGTTGAAATCACGTGTAGGCAACTGCTGACACTTGCTGTCAATTGACAGCGGAGTGCGGACAGTTGGCAGCAGGGCTAAATATTTTTGGATGCTTCTGCCACTTTTTTGGCTACTCCCGGCTTGTCATTCTCGATAAGGTCAAGCAGAGCAGCAATGTCCTCCTTTAGATGTTGAGCCAGGGTAGCACAAGAGGGAGTTCCGGGAGCTTTGGTAAGCTCATAGATGTGCCCTCTTTCTAGATCTGTTAAATGGTTACTGATTTTGTCCAGTTCGATACTATAACGCGAAATATAAGAGGCTCCCTTTATCTCAGCAATTTTGGAGAGATCCTCGGTTGAGAATTTATCGGTTTTCATTCGTTGGTTAAATGCCCGGAAATCGGGGATATGAAGCTTCAGTCGGTCCGGCCGGAACATATCCAGCGGATCCTTAACCGGATGAAACGAGAAGGATACTCCGGCGGATATGCGGAGGAACATAGGAGGCCGGAGCTGATGGAAACATTCTGCCTGCACTCCATGCGCCATACGTTTGCCACCAGAGCATTGGAGAGGGGGATCCCGCCCAAAGTGGTCCAGAGTTATCTCGGCCATTCCACCATTGATGTGACTATGAACATCTACACCCATGTGACGGCGGAGCTGGAGAGGGAGGAGATCAGGAAGCTTGCGAACCAGTTCTGATCAGGATTCACGGCAGGTCAGCAGGAGGCAGCAGGAGGAAACGGGTTATTCCTGCTCACAGGATTTGGGATATTATTATCGGCAGAGGGAGTTGTGTTGAAGATATTAGAAGCAATATCTGATGGTGAAAATAGGATGAGTAATGAGATTTCTATTGCTTTATTTAGGGTTTTTCATGTAACTTATAGTAATTCAGCATGGATTAGTATTATCATGGGGATTATATTGATAATTGTTGGAACACGAAGTAAAAACGTTAGTTAAGTGACATTGGATGCGGAAGGAGGTAATAAATAAAGAAGTGTAAACACAGCGAGGATAAAAAGATTTCTAAATCATAATTGCAGACTGTGGTCGAAAAAAGTACTCATTTTTCACAGAAAGGAAAGGGTGATCATATGAAAAAAACATTAGTTGTAAGAATGCTAAAAGGGTTGCTTTGTTCGGTAATGGCATTAGCAATGGCATTAACGGGAGGTCGGATTTCCAGTATTGGAAACGATAGTGGCGTCCCAGTTGCGCAGGCAGCGACAGTGAAAAAATGCTATACGATCCGCAACTCGAATACAAGAGTCTATTCCAATAAGGCGTTAACAAGCGGGAAGGGATGGATATTTCCTTCGGATCAGATAACAGTATATACAGTAACCAGCAGATATTGTTATGTGGGATATCCAGTGTCTAGGGGAATCAAAAAAGGCTATATTGCTACAAACGCTATTTTGCTTTCAACCGGAGGAAAGACATATAAGAATAATGGCGGAAGTTTCAATACATACATTAGACCTGGCGCTGGGAAATATGGTACATCTACGAAAGGCGATTCAGTCACGATCCTTGGAACTTCAGGAAAATATACTCAGATTAAGTATAATGTTTCCAATTATTACAAGTACGCATTTGCTTTGACATCTGATATCAATAAGTATGTATTGGGAAGATCGACAGTTGCAACTGCAACTGCTAATTCCATTTCGCTTACACCAGAGCAGGCAAAAACGCTAATGTTTCATGCAGAATATTATGCGAATACATACCCTGATTTAAAAGCTGCATTTGGATATGATATTGGTAAATTGTACAATCACTATATCACATGTGGGATCAGGGAAGGTAGAAGCGCTTCGCCTATATTTGATCCAGTCTATTACTTGAATAATAATGCGGATTTAAAAAGGGCATTCGGAAATAATTATACATTAGCGTACAATCATTGGATCCAATATGGATGTTCAGAAGGAAGGTCTTCAAGCAGATATTATGATGCAAGGGCTAAAACCCCTTGTCAAAAACTTCTATTTTGCCAGTAAATTA
>CAJTZN010000081.1 GCA_910584065.1 uncultured Eubacterium sp.
AAAAGTGACCTGATCCCCTGTAACGGAAAGGATCCGGTTGTTGGAGATGGCGATCCGGTGGGTGTAACGCCCCAGATATTCAATGGCATTGCCAAAACCATGGAAGGTTTCCCTGATGTAAGGGCACCAGTCTTTTTCATAAAGCCGGTTTTTCCATTCTTTCCAGTGGTAGGGATTGCGCAGTTTTTCACAGGAAGGGGAAAAAACAAGGGAGCCGTTTTTGTAAAGAGAAGCAAGCTCCGCCATATATTTGCCCTTGAACTAAGAATTTACCGGTGGATCTACGGATATTTCCATCACTGGTGAGCCCGCCCCCCCGGAAACAATGCAGTGCATATGCACATGATAATCCAGTTCCTGGTTCCATGTATGGAGAACCTGGATGATCCCGAGCTCAGCCTCCTTGGCGGAGATAAACTGACTGGCCGTATAGGAAGCCATGGGACGGGAAGGATCGTCACGGTTGGGGAAAAGGAACACGGAGGGCCTGCCATATTCAAACCAGTAGCGGGTCAGGATATCAAGGGTGTTTTTTGAGAAATGTAAACCGCTTATTTGATACAAAGGGAATGAACAGAATATCGGGAAAACCGCTGAAAACAAGGGATTCCGGCACGTTAGGTGTTGCTGGAATTCCTTGTTTGCTTTTGGGGCTGTGCCAGGGCAGCACGGGAGCGGTGGTTACGGACGGCCACAGTGGTCACAAATCTGACCCCTCTGTGGCTGTTTTGACCCCTCCCCTTGTCCGCTTTGACCCCTCTGAACATTACCGAAGAAGCGGCTCAGATATGCTTGAAAAAAAGCAGATACTTAGTATAATGGAACCATGGCAGAGACGGGAATCTGATAGGATGTCTGCCATTCATGAGAAAGGCGGTAGATGCCATTGAAAGCAGATACGATCACAAAGGATTATGTTAAAGATGCAGGCGTGTTTGCCGATATTTTTAATTACTATATTTACGGCGGGCGGCAGGTAATCCTGCCGGAGTAGCTTACAGAGCGTGACTCCACTAAGATCGCGCTGCCATACGGTGCGGACGGCGCAGTGGTTCCCGTCCAGAAGTTCAGTGAAGTGCAGAAGTTGTATGCGGCAATGACGGATGGGAAGATGGAATATGTCCTTTACGGCGCGGAGAATCAGGCTGAAATCCATTATGCTATGCCTGTGAAGAACAATCTCTATGATGCGCTGGAATACGCAGGGCAGGTGGAAGAGGCGGCAAAGTCGCACCGGAAAGAAATGAAGCGGAAAAAA
Organism: uncultured Eubacterium sp.; assembly: GCA_910584065.1. GTDB lineage: Bacteria > Bacillota > Clostridia > Lachnospirales > Lachnospiraceae > Eubacterium_F. The sequence goes on from CAJTZN010000081.1 coordinate 1,259, forward strand.
GAGGAGGGGGAAGCGTTTGCTGAAGAAGGCGGGAAAACACCAAGCGCAGGTGAATTCTTAAGCGGTTTCTGGGTGGAGGACAGACTGATACCTTCCATCACGGTGACTGTATTTTTCGGCTCGGAAGAGTGGGATGGGCCGTTAAGTCTCTTTGAGATGATGGATGTGTCAGATCCAGATGTGCTTGCCTGCATGGATAATTACCATGTGCGACTGATCGCACCGGCGCAGATGGCGGATGAAGAGATTATGAAATTCCAGTCCAGCATGCGGGAGGTCATGCTGTTCATCAAGTATTCGAAGGATAAGGAAAACTTAAGTAGGGTACTGGCGGCCAATGAGAGGCGTTTCCGGGAAGTGGAGCGTAGGGCGGCAGATGTGATTGAAGCAACGTAGGAGGAAATTTCTCCGAATCACAGCACTAGACCCCAAATACCTCATTTCTCAACTTTCTATTACCGAGTAATGCCATGTAACGGCGAAATGTTATCCTTGCTTCATTATCCCTGTCTTCCTTTTTCATCACATCCCAATACGTCTTTAACCGGCGGCGCGGCGGCGTGCCGAAATAACTCAGCCCGGCATGCTCATATTCCGGTCCCTCCGGGACGAAGATGACATTCCCCGCTTCTTCCATCACAGGATCATGCAGCATATCATCATAGATCTTCCACAATGCCAGAAAACGTCTGTCCTGCAAATGTTCTATAGAGTCTTGAAAAAAATCCGAAAAAGTATATACCCGGTAATAATTTTCATCTGCATATTGCATCAGATCCAAAATCCAGTACAAGGGGTTGTCAACAGCATACCCTGATTTCATAATGGTTTCAAAACGGTCTTTCAGGTCAGAAAACCAGTCCTTTAACTTCTGCGAAAACGGAATATCCGTATCACCTTCCCCGAATAACAGCAGGTCATCTGATCTGACCCTCAAAAAATCCTTCGTTGGAACAGATATTGTATTCTGCTGGATCTCCTGATCATACAGCAGCCGCTTCCTCCTCGCCACGTCTCTGGCCTGTTCCCATAATTCCCAGAAGTCGACATCATACGTCTCGGAAATTACCTGAAACACATAGGGTGGTGCATCTGCCAATGCCGCAAAAAAACAAATGGTTTCCAGATGTTTATCCCCATATTTTTTACTGACAGCAATGGACATACTGTCCTGCTCATAATAGGAACGAAGCATTTCTATCATGGATGAAAGCTGTTCCTCCTCACTCAGTTCACTTTCTTCGTGGAATTTTTTAATCGCTGTTTTTAATTTCCTGACAAAATCAAAATAATTCATCCGATCATCTTCTTCATCCTGCTCATCATGCCCGATGAGAACGTCAAATTCCTTTTCCACGGCTGCAGTTCCTTCCGTAACCGCTTTAATATCATAATATCCAATCAGTCCATATAGGTCAGTTATAAGCTCATTCCAGTCATACCTGTCTGGAGCCGTACTCCCCTGATCGTGTAATGTTTCGAATAATATCCACGGATCATTATTTTTTTTGGGAAACTGCTTTTGAAACAGGGAGTTGATCCAGCCGGTATATATCTGTGAAATCACGAAATCACCGTCCACCATTGCCACGGCCGCTCCATCTGTATATAAACTCTCCAGGACATATGCCGCGACAATAACCAGATGAAATTCCCTCCATCCGATCTTCCCGCTCCATACAGTTCCATTCCGGGAACTAAATCCGGCATCTTCCCAGCAATCATCTTCAAAATAATTATAATTAAAATCCATTCCATGATCATGCATAGAAGCTTTTCGAATCGTTACTGCCTTTCTGCCGCACATCTGTACAAGCTCCATTTCCATCATCCCGCCAGCCTGAAACAGCTTTTCAATGTTATTTCTAAATTCTTCCCTTTTTTCTTCCGGCACGCCTGCGCCTTCCTCCTGCAATAACGTTGCAAATGTACCCATTTAACATTCCCCTCTCATGCTGAACTATTTTATGCGATCAATGTCGCTAGAGTAATCATAACTTTATCCATACGTTAAATATATCATAATCCACTAAATAGTGCAACTATTTATTTTTTCAAAGAGCAGGTGCTAAAAATAAAAATGAGACAGATGCCGGATGGCAGGGTAAAAGTATATATCGGGATATTGATAAACGAACGTTTTACAGGGGCACCAACAAAGCGATGGAGGATATGGCTGTTTATATTTTCTACAGCATTACCGCAGAATAACTTACATCAATCTGTCAGGAAAGCATTGAAGGTACTGGTTCAAAGACTCTGCTGTAAAATACATCAGAATATCTGAAACAGTACCTTCATTTAATTTGCCTGATGTAAGAATGATCTGGAGCAACTAGGGTGCTGGATAACAATATACCCTATGCTAGAAAAAGGAGGGCAGGCTGTCAAAAAGGGACTGTTACCTGATATAACAGTCCCTTTTCACATAAATTATGTTTATCCTTTTTCCTGGATTTCCTCTTCCGTTATTTCTTAAAGTTCAACGCCGCATTCACAAATGCGTCAAACGACGGCTTCTTGTCCGCTACCGTCGCCCCGAACAGCAGCGGTGCGGAATCCTGCAGCCAGGACGAGGCATCGGTGATACCCCATATGGTTACCTGGGTGATGTTCGCATTTTTAGCCTTCTGGCGCAGAATCACCTCCATGATCTCCCCATACTTCTTCGCGTTGGCCTCCCAGATTTTCGCCTTGTCCGCCTCTGTCGTCTCACTGGTCACAGTGCCGCTGGCTACATCGAGTTCCGTGATCTGGATCTCAAAACCGGCTGCGTTAAATGCCTCGATCGCTGTCTCATACTTCTTCGCCTCAGTATCCAGTGCTACATGGGACTGCATCCCGATACCGTCACACACTGTCGCCCCGGACGGGTTCATGTCGTCCTTTGCGTTAATGTTATTGATCAGTTCAATGACCTCTTTCACCTCATCGTACGTACTGAAGTCGTTGTAAACGAGTGAGATCTTGTCCCTCTTGCCGCATGCGCGCAGGTACTCGTCCGCTGCCACGAACGCTTTTTTTACGTACGGCGATTTCATGTCCTTCCCGCCGAAGATGCACTCCCAGTAGTTCCGGTATTTGTCTAACGGCTGGAAGTTCATGTGCAGGTATTCGTTGACAACGTCCAGGGCTGACACGGTGTCCTCGTAACCGCTGTCGATGATGTGTTTCAGCAGTGTCTGCATGTACATCTCCTCGCGGGTGTACATGGTCTCCTTATCCGTGTACCTTTCGGCGAAATCCCCTGGTTTTCCGGGCATGCTCTTGTATACCGTGAAGTTCTTCGTAAAGAAATGCTGCGGCATCTGGCTGTGCCAGAACGGGGAGTGTACTCTCACTTTAAGGCCGTTTTCCTTAGCCTGTTTCAGTACCTTGTCGGTCTGGTTGAAACTGATCTTCGGTACAACGATGTTTCCGTCATCGTCTTTGTTGTCCGGGCAGGCTTTATATGCTTCCGATACGACGTAGCCGAGTTTTTCCGCTTCTTCCAGTTTCAGTGTTTCCTCCTTGCCAAGCATGGCGCTGATCTTCATTTCGTTGCCCATTGTCACGCTGTTGAAATGGTGCTTGATGAATGCCAGCGTTTTTTCGTTCATGACCTGTCCAAAGTTCACAGCCACGCCGATAATCGGGATGTGCTGTGCGTAGGCTTCCCGGATGCTCGGCAGCGACGGGTCGTATTCTGCGGCCGGCTGTACCAGCTCGATGTGGAAGTCGTCGATGAGGAACGGTATCGTGCCGTCGCCAAATGTTTCCACGTACAGATTATAGTTTTGGAAATATTCCGATACGACAAATTCCTCGCTGATCTCTTTCCATTCACTGGCTTTGGTTTTCTGGTTCTTGTCCGGCGGGTAGTTCTCATAGTCCGCGTCGTCTTCCTCGTCCGAGTAGATCGTGCCGCCGGAGAGTCTCAGGTTGATCTGTGAGCCGCTGCCTTCCGGTATCTTTGCGTAGAATGTGGCGCGGTATTTTGCACCCGGCTGTACACGACCCGTCAGTTCGATTTCCATACCGTGCCATGCTTTTTCGCGGCCGCTGACGAGCGCGGCATACTTCCCTTCGTGTGCTTCTTCGGATAATTCAAGTTTTGTCGGCGAGTCGGAGCCGCACCTTACGTGCCAGTCCCCCAGGCTGCCGTTGCCGTCCCCGCCTTCGAAGGTTTCAAGGTAATCGGTGAGCGGCGGCACTGTCGAGACTGCCGGCTCCGTCGGCGCCGGCGGCTGTGTGGCCGGGGTGCCCGTTGTGCCTGCCGGCGCGCTCACGGCCG
>CAJTZN010000082.1 GCA_910584065.1 uncultured Eubacterium sp.
TAATTTACTGGCAAAATAGAAGTTTTTGACAAGGGGTTTTAGCCCTTGCATCATACCAATATCCGTAAAATAAATAGACGGCGTAACATTTCAACAAAGTCAAACGCCAGCAGGCGAATGCTATAGGCGAATGCCGTAGGCGGGTGGGATAAAAAATTTGCATAATACAGCCGTTTATGGTATACTGAAACAAATGTCACTTTTATGTATGCCTGGCAGGCTTGAGAAAGGAGGTTTCCAGTGAGCAGTGTGATTTGGCTTGTGATTCTTGCCGTCATGATCGTGATGGAGATCGTTACGCTCGGGTTGACTACGATATGGTTTGGCATAGGCGCCATCGGAGCGGCTATCGTGGCATGGATGGGTTATGGATTCTGGATGCAGCTTTTGGTGTTTGCGGTACTTTCCCTTGTATCTATGGCATTGTTCCGTCCGCTTGCTGTTAAGTATTTGAATCGGGACAAGGAAAAAACGAATATTGATGAGGTAGTAGGTAAGACGGTTGTTGTTACGAAACAGATCGACAATGAGATGGCGGCCGGAGAGGTGCAGTTAAATGGGATGAGCTGGACGGCCAGAAGTGAGAGCGGCCGCGTGATCCCCGAACAGGAGAGAGTGACCGTGGTGTCCGTGGAAGGCGTTAAATTGATTGTAAAATAAAGGACGGCAGACGCGTGACGGTAGTTTTTGTAATAAGGTTAGAAACATAAATCATGTGAAGACCGGCCGGGTGCCGGGAAGAAAGGAAAGGTAAACGAAAATGGATGATTTAAACAGTGTGGGCATAAGTGGCGGTGTTGTGGTAGCGATCATTCTTGTGGTCATTGTGCTGATCATTTTTGCTTCCTGTATCAACATTGTACCGCAGGCGCATGCGTATATCGTCGAGCGGCTTGGCGGGTATCTGGGTACGTGGTCGGTTGGCGTGCATTTTAAGCTGCCATTTCTTGACCGCGTGGCGAGAAAGGTAAATTTAAAGGAGCAGGTGATGGATTTCGCACCGCAGCCCGTGATCACGAAGGATAATGTTACAATGCAGATCGATACGGTTGTATTTTTTCAGATCACGGATCCGAAACTGTACACGTATGGTGTGGAGAATCCGATCATGGCGATCGAGAATCTGACGGCTACGACGCTGCGGAATATCATTGGTGATCTCGAACTGGACCAGACACTGACTTCGCGTGAGACGATCAATACGCATATGAGATCAAGTTTGGATATTGCCACGGACCCGTGGGGAATCAAGGTAAACCGGGTGGAATTAAAAAATATCATTCCGCCGAGGGAGATTCAGGATTCGATGGAGAAACAGATGAAGGCGGAGCGTGAACGACGTGAGTCGATCCTCCGTGCCGAGGGAGAGAAGAAATCTACAGTATTGGTAGCCGAAGGTAAAAAGGAATCGGCTATTTTGGAAGCGGAGGCTGAAAAAGAAGCAGCGATCCTCCGCGCTGAGGCAAAAAAAGAAGCGACGATCCGCGAGGCAGAAGGCCGCGCGCAGGCAATAGAGGCCGTGCAGAAGGCAACGGCTGAGGGAATCCGTTATCTGAACGAGGCGGCGCCGTCGAGTCAGGTGCTTACGATCAAGAGCCTGGAGGCATTTGAGAAGGCGGCTGATGGTAAAGCGACGAAGATTATCATACCGTCTGAGATCCAGGGAGTAGCGGGGCTGGCAAAAGCGATCGCAGAGAGCGTAAAGGATTGATCCTGCTGGGTTTCGGACGCATAGAAAACGAGGCATTCCCCAAATCGGCTTTCTGGAACGGGAGGATTTGGGGAATCTTCTTTTCTTAGTATTCCAAAGCGACAGAAAATGAAGAGAAAAGAGGAAATGAAAATGGACTTAAAAGGAAGAGATTTTTTGACATTAAAGGATTTTACTTCACAAGAGATTACATATTTTTTAAATCTGGCTGCCGATTTGAAAGAAAAGAAGAGAAAAGGCATCGCGCATCGGAATCTGGAAGGAAAAAATGTAGCTCTTATTTTTGAAAAAACGAGTACGCGTACGCGCTGTTCGTTTGAAGTGGCGGCGCATGATCTGGGGATGGGAGTGACATACCTTGACCCGAAAGGATCCCAGATCGGGAAAAAGGAGAGTATCGCTGACACGGCGAGGGTTCTTGGCAGGATGTTTGACGGTATCGAGTACCGCGGCTTCGGACAGGAGATTGTGGAAGAACTGGCAGAACACGCAGATGTTCCCGTGTGGAACGGGTTGACAAATGAGTACCACCCGACACAGATGTTAGCGGACCTGCTCACCATCCGTGAACATTTTGGTACGCTGAAAGGTATTAAACTCGTCTATATGGGGGATGCCCGTTACAATATGGGAAATTCGCTGATGATTGCCTGCGCGAAAATGGGCATGGATTTTGTGGCCTGTGCGCCTGAGAATTATTTTCCAGCAGCGGAGCTCGTGGCACAATGTGAGGAATACGCGAAGGAGAGCGGCGCGTCCATTACGCTGACAGAAGATGTCATGGCGGGAACGAAAGACGCAGATGTCCTTTATACGGATGTGTGGGTTTCAATGGGAGAGCCGGACGAAGTGTGGGAGGAACGGATCCGCGCGCTTTTGCCGTACCAGGTAAACAAAAAGGCGATGGACAACGCAAAAGCTTCAGCGGTGTTTATGCACTGTCTTCCGGCCTTTCATGATCTGAAAACGAGTATTGGAAAAGATATATATGAAAAATATGGATTGACGGAAATGGAAGTGACGGATGAGGTATTTGAGAAGTATGCCGACATCGTATTTGAAGAGGCGGAAAACCGCATGCATACGATAAAGGCAGTGATGGCGGCGACATTGTGACAGGAAGCAGGAAAGGAGGGCCAGTATGGGTAGTAACTTGAATTTGGAATATCGACGTGACTGGATAAGGAAAATGGCAGGGGTGTGTGAGGCCAGCAGTACGATCGATTCGACGTTATTTGATAAATATGAGGTCAAGCGCGGACTGAGGGACCTGAATGGACAAGGCGTTCTGACTGGATTGACGGAGGTATCTGAAATCCGTTCTTATACGGTGGTTGACCATGATCTTGTTCCGTGTGAAGGAAAGCTGTTTTATCAGGGAATTGATATAGAGGATATTGTAGATGGATTTTTGCACGAGAAGCGTTTTGGTTACGAGGAGGTCGTCTATCTCCTGCTGTTTGGGGAACTGCCGACGGAAGAGCAGCTAGAGGATTTAAAGGATCTGCTTGCCGAATACCGGAAGAGCCTGCCGACAGGATTTGTGCGTGACATTATCATGAAGGCACCGAGTTCGGATCTGATGAATACATTGGGCCGGAGTGTGCTCACGCTGTATTCTTACGATGAAAAGGCGGATGATACTTCGACAGAAAACGTACTGCGTCAGTGCCTGGAACTCGTGGCGCTGCTGCCGATGTTTGCCGTATATGGTTATCAGGCGGCGAATTATTTCCATGAGGGGAACAGTTTCTTTCTGCATCCGCCGAAAGAGGAGTATTCAACAGCCGAAAATATCCTGCACATGCTGCGGGCGGACAGCCAGTTTACACCGTTGGAAGCGAAGATCCTCGATATTGCCCTCGTTCTCCACGCGGAGCACGGCGGCGGAAATAACTCTACGTTTACCGACCATGTCGTGACGTCTTCCGGCACCGATACGTACGCCGCGATCTCGGCGGCGCTCGGCTCGCTGAAGGGCCCGCGTCACGGCGGCGCAAACAAAAAGGTATCACTGATGTTTGAAGATATGAAGAACGTGCTGAATGACTGGGAGGATGAGGAGGAGATCCGTACGTATCTGACGGCGCTCCTCAATCGTCAGGCTTTTGATAAATCCGGACTTATTTACGGGATGGGCCACGCGGTCTACTCGATTTCCGATCCGCGAGCGAAAACGTTCCGCAAGTTCGTGCGCAAACTGTCGGAAGAAAAAGGTATGATGGCGGAATATGCACTGTATGAGAAAGTAGAGCGGCTGGCTCCGGAAGTGATCGCGAATGAGCGGCATATTTATAAAGGAGTCAGCGCGAATATTGATTTTTACAGCGGTCTGGTTTACAGTATGCTCGGTTTGCCGACGGAACTTTACACGCCGCTTTTTGCCATCGGGCGTATCGCCGGGTGGAGCGCGCACCGTCTGGAGGAACTTGTCAATGCCGGAAAGATCATACGTCCGGCGTACAAGGCGGTTTGTCCGCACAAGGAATACATACCGATGCATGAAAGGAAATAGGGCGGATGGACGAGAAGCAGGTTCTTTGTGCATGCAGCGCATACGAGCAGAAATTTTATCTCAACCCCGTATATTCTTCCCTGCCGGACGCCGTGCGGGAGGAATTGAAGATTATAAGCGTGATGCTTACCGAAGACGTGGGCGGGGTTTTTACGATGGCGTTCGAGGAGGACGGAACGCTGTTTTTGTCGACGACGGCAAAGGAAAATGACCTGACGTATGATGAAATAGGAAGTTATCTGAAGATCAAGCAGATCCGGCAGGAGAAGGAAGAATTGTTTGAGGAGCTGGAGCAGTATTACCGCACGTTTTTTATAGAATAACGGGGACGCACGAAATCAAGC
>CAJTZN010000083.1 GCA_910584065.1 uncultured Eubacterium sp.
GGGCGCCGACAATCACGGCCAGCACACAAACAAGAGATGAACAAAGGTTATAAAGCCTTGCCAGACAAGGAAAATAAACAACCGGCCCGGAAAAAATTTTTGCGAAACAAAATTAGGTTCTTTCAACGCGTCAAAAACGTTGCGGGTCGCTGAAGCCCAAAATCTCGGTAGCTAAATGTTAAAAATTTTTAGGGTTGCCGTTTCCGATTTTGGGGCCAGAAAGGGGGTATGTGGCATGGCAAAGGGTGACACGGAATCCGCGAAGGTTACGGACATTGACAATCTGACCGTTTCCGTCGGCGTCCTGGCGAATATATTTGGCCTGACAGAAAGAAGTATAAGGCTAAAGGCAGAGGAAGGGATCATAGTCCGGGCGTCAAAGGGGCGTTATAAGCTGGTGGAATCCCTGAAAAATTATGTCCTGGCATTGCGGCTTCAGGCGGACGGCCTGACAACGGATGATCCGGACGGTGAAATAAATATTGACGAAGAAAAAGCGCTGCATGAGCGCGTAAAACGTCATATATCCGAATTGAAACTTCAAACCATGAAAGGGGAGTTACACAAGGCCGCCGACGTTGAAAGCGTTATGATGGATATGCTGGTTGCCTTTAAAACGAGGGTGCTGGCGATTCCAACAAAGGCGGCGCCGATCCTGGAAAACCGCGACGCGGCATTTATCAAAGAGCGCCTGACAAGTGAGGTTATGGAGGCCCTGAACGAATTGAAAGACTATAATCCAAAGGATTTCTATTCGGATGAATACGTGGAAGGTGATTATGATGGCGAAGAAGATTAGGGTTCAGGAATCCCCGGTTGTAGCGCCAGACACGGCCGTTATAAAGACGCGGAAAAAAGATCAGACGATAGAATATAAAACACTGAAATTATTTCGACATATGGCGCGGGCCGTTTCGCCGCCGCCGGTTCTGACGGTTAGCGAATGGGCGGATCGTTACCGGAAATTATCGTCTGAAAGCGCCGCGGAACCGGGGCAATGGAACACAGACAGGGCGCCATATCAGCGGGATATAATGGATTCTATCAATGATCCAATGGTTGAAGATATTGTTATCATGAGTTCCGCACAGGTGGGAAAGACAGAAATCATTTTAAATATAATCGGGTTTTATATTGACTATGATCCAGCGCCGATCCTTGTCGTGCAGCCGACAGTTACGCCTATGGCGCAAGATTTCTCAAAAGACAGACTTGCAACCATGATCCGGGACACGCCAGTTTTGACCGGAAAAGTTCGGGACGTGAAATCCAGATCTTCCGGGAATACGATTTTACATAAAACGTTCCCCGGTGGACACGTCACAATAGCCGGGGCAAATTCCCCGTCGAGCCTGGCTTCCCGTCCGGTGCGGATCGTCCTGATGGATGAGGTTGATCGTTATCCGGCCAGCGCCGGGACAGAAGGAAATCCGATCAAATTAGCGGAAAAGAGAACAACGGCCTTCTGGAACAAAAAGAAAATCAAGGTTTCGACGCCAGTTAATAAGGCTTCAAGCCAGATTTACAAAGAATATTTGTCCGGGACAATGGAAGAATGGAATGTGAAATGTCCGTGTTGCGGGAGATTTCAGCCCTACGAATGGACACGGATCCGCTTTTCTGATGTGACTATGGAATGTAAATTCTGTAAAGAACATATCCCGGAATTTGACTGGAAACAGAGCGAAGCAAAATATATTGCCGAACATCCGGAAAGATTCAAAAAGCGGTCGTTTCACATAAACGAACTGGCGTCGCCGTGGGTACGGTGGGAAAAAATCATTGCGGAATGGAAGGAAGCGAACTATGAATATAAGAATTACGGCGACATAAACAAGCTGAAAACCTTTATAAATACCGTGCTGGGGGAACCGTGGGAAGAGCGCGGAAAAAGCGCGGATGATGATTCCCTTCTTTCCAGGCGGGAAAGATACACGGCCGAAATTCCGGACGGCGTTCTTTTGCTTACGGCCGCGGTTGACGTTCAGGACGATCGTTTTGAGGTTGAGATCGTCGGCTGGGGCCGCGGGTGTGAAAGCTGGGGAATCCGTTTTGAAAAGCTATATGGAGATCTGGAAAAAGACGAAACCTGGGATAAACTGGCCGCATATCTGGATCAGGAATTATATTTTGCTTCCGGTTCATCCCTTTTAATAGCGCTTACGTGCATTGATACCGGCGGACATTACACAACAAAATGTTATCAGTTTCTTTCCAGGATGGAAAAAAGGGGTAAACGGATTTACGGGATTAAGGGCTTCGGGAAAGAATCGCAAGGAATCCCGCTGATTCATAAGTTATCAACAAATAACGAATACGGCGTAAAGGTTTATATCCTGGGCGTTGACAGCGGGAAAGAAATTATTGTAACGCGGCTGAATACCGTTGATGAAGGCCCCGGATATTGTCATTTTCCGATCAATAAAGAGTTGGGATATGATGAAACATACATAAAAGGGCTGAACAGCGAACAGCGCGTAACAGAAATGAAAGACGGCCGCGCGGTCGTCAAGTGGAAAAAGAAAGCCGGAACCAGAAATGAACCGCTGGATCTAAGGGTATACAATACTGCAGCGGTGGAAATTTTGCGGCCGAATTTTGATGTACTGGAAAGCAAGGTGAAAGCCGGAATCAATTACATGAAAAGGGTTCCAAAAGGGACAAATAAAAATAAAAAGAAAAGAACTGGAAACGTGAGCCGCGGAGTACAGTTATAGAAAGGCGGAATCATGTTGACAGAATTACAGAAAAAGCGCCTGGAACGTTATAAAAAGCGCCTGGAAATGTACTATGAAGCTGAAGAAGCGGTTCTTTTAAATCAGGAATACACGATCGGAACAAAGTCGTTGAAACGGGCGGATTTATCAACAATCCGGGCAGCAATAAAGGATCTGGAAAGCCAGATTGAAACGCTGGAAGCAAACGGCGGCAAAAATAAGGCCGGGCGCTTCATTCCGCGGGACATATAAAGGGGCGGTGAATGATGAATATATTTGACAAAATTGTTGAAGCAATCAGCCCACAGGCCGCGTTAAAACGGGAATCGGCCCGCTGGAAGCTGGGCGCCATACAATCTATCAGGAATAGCGGCTATGATGAATCAGGCGCTTCCAGGAGTAAAAATTCTTTCCGCGGATGGTTGGCAAACAGCAAAACGCCACAAGAGGACATAGACAAAAATATTCCGTTATTACGGCAAAGATCGCGAAGTCTGTATATGTCCGCGCCGCTGGCAGTATCGGCAATTAAGACAAACAGAACAAATGTTGTCGGCGTGGGCCTGAAACTGAAAAGCACAATCGACGCGGAATTTTTGGGAATGACGCCGGAAGCGGCCGTTGAGTGGCAGCACAACGCGGAAAGGGAATTTGAATTGTGGGCGAAGTCAAAATTTTGCGATTCCACACGGGTTAATAATTTCTACGAAATCCAGCAAACGGCCTGTATTGCCTGGCTGATGAACGGAGACGCTTGTATTCTGATAGAGTATGAAAAGCCGACAAAAAATTTCCCGTATGGCCTGCGGGTGCATTTGATCGAATCGGACAGAGTTTCCACGCCAAACAGTACCGGAAACAACGTCTATTTGTACGCGACGGATCCGGACACTGGAAACCGGATTTTTAATGGTGTCGAGGTTGACAAAAATAACCGGATTATTGCTTATCATATATGCAATACATACCCAAATAGCAACCTTTACGCACGGAAAGAGTGGAAAAGGGTTAAGGCGTTCGGGGAAAAAACAGGGATTCCGAATGTTTTAATGATTTATGAAACAGAGCGGCCAGAACAATATAGGGGCGTTCCGTATCTGGCGCCGGTTATTGAATCACTAAAGCAGCTTACCAGATACAGCGAAGCGGAAATGATGGCAGCAGTCATAAATGGATTTTTCACAGTGTTTGTTACATCCGAAAAAGGAACGTCGGAATTCGGGTTTTCTGGCGTCGTTGATGATGATGAACGCGTTTCGGATGATGATGTTAATTACGAGTTGGGGCCGGGAATGGTAAACATGCTGGCGCCTGGTGAAAAGATTGATATTG
>CAJTZN010000084.1 GCA_910584065.1 uncultured Eubacterium sp.
TATCAAAAATTCCTTGATTTTTAAGGAAAAATCACTTGACAATATAGGGAGGATTTATGAAACAGAACGGAAAATGGCGCGCGCTGCATAATAATGTGTACGCGCTGCGCCTGCTATGGAGGATCAGTCCGAGCCAGACGATCCATCGGGCCGTGATGCGCCTGCTCGGATATTTTGAATGGCTGTTCTACAGTGCGTTTTTTATGCGGTATGTCATCCACTCGCTGGAGACAAATCAGGAATTTAGTTCTATTATGACGTTTCTGGGGGTTACGGTTATCGTTTTTGCGTGTATTTCCATTTATGGCAGTTATGTAAATGGAAAGGTGTTTCCGATCACTCAGGCAGAAGTGTATAAAAAGCTGAATCTCAAGTTGTTTGAAAAATCGGGGAATGTAGAGCTCGCGTGTTTTGAGGACAGTGAATTTTACAACAAATACACACTGGCGATGGATAAAGCGGCCGAACAGCTGATGGATACGGTGGAAAATATATGGGGCGTGTTTTTTGGCGTCATCGCTTCTGTGGTGTCATTTTGCATGATGTTTGAAGTAGATGCTATCTCTGTTCTTTTCGTTATCTTTCCGATCATCGGGAATTTCGTATTTGACCGCAAACTAGGACGGATCGATTTTCAAAGGAATAAGGACATGGCGCCTCATAATAGGAAGATCGCCTATGTTAACCGGGTGATGTATCTGGCAGATTACGCTAAGGAAGTACGGCTTACCAAAGCGTTTGCGCTTATGAAACGCAATTACCGGGAGGCGATCCAGGGCGTGGCGGAAGTGACAAAAAAATATACGGCGAAGGCGACCATTTTCCACTGGCTGCGGGTGCAGTTCACGTTTTCTTTCATATTTGAGGGCGTGCTGATGTACGGGGCGTACCGGACGATCGTGAGTCGCACGATGTCGCTGGCACAGCTGGCCGTTTTAACGAGTATGATGGTATCAGCGACATGGATTCTCATCGGTTTTACGGAATCACTGGTGAAGGCTTTTAAAAATGGTCTGTTTGTTGACAATCTGCGCGGTTTCTTAGAGCATCAGGAGAAGATTCCGGAAGATTACGCGGGGGCGGATCCGGGAGATTTTATTGGGAGTATCGAATTTCGGGATGTCAGTTTTTCCTATAAAGATGAGCCGGTGATAAACCATCTGTCGTTCGAATTGCGAGGCGGGCAGACCTATGCGCTCGTGGGGCATAATGGAGCTGGAAAGACGACGATCATAAAACTGCTCATGCGTTTTTATGACCCGGATGAGGGAGAGATTTTTCTCAACGGGAGAAATATTAAGGAATTTGAACTGCGCAAATACCGGGCATTATTTGCCACGGCTTTTCAGGATCATCAGATTTTCTCCCTCTCCGTGATGGAAAATGTACTGATGCGCAAAGGGACGGCGGACGATGAGGAACAGGTCGTGCAGGCGTTGAAAATGGCGGGAATCTACGACAAGGTTACATCGCTGCCGAAGGGGATACATACGATCCTGACGAAAGAATTCGCGGAGGACGGCGCGGTGCTGTCCGGCGGCGAGTACCAAAAGATCGTGGTCGCGAGGGCATTTGTGAAAGACAGTTCCTGTAAGGTGTTTGACGAACCATCAAGCGCGCTGGATCCAATCGCGGAATATGAACTATTTGAACATATACTGGAGAGCGGCCGGGAGAAGACGATGCTGTTTATTTCCCATCGGCTTTCCTCGGTACAGAACGCGGACTGGGTGTTGATGCTCGAGCATGGAAAGGTGATCGAGGAGGGGACACACGCTGTACTCATGCAGAAAAAAGGTGCGTACGCGGATATGTATGAAAAGCAGGCAGTCAACTATCTGGCACAGGGGCCGGCGGAAATGGAGGTGTAGAAATGAAGCAGATATGGAGCAATCACTTATTCTTGTGGAAACTTTGTTTCCGGACGGCGCCGGGATTTATGATCTACTTTTTATACGACGCGTTCCGTCTGAAATTTTTTATCTTTCTCGAGCATATTATTGGAATCCGTTATGTTCTGCACTGCGCGGAGTACGGGGAGCCGTTCTATAAAGCGTTTTTGGTAGTTGGCGCCATTCTTCTGGCAAACATGTTACAGATCATTCCCGATGGTTATTTTATCCACGCCATGACGTTCCGGGCGAAGCCGAAACTGTACCAGGCTTTGAAAGAACAGATGTATGAAAAGGCGGCGGAACTTGATCTGGCCTGTTATGATAACCCAGAATATTACAATGATTTTGTGCTTGCTGTTTCTGAGGCGGAGACGTCGATCGACCGGTTTCTGACATTACTCAATACGATCATGAGCAGTATTACAGTTATGGTCACGACGGGAGTGTTTTTTCTGGTGACGAACGCCGCCGGGATCTTGTTTGTGCTCGTTTCTTTCGTGCTGAATTTTTTTGTGGCAAAGGCGCTGAATCAACTGAATTACCGCACGCGAAAGGCGGTCAATCCGTGGGAGCGGAAACGAAATTATGCCAGTCGTGTTTTTTACCTCAATGACTATGCGAAAGAACTTCGTCTGAATCCCGAGGTGGCACATATTTTGAAACATGATTTTTCAGAGGCGAACGACGAGATCATCCGGGAGCAGAAAAAGGTGGCGAAAAAGCGGGTTGGGCTTCTTTTTTCGAGAGGGTATCTGGCGAGCGACTTTATCATAGACGGGTTATATATCGTGTATCTGGTATTTCAGGCGGCTGTCCTGCACACGATCGATTACAGTAATGCGGTCGTACTTTTTAACCATACGGGGCAGCTGCGGAAGGGGATGAACGGGTTTGCGGAAATTGCGCCGATGGCGAATGAGAACAGCCTGTATATCAATAAGATCCGTGCCTTTCTCGCCTATGAGCCGGTGATCCGGCATGGCATCGGCGTTTCCGTGCCCAAAGGCACTGGAGAGATCCGGCTGGAAAATGTAAGCTTCCGCTATACGGATGATTCCGAAACGATCCTGCACGACATCGATCTGACAGTGCCGGCCGGGCAGCGTGTGGCGATCGTCGGTTATAACGGCGCCGGCAAGACGACGCTCATCAAGATCTTAATGCGCCTGTATGATCCGACCGAGGGGACGGTGCAGTATCATGGAAGAGACATCCGTGAATATGACCTTGACGAGTACCATGAGCGGCTTGGTGTCGTGTTTCAGGATTATAAAATGTATGGGGTGTCTTTATTCGAAAATGTCGTGTTAGACGATCTGGAGGATGGCGGAGCCGAAGAAGAACATGTTACAGCGGCGCTCGTACAGAGCGGTTTCGGCGGGCGGCTGAGAGAGCTGCCGCAGGGACTGGCGACACCGATCACGACGGAGTTTGATGAAAAAGGTGTCAACCTTTCCGGCGGGGAAAGCCAGAAGGTTGCGATTGCCAGGGCCTTTTACCGGGAGGCGGATATTCTCGCGATGGATGAGCCGTCGAGCGCCCTGGATCCGATCGCCGAGTACAGTCTGAACAAGGCGATGCACAAGGCGGCGAAGGGAAAGACGGTATTTTATATTTCCCACCGGCTTTCTACGACAAGGGATGCCGACCGGATCATCATGCTGGAGAAGGGCAGGATCATCGAGGAGGGAACGCATGAACAGCTTTTGGAACTCGGTGGGAAATATGCCCAGATGTGGCGTGTTCAGGCGGGAAGGTATGAGCTTTTATAGGGGGAGGTAGTTGCTTTGAATCGAAAGCATATATTCACTGTGATTGTTCAATAAGAAGATTAATAATTCTATTTACTGTGTGGAATGCGGTTGAGAGTAGTCTCGGAAAGTCAATGAAAAAATAATAAAAAATTATGTTGCATAAAGGATTGTGGCAGGGAGAAATAAAAAATGCTTATTTTTACATTATTTA
>CAJTZN010000085.1 GCA_910584065.1 uncultured Eubacterium sp.
CGGTGGTCGTAACGAAGACGTTACCTTCCTTGACGGCTTCTTCCATTGTTGTCACTTCAAAACCTTCCATAGCGGCTTGCAGGGCGCAGATCGGGTCGATCTCCGTGATCAGGACACGGGCTCCGTAAGAACGCATGGAGTGGGCACAGCCTTTACCAACGTCACCATATCCGGCAACGACAACCACTTTACCGGCGATCATCACGTCGGTAGCGCGCTTGATACCGTCGGCCAGTGATTCGCGGCAACCGTACAGGTTGTCGAATTTCGACTTTGTAACGGAGTCGTTGACATTGATGGCCGGAACCAGCAGCTCGCCTTTTTCCATCATCTGGTACAGACGGTGTACGCCGGTGGTTGTTTCTTCGGAAACACCTTTCATTTCGGCGATCGTGCGGTGCCAACGGGTATTGTCTTCAGCCATGATACGGTTCAAGGTATCCAGGATGACTTGTTCTTCGTGATTGCCACCTTTACGGTTGATCGTTTCAGCATCGTTCTCTGCACGGTAGCCCATGTGAACCAGCAGGGATGCGTCTCCACCGTCATCCACAATCATGTGCGGACCTTTGCCGTCGGGGAAACGGAGCGCCATGTCGGTACACCACCAGTATTCTTCCAGTGTTTCACCCTTCCAGGCGAAAACGGGAACACCATCGGCAGCAATGGCTGCGGCAGCGTGGTCCTGTGTAGAGAAGATGTTACAGCTTGCCCAGCGGACATCTGCTCCCAATGCAACTAATGTTTCGATTAACACTGCGGTCTGAATCGTCATGTGCAGTGAGCCGGTGATACGAGCCCCTTTCAGAGGTTTCTGATCGGCGTACTTTTTGCGAAGCGCCATCAATCCCGGCATTTCGTGTTCGGCGATTTCGATTTCTTTACGACCGAATTCAGCCAAACTCATATCTGCTACTTTATAAGGCAGATTAGTTGGAAATAATTGTGACATAAATTGATACTAAATGATTATGGGGCAAAGGTAGTAATAATTTTCTTGTTGTTTATTAAAAACAGAGTTGTATTAGGGCAACTGACCTATTTCTGCAGCAACAATTTCTTTACTATGGGGTGAAAAAACTTTTTTCATCCTGAATTATTTTTTCTCAAATGCCTGCAAATTCTGTAATCAGTGGGTAAGCATCCGCCCCGGTACATCATCCTTATCCAAATCAGTAGGATCCTGGGCTATAACTTCGCTTGTAAAGACTATATGTATAAAAGCAGCAAGGGTTGCCGCCTGAACCAAGCGACAACCCATCCTACCAATTTTCATAATTAAAGTTTCAAACGTGTACGTGTTTATTTGTGCCCAAAACGTGAAAGAATTCGTCTTTACATATAAACCGCCACCAGTCACCCCTTGATGTTCCCATCGGACAACGTTGCAAAGGAACGCATTTATAACCAGCCATCCTATATTTTAGACGATTATTACTTGCCGTTTTACATGTTTGAGAGCATAAGAAGCAGTGCCTTGGCCTGGTCATGGGAGGGATTACGCTTCTTTCCAGTTGAAAGGCAGCAGGCTCGAGTAGTCGTTAGCCACTGCCAGGCGTTCGTCTTTCACCCTGATGAGCGCGTCCTGCATCCATTTTTCGGGATTGACATTGTTCTCTTTGCAGCAACCGATCAGTGTGAAAAAAATGGCGGCGGCATGGGCGGCTTCGTGGGAACCTGAAAAAAGGGTATTCTTACGGTTCAGGGTTAGGGGACGGATGCTTCTTTCCACTGCGTTGGAGTCGATATGGAAGTCGGCATTAGTCACGTATAGCGATAATTGCTCCATACGGGCATAAGTGTATTGCATGGCTTTGTCCATCGGACTGCCACTTTTCACCTGCCCTATGTTACTCTTGATCCATGCCTCTATTTCCTGCAATACCGGATAAGCCTCCGCCTGGCGGTAAGCCGTTTTCGCATTTCCTTCAAGCTCTTTTTCCCTGATTTCGGATTCGGTTTTGTAAAGTTTTCCGATCAGGGAAAGTATTTCCCCCGCCCGGGGAGGATCGCTGTTCTCGGCTTCTTTGAACTTCCGGCGGGCATGTGCCCAGCAGCACAGATGCAGGTAACCGGGCAGGTCGTCAAAGATGTCGTATACCTGATAACCGTCGCTTTGGACTGCTTTCCCACCCTCCAGCAACAGCCCGATGCAACTTGCCCCCCTTCCCTTATGATACTCGAAAAAAGGGCTCTTCACCTCCGGGCAGTAGAAATTCCACATGTAGCCCTGGTGTAAGCTCCCCTTACGGTCACTTCCCTGGACTTTGTAAGGAGTTTCGTCGGCTATGACATAGCGTGAGGAACGGACTTTTTCACGTAATTCGTTGTAGATTGGTTCCAGTTCCTGGGCTGTGGACAGGCACCAGTCGCTTACCGTCGAGGCCGGCAGGTGAAGGCCGATGCGCGAGAAGATATCTATTTGACGGTACAGAGGCAGGTGGTCGCCATATTTGCCCACTGCGATATGGGATAACACGCTGGCGCCTGCCTTGGCGTGGGCTATGGCTTGGACCGGCAGGGGCGCTATCAGGATACGTCCATCCGGGGTTTTGTATTTGTTGCGGATGATTTGACGGACATACACATTCTTTTCTATCTCCAGTTTTTCCGTGATTTCCTGTCCTATATGGCGACAAGACGACAAGTCCCCTGCCGGGTCCAGAATCTCCTGCCGCCGAGGAATATCCAGGGGGAAAGGCTTACGGATATTTCCTTTATGTTTCTTCTTTTTGAACCCGTCGCGATCATGCAAGTAGTTTTTCTCTTCCTTTTCTACTTCCCCACGTGCTTTTTCACGCACGGTTTCCACCGGAGCCGAGTCTACCGGCGTTTCCCAGCAGATATTCAACTGGGAGGGATCCCGGGGAAGTCTTTTTTCGCTTTTGGGACTCCAAAGGCGGCGTTTGAGGTCGTAAATCTCCCACACATACTGTTGGTTCAGGTCCAATAAGCGCTGACGTTCGAGTAGCCATTGCATCCGCTCCTCCTCTAACGCCTTGCCTCGGGCAAGCAGCGCCTGGTAATCGGCCAGCGGGACCTTGACTTCGGGGACTTTATTTGCCGTCTTTGTTTTCATCTCTTTCACGTAATAAAGATACGAATAATATTTGATATTATGGCACTGATTTATAAATATATTACTTGCTTTTACGCCTTTTTTTCGGACAATCGAGCAACCGGACGAGAGAGGTACGGTTTACCTGTTCGTAAGATTGTTTTTCAAATTGCCGGGGAAGGTCATAAGTCCCTTCCGAAAGATGGTAAAGGTAAACCCGTTCCTGGTTAGGGGACAGGTAATATACTTTAAGCTGCTTGTGTCCGCCGTTGATGAAGACATAGATTTCCCCCTCTTTCGGATAATGTCCCAAACGGCTGTTCACGATGCCGCTAAGGCACGGGATGCCGGCATGGAAATTCTTCAGGGGAAACAAATAGACACGGTCCGTTGAGGGAAGGCCATAATGCCGGTCTTCTTTACTTTTGACAAGATCGGATACGTTATAAATGCCCAAGCTCTCCGGAGAAAAGCGGTAATGGTGAATCCTGAAGCGGACCGCACCGCCCGATTGGTAACGCAGGTACTCGAAGGTTATTTCATTCAGTTCACCCGGTTCTGACAACATTGATAACAATTGGGCATTTTCAAAGATTTCTTTTTCACGATTTTTCATCTGAGTCCTTTTTTTTGTTTTTTCGGAACAAAGATAAAGAGCACATATAATTAGAGGAGGATGTACTGGGGCGGATGCTTACGGCACTCCGATGTTTTTTATGCCTATGTAGATAAGTTTTCTTGTAGCGGGGATAGATTAT
>CAJTZN010000086.1 GCA_910584065.1 uncultured Eubacterium sp.
GGATCGTTTTCAGGTATCCGCTGGCGAGAAGAAGACTCCAGATCGAGTTTTCATCTAGGTCCAGTTGAGAAAAAATGATCTCTTCATCAATTTCAGTTTTTATGGTGCCTCCTCGCAGCAGATCTTCAAACTGAATCTTGGTGTCCCGGCTGCCTTTTCGGATCAGCTGGCTCACGAGTCCGTTGGAACTCGTATTGGCCCAATAGGGGCTTAACTTTTTCTTGTCGAGAAAGCAGATGATTGACCACGGATTATAGATATCCTTTAACTGTCCGATCGTAAACCCATCGTACCAGTGCTTTACTTCGTCTTTGTTGGTCAGTTCAAATTCATCCATGGCACGAAAAACTTCTTCTTCGGTAAAGCCAAAACAGGAAGCATACTCATCAGAGGTCGTGGTGACAACATTCAGGTTGTTCAGGTCAGAAAAGAGGGATTCCTTACTGACCCTGGTGATGCCCGTCATGACAGCCCTCTCCAGATAGGGGTTTGTCTTAAACGTATTATTGAGCAGATTTCGCATGAGGGAAACCAGTTCGTCCCAGTACCCTCCGACATAGGCTTCCTGCAGCGGCGTGTCATATTCGTCCAAAAGGATGATCACTTTTTGCCCATGATACAGATACAGATAATAGGTTAGTTGATGTAAAGCCATCGCTGCTTCACTGTTACTCATATCCCTGTCGATACGGTCAAAAAAGTGCTTGTCCTTATCGCCCAGTTTTTCACAGTTCATTACATATTCATTTTGGGAATACAGATTTGTAATGATCAGAAAGATCTGTTCCCGCGCGTCTTCATAATTATCTGCCTTCACCCCGGCAAAAGACAGGAATATGACCGGGTAGGTGCCCTGCAGTTTCCTGAATTTTTTTTCTTTCCAGATGTCCAGGCCGTGAAAGATTTCGTCCTGCCCTTGATACTTTATGCTGAAAAACCGATCCAGCATACTCATATTCAATGTCTTTCCGAAACGTCTGGGGCGGGTGATGAGCGTAACGATGTCAGTACTTTCCCACCACTCTTTGATGAAAAGGGTTTTATCTACATAAAAACAGTGATTGGAAATAAGGGCTCCGAAATCCTGTGCGCCGATCGAAACTGTTCTTGCCATTTCTGCACCTCCGTTGCATGGTTGTCAGCGATATGTCATGTATATCATATATCATTTCATTACGAATTGACACGTTCTGCCGCCGGGCATTACCCGATCAGCACCTCTTTCCCCCGGAACGCAAAGCCGTACTTGCGGATGCGTTCTTTCTCGATCCCCTGTGCTAAGAGGGTCTGCTCGTATTTCATTTCCGTGATCTGTTTCAGCGCGGCCTGTACGGTTTCTTCCAGTGAAGATTCGTCATCCGGGTCGTGCACCTTAAATTCGAGGATCATGCCGTCATCGCCGGCCTGTTTCGGATTCAGCATCACATCATAGCGTCCCAGACCGCTCTCGCGGTTTGACGTCACTTCGTAGCGGTCAGAGAGATCCACCAGAAGCCCGAGAACGAATCCGTGGTAAAATCTTTCCGGCATCGTAAACTCGGAAGGTTTGTTCCCGCCGTCAAAGGAACTGGCCATCTCGAGCAGTACGCGGTTCATATAGGCGTTCATCTCTTTCCGGTTTCCGTGCAGAAGGGCTCTGATGAAGCCGTTGTAATCGCTGGCGCTCTCGTCAAACCAGTCCCGAACCATATCCTCGAATGTCTGTTGGACTTCATAGTTGGTTAGAGAGAGTTCGTATTCCCGACCTTTGAGCGCTATGATCTTCAGGTATCCGGCGGCCAATAGCAGGCTCCACACAGCGCGCTCACTCCCGGAGAGCTGGTTAAATACCATTTCTTCATTGATCCTGCTGTGGATCGTCTGGCCGGACAGCAGGTGCTCGAAATCAATCTTGATGTCCCGGCTGCCTTTCCGGATCAGCTGGCTCACGAGTCCGTTGGAACTCGTATTGGCCCAATAGGGTTTTAGACGTCTCTCATCAAGAAAATTGATGATTGACCAGGGATTATAGATATCCCGTAGTTTCCCGATCGTGAAACCGTCGTACCAGTGTTTTACCTCATCTTTGTTAGTCAGGCCGAATTCGTCCATAGCAGTAAAAACTTCTTGTTCGGTAAATCCGAAACAGGATGAATAACTGGTAGAGGTCATCGTTATCACTTTTAAATTGTTCAGGTCAGAAAAGAGGGATTCCTTACTGACCCTGGTAATGCCCGTCATGAGAGCCCGTTCCAGATAGGGGTTTGTCTTAAACGTATTATTGAACAGATTTCGCATGAGGGAAACCAGTTCGTTCCAGTAGCCTCCGACATAGGCTTCCTGCAGCGGCGTGTCATATTCGTCCAGAAGGATGATCGCTTTTTTTCCATGATACTGATACAGATAATAGGTCAGTTGATGTAAAGCCATCGCTGCTTCACTGTTACTCATATCCCTGTCGATACGGTCAAAAAAGTGCTTGTCCTTATCGCCCAGTTTTTCACAGTTCATTACATATTCATTTTGGGAATACAGATTTGTAATGATCAGAAAGATCTGTTCCCGCGCGTCTTCATAATTATCTGCCTTCACCCCGGCAAAAGACAGGAATATGACCGGGTAGGTGCCCTGCAGTTTCCTGAATTTTTCTTCCTTCCAGATGTCCAGGCCGTGAAAGATTTCGTCCTGCCCTTGATACTTAATGCTGAAAAACCGATCCAGCATACTCATATTTAATGTCTTTCCGAAACGTCTGGGGCGGGTGATGAGCGTAACAATGTCAGTACTTTCCCACCACTCTTTGATGAAAAGGGTTTTGTCTACATAAAAACAGTGATTGGAAATAAGGGCGCCAAAATCCTGCGCGCCGATCGAAACTGTTCTTGCCATTTCTGCACCTCCGTTGCATGTTTGTCAGCGACATGTCATGTATATCATATATCATTTCATTACGAATTGACACGTTCTGCTGCCGGGTATTACCCGATCAGCACCTCTTTCCCCCGGAACGCAAAGCCGTACTTGCGGATGCGTTCTTTCTCGATCCCCTGCGATAAGAGCGTCTGTTCATAGTTCTTTTCCGTGATCTGCGTCAGCGCGGCCTGTACGGTTTCTTCCAGTGAACATTCCCTGCGGGAATCATGAACTTTAAATTCCAGAATGATGCCGGGGTCATTGGGCTGCGTTGGCCGGAGCATCACATCATACCGTCCAAAGCCGCTTTCCCTGTTTGATGTCACTTCATAGCGATCAATGAGATCCACGAGTAATCCCAGTACAAATCCGTGATAAAAACGCTCGGGAGTGGTTCTGGTTCTGGATGATGGTTTTTTCCCGCCGTCAAAGGAACTGAACAGTTCATCCGCAACGATATTCATATATTCGTTCATGGATTCCACGTCGTCTCTTAGAAGGGCTTTTATGAAATCATTGTAATCAGCGCTATTCTGCCGGAACCAGGTCTTTACCATTTTGTAAAATGTTTTTTGGACTTCATAATTCGTCAGTTCCAGTTCGTAGACTTCATCTGTGATACGGATCGTTTTCAGGTATCCGCTGGCGAGAAGAAGACTCCAGATCGAGTTTTCATCCAGGTCCAGTTGAGAAAAAATGATCTCTTCATCAATTTCAGTTTCTATGGTGCCTCCTCGCAGCAGATCTTCAAACTGAATCTTGATGTCCCGGCTGCCTTTCCGGATCAGCTGGCTCACGAGTCCGTTGGAA
>CAJTZN010000087.1 GCA_910584065.1 uncultured Eubacterium sp.
GTCTTTATCGACGAAATCGATGCCGTGGGCCGCGCCCGTGGACGCAACGCCGGCAGGGGATCGAGGACGGCGACGTGGTTTGGAGTTCCGACTCGGAAAAGGCGAAGGTTGGAAGCCAGGGCCATCTCGTCATTACAGATTATGGTGTGGATACGGTTCTGAAGGCTGCCAGTAAGACGGATGAAAATATCAGTGCTACGTGTCGGATCTCAACCCGCTCCGAGGAGGATGATCTGGCCTATCAGGTGCGGAGCCTGAATGGGAGAGAGGGCGATCCCCAAGGAAATACCGGGCCGGACAGCGTTTCGCCGGATGCGGTTTCACAGGTTGCGGCAGCAGAGCCGGAACAGGGGATGGTTTTGCTAAATGATACGAAAAATAATACGGGTATTTCTTTTCGGACGATAAGCCGCACGCCGGCAAAGAGGGATAAGTCGTATTCGTGGGACAAATCTTTATTTTATTCACTCGAGGATATCCGTGTCGATTCCGATCAGGATGGAAAGATCAATCATTATGACGTTGAGAGAAAAAAGTTTACGAATCTCGATTCCGGCAATGAAATGGAGTATGAGATCTATCGGAATCCGGCCACCGATAAGATCAACAAAATAATCAGTATCGAGTATTTGGAAAATGAGCTGGAAATCATCTCCTATTATTATACGGATAACGGAAAAGTAAATTTCATTTTCAAAAAGAAAGATACAAACTACGTTCCGGATTATGCCAGTCCGGACAGGGATGGGGAACGGTACTATTTTAAAAAGGACGTTATGGTAAACTGGCGCGTTGTAGATCACAGGGCGAAGAAAAGCGTTGTCAGTTACGCGGTCGGGAGCAAGGAGTATAACCGTCTGAAAAAGGCGGGTACGGACCAAAAAGTTACACGGTATGACGATTGTTCGAAAAGCAGGAAGAAATTGTTTGATAAAAAGGAAAAGACGATGCTGAACCAGGCATATGTTACGTTTGAAAAAGTGACATCGTCAGAGGGAATATCGACGATTTATGGTTATGTTTACGACGATATGAACCAGCCTCTGCCAAATGTAAATGTAAATCTGAAAATGGAAGAACAGGATCAGTCGCTATGTGATTTCCGTACGGATGAGGAAGGAAAATATGCAATCAATGTGCCGAGCCGCAAAAAATCATATACATTGGAATTTTCGTCAAATGGTTTGCGTAATCAGAACATGTATGGAATGTCGATGGATGCGACGCAGACAAATACATATGGTGAAACGGTATATCTGACCAAAGACGATGGTCAGCTGTATCACAATACGATCCTGTTTTATGACGCAGCGGTAAAATATAATTCCACCCAGATGATGGCGGTCGATTCCGGCCAGGTAAATATTCGGGAGGGAATTAACAATAGATCCGGCGAGATCCTGATGACAGCAGAGTTCCGGAACGGTTATACGGAAGTGGAACTCGCGGCAGGCATGTATACGCTCGAAGTAAACAGCAGCAACTATACACGCACGTTCTGCAATATCTTTGTCAGTCCCAATGGTGAAAACCGGCATGAGATTTACGCATCCGGCCAGCTTAAGAGCGATGAGATACGGATCGTCCTGACATGGGGGGCAGCTCCGCAGGATCTGGATTCACATTTGTTCCTGCCGTATGACGGCAGTGCGGGAAGGGGCGCGGATGGAACGGCATACCACATTGCCTATTACAACAAAAGGATTGCGGATGGTTCGGCGGAACTGGATGTTGATGATACCGATGGCTACGGCCCGGAGACGATTACGATCAGCAAGCTGAAAAAAGGGTATTACAAATATTATGTGACGGATTACCGTGCATGCGGAAACGGCGATTACAAGAGCCGGGAAATGTCCCGCTCGTCAGCTGCGGTGCGCGTGTACAATCAAAACGGGCTTATGCAGAGTTTTTATGTTCCGTCAAACCGCCAGGGAGTCATTTGGGAAGTATTTGAGATACGAAATGGAGCCGTTGTTCCCGTACAGCGCTATTATGATAATGTCGATGGAAAGACATGGTACAAAAGCGGGAAATAAAGGAGGGATAAATGATGTCAGAATTTGCAGAATACCTAGATTATTATATGGAGGAAAACGGCATCAGCGCCGCTGAATTATCTCGGGAGACAGGGATTGAACGGACATTGGTTTACCGTTATCGGAAAGGGAACCGGACACCAATAGATGAACAAACTGTTTTGCGCATCATGAAGGGACTTCGGATGAATGAAACAGAGAAGAGAAGTCTGATGGAAAAGTATGATTGCCTTAATATCGGTGAGTATGAGGTAAACAGTTACAAGTATGTAAAAAAACTGTTGAAACGGTTAAAGATGACAGGGAAAACTTCCGTATCGGGGAGGCTTCACTGGAACATATCCCTGAAGGATTGTTTTCAGGAATCATACTTTTTTGCTCATTCACAGGATGAAATCATTTCCTGTATTTCGGCAGTGTTTGCCGAAGCGAAAGAACAGGAAGCAGAATTGATGCTTGTGATGCAGCCGTTTTATGAACCAATTCAAAAGTTGATTCCACAAATGTTTCGTAACAGCGGGGTTCGGATCGAGCAGATCATTTGTCTGGAACAGAGACTTTCAAAAAACTATAAAAATCTCGAAATCTTTCAATGGGTACTCCCGCTCTGTTTTGAGCCAATGAATTACAGTGTGCAGTATTATTATGATTTTCTTGCAAATCACATCAATGACATGTCGTGGCTGCCGAATACGATCATTGCCGGTGAATACGTAATCCAGTTTGATTATGAAATGGACAATGGGGTTTTTATAAAGGATGCCAAGTATGTTGATGTGATGAAGCAGCAATTTATAAAAATGAAAGAGAAAACGTCCTCCTTTTTGTCTGGCAGCGAGGACAGGATGGGAGTGATGGATATATATGATGCGTATGGTATGCTGGATCGTCCAAATTTCACATGTATGTTTGAACAGCCATGTTTCGGTTTGGGGATTTCTTCGGATATTTACGAGGAATTTTTGTATCCGTTTCCTGATAAGGCGGATTTCATAAAAAGGATGGCTCGGTTTAATGGTGATTGGGAGGACATGAAACTTATTTTGTCTCCAAGCTGGGCAGGTTCATTTCGTTCCTTTTGCAAGGTGGAAACGATACGTCAGTTTATGGAAACCGGCCGTGTCAATGAATTTCCGTCAGCTTTTTATAAGCCGCTGTCTATGGATGTCCGGAAAAAAGTGCTGCTGCGTACGATACAGGCTGTCAGGAGCGATGTAATAGCGATTTATGCCCTGCCTGAGGAAATCGAGATCCCGAGTCATCTTTTCTTTTACTGGAGTGGGACAGACAAAGCAATGTCAGTGAAATGTATGACAGAAAATGGAATGTTTCAGATATCTGTGCAGGAACCTGGGATTTATCAGGCATTTCAAGGCTTTTTTGAGTATTTGGAAAAGAAGAATATGCTCTCAGGTAAAGAGGAAGTGCTGCAGGAAATGGAGAAGATCAGGAAGGAGTACTGGTAGCGCGTCCGATGCAGCTTGAAAAGTGACTTTGAGAACCTTGAGAAGCAAATAGTAAAGTAATAAAATATTAATAGACTTAGTATTCATGTTATGATATACTAAAGATGGTACAACAATGTGTTGAGTAGTCTCGGAAAGTCAATGAAAAAATAATAAAAAATTATGCTGCATAAATG
>CAJTZN010000088.1 GCA_910584065.1 uncultured Eubacterium sp.
CGAATATATTCCCATTTTTCATTCACAAGACTTAATATAAGTCCTTCCTTGTTATGGTCCGTAATTTTTTTATCTTTTCCTTTCTTTTTTTCTCCCATAAAAAGCTCCAGACTTGATACCATCCCCTGAACGCCCGCTATCCTTCTTCCGGATGATCTGTTTACCAGGATCAGATTCTTCAGTACCTGCAGATACTTTGCAACTCTCTTTGCAGAGATAGTACTTTTTCCATCAAGATTCGGAGCAAACCATTTACATCGAAAAATATCCATACCTGCATATGCACATCCATAAAAATGATCGGAGTCCCAGTGAGACAGGATCACACAATGCGGCTTTAAATGACGGATTGCCTGCGCAATTGGTCTGTAAATTTTATTCTTAACATTTTGAGCCGGTATCGTACAGTAATATCCAATATCATAAAGGACTCTCAGCCCTCCAAAACTGTTACGCCCTTTTAAGTATATACAGTTTCCGTTTCCGACATTATATATTTTTATCTCCTTGAATTCCGGTTTCTCCAATACCTCATCCAGTTCCTTATTGACATCCGTATCAGTGGTGCAGGGATTCGGTCCCAGATCATATACATCATTAATGGCCTTTAATGTTGCAGGAGACAGTCTCTTATCCGTAATACATATTTTATGATCTTTATATACTGCCGGACTTGCAATTCTCTCAATATAACCCGGAAATATCCTCCCTTCTTCCCGACCTGAATAGTTGAATGTTCCGACAAACCACTGATTCACATTTTCGGGATTGATTAAAAACTCAATATACTTTCTGTCAGTCTCGGAAATATCAATCAGGAAGTTGAAAAAGTAAGGTCTGTACATGTTGGAAGCATATCTGTTTTCTCTTATAATGTTCTCTGCATTCTCTTCCAGAATCAGATTCAGCATCATTCGGTCATAATCCAGCATGGTCTTTGTTATCATACTGACTCTGTAATACTTTTTCTCACCATCTCTATTTTCAAAATAATTTTCTGTATTTTCCGGAGTAATTACATCCTCCTGTTCGTCAATTCTGATCCACAGCTCTTTTTCTTTTTCCGCAAGATCAAACATATACTGGCATATCCTATGATGTAATGCCTGATAATATCCGTTTTTAGCCAAATAAAGTAAGTTTGTAAATTTATAACTGCTAATTGTACGAATACTTGTTGTATTCATAAACTTATTTAAATTAACATTTAAATTTTTTTGATTGTTTATTCTGCTGTTATCCATAAGTATTCCTGCCTTTTTCCATCAAAAAAACATATCACTTTTCCTGCCCTGCATAAATTCAGACAAGTGGTTTATCTGAATGATATTAATACGTTCTCTGTCCTCTCCGGACTGCCTCGATCCCTGCTCCCAGGTGACAGCTGGCTGTTTCCTTATCCCCTCCTTCTTCATACAGAAGTTCTCCGTTCTGATACACGAACCGGAGCAGCTTCCCGTTTTCTCTCATCTCATGGCGCAGGCCTTCCGCATCGTAGCGGTTTTCCTGTATCTGACCGTCTGCGCACTCCACCCGGATCTGCTGGTTTTTACTGTTGTAGAAATACCGGCTGATCCCGGATTCGGTTTCCTCCCTCAGTATACTTCCCTGTTTACTGTAGGTAAAGGTATTTCTTCTTCGGCTCCCGTCTGGCAGGAATTCTTCCGTATGGATGAGCTGGTTCTTTTCATTGTAGGCGTATTCGGTCCGGATTCGCTGATCCTTTCCTGTCTCTTCTTCCTTCCGGATCCGGTTTCCGGCAGCATCATAGCTGTAGCGGAACACCGCGTCCTTCCGGTTTTCTTCCAGAAGCTGTCCTCGTACGTCATACTGATACGTGATATCCAGGGCGCTGCTTCCGTCGGTTGCCGGTCCCTGTATACCTGTCTTCATCAGGCGGTTGCCGTTGCCGTCATACTGATACCGGAAGGACAGCAGGATGTCGCTTCCCATACGGGTCTCCAGATGCGATACGCTGCCGTCTGCGTCATACTGGTACGACGTCCTGATTCCGTTCCCGTAGCGGATCTGTTCCAGACGGTCCAGACAGTCGTAGCGGTACCGGACTTCCATTCCTCCCGGGCTGCTGATCCGGCTGGTGCGCCCGAGGATATCGTACTCGTAATGCGTCGTCACGCCTGCGGGATCCGTGATCTCCGTGATCTTTCCGGCCCGGTCGTACGTGTAGGAGATCAGCCGCCTTCCGCCGGAGCGTTTTTCCTTTAACCGGCCCTGATCGTTGTAGATGTATTCGTAGGAATGGCCGTTGCAGACCGCATGGGTCAGCCTGCCCAGGCTGTCGTACCGGCAGGTGGTGACGACCGGGTTCTCTCCGTTCTCATCCACGGCTTTTTCACAGACCAGGTTTCCGAATACGTTATACGTGCGGGATATCCGCCGCCCGTCCCGGTCGATGTGCAGGGACAGGTTGCCTTCTTCGTCATATTGGAAGGTCTCCGCATCTCCTGTCTGGTCGATCCGTTCCCTTACCTTTCCGAAGCTGTTGTAGCGGTACCGGATGGCGCCGCCGTTCCCGTTGACGGTCCGGCTGATCTGGCCGGACGGGGTGTATTCATAACCTTCCGTTACGCCGTCGGAGAAGCCGACGCCGGTGATCCTGCCCCAGGTGTCCAGATGATAATCAATGCGTTCGCCGTTCCCGTCCGTGATCCCGGTGATCTGGCCTCTGGCGTTGTACTCGTAGCTCTGAAGTACTTTGTACGGGCTGTTTTCCCTCTTTCCTCTTTTTGCTTCTCTGATCTGTCCGTCCAGGGTGTACCGGTATGCGGTCTCATTCCCGAGGCCGTCTCTTCGCAGGGACGGCATGTCCTGAAGGTTATAACCGCTCTCCTCCACCGCCTATCCCAGACCATTGGTGGTGCGGATACAAAAAAATCAAAAACACATTAAATCATTTCATATTTATAACGAGTTATCATCTAATTTCCAAAATTTTAATGCTCTCTTATATGCCGTTTGTGCAGTACCTCTGGTTTTACCTTTTAATAATTGTAGCGTTTTTTTTGCATATTCCTTTCTCATATACATGGTCATATTTGCCATCTCTTCTTTTGTGTCCATTGTTATTCTCATTTCAGTAATCTTTTTAAAAACGTGATA
>CAJTZN010000089.1 GCA_910584065.1 uncultured Eubacterium sp.
TTGAAATATTGTCAGCAGCTCCGCATGGGTTTTGTGGTCTTGTCCATATCAGTGAGATTTATTTCCCAATGAAAAATGTAAGGTATATCGCCCTCAATGACGGGGTGGACACCGCCAACAGGAATAACGATATCGCCGCATTAAAGAACGTGATGAACGAATTTTACAGCAGGGATATTTCAAGGAAAATCCGTTCGTCTTTTCGGGCGAGGTCAAAAGCGGGGCTTTACCACTGCTCCTACGCCCCGTTTGGATACCGCAAAGCACCAGATAACCATAACAAGCTGGTTGTGGACGGGGAAACGGCATGGGTGGTAAAGCGTATATTTGAGCTTGCGAACAAAGGGTTCGGGGTGAGGAAGATTGCAAAGGCTTTCCGCACGGAAAAGGTGGCGTGCCCGTCATGGTGGCTTCATACACGCAATGAGAAGGATTATTCATGGAGGTTTGAGAACCCAGAAAACAAATACGAATGGGCTCCCTGCGTCATTCGTGGGATAATAGGAAACCCTATATATCTCAAGTTTGGAAAAGAACCGGCTCAAAGCCTTGAAATATGGGCTTTGAGCCGATTTGTCTACATAGGGTATACCGTCTTATTTGGGGGAAAATTAAAAAAATTTTTAGTAGCGTAACAAACGCCGGATTTGCTGTTGCGTGCGGTATTTATTGTCCAGTTCCATATGGAACGCTTCGCCACAGGCTTGAAGGATTTCATCGAAATATATAAATTGATACAGTCCCGTATCAACCCTAACACAATTGTATTTCCTAAGAGATTCCAGGATCTGCCCAACCGGGTAGCGGTTCCCCAGTTTTGCCTGGAGCAGCCGGATGAGTACCAGGGCCGTGAAACATGTGGAAAAATGGGCATCTATGTGTTCTTTGGTCGATACATAAACCGGACGGGATCGAAAATCGGATTTGGACACTTTAAAGGTATCCTCAATCCGGGAAAGCCCCCGATAGATTTCCCGCATCTCAAGATCGCTCATTTGCAGCTCGCTTGTCACAATCGAGTAGTAGCCGTCATACTTTTCTTGTTCCCTTATCTTTTCTTCATCTAATTCTAACGCTACGCCATCCACGATCTCCCCGGTTGTTTTATCAAAGGCAATGTTTTTTACATAGGCAGCGCTTCCGGCGGATGTGATCCGGTTGTACTTTTTCGGGTGTTTGACAAGGTCTTTTGCGCGCGCAACCATGGCATCCCGGTCCGCTTTCTGCTTTTTGGCGTATTTTTCGGAATAGTATGCCATCTGTTTCTGATCCACCCGGACTGTCTTTTTGGAAGGTTTCTTGCGGCCAGGCCTGCTTACATTGACATGAAGTTCTTTGGGATGGATGCGCGATTTATGGCGGAAGGTAATTTCGTTCCCGTCGTCATCCTTCCACTTGTCCTCCTGGTATCCGCTTCCAAGCACCCAGGCCCGGAATTCTTCGTCCGCGCCGCGGACAGACTGTCCATAGACGTAGCCGTCCCGCTGGTTGTCATCGGATTTGTTTGTCCCGTTGATCCAATAGATGTTATCGGAGGTATTGAGGCCGCGGTCGGCTACAAAGATGGTACGGGAGCCGGAAAAATCTTTTTTCAGCCGCTGTACGATGGGGCGCAGGTGTACCTTTTCCGACTCATTCCCGGGAAAGAGGTCATAGGCGATGGGGATGCCATTGCGGTCCATCAGGAGGCCCATTTCGATAATCGGGTCGGGCCGGTGGTTCTTTTCCGGTCCTCGTTTGCGGTACGAAGGGGGGACAGGTTGTCCGTTTTTATCAACCGGCCTGCCGTCGTCATCAAGGGAATCGGTATCAGGATGACCGATATCAAAGTAATAATTGGTGCAGTCGAAATAAGAAACCGACATATCCCGCTTGCATAAAGAGCCGGAATGATCAAAAATCCACTTTTGGAGGTCCTCCTGGTTTTTGGCGATAATATCGAGGGAATAATAGACATCATCGAGGCTGAAACCGTGGAAGCCCTCAAAAAAGAGCTGCCGGTGGTCAAAGGCCTTTTTCTTGGAGCCGGGATAGAGGATCCGGGAAAAAACCAGGAGTCGGAAGATCCGGTCAACACTGTAGGGGACGGAAAGGCCGCGGGTTTTCCAATTCCAGAAGGAGCCAAGGTCAAGCTGCTTATATAATTCTTTGAGGATCGCATAACCGGCATTGCGTAAGGAATCTTCACCAGGAAGCATACGGGAATCCAGGCCGATGGCGATGGAAGCCATCTGTTTTTCTTTCTTTTGAGCGGTGCGCTGTTCGCAAACAGTTTTAAAATGAGCGACAGGATCGTCATACGTTTTTTTTAGTTCATCCAGGCGTCCGAGGCTTTCAATCATCTTACTACGGACGCGGCCTTTCCCGGTAAGGGGGTCTTTGTCATAGTAAGTTTCGTAGATATATAGACGAGGAACGCCTTTTGCGGTGATTACTTTAACATGCATGGTAAAAGCCTCCTGAATGATAGTATAGCACAGAAGGAGATATAAATCAATATAACCTATATAAAAAATACGAAATCTTGACAAAAGAATTCCCAGCATCTACAAGGGTTGCGGGGATTATTGGTAAGGGGGAGTTTCCAAACTCAGGTGTGCCCATATCCTCCCAAATTATTGCCCGAAAAAGCCAAAAACGCCGTTCCAATGCAAAACGCCGCCAAAAACCAAACCAAAAACCGAACGTGTCTTTTTTCCGTCCGCACCCTTGACAAATCCCCGCAAACTCAAGTTTGGAAAAGAACCGGCTCAAAGCCTTGAAATATGGGCTTTGAGCCGAT
>CAJTZN010000090.1 GCA_910584065.1 uncultured Eubacterium sp.
GTTACCGTTCAGACAAGCCAAACGGTTACCACTCTTATATATCTCCGTTATCCTACCACCCGTATTGTAAAGCTGACGCTCTTTCCTGTTAAGGTGTTTGTACAGGTCACCGTGGTTGTTCCCACACCCACCGCGATCAAGTCGATCTCGTCGTCGTGATCCGCATAACCGTCTTCAAAGGTCACAATGGACTGATCAGCGATTTTCCACCGGAGATAACTCTCGTGCACATTTCTGCGATAAACCTCAAGCTCGAATTCCTGCCCCAGATAGATGACCCGTTCCTCAGGTCCCACCCGGGTAATCGTCGATGCCGCCGCTTTCTTTACCGTAATTTTAAAGGTGACGCTCTTTTTCGTTCCCCGTATCGTACAGCGAACTTTAGCCGTTCCTGCCTTTAAGGCAACCAGTTCCATCTCATCATCGTAGATATCGTCATCGTCAAACCGGACAACCTTCTTACCGCTGACGATCGTCCATTTCAGATCATCATCGTCTATATTAGATGAAGTCCTGACTTTCAGCTCAAATTCCTGTCCTGCTTTGACGCTTCTGGACTTGGAACCCACGGCCTTGATTGTCGTTTTGACCGAAGACTTTTTCACCTTAACCGTGAAAGTAACGCTTTTTGAGGTTCCGCGGATCTTACAGCGGACTTTAGCCGTTCCCGTTTTCACGGCCCACAGATCCACCTCGTCATCGTGAAGATCATCATCCTCAAAGCGGACAACCCCTTTTCCCGATACGATGGACCATGTCAGATAATCATCTTCGGCTTTCCTCGGATTCATCCTGACCTCAAGCTCAAATTTCTTTCCCTTAGAAACCGTGACGCTTTTGGAACCCACAGCCTTGATCGATGTCGGTTTCACCTTACGTCCCGCCTGTACCGGAAAGACCGCCAGCATAGACATGAACACAACAGCCGCCAGCGCCAGTATAACCTTTATGTTTCTTTTCATAACCATCATCCTTTCCCCGTTTTATTGTTCGTCGTTTCCGTTACTTTTCACGGTCATCATACCGCAGAAACATTAAACAAAAATTAGAAACCAAAAATTTTTTACTTCACAGAAATGACGTCCGTGTTAATACAACATTTCATCGAAATAAGGACACAGCTTGGGCGCGCATTCCTCCGCACACAACGCTCCTTCACAGGATACATGGCGTACATTTCGACAATAAATATCACAATGCCACGTGGGCGGCTGTTCATCGGGGTTTTTCACCGCAGCCGCGATCAGCACCCGCAGAGCATGGGCCTCCTCATCCGTAAGGGCTTCTCTGCGGCGTTTTATGAAGGTATCCGCAACCATGGCCGCCCGTTTCGTTCCGTTTTCCAGCAGTTCCATACAAATCGCCTCCTCATCCCGTTTTCTTTCGATTATATACCCAAAACTTCTCTCCGTCCAGCGGTGTATCGTCATGCGCACAAAAAAACATCCCGGATGCCGAACCGACTCGGCACCCGGGACGAAAGGGGAGGATAAGTATTTTTCTTTTGCACACCTATATCTTTCCCGCTTTTTGAATCTTTATACTACTTCTCTATCGTTTTTTTAGCTTTTTTCATCATCCTCTTGACATGAAGAATATCGCTGACAATATACACAAACAAATACACTGCCACAATAGCCGCCTGAACAATCGGCACAATCTTATCCATCTTCTCTCTTGAAATCATAAACTCTCCCTCCGACGCCACAGCGTTTCCGACAGACGCAACGAATACCTAACACGGTCTGCAACAGCAGTTGCAGAAAAAATTGAGCATCAAACACTCCATACAACAGCTTCCCATATGGAAAGTGGTCTGCGGATAGCCAAACCCGCCGCCCATATCCTGATACCACTGAGCGCCGCCGTTCTCCAGACGATTTAAAAGCTGCTGATAGGACAGATTGCCCGGCTCCATCCGCACGGCCTGTCTGGCGTCGTCAATGGCATTGACCTGGTTGCCCACGCCATAATTGGCCATGGCATGGAGATAATACCATCGGCCGCTGCGTCCGTTCATATTATTCAGTACATTCATAGCCTCCTGATACAGGCCGTTGTTGATATAGTTGGCCGCCGCCCGAAGCTCCAGATCCGCCTCCTCATAATCGGCGGAGCCACTCTGATACCGTCCCCAGGGACCATAGGAACCGGCAGTATCCCGGCTGTCGCTGGAATAACTGCTGGCCCCCCGCTCCTTCTCCTTAAGGATCTGATTGTAAGCCTCCTGGATCTGCTTAAACTTTTCTTCCGCCTGGGCTTTATTCGGATTGTCAATATTGGCGTCCGGATGGTAGGTACGGCTCAGTTTGCGGTAGGCTTTTTTTATCTCATCCATGCCGGCGTCTCTGGGGACGCCCAGCACATTATAGGGATCTAACACTGTTTTTTCCTTCTCTATCTTTCTTTTTGCCCCGAAATTTATTCCATATACCACAATACAGGATATTTCTCAAAATGTCCACATATTCTGTAATCGGAAGCTTCTCAAATTCTCTGGCTGCATCGGAGGCCATCAGGAGCAGAATCTTTTCCGCTTC
>CAJTZN010000091.1 GCA_910584065.1 uncultured Eubacterium sp.
AGCACCGCCTTCGGTGTTTCTTTATCATAAGAAAAATTTTTAAGAGGCGGAGTGGCCGCGAAGGTCCTTCCGCCTCGATTTTCGCTACGCGAAAATACGCATTAATTTGCTGATTTGCAACTTTTTCGGCTTAATATATATTAAAAGGAACACCATTTTTGCCCATCGGGCAGCATCATGGAACGACTGCTGGATTTTGCCTCGTCGGTTCCCGATTTCCGTAGATCAGACAAAGGAAACATCCGCCATCGGCTCGACGACATCATTCTGATGATATTAGGCCGTGCCAGCGGATATGTCGGAGGCGCCGACATAATCGAGTTCGGGCGTCACCACCTCAAAAAGTTCCGTAAAATGAATATGTTCAGAAACGGCATACCTTCGGAGGCAACTCTATGCCGTGTTGAGAACGGTATCAATGACCTTGCCATGGCGGACAGAATGCAGGAATTTGTCGAGGCGTTTCATGTCGGATTGCTCGGATCAGACGGTGAAAGAGAGATAATATGCATCGACGGCAAGTCCGAACGTGGCACCGTTCAGGAAAACGGACGCAATCCGGATATCGTGTCGGCCTATTCGTTCAACACCGGCATCATATTGGCGACAGAGGCCTGTCAGGAAAAGAGCAATGAGATAACTGCAGTTCCGTTGCTGATTGACAAAATCGACATCTTCGGAAAGATTGTTACCGCCGACGCCATATCCATGCAGAAAGACATAATCGACAGAATCAGGGAGAAAGGCGGTGATTTCCTGATAGAACTCAAGGCCAACCAGCGTTCTCTGCGCTACGGAGTGGAAGACAGACTCAGGGATTGTCCGCCGGTTTACACATATACCGAAGGGCCGGAACTCGGACACGGCAGAATCGAGACCAGAACCTACCGTATTTACGACGGCCTTGAGGTTATAGCCAACAGGGAGAAATGGGGCGGCAATATGACGATTATAGAATATGAAGCCGACACGGTAAGGAAATCAACGGGCGTGCGTACTTCAGAAAAACGCTTGTATGTGAGCAGCCTGCCCTCCGACACGCCGACTCTCGGAGCATACGTGCGGGACCACTGGTCAATAGAAAGCATGCACTGGAGCCTGGATGTCAGTCTGCTGCAGGACAGAATTAAACGTAAATCGCCCAAAGCGGCGCGGAATCTCGACACCATTCAAAGAATAGTTTTCTCTGTTTTCTCGATATGGAAAGGTCTTCGTAAAAAGCGCTCCGACAAAAAGAAAGGGCTGGCAGAACTAATGAGACATGTCTCAATGAGCTTTACCAGACTCCTTGGGTTCCTGAGCCAAAAATGAAAAAAATAAGATTTTAACAGGAAGTTAAATTGCTGATATACAACATCAAAAAAATTACCCGATTCACGATGAACCGGGTAAGGGATTCTATGACCTTATTTTACTTTTAAATGAAAGAGCCGTGGAAAGTTTAGGCAAGTCTTTTAAATGATTGTAAAGTTTATCTATAAATTAAATGAGAAATAGCCTGTCAGATCATTTCTTACGGAATATTTGCCCGAATGGCTGCCATTGTGTCTTATATAAAGACGTGCTTTTCCATTATGGAAAGACCCTCTGGAAAAAGAAGAATATTTTACTCCGTCAGGATCGTACTGATTTCCATTGTCGATACCGATAATTTCGCAATCTTCGGCAGTGAGGTCGAAGATTCCGTCAAATGTCGGCACAATGTTTCCATTCGGTCTATCGCCGAGCTGAAACTTCCAGTTGTCGTTGAATGGAATCCTTATCTCGCAATATCCGGTATTGGCGGCGAAGACATATAGAAAAAAAGCGATGAACGATTGAATGAAGTTTTTTTCATGATAAAAAAATATCGTCAATAAAAACTGACGATACAAAAATATAAAAAGAAAAAAAATCAGGAGAAGAGTATGTCTCATTTGGCCCTCCTTGGCACTATTTTGGCCAGAATATGGACTTTTATGATTCGTGATGGTCGAAGAGACGGTCTTCCTCGTCGAGATGGTAGTATCTGGCGAGAAGGGCTATGAAGCGCGATATCTGAGCGAGGGCCTTGGCTGTCTCGTCGCTGATTTCCTTATGCTGCAGACGGAGCAGCAGCATGCCGTAGAGAGCGTTGAAGCAGGTCTCTATTTCTCCGGCGCGTTCTTCTCCGGCTTTTGCTCTCAGTTCTACTATAAACGGCAATGTTGCGTAGAATTCCTTGCGGTATTCGTCGAATTTAGGATCTGCAAGAATGCGGAGATGGAGTTGAGCCAGATCTCCGATAATGTTTCTGTTCATCTGAAGATGGCCTTTCTCGGTCACCTCTTCGCGACGCATCATGTCGATAAGTGATTCGTACCATTCCGCCATCGCGCGCAGCTGGGATTCGTCGGCAGGGTAATTGTTTATCACAGTCTTTTTTATCTGTTCGATATCGAGACCGTTGGCGCGGATAAGATCTTCGATCTGCCACATATAGAGCAGATATTCCGCTATGTTTTCTTTGCGTTTTTGGGATGCTATGATCATTGAATAATTTTTTTGTAGTGTTTGATAA
>CAJTZN010000092.1 GCA_910584065.1 uncultured Eubacterium sp.
GATTTCGTCGGTTCCGGGTACAAAATCTTCTCTGCTTGTTTCTGTGTAATTTCCATCCATTTTTTAATCCTCTCTTTCTTATATTTGCGATCTAACTTTCTGAAGGCGATCAACGCCGTACAGTTTCCAAACCATGTTAAATTTATCCAGTTCCAGGACATTCTGGCCGCCTATGGTGATCTTTACATAGGTTAATTCCCGTACGATCTTTGGCTCACCCTTGCCGCCCCTTTTCAGCGTTCCTAAATCAAATGATTTCACTCTGCCTTTCGTTGTTACAACGATTCCTTCAAAATCATTTGTCTGTGTCGCCGTGTTCAACACTTGCATGGATCCCCGGTATGTTACAATTCCGGTCTGTGTCAGGAAATGGAAGTATTCTTCTCCTATGTTCTGAAAAGATGTTTCGGATTCCAGGGAACCGAAACACCCTTCCACGGCTTCTTCAATATCACCGGCGATTCCGGCGCCTTCCAGCGTTTCCGTTAAATATTCAAAATTCGGAAGCGTTGTTTCGGATGAAACACCCACATATTTATGACCGGACGCGTATGTGTTAAAATTGTTTAACAGTGTAGGAATTTTATATCCCGCCATTATTCAGCACCCCCTTCTAATGCCGCCTGTGTAATCGTTGGATCGAACTCAAACACATTTTCAATATCTTCCGCTGGCGCAAAACCGCCGATTCTGGTATGAAATTTAATGTGTCCGTTCAGAATTTCCGAAATCGGATTTTCGTCATGATCGAAAACAATTTCGCCACCGGCTATATCATTGGAACCCTGTAAACCGTTCAACTGCATGTTGTACCCGGAAACAACTTCATCAATCAAACGGTAATTCGTCAGATCGTCCACATTCTTGAAAAACGTTAATTTGAAATTGTTTTCGATATAGTCAAAAATGGTTACAATGTTTATCCACCTGTCAATCGGATCAGACGACGCCGGATAAATCGCCGTATTATTTCCCCAGCATTTCCAGCCGTTGACATTGATCGCCGTGACGACGCCGCAAGCGTTCAAATAATCGTTTGCTTCGTCCATGTCCGGTAATACCTCTGTCCCATCCTCTGTATAAAGGCCGGTAATTTTAATGTCTTTATTTGACGGGGAAAGAGAAGGAACGCCACCATTATTTCCGGCCATATATTCCATGTGGGCCGCAAGCTGCGCGGAATAGTAATATTTATAATCCCCTACACCCACAAGCGGCCAGGCCGGGATCATGTTCCGATCTGAATAGGCGTTTTCGTCTTTGTATTCCTTGACATTTTCCATAAAATCCGCTTTCCCGTCGGACGTGTCAAGATCGACAACAACCTTCGCCGTGAAAAGGCTTGAAATAAGCTGCGCTTTCGCCGCAAGTGCAAGCGCAACGGCCGGAATATGCGACCATCCGGGCGCCAGGAGTAACGACGGAACGACGCCGTATTTCGGATATACGCGGCCGATCAGTTCCATTCCGGTTTTCTTTTTGGTAGTTACATCATAGGCCCCGATCACGTCCTGATATTTCACAAGCGAAGGATCCAGCTGTGCATAGGTAACTTTTAATTCCGTCGCGCTGGCTGCCGCTCCGCCGCTCACAATGGCAATAGAAACGCTTCCATCCGTATTAAATGCAGCAATATAATCTTTTTCCGGCTCGTATTTCGTCGGTTCATCCGCCGTGGATGTTACGGAAAGTTTATCCAGAAGGATCCCCTTGTCCGGAATCGTAATTTTTCCAGCTGTCACGGAATAGGTTTTTGATAATTCCGCTTTTACGTGTTTCGCCGGATCCAGGACGTTAATCATGACGATAGGCGCAACCCCGAAAACGTCAAACGTGGCATACATAGACTGGCATAACGTGTAATTTTTGAAATCCTCACTATACCCCAGCCCCGCGATCGCTGCTGCCTTATTGTGGAATACAAAAGGCTTGTTTACGGTATCATATGGATCCGCAGCCAGGTTTACCGGCGCCGTGCCGATCACGCATTGTAAACACCCGTCGGACGTGATAGGTATTGATAACTGTGTGGCCCGTCTGCTTGTCCTGATACCATGTTTGTAATTAGACATACTTTTTTACACTCCTTCCATAATTTTCTTGATTTCCGTTTCGGTCAGTTCCGAAATCCGGTCATACGCGACCGCAACGGCTGATCCTTCTTCATTGGATCGCTTGATTGCGTCCGCCAGATCCGAAACGGGAACGATTAAATTTTTGATAATAGGTTTTGCGTCCGCCAGTTTTTTCACCCTGGCCGGAAGCCCGCCGCTGAACGCGGCGCCGTGTTTCACAACGCCCCTGATAGAAGGGCCGATATACATTGTATTAGTCAAATTCGGTTTCCTCCAATTCTGGCGCTTCCACCGTCCAGACAGTAGACATTCCGCCCAGGAATTTGGGCCAGGTATCTTCCCGTTGAAATACCTTTGTCACCGGAAAATTTATCCGGTATCTGTCGG
>CAJTZN010000093.1 GCA_910584065.1 uncultured Eubacterium sp.
TGGTGAAATCTCTCCCGTTTTATCAAACCAATACTATTTTTCTTTTTCTGATTGCAGTGACCGCTATACTCTCGTTGTCTATGGTGAGGCAGAACAAATTTCGGAACTACAACAATCCTTTATCCGTGTTTTTCCGATTATCTTGCTATTAGTATTGGCGATTGCCCTTGTCATATCTTGGCTGTACTCTCGTATGATTACAAAGCCCGTACTGGAAATCAGCCGCATATCCGAAAAAATGTCTGACTTGCAGTTGGATTGGACGGTTGATGAACAACGGACTGATGAATTGGGAACGTTGGGGAAAAGCCTGAACAGGCTATCTCGCAATCTTTCAACCGCCCTGTCTGATTTGCAAAACGCAAACAGAAAACTTGAAGCTGATATTGAGCATGAAAAGGAACTGGAACAGGCCCGTACAAATTTCTTTTCGGCGGTTTCACATGAGCTGAAAACACCTGTCACCATTATAAAGGGCCAGTTAGAGGGGATGCTGCTCGGCATCGGGGCCTACAAAGACCGTGAGAAATATTTGACAAGATCGCTGGAAATTGCGAATACCCTTGAAACAATGGTGCAGGAGATATTGACAATCTCTCGATTGGAAACTGCGGGGCCAGATTTCAAAAAAGACTGTTTGGATTGTGTTCAAATTATCAAATCCTATTTAAGTGAAACCGAAGATTTGATTGCGGGAAAGGACTTACAAATAGATCTCAATGCTCCACCATCTGCTCTTATAGCTGGAAACAAACTGCTGATGGAGAAAGTGTTTTCAAATCTGATAGGAAACGCAATCAAGTATTCCCCGCAGGGAGCCTCTATTTATATCTCTGTCCACATAGAACATGGGCAGATAGAATTTTCTGTTGAAAACACAGGCTCACATATCCCGGAGGATAGTATTCCAAAATTATTTGATGCGTTTTATCGTGTGGAGCAATCCAGAAGCCGTAAAACCGGCGGGAGCGGGTTAGGGCTGTATATCGTGCAGGAGATACTACACCAGCATGGAAGTGAATGTACGGTCTGCAATACACAGGACGGGGTAAAGTTTTCTTTTACAATCTGACAGATATAGGAAAGCGGCGGGCGATTGTCCCGCCGCTTTCAACTACACATAAATCACAAACTAATCCCAAACGTATCACAAAAAAGGATGGTATTCTTTAGGTACACTCAAAGAAAGGATGGTGTTTCTTCAATGAACACAAAAAAACTGCTCGCATTAGCCATTGGCGGGGTGTTGCTTGTAGGGAGTTTAGCTGGGTGCAGTACCGCGGCAGCATCCCAGGGGGGTGGTACTCTCTCAAGCGGCACGACTTCCCCGCAAATCTCAAACGTGTCTGGCCCGGCCCTTTCTGCAACTGCCGAGGATGGAGGGGCAGCCAAGGATGTTTCCTATGAGGAATTGTTCAAGCCCTATGAGCAGTTTGGGCTGACCTACGACAGCGATAAAAACGAACTGAAATTCAACGGCAAAACAGTACGGTGGTTCGAGGACTACTATGCCGTGGAGGACGGGGTGCAAGCCGGAAACGACTTTTTTAACGAAAATGGCGTGGTTGATGTGTATGCCGTCCGTGACCTCACCAACATTGTCCGCTCCGAAGATGGTTCTTTTGACCCCGGCGGAAAGCTGGTTGGTGTAAAGGAGTTTTCGGCGGAAGAATTTGCGGCTCGTGACATCGAGGCAATCAAAAATCCGCCTCCCAACGTTGCCATGACTGGTGACCCGCCCTCCGCACAGGAAATGGAAGATATGGCAAAGGAATACGAGGCTTTTGGCGTTACCTATGACATCAAAAATGACCAGTGGTATTTCAATGGTGAAA
Source organism: uncultured Eubacterium sp. (assembly GCA_910584065.1). GTDB lineage: Bacteria > Bacillota > Clostridia > Lachnospirales > Lachnospiraceae > Eubacterium_F. Next base: position 1,836 of record CAJTZN010000093.1, read on the forward strand.
AGGTTCGGTTTTTCCGGGATGTGCTGACCTCCAATGGCGAGGGGTTGACCAGTGGAAAATTCAAGGGTTCAATGCGCGTTTTGGGGAGCGCAGACGGAACCGTTGACATTTATACAGTCCGTGATTTTGCCCACCCGGACACCTCCGGGAATGGAACGCTGACCGGCATTGAGAAATACAGTCAAGCGGAATTTGACGAACACACACAGTCAAGCAAAGAGGCACAGACCAGCTCCGGCGAGTGCGTTGTAATGCAAGGCTAAAGAACTGCCGCACGACGGCAAAAGAAAAAAGCCGTCGTACAGTAGAGCATCGTCACGCCCAAAACGGCGGCTTTGAGAAAATCAAGGCCGCCGTTCTTTTATACTCACAGAAGTATGGCGGTATCCTGGAGGTATCGTCATGTCCTTTTTTATCCTGGCTCCCTCTAACCTGTCAAAAAAAG
>CAJTZN010000094.1 GCA_910584065.1 uncultured Eubacterium sp.
TGATCCCCACAAAACGTCATGAGGATGCAGGATATGACCTGTATCCTTGTTTTGATGAGGACTATCTTGAGATCAGGCCGCCGGAAACAAAGCTGGTCCCCTTGGGGGTGGCTAGCGCGTTCGACGCGGACTATGTCATGTTCTTAAAGGAAAGAGGTTCGACCGGAACGAAGGGGATTGCTCAGCGTTCGGGCGTGATCGACTCGGGCTTCCGGGGCGAATACATGGCGCCGGTCACGAATCTGAATGAGAAGACGCTGCGGATCGTAAAGAAGCATGTGCTCAAGGATATGCCGGAAGGTATTCTCGTATATCCGTATGAAAAGGCGATCGCGCAGGGTGTGCTGCTCGTGATGCCGGATGTGCCGAGCCGGGAAATTTCTCTGGATGAATTGAAGGGGATCGGTTCCGAGCGTGGCGCTGGCATGCTGGGCAGCTCGAACAAATAAGCAGACAGAAACGGAAGGATTATTCATCCCAATGTCATTAAGTTAGGCGATTTTCGCCTCAGGAAGACTCTCTTATGAGAATAGAGGGTCTTCTTTTTTTCGAGTTTTTTTGTTCAGATGATCTTCGAAATTTCGTAAAAAAACACTTGACAAGCTTTTTCGACGCTTAATTTCATAATCCGAAGGAATTGTAGGAGGTATTTTTTATGAAATCTTATAATTCCTTATGCACTATCCGCCGTCAGTTCGAATCCGCTGTTCAATCCGTTGTCGATGATATCGCCTGTTATTCGTCAGACCCCATTGCCGATTTTTCCAGAAACCGCAAGCTCCCTGCCCGCATCCTCATTCCGTTGATCATCCAGATGGGTTCCGCTTCTTTGCCGACCGAACTTGCCAACTTCTTTGATGATCCTAAATTCTCTGTCACCGCTTCTGCTTTCTGCCAGCAGCGCAGCAAGCTGGATCCCGAAGCTTTTCTGCACATCCTTCATCTCATGTCTTTTTCCCGTTCTCCTTCTTTGCTCAAAGGATATCGTGTATTAGCCATGGATGGATCGGATGTCAATATCCCTTTTGACCCCGATGATGAAGAGACCTTATGCCAGACCGGCTCGGCACGTCCGTTCTCCCAGCTTCATCTCAACGCCCTCTATGATTGTCTCAACGATCTCTTCCTGGATGTTTCGATCGACTCGTCCCGCAAGACGGGCGAATGTGCCGCTCTGAAAAGGCTGATCCGTGATCATCGGTATCCGGCCAGATCGATCATCTGTGCCGACCGGGGATTTGAAAACTATGAGCTGTTCGCTTTCTGTATGGAGAACGGCCAGAAGTTTGTGATCCGCTGCAAGGATATCCGATCGAACGGTATTCTTTCTACTTTTGAGCTGCCGGATAGCGAATTTGATCAGAAGATCAAACGGATCCTGACAAGAAAACAGACCAATGAAGTGAAAGAACATCCTGAGCTGTACAAATATTTTGCATGGAATATCAATTTCGAATATATGCCAAAAGGCGGAGCCGAAGAATATCCAATTGAATTCCGGGTCGTCAGGATCGAGGTGAAAAAAGGAGAATACGAGTGCCTGATAACGAACCTGCCGCCAGAGAAGTTCTCTCTCGATGATCTGAAAGAGCTGTATCATCTGCGGTGGAACGAAGAAGTGGGATTCCGAAAGCTGAAATACACGATCGGGATGCTTGATTTTCATTCGAAGAAAAGAAAATTCATCCGCCAGGAAATCTATGGTGCACTGACCCTCCATAATCTGGCCGCGCTGATGATCCATGCGGTGCCGATCGAACAGAAGAAAGATAAGAAGTACGAATATAAAGCCAATTTCAGCATAGGAACGACAAACATCAAAAAGTTCCTGAAAAGAAAGATCGGAGCCAGGGAGCTGGAAGAAAGGATCAAAAAAGGTCTGATCCCAATCAGACCAGACCGCTGTTACAAACGGAATATGAGAGCGCAGCGAGTACATGCATTCCAGCATAGACCGGCATAACAGCCACTTAAAAACAGTGATATTTTACATCACAAATGGGACAAATAGCAATTTTTTTAAGAAGAAAAAATTGTCTTTTCGTCGTGCGCCGGAAAAAAAGAAAGCTCCGGGTCTCATTTGACCTGAAGCTTAACTTAACAAGGATATCATGCATTAAGTTCGATGATCCATCTAACTTAATGACATTGGGAAGATCCTCGTTTTTTTTGATTGATATAAAAAAAGTAATGCAAATCAGGATATATGAGATCTGGAGAATGCTATAATAGGAGAAAAGGAGGTTTTCTTATG
>CAJTZN010000095.1 GCA_910584065.1 uncultured Eubacterium sp.
ATCAACCTTCTTCCTTGGGATCCTCTATATTTTTAATTATACAGGAAGCTCCATTTCATTTCGGATTCATTACGTCCATTCAGAGGCCCAGTCAGCGAGCGTTTGATCCGCTGCACCCGCGGAAAAACGTTTTCCCTCTGCTACGTTGGCTTTTGGCGCCAGGGCCTGCATATTTTTACCGGAATTTCCGATCGGACTGCTGCCGGATGTAGCAAATGGTATGACGGTCTTCCCGCTGAAATCATAGGCTTCCATAAACGTGTCAATGATGGACGGCTCCCGATACCACCACACCGGAAATCCGACAAAGATGACGGAATACCGACTCATGTCCGCTACGGTGGAACGGATGGCCGGACGGCAGTTCGGGTTGTCCATTTCCAAAGAACTGCGGCTTTTCTTGTCATGCCAGTCGAGATCTTTGTCTGTGTACGGCGTTTCCGGTTCGATCGTGAACAGATCGGCTCCGGTTACGCTTGCCAGTTTCTGCGCCACTTGTGCTGTCACGCCGCTGGCGCTGAAATACGCTACCAGTATGTTGCTCATGATGATCTCCTTTCTGTTACATTTCTATTTCTTTTATATGTTTATTTTATTGTTACTGCTTATCTATGTCAAATGTTTCTTATATATGGATTGTAATGCCTCCCGGGCATGGGGAATGTCATGCGGATATCATAAACGGCAGCAGCTTTATGTTTTGCGTTCATCAGATGCCAAAATACAAAGAGCGAAGCAGTCTTTAAAGGCATTCCTTTTTATGCAGAGCATTCCATCTGTGACTGGGAGTACCAGATTTGTCAGGCTGCTGCACCTTTCAAAGGCGAAATTGCCGATGGCAGTTACGCTTTCTGGGAGCGTGATCTCTGTCAGGCCGGTGCACCCCTCGAAAGCAAAATCCCCGATGTCAGACACACCCTCAGGTATCGAGATTTCTTTTAGGTCGCGGCAGCCAGAAAAGGCGCGGTCGCCAATAGAGGATACGCTGTCTGGAATTTTTGTATTACAACACCCGACGATCAGTTGATTCGTTTTCGTGGCAATAATGGCGTTACAATGATCTCTGCTATCATATGTGGAATTTCTTTTGTCCACGGTAATGTCTGTTAGATTCCTGCATCCATTAAAGGCAAAGATCCCGATATGGGATACGTGTTCCGGTATCGTGATCTTCGACAGGCTGCGGCAGTTGGAAAAGGCCGAGTTTCCGATATTTGATACACTTTTTGGAATTTTGGCCGTTATCAGGCTGTGGCAGCCATAAAAAGCGGAGTTTCCAATGCCAGTCACTTTCGTTCCATTCACTTTTTTCGGTATGGCCGGCCGGGTTTTATTTCCAGAATAGCCCGTGATCACCAATCCCTCCTCATCGCCCACAGAATAAGCGTACTCATGAAAACTCCCTTTCTTCATCATGTTCCTTTTCCTTTCTGCACAGGGAAATTTTACCATCTCTCCATTTCTCAAAATATGATTCAAAATGTTCGGGGACGTCCGCCTTTTTGCCCCCGAATTTCACGCCATTCTTTTTTGCGACTGCGATTCCTTCCGCTTGCCGCTGGCGGATGAGGGAGCGCTCGGTTTCTGCTACATAGGCCAGGATCTGCAGCGCGAGGTCGGCGATAAAGACGCCGGTCAGATCGCCCTGAGAGGAATCGGTGTTGAGTAACGGCATATCGAGCACATGGATATCCGCCCCGGTCTCCTTTGTGATCAGCCGCCATTGTTCCAGTATTTCCTCATAATTTCTGCCCAGCCTGTCGATGCTTTTAATGACAAGCACGTCCCCTTTTGCCAGTTTCTTCATCAGTTTTCCGTACTGCGGGCGCAGAAAACTCCCGCCGGAAATCTGGTCCAGGTAAATCCGCTCCCGGGGAATGCCATATTCCTCCAATGCGGCCCATTGTCGTTCCGGGTTTTGATCTTTTGTAGAAATACGTATATAACCATACATGTTCATCGTTCCTGCCTCCTGTGATTTTGTGGTGTTTGTGAAATAGTATATACTCATTCGGCGGGAGGGACAAATTTTTCTGGATTAAAACTTAGAAGGGGCTGCAAAATCAGATTTTGGGATTGTAAAAAGGGAAAAATGTGATATAGTAAAGACAGTGAAACGATTGAATTTGGGATAAAAAAGTGATATGATTGAGGTACAAATAGGGAGGGATAAGATATGGCAAATATATATGACGGGGCATTCCGGACAATATTAAATGACTGCCGGAAG
>CAJTZN010000096.1 GCA_910584065.1 uncultured Eubacterium sp.
GTTAGGAAGATACCGGCTTTTTTTCAAAGCGTCCTGGCAGGTAAATGGTGTGTTTTTCATCAGATAGATCCGGTAATGGAGCGCAAGAGCGATCTCGCGAACTGTTTCATTCCATACGGGATCCAGAAAACGCCATAACGAGACAATCTGCTCTTTGGTCAATTCATTGAAGACAAAATCGTGAAGGATTTCCGTGACATCCTCCCCCACCTATAGAGGTGGGGGCTTCCTTTCGCTTAAAAAGCGAACAGTCGGTTCTCGTTCGAGCAGTCTATTGACCACAGCATAAGCGAGCTATCCCCGTGTGTCCCACGGTTCTTTTTTATTCACAGGCTATGCCAATACGATCCGCATGCCTTCCTTATTCTGTAAATCATTTTTGGCTAAAATGCTATTTTGGCTAAACTTCCCCCTTTCCCCCGTTACATCATGCTAACTTTGGTTTATAATAGTCACAAGATCTATTGCGATTTCTTCTTTTGTCTTGCCGAGATCCAGTAGATCCCGGATGACCGTTTTAAAGTTTCTCTTGGCTTTGCGAAGGCTCAGTTCGCGCGGTCTTCCATTGTCATCCATATCTTTTGGATGCCATTCTGCGCCATCTTTCAACATTGACCAGATACTGACAAGTATTTTCCTGGCAATCGCGATGATGGCCCTTTTTTTTCCTTGTCTTCCTGCAATTCCGTTGAACTTGTACCGATAATACGGATTCTGCGCCTTGATAGCTGCCCACGCACACTCCACGAGAACCGGTTTGAGATATTTCCCTCCCTTTGTAATATGCCGGCTGTTCTTCTTTCCAGCTGATTCATTTCGTCCTGGTACAAGTCCGGCCCATCGTGTCAGCTTGTCGGCTGTATAGAACGGATCCATATTGTTTCCTATTTCCGCAATGATCTTTATAGCTGACATTCTTCCTATACCCGGAACGCTCATCAGAAGATCGATCTCTTTTTTATATTGGGCCGCCAGCATGTCGATCTCTTCATCCAGTGTCCTGATCTGTTCTTCAAGGAACTGGAGATGCTGACGTGTATGGGCAATGATTTTCTTTTCGACCGCGTCAAATTCAAAACCATTGCATGCTTCCAGTATATCTTCCTGCGAAGCACGGCATCGGCTGTCGACGCAGCAGAGAATATCTTCTTTTGTATAGGGATCCTCACCAATCAGCAGATCGATGATCTTTTGTGCGCTTTTTGAAAAAACGCTTGAGAAAACCATATCCAGCTTATAGTTCCGGCATGTGAGCGAATTGATGAGACGGTTCTTCTCCTGCGTGCACTGCTGCACATATTTTATTCTTAGACGCGTCAGTTCTCTTAATTTTCGGATCGTCCAGTCTGGAATAAAGCTTTTCTTCGTTTCGCCATGACGATACTTGTTGACGATCCACATGGCATCTTTATCATCGTCTTTTTCGTCCCGAACAGCTTTCACCCATTTGGGATTCACGATACGGACCTCCTCCATATCGGATTCGAGAACATTGAAGACAGGAATCCAGTATTTACCTGTGGACTCCATGCAGACATGACGGCAGCCATGTTCCAGCAGCCAGTGATCGAAACGGATCAGATCGTTGGTAAAAGTAGAAAAACGTTTTTTGAAATAAGCCGGATGAAGAGGATCAGATGCGTCGCATACGACAGCGACAATAAAACGTTTGTGGACATCGACACCGCATGCGATCGGAAGTGTGACATCCATCGGTTTAACTTTCGCCATAGCAATACCTCCTTAAAAAGATAGGCAGCGGATCAGTCTGATCACCGGTTTCGATACATTTGAAATGTCCGTGATATTTTATTCTTCGTCCTCGTAGGTATATTTAGGGGTTCATAAGATCAGACACGACAGTTTTCTTAACAGTTTGAATACCTAAGGTATTTCTACTGGGTAGGAACACGTGTTCATGATCCTCTGCTGGCTTTAGTATAAACGAATCGGCACATTCAAAAAAGAGACCCCGATTTTCATGTTCTGGGGTCTCGCTATTTATTGAGTGATGACAGTTTTCTTATATTGATCGCCGCATTGAGATCCCGGTCGTGATGGCTTTTGCAGTTCGGACAATCCCATTCCCGCATGCCGAGATCTTTTGTTT
>CAJTZN010000097.1 GCA_910584065.1 uncultured Eubacterium sp.
ATTTTTTGACAAATTAACGTAGCAAATTTGTGACAGCTCATGAAGTTATTAACAAGATTACGCTTTACCGCCTGCACAGGGGCGATCTGTGTATGCTGTCTGCTTCCTGCGTGCTGGATGCCATCACGTTTGATGTATTTGTAGATGCGGAGGAGGACAGCCAATGCTGTGTGGTCAGTGGGCCTTGCGGCAGTATCGCGGCGGAATCCGGATATCCGCATATTTGCGTTGGAAACTGCGGTCAGCCGTTTTTCGGATGTGATGTGGGTGATGCAGCAGGTGTTGTTTATGAGCATGGATAAACGTCTGGCAATCTTCCTTTCGGATGAATCAGCAAGGACCGGTTCAGATACGGTTGCGTTGACGCACGGGCAGATTGCCCGGTATATGGGTTCTGCCCGTGAAGTGGTATCCCGGATGCTGAAATATTTTGCCGGTGAAGGGATTGTGGAGGTTTCCAGGGGCGGCGTTACGATCCTTGACAAAAAGCGCCTCCGCGATCTAGCCCTTTAACATGGCGAGGATATCTGCTTTCGGTCTTGCGCCTGCCGACTGGCTTATGACGTTTCCGTTTTTGATCACAGCCAGTGTGGGGATGCTCATGACATGGAATCTCTGTGCCAGTTCCGGTTCTTTATCTACGTTGATCTTGCCTATCAGGTACTGCGGGTTTTCCGCCGCGATTTCTGATACCATGCGGCAGGGGCCGCACCAGTTGGCGTAGAAATCCAGGAGCACGGGCTTTTCGCTGGTTCTTACGGAATCGAAGTTATCTTTGTTTACATGAATTATGGACATAATCAGTACCTTCCTTTCTTTATTCCTGCGCTGCTTTTAGCGCATTTTTTTATCTGTTGACAGTGTACCATATCTTGTTTACTGCTTCTGTGACGGAGTCACATTGATGCTGATTTCCGATAAACCAGGGAGGGAGCAGGTTACATATAAATTTCATAGTATCTTGAATTCTGCGGGGTTCTGGCTTATTATGTTATCGTCATATGACGGAAAAGGAGTGTATAGACGGATGAAACAGATTATGGATTTATTTCTGACTTTTGGCAGGATAGGGGCGCTTACGTTTGGCGGCGGGTATGCCATGCTATCCCTGCTGGATTATGAATGTGTCGAGAAGAAAAAATGGCTCACAGCAGATGAGCTGATGGATGTCACGGTCATTGCGGAATCCACGCCGGGGCCGATCGCGATAAACTGCGCCACCTATACGGGATATAAGCTGGCCGGTATGAGGGGCGCGTTTTTTGCGACCGTCGGCATGGTTCTCCCATCGTTCCTTCTGCTTTTTGCCATTTCTGCTTTTTTTGAAAATATGCTGGTTGTTGGGATGATTGAGAAAGCTTTCAGGGGAATCCGGATTGCGGTTTCCATACTGATCATACAGGCGGCAGTCAGGATGATACGGAAGATGATGAAAAAATCCCCGGATAGAAAGGCCCAGATGTTCCTTGTTATTTTCTTTTTCCTTGCCGCATTCGCCATGAATATTGCCGGGATGCATATTTCCACGGTATATTTTATTATTTGCAGCGGTTTCATTGGTCTGGCACTCTTTGGGAGGCCGGGAAATAAAAAAGCGGGGAGGGATGGTCTGTGATTTATATAAAGCTGCTGGCTGCTTTTTTGAAAATAGGTTTGTTTTCCTTTGGCGGTGCATGCGGCGCGATCCCCCTTATCCACGATGTGGTCCTTGAGAACCAGTGGATGGATGCGGAGATGTTTTCAAATCTTATCGCGCTGAGTGAGTCCACGCCCGGCCCGATCATGGTAAATATGGCTACTTATGTGGGTAGTAAGCAGGGAGGCTTCCTGGGGGCGCTGGCTGCGACAACCGGCGTGGTCCTGCCTTCGTTTTTGATCCTGTTGGCAGTTACGATCCTGTTCCATAATTTCCTGAAACGTAAAAAGGTGCAGGCTGTGTTAAAAGGGGTAAAGCTGTGCTTAATGGGGGTGATCCTCGCTACGGGCATCTATATTGCACTGGTCAACAAAAATTGGACACTTAAATTGTATTTTTTGACATACAATC
>CAJTZN010000098.1 GCA_910584065.1 uncultured Eubacterium sp.
GTAATACTTTTTCTGTGCCGTAATAATGTATTTCAGGAATTCAAGAAGGATTTTCTTGTAATCCGCGACAAATCCGGGCTTTTCGCTTTTGGGATATTTCACCCATGACGTATACAGATATTGCATTAAATCTTTTGTTTTCTGCAAAATGATAAGCCCGTTTCGCTGATCCATCCCTTCATCCGTTTCAGGATTGCCGCGCGGCCGGTTGTCGTATCTCTTTTGATAACCCATTTAACTACCTTTCATACTTAAAAATAACGGGGCTGCTACCGCAGCCCCAAACAGATTTACAGCAATCAGGAAACAGATTCCAACTCCATAAAAGCGGAAAACAGGCCGATGTACGCGTTCGCGTTCGTCCGGGGAGAGTGGAAGTGCAACGCGGAAGGCCCGGAACTCGAAGTGTTGTACCAGCTCGCACCCACGAGCGGCAAGCGCTCGCCGTCGTTGTTGATCCAGAAGCCGCCCTGGTGTGTTACGCCCGTTTTCGGCATAAGATGTAATTCATAAAGAATTTCCGGAATGGTTACACCGGAATTTGCCGTAAGGCTTCCGAAGTTCGACGTGGAATTTGTACCCTTTTCCCCCGTTGCGGTTGCGATCTTGAGATCCTTTGTATATTTCAGCGTTCCGACGGTTCCAGGTTCTACCAGCGCGCCGGAAGGCATGATTGCTTTCCAGTATGTACTTGTCGCGCCCGCGTTCGCCTGTTTCGCTGCTGCATTTCCGACGAAAATCTGAATTTCACCGTCTACAATTCGCGCTCCGGAAGCCCATTTCCAAACACATCCAACCCAGTCAGCGATCCCGTTTCGTGTCCCGTCATGGAACCATGTAGCCGGGCCGGATCCGGTTGCTGTGCGTGTCGTTCTGCGCCCGCCGCTGCCGTCGCTTTCATCCGCGGTCTGCTCTCCGGATTCGTAGGAATATTCGGAAACATGGCTTTTCCCGTAATTGGTATTGCCGCGCGGAATAAAGCCGGATTTATAAATCAGATGATCTATAACCCCGCGTTCCGGAATGCTCAACAAATGGAATCCGGTTCCCTTTGCGTTGCACGCCTGTATTGCCTGATCGTAGTTGATATTAACCGCCGGATCCATGCCGGGCCAGGAATAGGCGCGGCCGTCCACAATACAGTTAATAAATTTGCTGGCAAAAAACCGCTTGTATTCCACATCATCCACGATAAACGCGGAATGTGTTTTTTGAGATCCGCCATCAAATAACTGCGCGTTCGTGCGCTTGCTAAACGGGATCATAAAAGACGGAAGGTTGGCGTCGTCCTGAATAACAGTACATCCGAAGCCAGTAAGCCCTTCTGTCGCGAATTTTAAGCTGTCAAAATTGTAACTTTTCATTTTAGAATACACCTTCTTTCAATGCGTATAATGTCAGTGTTACGTTTTCCATAGAAAACGGAACCGGATCCCTTTTAATGATCTTCTCGCTGTTACCCATGCCGCCGGATTCCCCGGTTTTGTCAGCGTCCGGATCATAGTCCGGATTGTCAATTTCGGTTTCCGTATACTGGCGGGCCGGAATGTCGATCTGTGCCACATAGTAAAGCCCTTCGCCCGTTTGTAAACTCCCGAACGCGTCCGCGGAAACGTCCCTATGTTCCGCCCGGTCAGATTCGATTTTTTCAAGATTCAACATGATCTGATCGCCAATGTTCAGCCAGTTTCCCATGACTGTATACGGGATCTTCGGGCCTTCATTCGCTGAAATAATTTTCATATCCTGATACC
>CAJTZN010000099.1 GCA_910584065.1 uncultured Eubacterium sp.
ATCGCATCCTGCAAACCTGTTTTTGCGCGGTTGGCTTCCAGCTTTTTTATGTATCCCGGAAAATCCAGTGGATTTTTCGTCCGAAGCGAAGGCATCTGCTCTTTAAACGTACCTTCGTCGCCAATCATCGAAAGCCGTTCCGCGGGCGTCATCGGAAAATAATATCCGCAGTCAGGACAAATCATAAATTTCTTCCGTAAGACTTTGGCCGTTGTTTTCCCATGACATGACGGACATTCCATGATTTCGTCCGAAATGGGCGCTTTTCTCATTTTCAGCAGTGAAGACAGCCTTTTTCTTTTGATAAGAAAAAAATCATTCATTTTCGCCGCTCCTTCCTTCTTCTTCCCATTTCATAATGGTTTTGCTGTGTTCGTCCCAGAACGCCGTGTTATAATTTCCCTTGATAAACGCCGGATGATACATTAACAAATACATAAATTCCGCATTTGTGCTGATTCCTTCCAGTATCAGTTCCTCAAGCGCCCTTCTCATACGCCGTATCGCGTCAAGTCTTGTATTCCCTTTAACAATAATTTTGGCAATCATTGAATCGTAATACGGACTGACTTCGTATCCCGTGTAAAGATGACTGTCCACACGAACGCCGCATCCCGCCGGAAAATGGATAAAATCAACTTTCCCGACGTTTTGCGCGTTAATTCTGCACTCAATGGCATGCCCTTTTATTTTGATTTCATCCTGCGTATGGGTAAGTTTCATTCCCGCCGCAATCCGTATCTGTTCTTTGATGAGGTCGACGCCTGTTATCAGTTCCGTTACCGGATGTTCCACCTGGATTCTCGTGTTCATCTCAATAAAATAGTAATGCCCTTCGTCGTCGAGAATAAATTCTACGGTCCCCGCGCTGTAGTATCCTGCCGCTTTTGCCGCCTTTACTGCCGTCTCGCCCATTTCTTTTCTAAGCGCGTCATTGAGAATCCACGCCGGGGACTCTTCCAGCAATTTCTGATTTCTTCTCTGAATCGAACAATCCCGTTCTCCAAGATATGTAATGTTGCCGAATGTATCCGCAAGAATCTGAAATTCAATATGATGCGGCTTTAAGACCAATTTTTCCATATACATGCTGTCGTCCCCAAACGCCGCCTTTGCTTCTGCTTTTGCCGTCTCAAACGCTTTCAATACTGCCGCGCGGTCAAACGCCCTTCTCATTCCCTTTCCTCCGCCGCCTGCCGAGGCTTTGATAAGTACGGGATATCCGATTTCTTCAGCGATTTTTGCCGCTTCTTCGGCATCTGTTATCAGTTCTTTTGAACCGGGAACAACCGGAATACCGTTTTGCTGCATTAATTGTCTTGCCGCCTGTTTATCACCCATTTTTTCAATAATTTCCGAAGATGGTCCGATAAATACAAGATGATGTTTTTCACATTTTCTCGCGAATCCCGCGTTCTCCGAAAGAAATCCGTATCCGGGATGAATCGCGTCACAGTTCATCTTAAGCGCCGTCTCAATCACAGCGTCCTCATTGAGATAGCTTTCGTCCGCCCGCGCAGGACCGATGCATACGCTGTGCGTCGCCAGCATGACGGGAAGCGACTGTTCGTCTGCCGTCGAGTAGACGACAACCGACTCGATATCCAGTTCCCGAAGACACCGTATAATGCGCAGCGCAATTTCGCCTCTGTTTGCCACAAGAACTCGTTTAAACATGATTACCTCATTTCTGCCCTGCCGCAGCAAG
>CAJTZN010000100.1 GCA_910584065.1 uncultured Eubacterium sp.
CGCGCAGGGTCAGGTAGGCCTGCACGTCGGCGTGCTGGCTGATGGTGCCGCCGTAGCCGTCGGCAATGGCGGCCACCGCGTCGGCGTTGGCATCATAGCCGAAGGTGGGGACGTTCTCCTCCACGGCGGTGTCCAGGGCCTTGCGCACGCCGCGGGTACGGGCGATGGAGTCGAGGCGCCGCAATGAAACGCAGCGGCATCCTATCGGACGCTGCCCTCATCACAATGGAGCGCGGTCTTCCGCCGCATTGAAGTTCATTGCTGTGCCATATTGAAAAAATTTGCAATTTCGACCTTTTTTTGGTAAACTATAAAAGGTCACAGAGCGCAAAAGAATTTTGTCCCGCACTGCCTGCCCTTGTTTGCCGCCAGGCAGAGACCAGGCCAGGCGCCACGCGTTTCTTGGTATCGGTAATTCAAACAACAGTGATTATTGTGAGGAAGGTGTTATTATGCGTTATATCGGACGGGATTGTGATTCATTGTATCTCAAATGCGGGCACTGCAAGAGAATATCTGTTTATGACAGAAACGAATTTGAAAAGAAAGAACAAAGCAAATGTCCCAACTGCGGCAAAGGGGGCCGGATCATATGGTTTTACCCCATTGCGCCCCAAGCAATTTTCATGCTGCTTCCGATTCTGATCATGACAGCGCTGGCCGTCGGATGTATATTCATTATTTCTTTTCCTGTTTTTCAGGAATCCTATTTATTCAACAAAGCGGTCACTGCCCTGAACCCGCTGTTCACCTCCATACTGATCTCCGCCACATTTTCATTTCTCTCTTTTCTTTTTTCTCAAAAAACTTCCACAGAGTCCGGAGAGCCAAATACCCGGGCGGAAACCGTAAAGCGGATCAATTGGGTCATTATTATGATCGAATGCATCATACTTATTTTTACAATGAATTTTATTATGCAAACGCAGTATTGCCCATTGGAAATCAACAATTCCAGTACCGGAGAACTCCAGCAGTACTTTGGTAATGCCACCGGGAAATTTGCATCTGGAACAGGCCGGCTATTCAACAGCCAAGGAGAGCTTGTTTATATTGGAGGGTTTAAAAACAATCTGTTTGACGGCTATGGAAAAGAGTTTGAGCTGATCAATACTGTTCGCAATACAGAGGTCTCACAATCCTATCGATGTGTATATGAAGGGTCTTACAAAGGCGGGGTGCCCGATGGTCAGGGGCGCGAATACCGATACGACGCAGAATACACGTTCGAGAAAGGTAAAGGCGTGGACCCTAATCTTTACTACGAAGGGCAGTTCGTAGAAGGCGAATACTGCGGCTACGGGACCTTGTATGACATAGACAGCAAATATGAGGGGGTCTTTTTTGACGGGAAGTACAACGGTTATGGAAGCAACTGGTTTTTAGATTCCTCTGCTAAAAAGATTTACAAAATGGAGGGAACCTATCTGAACGGCTCTATCAATGGGGCCGGAAAAAAGTATTATCCAGACGGAACCGTTCTCTTTGACGGAACCTACGAGAGCGGACATGCTGTTAATGGGACTTCCTATTTCAGCGACGGAAGCGTCCGATATACAGGGGAGTGGGATGGAAACAACTATAGCGGCAGCGGGACCCTTTACTGGCAAA
>CAJTZN010000101.1 GCA_910584065.1 uncultured Eubacterium sp.
CATACAGAGAACATGCAAAAAAGTGGAAGGTGCCCTGGAAGGGCAGAGAGTATGATCCTGACGATTTTTCTTCCGGATCTCCCGTGAACCAGGCCCTTTCCGCGGGAAATGTATGCCTGTATGGGCTGGCCCATGCCGTTATCTGCGCATTGGGGTGTTCGGCCGGGCTGGGTTTTGTGCATGTCGGCCATGAGTGTTCATTTGCGTATGATATAGCTGATCTTTACAAAGCGGATACGACGATTCCGATAGCGTTTGAAATGGCGGCAAAGGTCCGTGATGAATTTGATGATAAGATGCCGCAGGATTTTTCCGGTATGGTAAGGCGGCGGCTGCGTGATGAAATCGTAAGATTGCATTTATTGGAGCGGATGGTTCGCGACATAAAACATCTGCTTTCCGACAGTGAAGATGAAAAGGAAGAGGAAAAAGAGGTTTATTTGTGGGATAATATAAAAAAGACAGTCGAAAATGGCAGGCAGTACCGTGAAAATGGAGGATGGGAAAATGGTCGTGATAACCATGAATAACTGTCCGCCGAAACTGCGGGGCGATTTGACAAAATGGCTGTTTGAAATCCATACGGGGGTTTATGTCGGGCAGGTAAATGCGAAGGTACGGGAAATGCTCTGGAGCAGGGTGTGCCAGAACATAAAGGACGGCCAGGCGGTAATGGTTTACAGCTTTGCAAATGAACAGCATCTTGAATTCCGCACGCACAATACGTCGTGGAAAATGCGCGATTTCGACGGCATTAAATTGATGATGCGTCCTAAATCGCCAGCACAAATGGGAGAAGAACTCCCAAGCGGGTTCAGCAATGCGTCAAAGCGGTTAATCGCGGGCAGGCGGAGAAAAGTTCCCGCAAATAAAAATCGTGAATGGGTCTTTTTGGATATTGAAACGGACGGATTGGATCTTGAAAAAAGCAAAATGATTGAGGCGGCGGCGCTCGTTGCTGATGAAACAGAGATAAAATCCTCATGGAGCGCCCTTATAAAACAGGATCGAATACTGTCGGCTAAAATTACAGAGCTTACCCATATAACGGACGAGATGCTGAGCCAGGGCGTGGAGCTGGGCTGCGCGTTAAGACAGCTTAGCGATATCGTGGAAGGAAAGACGGTGGTATGTTTTAATAAAAATTTTGATTTGACATTTTTGGAGAGGGATTTCAAGAAAAATGGTCTTGAGATTCCCTTTGGAAAAGTAATTGACGCCCTGGCGCTTGCGCGAAAAAGGGTCAGGGATATTGACAACTATAAATTAGGATCTTTAGCGGAATATTTTGGTATTCCCTGTGAGCGGCACAGGGCGTTGCGGATTGCGAGACGTTGTATAAGGTGTTTTTGAAACTGAATGAGGTGTGAGGCATCCAGTTGAAAAAACCCTTATAAAATGGGATCTTTTTAGTGTTTTCCCCGTATACGCGGGGGTGATCCTTTGCCTCATCAATTATCCGCTTTTCACGCTCAGTTTTCCCCGTATACGCGGGGGTGATCCCGTTCTGGAGCGGATATTGGCCGGGATGGAACAGTTTTCCCCGTATACGCGGGGGTGATCCTGATCATGAGCAAGGGTTCTTTTGTATTTGAGCGTTTTCCCC
>CAJTZN010000102.1 GCA_910584065.1 uncultured Eubacterium sp.
AGAGAACTTCGGAACGAAATTCTTGACAAGTGCATGTTTCTTTTAACACTGATAAAGGGAACAATCCCTATGAACCGTGAAATCGGCCTGGATCCTGATATAATTTCAAAACCGGCCTATATTGCACAGCAAAAATATACAATTAGCGCCATGGAACTGATAGACGAATTTGAGCCACGCGCGGTTGTAGAAGAAGTGTTGTTTGAAATGTCCGGCGGCGCCGGAAATATGATCCCGAAGGTGGTGCTAACGTATAATGGAGAATGAAATTCAAAAACTTTATAATTTGCCGGAAATTTCTTTCATAGAGGGGATTACATACGAAGGGATCCTGAATCAGATGATCGCGGATTATGAAAAATACTATGAGGAAAAAACCGGCCGGAAGGTTGTTCTGCGGCCAGGCGACAAAGAACATATCCATTTGAGGATAAACGCCGGACAATATTTCCAGATGTATAATCAGCTAGACTATGCCGCAAAAATGAATCTTTTAAAATATTCAACCGGGGATTTCCTGAAACACATTGGAGCGTTAAAGAAAACGTTCATCCAGGAGCCGCGCCCGGCCGTATGCACGGCCCGTTTTACTCTATCAGAGGTCAGAAAGGAAGTTATCTATATTCCAAAGGGGACGCGGATAACAGCCGGTGACGGGGTATATTTTGCAACAGATGATTACGCGGAAGTTTCCGCCGGTGATTCCTATGTTGACATAGATTGCACGTGCGAAACGGCCGGGACGATTGGCAACGAATACGAGCCGGGCCAGCTGGAAATAATCGTTGATCCGGTTCCATATGTGGAAAGCGCCATGAATATAACAAAAACAGACGGCGGATCCGGCGAGGAATCCGAAGAAAGTTTCCGCGAAAGAATTTTCCTGGCGCCGTCAACCTATTCCGTGGCCGGGCCTTCCGACGCTTACGAATATTGGGTAAAACAGTATAATTCCGCGGCGATCGAGGATGTGAAAATATATGAGCCGGTGGAAGCGGTGGTTGATATACGGATCTTGCTTTTAGGCGGTGGGCTTCCTAGCAAAGCATTTTGTGACGGCTGCCTGCAGTACCTGAAAGAAAATCCGATCATCCCGCTAACAGATAATGACATTGTATCGGCGCCGGATGTGGTCGAATACAATTTGAAAGCAAAATATTACATTAACCGATCGGACGTTCGCAATATCAATTCCATTCAGGAGAGCATAGAAGCGGCGAAAGATACATATTTGAACTGGCAGAAAACAAAAATCGGCCGTGACATAAATCCTGACGCGCTGATCGAATTTGTGAGGGCAGCGGGCGGAAAAAGAGTTGCGATAGAATCACCTGTTTTTACGCCGATTCCGGAAACATCCATAGCACGGGAAAAGACGGTTGAATTCGTATATGGGGGCGTTGAGGATGATTAAAATATCTGATTATAGGACAGAAACGGCGTTCCCGGAGGAAATGAAAACCGTTGAAAGAATGGCCCTTGCGTATGCTTACGATAGGCAAAAGAAGCTATTCCTGGAAC
>CAJTZN010000103.1 GCA_910584065.1 uncultured Eubacterium sp.
TAAGCGGACCAAAGCGCCTGCATCGCATGGCTGTTTTCTACTTCGGAAAACACTTCCTTCGCCTCTTTCAAATGCCCCTCCGTCCCACGCTTGCGGGCAGTAGCAAGGAGCGCGTGGCGGAGAATATCGGAATCCAGCGTTTTTCTGTGAAGCTGTTCCAAAATGTAGAGGTCATAAAAATCCCTCATGCGGGTGTTTGTTATGGTCCGGGCAATCATTGTTTCCAGCTTTTCCGCAAGTACGGTTTCCAGATTGTACGCCCAAATATCAATGGAGCGTTCCTCCAGCATAAGCCGGAACCTGTACCGGACTGCCCTCGGCGTAATCACATCCCCGGTAGAAATATCAATTTTCAGCGGCGTCACCACCCCGTCAAAGACAGTGGCCATGCTGACCCGAATCCCCGGATACTCGGCCTCGTCCATGATTTCCGAAATGCTTTTCACCTGGAACTCCACACCGTCCTCAATGGGGACTGCTATGATGGAGGACATCAGATTTTCAATGTCCTCCACATTCACGCTGGCCCCTCTGACGGTTGCGTCTAAATCCATTGTAGACCGGGCATCCAACCCTACCATTGCGGCAACCAGCATCCCGCCTTTCAAAATAAAGTTATCCCGATATTCAGAAAGGGAAATACGTTCCAGGAAACGCTCCATCATATAGTTCCGCATCAAAATCTGTGCGTCCGCCGATTTCTCCTTTGCGAGATTGCGGATCAAATCTTTCAGCTGCCTTGCTGTCTTTATCATAATAGCACCTCCAAATACTGCCGCAAAATTTTTTCAACCCGGAACAGCCCTGCATACTGCATCAGCCTCCGCAGGTTTTTCTCTTTCCTGCGGGCGTACATTTTGAGCGCCCCTTGAAATGTCTGCATCTCAATGCTGCTCCGGCAGCGAAGCAGGTCGCAGATGGTCCGCTCCATATCATAAGCCGGAACCGTATGCCCGAAAGGGGTTCGAGCCGTACTCTTTCCGACGTCATGCAGCTCCGGTTTTATGGTGTAGACCAAAATCCCGTCCGCTTTCAATCTGGTCGTGCTGTATCCCCGTCTGACGGTAATGGAATAGGGGGAAGGCTCCCGGTCGGTCAGATCATGGAAAAACAGCGCCGTTTCATGAGAAAAAATCCCCTGGCTGCATCGTAAATGGAGCAGGTACATCCCATCGACCCAGGCATCCGGCGATACATAAACCCCATGTGCCGCCTGTTCCAATTCTTTTTCCTTCACATAGTTGTAAAAAACGGATTTTGGAATTCCCCGTTTCACCACCTCTGATGTTTGGAGCATACCGTGTTGTCCCTCTAAAATCGTGTCCAGCTGTTCAAACTGTGTCATGCCCTCACTTCCTTTCGTGCTACTATTATACATGATTGTAGCACGAAAGTAAATAGCGTCAAAAAGAAAAAGCGGAGGAAGGCGCGGCGAAGAACGCCGTTCCTCCCTCCG
>CAJTZN010000104.1 GCA_910584065.1 uncultured Eubacterium sp.
CCCGGTTTTCCCGTAAAGGGAAAAAGACAGTTCCTTTTGGGAACTGTCTTTAAAAGGGGGTATTTATAGGGTACAAAACATAGAAACTGGCTGATTCAGGCAACGGCATATCTCTGCAAAAAGCTTTCGAACTCCGGGTTCTCCCCATAGCACTTTACAGTCAGCACGTTGTTCAGGTCCATACTCATAACACCGAGAATGGATTTCGCGTCAATCAGAATTCTGTTGTAATTCAAATCAATGTCAAAGTCACATTCTGCTGCCGCTTTTACAAAGTCACTTACATCACTTACACTGAGTTTGATCTTCATCTCCCGCATTGTGGTCATGCTCCTCCATAAAATCAAAAATACTTCGGTTACAAATTGTGTTTGTCATTCTTGTCTTCATTATGCTGTTGTGACTTTTATTATACTCATCTTTTATTTTCTGTCAAATTTTCTGTCCCCGGACATGCCCTTTTATTTCTGTATAATCTGCATAATTTCCTGCAAATCGTTCCCTTTTATTTTTATAGAATAAGCCGATTCAGCCTCAAAAACAGCCGTTTTTTGTTCACATCCTTTTTATATTCTGCCCGGTTTTCCCCGTTTTCTTTTTTACAGTTTTTACATAATTTCAAAATTATGGCATACTTTTTCTTCCTCGGAACCGTCGGCAAATTCATTCATAAACAGACGGAATTTTTTCGGAAGAAACGACATCTGAAGCCGGTCGTTGGTCCGGGATTCGATCCCCACGGCCCTGTGAAAAATCTTCCAGAGCCGGTCGAAATACGGCTCCTCCTCCGACTCCTGCAGCCCGGAAAACGCCTCCTCCGCCTCCTCCAGAATGACCCAGCCCTTCCCGGCCGGATGGACCGCCGCCTTCCTGCACCGCCCGTCGTAGATCGCCCAGTCCTCCAGAGGAAGCCGGTCCGCAAAGTGGGGCGCGATCAGCGCCAGGATATCGGCCTCCGCTTCGATCCTGGAAAACAGCACGCCGTTCCTCATCTCCCGAAACCGCACGAATCCCATATACCGGTGCGCCATATGCCACGTTTTGCGCCGAAGCTCAAACACCAGGCGCACGTCCGGATGCGTCAGCATCCCGCTGACCTTCCGTCCGTCCGGCAGATGGAGTCCCACCACGATCATCCGGTAGATGGCGTCCGCTTTCCCGGTATGGGGGTATGCCGCGGCGTAAGCGATCATCTCGTACGCCTCCTCCCCCAGGCGCGTCTGTATGGTCCGAAGCACCTTTCCGGCTTTTGTAAGATCAGGCGCCACCTCCGTATACTCGCAGAACAGTTCCAGATCCTCATACTCTCCGGACCGGAGCCTCACATGCTCATGTCCCAGTCTGCTGGCCCAGGCATCGTAAACTCCCGTCAGGATGCCGGTCAGCGTATCCTCACACTGAAAAACGCGGATC
>CAJTZN010000105.1 GCA_910584065.1 uncultured Eubacterium sp.
GTGAGCGGGAAAAAGATAGAGCATTTTATCTGTGTCAGGAAAAATGAGGATGCACTGGTAATCCAGAGATATAAAAAAGGATTTGAAATACTGACTCCAAATCGGCTGGGGCGATTTGAAAATGTCACGACCGAGTCGGGGGAGTCCCTTCAGGTGAAGTTTTTGACTTCGGAGAAAAAGCGGAATGATTCGCCGGAGGCAACAAGATTTTATGACGTGATTGTTTCGGGGAAAAGTATTTTGAATGCTCCAAAGGCAAAGGGGTTAAGTGAAATCCGGGTTCGGGGCGGAAAAATCGAGGTAACACCATTTTACGGCTGGAAGAAGTACGTGTTTGAGACGGAGGAAAGCGAATGAGTAATTATATTATGTCGGTGGATTCATTTGTAAATACATTTTCGGTGATAGATACGTCCCAAACCATTTGCTTTTCCATGAAGATGCAGAAACGGGACAAGGATTTTTGGGAGTCGGATTTTGCCGCCCTTTGGGAGGGCGACCGTATATTGATATTTCGCAGAAAGCCGTTGTCAACTATAAGTGTCGTTCTGGAAGTGCTGGAGTCTAGTGGAAAGGAAATCAAGTTTCAAAAGAAGCTGGAAGTGGCGAACGGGTATGAACTTACCGATGAAAGTGCCAGGGCAGGGGGGATGGAAGGGGATCTGGAAAATGACGTGCTGATAGAGGTTACGGATGCCTTTTATGAAAAAATCTGCCGGGAGTTGGTTGACGGATTTATGCGGGATGGCTTGAATATAGACGGAGACGCGGACGAGGAAAGTCGGGAAACCCTGGTTCAGGGAGCTCGGACAAGCCAGGAAGCCGTGAGCCAGGGGGCGCAGTCGGGAGAAACGTTGGCGCAGGACGGACAAATGCAGTGGGACGGGGTGCCCCGCGTCACGGGCGGGGCGAACGTCCTTCTCTACGGCGTGCCCGGAGCGGGTAAAAGCCACGAGATTCAGGAAAAATATTGCGATGATCCTTCCAAAATAGAGCGGGTGGTATTCCATCCGGATTACACGTACTCCGACTTTGTGGGACAGATTATGCCCCGGGTGGAGGAGGGGCGGTTGAAGTACATTTTCACGCCGGGGCCATTTACCCGAATGCTGAAAAAAGCATGGGATCATCCGGCGGAGAAATATTATCTGGTCGTGGAGGAAATCAATCGGGGCAACGCCCCGGCCATTTTCGGGGAAATTTTTCAATTGCTCGATAGGAAGACGGCGGATGACGACAAATATGAAGAATCTGAATACGGCGAAAGCGAGTATGGAATTTCCAATTATGACGTGGCCGCCGAAGTGTATGGCGATGCGGCGAGGGAGGTTCGCATCCCGTCCAATATGTGGGTTTTGGCAACCATGAATACGGCGGACCAGAATG
>CAJTZN010000106.1 GCA_910584065.1 uncultured Eubacterium sp.
ACCTTGTCCGATCCAGTGTGGAAGAAACCCTCAATGCCCTGCTCGACAAAGAAGCGGATGAACTGGTCAACGCCCAGAAGTACGAACGTTCCAGTGGCCGTCAGGGTTACCGTTCCGGGCATTATAAGAGGAATTTTCAGACGACTGCCGGGGAAGTGGAACTTAATGTTCCCAAGTTAAAAGGCGTCCCCTTTGAAACTGCCATCATCGAACGTTACCGCCGCAGGGAATCCTCCGTGGAAGAAGCCCTGATCGAGATGTATCTTGCCGGCGTCTCCGTACGCCGGGTGGAAGATATCACGGAAGCACTCTGGGGGACCAAAGTATCTCCCGGGACGATAAGCAATCTCAACAAGAAAGCTTATGAACATATCGAACAATGGCGCAGCCGGCCACTGTCCGGTGACTATCCCTATGTCTATGTAGACGGTGTCTATCTCAAACGCAGCTGGGGTGGTGAGATCCGGAATGTCTCCATCCTTGTGGCTATTGGCGTAAATAGTGACGGGTTCCGTGAGATCATCGGCGCAGCAGAAGGAATGAAAGAAGATAAAGAAAGCTGGCGTTCTTTCTTTGTATGGCTTAAGGAGCGGGGACTTTCGGGAGTCAGACTGATCATCGGAGATAAAAACCTTGGTATGTTGGAGACTATTCCTGATGTGTTCCCGGATGCCCGCTATCAGAGATGCACGGTTCATTTTTATCGGAACATTTTCTCCGTTACTCCACGTAACAAGATGAAGGCTGTAGCCATGATGCTGAAAGCCATCCATGCTCAGGAGAGTAAGGAGGCCGCCCGTGAGAAAGCCCGCAGAGTATCAGACAAACTCAACGAGATGAAACTGGGCAGTGCGGCCAAAAAGGTGCAGGAAGGAATCGAGGAGACACTGACCTATATGGACTTTCCTGCCCAGCATTGGACGAGGATCCGGACCAACAATACCATTGAACGGTTAAACCGTGAGATCAAACGGCGGACAAAGGCGATCGGAGCGTTTCCGGACGGACAGAGTGCTTTGATGCTGGTATGTGCCAGACTGCGCCATGTGGCCGGAACCCAATGGGGCACCCGTCGCTATATGAACATGGATCACCTCTCCAAACCGGAGGAGGAACTGCTGTCTGATATCATAGCCGGCTGACTACCGGATACCAAATGGCAGAAATTAAATTTGCGAAAAAAACTTGACACTATCAATTTGCGAAAAAAACTTGACACTATCCACAGCTCACTTTAGTACCAAAACAGTACCAACGGACATAAAGAAAGCCCGCAAAGCTTGATTTTTCAATACTTTGCGAGCTTATTATAATTATTCGAACTCCTCGGCGGATAGCTTGAACTGACTGTTTTTTCCTCATTTTTCAA
>CAJTZN010000107.1 GCA_910584065.1 uncultured Eubacterium sp.
TCGCTAGCGTTCATCCTGAGCCAGGATCAAACTCTTCGTTGTTGTATCTTGTTTTATTTCTTTTCAGAAGTTGTGTAGGATACATCCGTGTCTGTCCGTCATCAGGCGCTCTGCCTTTTCTCTATTGAGTCGGAATTGAACAAGGAACTTATGTTCTGTTACATAGCTCTTGTACTACTCTTCTTTGTCTATTGTAAATCTTTCAATGTTCTCGATCGGGCGCTTTCGTTTCCGAGAGGCCGAAAAACTTTGCAAAGTTACAAATTGTTTTTGAATCTGCAAAATTTTCAGCAACTTTTTTTCGAGGTTCCTTGCGGAACCGCTTGCCCGGATTGCCTTGTCAGTGTCTCCGGCGGAACCTCCGTTCCCGAAAGCGAGTGCAAAGTTATACCCTTTTTCTGATTCCTCCAAACATTTCCGCAACATTTTTTGTTGCCGCCTCGGCACTTTTTCGCATCGCACTGTCCAATCCCCTGTCGCACAGTAAAATCAACAAATGTTAAAATTATGCTGCAAAGCATGCTTTTATGCCACAAAAAAAGAAACACGTCAAGAATCCCCACAAACGACTAAAACGGCTCTTTGTATTTTTGCGAACAATTCTGGTTTTATAGGCGGAATGGCACGCCTGAACATGACAACAATTTGGCCACCCCCATAAAAATGGCTATTTTTGTGATGAAAAAACCAGACGAATCCATGACCGGAAATTTTTTTCACATTTTCAGAAACCACTTATTATATATAATAGCAGTGACCTCACCGGGGGTTACAGGTTCAGCCGCGGCCCAGACCAATGTCGCATGGCACAACGAGAGTGCCGACACCACTAAAATAACCCGCATACTGGTCGACGAGGCGTCAGACGCCCGGCCGGGGTCGATGTCGCGTATTGGACGCCGTTTCATCGACACTCCCTATGAGGCGAATACCCTCGAAAGCGACGGTCCGGAACGCCTGCGGGTGAATCTCGACGGGATGGACTGCACTACATTCGTTGAGACCGTGACGGCGCTGGCGCTGACGACGCGCGAACACCGCCAGTCGTGGCAGGACTTCCTCTACAACCTTGAAGGGGTGCGATACCGCAACGGCCGGGCTGACGGCTATCCCTCGCGCCTGCATTATATGAGTGCCTGGATTCTCGACAATGTATCGCGCGGCAACCTGCGGGAAGTCACCGGCGACATGCCGGGGGTGCGTCACCGCATCAAGACCCTCGACTACATGACCCTGCACCGCGACCAATATCCGGCACTGGCCGATTCGGCCAACTTTGCGGGGATGAAAAGCGTGGAGAGCGGTTTCAGCAATTTCCGCTATCCCTATCTGAAAGGGAACTCGCTGAAGAACAAAGACCTGCTG
>CAJTZN010000108.1 GCA_910584065.1 uncultured Eubacterium sp.
GGCGGAAAACGGCATATGCCGTAGAATTCAAGGTGGCAAAAGCATACCGTGAACTGGCCGGACGGGCGGAGGACGCACTGGCTCAGATTGCGGAAAAAGCCTATGCAAGAGAACTCGTAGACGACGGTTACGAATCGGTTGTCTGTTATGGTGTTGCCTTTTTCGGGAAAGACTGTGAGGTGCGGGTGGTGCCGGCATCTCTTTGATACATGGAAATGCTGACAGATCGTGAAAGGAGGCAAAAAATGACACAGAAACCACTGCCGATTGGCGTAGATGATTTTGAGCAACTGATCACAAACGGATATTATTTTGTGGATAAGACGATGTTCATCCAGGAATTAATTGATAAAAAAGGACTTGTGAGCCTGTTTACCCGTCCACGCAGATTTGGGAAATCGCTGAACATGAGTATGCTGCGGTATTTTTTTGAGGATGGCAGGGACCTGGACGGGGAGAAGGTGGAGTATGACTATCTGTTTGAAGGGTTAAATATATCACGGTGTGACGATCGGTATCAGAAGTATATGGGTAAATATCCGGTTATCATGCTGTCTTTAAAATCGGCGAAACAGGCAGAATTTCAAGATTCTTATACCATGCTGGCACGTATGATCGCTGAAGAATTTAAAAGGCACCGTTTTATAATCGGACAGCAAAAACTGGAATCCGAACGGGAACGCTACGCGTCTTTGATGAGTGAACAGGCAGACATGGGCAGTTACCGCGACTCGCTTCGTTTCTTGTCCGAATGTCTGCACACATACTATGGGAAAAAGGCCGTAATACTGATCGACGAGTATGATGTGCCGCTGGAGAGCGGATACCTGAACGGCTATTATGATGAGATGGTGGATTTTATCCGTTCCCTGTTTGAGTCGTCCCTCAAGACAAATCCGCATCTGGAGTTCGCGGTGCTGACGGGTTGTCTGCGGATATCGAAAGAGTCCATCTTTACTGGGATGAATAATCTGAAGATCATTTCCATCCTGAATGAAAAATACGATGAATATTTCGGCTTTACCGAAGAAGAGGTGATTCGTCTCTGTGCAGATTACGGGCTGTCTCAAAAATTGGAGACGATCCGGAAATGGTATAACGGCTATCTGTTTGGAAGCGCCAATGTGTACAATCCGTGGAGCCTGATCCAGTTTATAGACGATCTTAGAGAAAACGAAAACTGTTTCCCCTCATCCTACTGGGCAAATACGAGCTCTAACAGCATTGTCCGCAGCCTGA
>CAJTZN010000109.1 GCA_910584065.1 uncultured Eubacterium sp.
TTAACATTCTCTTCGACTCAATTTAACATATGCACCGCCATTTCGGATTGGGCCGAAAAAAGGTCCTATCTTTTTCAAAAAAGATACTATGTTGTGAAAAAAAGGTCCGTTTCCGTTCGTTTTCCAAAAAAGTTTAAAGTTAAACTTTGGATGTATGCGTTAAATCTTGTATAAGAAAATTTTTCCAAAGAATCAGACAGGCCCTTTTGGATGGGCTTTTAGGAATTGGCAGTGGACAGGTCCTGTTTCCCATTGAAAAAAGCCGCGATGCAGCGGCTTTTTCGAGGTCTTTTTCCGGTTGGTCCCGCTCAGTCGCGGACGATGCGCAGACTATATTTCGATTCGTATATATAGTCCGTCACACCCAGTTCCAAATAACCGTAGTCCAGTTCGCGGATGGTAGCGACCAGGTCATCGCGGCCGTCAAGGTCGAAGTCGATGTAGAGATAACCGTGCCGCACTTCCCAATAGCCCTCCTCATCCAGATCGCCGCTGTGGTCGAAAGCCCTCAGCCGGCCGTTGGCGAAAAAGTAGATGATGTCGCCGTAGCGGTAGGGACATTCGCCGTAACGGGGCAGGACGTCGGTTATGATCCATTCGCCTTCAAGAACTTCGGTGGCCCATCGGTCATCATCGTCCTCGCACGAGGTGAACGCGAAAAGAGAGGCCAGAACCATCAGGGTGATGCTTACGGAAAGTTGCAGGGTTTTCATGATTTCTTCTTTTGTTTGGAGATGATGGACAAAAATACAAAGAATTCGCGAGACTATGGCAATAAATGGGGAATAAAGTAATGTGTTGAGAGTTAGGAGAGATCGGCGTTGTTCGTCCGAAGGGTGCTTTCGGCGGAAAATTCGGTTTTTGGAAGGGTTAGGAGATAGAATCGCTACCTATCCGTTGCCTTTTTCCTATCCGGAATCCGGTCTTGAAGACGGTTTTGCCGATGGATGATTATCCCTGTTTTATGTCATTGAACCCGCTTGTCAGGCATCTTTGCTACTGCAAATTTAGCGATTTTCTCTAGCATTGCGAAGAAATATAGGCTCCGGGATGGCATCTGTGATTCCTATTCGTGGTTCCGCTACGTTTTGCATACCTTCAAATGATTCTATATCAGTTAATTTTGCAACAAAGAATAGAGTTATGAAAAAGAGCGGATTAAAGGTTTCGTTCTACCTTAAAAAGAGCGAGATGTCGGA
>CAJTZN010000110.1 GCA_910584065.1 uncultured Eubacterium sp.
GATAAGCGTGAGGTCGGTGGTTCGAGTCCACTTAAGCCCACGAACGGACGTAAATATTCCGTTCAGAATTTGTTGATTGTACCTTGAAAACCGAATACTGAAAACAAAGTCTAAATGAATAATATATTTGTAGAATATGAAATATTCAATGAATAACAGTTATTCGTTTATATCTTAAGTTTGCGAGAACGAGATAAGACAAAACATCCGAGGAAGTAGTATTGAAAATGACATCGAAAGATGTCGGAATGTTGCAGAACATTCACACTGCAGAGTGTAAACTGAACCTGCTGAAAAGCAGAAAAACCGAGTAATGCCACGCTAAGCATGAAAGGAAAGAGGTCTGAAGTCGAGAGAACGTAAGACAGCTGACGGTTAAGCAAAAAAGGGCGCGGGGCGGATGCCTTGGCACCAGGGGCCGATGAAAGACGCGATAAGCTGCGAAAAGCTGCGGGGAGCCGCAAATGGGCATTGATCCGCAGGTATCTGAATGGGGAAACCCGGCAGAACAAACTTCTGTCACCATATGCTGAATCCATAGGCATATGGAGGGAACCCGGCGAACTGAAACATCTAAGTAGCCGGAGGAAAAGAAAGAAAAATCGATTCCGGGAGTAGCGGCGAGCGAAACCGGATGAGCCCAAACCGGCATGCGTGCATGCCGGGGTTCGGACTGCATCATGTGATCCCAAAGGACAGCCAAAAGGCCCTGGAAAGGCCTGCCGGAGAGGGTGAGAGCCCCGTAGGCGAAATCTGTAGGGCACAGCAGTATCCAGAGTACCACGGGACACGAGAAACCCTGTGGGAACATGCGGGGACCACCCCGTAAGGCTAAATACCCGCTGGTGACCGATAGAGCAGAGTACTGTGAAGGAAAGGTGAAAAGAACCCCGTGAGGGGAGTGAAAAAGAACCTGAAACCCTGTGTCTACAACCTGTGGAACCGCGTCAAAAGCGGAACCGCGTACTTTTTGTAGAACGGTCCGGCGAGTTGCGGATGCTGGCAAGGTTAAGCGTTTTAGACGCGGAGCCGAAGGGAAACCAAGTCTTAACAGGGCGCGGAGTCAGCATGTGCAGACCCGAAACCGGGTGATCTATCCATGTCCAGGTTGAAGCTGCCGTAAAAGGCGGTGGAGGACCGAACGCACATCCGTTGAAAAGGGTGGCGATGAGGTGTGGATAGGG
>CAJTZN010000111.1 GCA_910584065.1 uncultured Eubacterium sp.
ACTTGGCAAACATATCCGAGGATTTCTGCGCTTCCGTCTGTGCGATGCCCGCCACGTTCCGCATTTTTGTGTATAAAAAGAGGTTCTTATAATTATGGCTCTCGTCCACAAACAGCCGATCCACGCCCAACTGTTCAAAGGTCACAACATTGTCCTTCCGGCTGGAATCATTTAAGCGGCTCAACCTTGCGGACAGTGATTTCTTTGTTTTTTCCATCTGTTTAATGGAGTAACGCTCGCCATTTTCCGCTTTGAGTGCTTCGATAGCCATTTCAACTTCCGTTATCTGCCTTTCAATCATCGCCATCTGTCTTTCAGTGGAAAGCGGGATTTTCTCGAATTGACTGTGACCGATAATCACAGCATCGTAATCTCCCGTTGCGATTCTGGAGCAGAATTTCTTTCGGTTGGCGGGTTCAAAATCCTTCTTGGTTGCCGCTAAAATATTCGCACCCGGATACAGGCGCAGAAAGTCACTCGCCCACTGCTCCGTCAAATGGTTCGGAACAACAAATAAGCTCTTTTGGCACAATCCCAATCTTTTATTTTCCATTGCCGCCGCAATCATTTCAAAGGTCTTTCCCGCACCCACACAATGGGCAAGCAGCGTATTGTCCCCGTATAACTGATGCGCCACAGCGTTAAGCTGGTGCGGTCTGAGTACAATGTCCGGCGTCATGCCGGGGAATTTTAAGTGCGAACCGTCATATTCCCTCGGTCTGGTGGAATTGAAAAGCTCATTATATTTTGCGCATAAATCCTGCCTGCGCTCCGGATCTCGGAATACCCAGTCCTTAAAGGCTTCCCGGATTGCTTCCTGTTTCTGGCTTGCCAGCGTTGTTTCTTTTTTGTTGAGGACTCTTTTTTCCTTCCCGTCCTCCGTCACAATGTCAAAAATACGGGTGTCACGCAAATTTAAGGAATCCTCCAGAATCTTATAGGCGTTTGCCCGTCCCGTTCCGTAAGTCATGTTGACAAGGGCATTTCCCCGGTCTGCGTTTTTCCCCTTCACGTTCCACTGCCCGGTGACATTGGAATACAGTACGCCCATTGTGTTGCGGTCAAAGAGGTACTCCGGCGTTTCAAAGGTTTCACGCATGAAGTCCTCGATATATTTTGGTGAAATCCATGTTGCGCCGATACGCACCTCAATCTCCGATGCGTCAAGCTCTTTCG
>CAJTZN010000112.1 GCA_910584065.1 uncultured Eubacterium sp.
TAGGGCTTGCTGAATAATACAACCCAGTACCTTACAAGGTCACCACAAGCAAGTCCATTCTCTTTCTCTCATTTTTCAGGGAAACAAATTTTAGCATTTCTAAAATTGCGCAACATAAAACAATACATGTCCTCATGTAATGTTCCATGTTGAGAACAAATATGTCCATCCATATCATATTCTCTGCCGTCTCCTTCAGTTTGGCCATGATAAGGTTTAACCCGAGTTTTCTCTTCCCGTTTCCAAATTTTCCTTCTACCGCGTTCCTTTCCCCGGTCTCTCTTAACTCCTGTCGTATTTCTTCCTTCCGGTTTTTACCCGGTCTACCTAGTTTCGGCCCGGATAGTTTTATGCCAAGTTTTTTGCACAATCCCCTGTTTTTCCTGCTCCTGTATATTTTATCTGCCAGTATCCTCTCCGGATAATACCCGAACCTCTCATAGTATTTTTCCACTACGGCTTTGAACTCTTCATACTCTCCTTCGTTATATGCATCAAAGCTGATCCTGTCCACAAAGGTGTATCCGTTTACTACGGATATCGATATCTTCGCCCCGAATTCCGTTGGTGCTTTTGACTTGCCGCGCACGATCGGCCGTATCCACGGCTGGGATAAACTCACGATCCTGTCCTCCACACTGTGGACCTTGTTTTCCAGCATGTACCTCTGCTG
Organism: uncultured Eubacterium sp.; assembly: GCA_910584065.1. GTDB lineage: Bacteria > Bacillota > Clostridia > Lachnospirales > Lachnospiraceae > Eubacterium_F. The sequence goes on from CAJTZN010000112.1 coordinate 674, forward strand.
TCCTTCAAATATTTTTACCGTCTGCAGCCGTTCGGCTTCTATCCTGTGCAGGATGGCGGTTCCATACTCATCCTCATATTTCCTGATATATCCAAGATTCCGCCTGATACAGTTCAGCTGGAATCTTATTTCTTTTCGTATCTTTTTTGTGGTCTTTTTCCTCCGTTTGTTCACATTCAGGAATCTCTTCCTTGCTGTCTTCCGGTAAGTGCGCGGCTTTGTTCCGTTTTCTCTGACCGGCCCGCATTCCTTCCAGTAATGGTCCAGTATGGTCTCCGTCCATTTCCTCGCCCTGTCGCATAGTTCCAGATCGGTAGGATACGCGATATCGGCCGGCACACAGCTTGCATCAATGATCAGCGTGCCGCGGTTTTCTGGCTCGTCGTCTGTTTCATTTTCTGTAGCAGATGGTGTTCCCCCATCATCATTGTCCTCTTCTTCCACAAGAAACATTGTTTCTGATATTTCTTCCATCATTTCGGCA
>CAJTZN010000113.1 GCA_910584065.1 uncultured Eubacterium sp.
CCGCTTTCAGATGGTTGATCCGTACTGTATCACCCACGCTGATATTGGGGTTCTCAATGACCGTTCCATCATCGTTGCAATCCACGCTCAAAAGAATATACTGTCCCGTTTTCAGCTTTTCCAGGTCAATACTTCCCTCTACGGCCTCCATGCCGTTTAACAGAAAATCGTCCGCGCCATACACGCCCACAAAAGAATTTCCATTCTGGTCTTTGTTATAGCTGGAAAAGGCATTGTGTTCCGTGGAAAACGGTTCTTCCAGCATACGGGAGGTATAGAGCCTGCCGCCGTCCTCAAAACTATCATTTTGCTTGACAGCTTCGATAAAGCTCTCCGAAAGGTCGCTTTCGCTTTTCTCAAATTGGAACTGAAAATAGCTTGCGGTAGAGATCACGAAGTCCGTATCTAAAAATTTAGCGATATACTTGTCAATATCAAAACCGCTGGACAGGGTGAATATCGTGTTGAACAGCACCAAGCTCAATGTCATGGACACGATCACCAGCACAGTACGCTTACGGTTGCGGCCCAGGTTTGCCAGTGCCATAAAGTGGAGCTTCGCGCCGTGGGTCGAATTTTTGTCCTTGGCCCTGCGCTTTCCAAACGCTGCCGTATCATTTTCCGTGTAGCGGATGGCCTCGATTGCCGAAACCGTACCGGCAATCTTCGCAGGCTTGCGGACGCTGACAAAGACAGCAAAAAGGGCAAAAGTGGCGGAACCAATGAAAATCAGAGGGTTTACCGTTACCTTAATACCGGCGTCCGCGGTATAACTCGTTCCGTTCATCAGGAAAGGCACCAAGGCCCGGCCAATGAAGAAGCCCGCCAGCAGGCCGATGGGAATACCAACCAGGGACAGCCGGAGCGCCTGCCGGTTGATAAGCCGTTTGATCTGCCGCTTTGTTGTCCCCAGCGTTTTCAGTTGTCCGTAGGACTGAATATCCTGAATGACGGAAATCTGGAAAATATTGTAGATAATCAAGTACCCGGTTACAATAATCAGTGCAACACCAATGATGCCGGAAATCAGCATGGCGGGATTGTCCGTTAATGCGCCGCTCTGATAGGCCGGACTGACACGGGCGATCACATAATTGCCGT
>CAJTZN010000114.1 GCA_910584065.1 uncultured Eubacterium sp.
ACAACCGTTGTTATGGGAGAGCGGACAATCACCATCAAAAATCTCACCCCCATTCTCCCCCCAAAGGAACGGGAAAAGCGCAAACGCGAGGTAGAACAAAAGCTGTTTGACGTGTTCAGCAAGTACGCCGGACAGCGTGTGTAACCCATCGACATCCTTGTGATATGGGGCCGCCCGAGGTATAATATAATTGTAGGTTGGCTCCCGTTTAACGGAAGGGAGCTAATTATGGATAGTAGAATAGATGCGATTTATGGGCGGCAGTCGATTGACAAAAAGGACAGCATTTCTATTGAAAGTCAATTTGAATTTTGCCGTTACGAGTTAAAGGGCGGTGAGGCGAAAGAATACAAGGACAAAGGATACTCCGGCAAAAACATTGAACGGCCCGATTTCCAGCGGCTCTTGAAAGACATCAGAACCGGGCTTATCCGGCGGGTGATTGTCTACCGTCTGGACAGGATCAGCCGCTCCATCGTGGATTTCGCAAAGCTGATGGAGTTGTTCAAGCAGTTCAACGTGGAATTTGTTTCCTGCACCGAAAAGTTTGACACGTCAACCCCGATGGGCCGGGCGATGCTCAATATCTGCATCGTGTTCGCCCAACTGGAACGGGAAAGCATCCAGATGCGCGTGACGGATGCTTTTTATTCCCGGTGTGCCAAGGGCTACTATATGCGGGGCCGCGCTCCATACGGTTTTGACACGGAGCCCATCGTGATGGACGGTATCAAAACAAAGCGGCTGATTGAAACCGCCGAGATGGAATACGCCGAATTGATGTATGAAATGTACGCGGAGCCCGAAACCTCCTACGGCGATATTACCCGGTATTTCACCGAGAATGAAATTCAAGTGTACGGGAAAACGCTGAAACGGGGATTTGTGGCGCAGCTCCTGCGGAACCCGGTTTACGTCCAGGCCGATATGGATATTTACGAACACTTCAAAGCCCAGGGTGCGAAAATCGAAAGCCCCCCGGAATTGTTCACGGGCGATTATAGCTGTTACTTGTACCAGGGCCGGGAGGGGGAGGAAAATATTCT
>CAJTZN010000115.1 GCA_910584065.1 uncultured Eubacterium sp.
TCGCCGCATAAAAATGCAAGGTGTACATGATGTTATCATATCCGGTAATGGGATCCGCGGCCGCCTCGTTCACGTACTGCGACCAGTTCGGCGTCCCCACTAAAATCACCGCGTCGGGCGCATTGGCACGAATGACCGGTATGACTTCCTGCGCGTAAGCCTTTATCTCCGCCCAGGACGTGCCGCCGTTCGGCTCGTTACAAATCTCATAAATCACGTTGTCATGGTCGGAAAATTCCTTCGTCATTTGCGTAAAGAAATCAATGGCCTCCGCCTTGTGCATGTTCGGATTGTTGTCGGACAAAATGTGCCAGTCCACAATCACGTACATATCATGCTTCGTCGCGTATTCCACACCGTTTCGAATCAAATTTTTTAAATTTTCCTTGTCCCCGTCCGTGCAATATCCGCCCGACTCCGCCGTGTACATGGCAAGGCGGATGACGTTCGCCTTCCATTCTTCGCGGAACTCGGTAAAAAGTGCCTCGTTGACATACTGCGGAAACCACGCCATCCCATGCGTGCTTAGACCTCTTAGCTGCACGGCCTCGCCATTCTCGTCCACGAGCTGTGTGCCGGAGACGAAAAGCTTACCGCAAACAGATGGCGATGGGATGTCCGATTTTTTTGCATCCTTATTTTCTTCCCCTGATTCCTCCTGCTCCTTCCCATCCTCATCCTCGCCGTCACTATCCTTATCTTCCTCTTTCTCTTTTTCGGCCTTCTCCGCCTGCTCCTGCGTTTTCTTGTCGTCCTCTGGTGCGTCGTCCGCCTTTTTACATGCGGAAAGGCAAAGCACCGCCGCTAAAAATACACATAAAATAATAGTGATGAATTTCCTGCCGTTTTTCATAGGCTCCTCCTGACTTTCGCAACACAATTTATATTCAGCTTTTTCTACCGCATCTCGTCAAATGTCATCACCCCGTCGTCCGTGGCTCCCGCGAGTATGTCCAACTTATAAATCCACTCAAAATCCTTCTGCCTCTCGTCAAACTTACTCTTCTCCACGGTGGTGTCACCCACGATATAACGGC
>CAJTZN010000116.1 GCA_910584065.1 uncultured Eubacterium sp.
GCTGTGTCTTCCCGCTTCCTTTAGGCCCTGTGATTAAATTTACCATAGTGAATCTCTCCTTTATGTAAGTAGATGTAGTTTTGAGTTTCCAAGTAAACCTCTCAGCTCAAAATTCATAATTCCATTATACACGAAAGATGCGAATGTAACAACTAAAAAAAAGATAAATCGTAAAAAAGATGAAAAAGTGGTTTTGCAGCCGTTTGGGCAGCCCCCGTGAAAAGTGATAAAAATTCAGTCCGCGCCGGCACGGCACCAAATTGCAGCAAGGTTACGAAAATCGGGAAACGGCATATGATAATACGATGAAAAAAATAGAAATCAGGATGATGTGACATGAATATGGATGTTTTTGCCGGTATCATGATTCCGTTTGCCGGAACCACGCTGGGCGCGGCCATGGTCTTTTTCCTTAAAAAGGAGATGGACTTGCGGCTGCAGAAGACGCTGCTCGGGTTCGCGGCGGGGGTGATGATCGCGGCGTCCGTTTGGTCCTTGTTATTACCGTCCATCGACATGGCGCGGGAACAGGGGAAAATCGCATGGGTTCCGGCGACGGTCGGCTTTTTTCTGGGCGTGGTGTTCTTGATGGCGTTGGACGCGCTGACGATGCGTCTGACAAAGAAAAAGGAAGGGAGAAAAGGGGAACTGAAGACGAACCGGATGCTGATTCTGGCCGTCACGCTTCACAATATCCCGGAGGGGATGGTGGTAGGCGTGATGTTTGCCGGACTGCTGGCCGGAAACGAGTGGATTCCGCTTGCCGGGTGCTTCGCCCTGGCGATTGGCATCGCCGTACAAAATTTCCCGGAGGGGGCGATTATTTCCATGCCGCTTACGAGCCGGGGAATGAGTCGCAAGAGGGCGTTCCTCTATGGGACGGCTTCGGGAGTCACTGAGCCGATCGCGGCGTTTTTCACGCTCCTTTTGACACAGTTAGTGTCGCTGGTGCTGTCTTACTTGCTGGCGTTTGCGGCGGGAGCGATGATTTACGTGGTCGTGGAGGAATTGATACCGGAGTCGCAGGAAGGGGAA
>CAJTZN010000117.1 GCA_910584065.1 uncultured Eubacterium sp.
GATCACGACGCTGTTCCCCACCGGCCACGCCATCGGCATTACGGCATCGAACAAAGCGGAACTGCTGCTTCATATTGGTATGGATACGGTAAAACTGGAGGGAAAATATTTTCATCCGAAAGTGGAGACCGGCGCAAAAGTACATAAAGGGGATTTGCTCTTGGAGTTTGATCTGGAGAAGATCAAAGAAGCCGGTTATGATACGACGACACCGGTGCTGGTCACCAACTATACCGATTTTGCGGATATTTCAGGCGAAACGGACAGAGAAGTCAAAGCAGGCGAGGATTTGATTTCAATCATTTAAGGGAGGGAAAATTATGGGAAGATTACCGGAAGGCTTTTTATGGGGCGGCGCCACGGCTGCCAATCAGTGCGAAGGCGCGTATGACACGGACGGAAGAGGACTTGCCAATGTGGATCTGATTCCGGCAGGTCCCGATCGTCGGTCGGTCATGGAAGGAACACGCAGGATGCTGGAATTTGAAGAAGGATACCGCTATCCGGCCCATGAAGCGATCGACATGTATCACCATTTTAAAGAGGATATTGCTCTTTTTGCAGAGATGGGATTCAAATGTTACCGTCTGTCCATCGCGTGGAGCAGGATCTATCCCAACGGTTATGACGAAGAACCCAATGAGGCGGGGCTTCGCTTCTATGAGGAACTGTTTGACGAGTGCCGCAGGTTCGGGATTGAACCGATTGTGACCATTGTTCATTTTGACGCTCCGATAGCCTGCACGAAGAAGTTCGGTTCCTGGAAAAGCCGTGAGATGATCGGATATTATCTGAGATACTGCGAGACGATTTTTAAGCGTTATAGAGGAAAAGTCCGCTACTGGCTGACCTTTAATGAGATCAACATGATTTTGCACCTGCCCTTTATGGCGGCCGGTATTCTCTTTGAAGAAGGGGAAGATATCGAGCAGTCCAAATACCGCGCGGCCCATCATGAACTGGTGGCTTCCGCCCTGGCCACAAAACTGGCCCATGAGATCGATCCGGAGAATCAGGTGGGCTGTATG